>CAWHNC010000081.1:0-4371 GCA_963830245.1 Nitrospirota bacterium
CCTACAGTTGCGAGCAACCATCTGATATAATTCTGAGGAGTACGATTGTAAATCAACCGGGGGGTAAATGAGCTATCTTCAAAAAGCCACGTTAGTAATCATACTCCTTTGTCTAACCTGCATTCTTACTGTTGCCTGTGACCCCATAAAGTACACGGTTCATGGAACTGTTTTTTCTTACACTACAGAATTGAACCGAGAGGTGGAAAAGGACAATAGAATTTCTCAGACGACCATAGCAATACTGTGTCCTGGTCTGCTTCGAAGCACCAAAGAAACACTATCAGATTATCGTGGAGAATATGTTTTGCATGGTACTGGAGCCGTTGAAGATTGTGAGTTGATGTTTGAGCATCCCAATTTCAATCGAGAAATTATCAAGATTAATAAAGAATACCTCAAATACGGCCGGTACACTCTGTCTCCTGTATATGAGGTAAATGTTACATTGGAACCCGCTCTAAAAAGATAGAGTGTCTTTTAGCACCTATCCTCGCTTATCTTATTGAAGCACTCACTTTCTACCGGTAATCCGCAGAATTTTCAGCCAGTCAAAAAACAAGACTTGTCGGACTTGAGATCGTTGCCCAGCCAAAAAATCGTTTTTTTTAAGCTATCCAAATTGCGTCTTTCGGGTTGAAACATGTCAATTTAATGGAAAGCCTGGCGGCGTTGATTATGGGGAGTAAGGGAGAAAATTATTGACCCCTCAAATCCGTTGATTACGAACGGGATTAAATAGTTTCAAAACCTAGAAACTGTCGCGGATTTCAGGAAGACATAAACAATATTCTTACACGCAACAACGATGCTGGATACAAGCGGGAACTATCACACGATCTAACATTGACTGATAGGTCTGGATAGCCACTCCGGGCACATCTTATTTTTAATTTTTTATTTTCGGTCTTTCTTGCGGCCTTTTTGGTAAACTGTTTTTTGAGCGACTGGTTTCATGCCGCTTTTAAACATCTTGCTGACAAATGGTCTCCCTCTCCTCTTTATTCATCTTTTTCTTCTTCCCTCATGAACCCTATCTTGCCCTTCTTAACTGCCGGCGGCGCCATAAGTCTGCGGCAAGCATAATTGAACCGTGGTCAGAGAAGGCATCGGGCAAGGTTGTAGAATATTTAAGCTTCTTGAGGTGGTCACAAGTTGTGACCACCTCTGTATCCGGGGTTTTCATCGAGGTATAGCCTTATTTCATTGATAAAATCCTCGCCGTAACGTTCCAGCTTTGTATCGCCGACCCCGCCGATTTTTCGCATATCTGACGGTGTTGAGGGGTAACTCCTGCACATTTCCTGCAGCGTCTTGTCCGAAAATATTATATAAGGCGGAACCTGCTGCCTGTCAGCCAGCCTTTTCCTGACAATGCGAAGCCTTGCGAAGAGATCCTCATTATATTCCCCGGTGTCCCCTCTTTTTTCCTTAGGGTCTTTGCCTTCCCCTCTTCTTTTCTTAAAGCCGTGATTTTTTCCCTGCCGAACAGGATATCGGACCCTTTTTCCGTAATCTTAATAACAGGGTAGGGATCGCCTTCCTGCATTACAGCCTCCTGGGCAATGAGTTCATCAATAACAGACCGCCAGTATCTTTTATCCCTGCCTTTGCCGGCGCCGTACGTCTTGATACTGTTATGTCCGAGTTCCCGGATGCGCTTCGTGTCCGCGCCGGTAACGATATCGCTAATATGGCCTGCGCCGAACCTCTGCCCTGTCCGTGACATAGCGGACATTACAATCTGGGCCTCCATCGTGACATCTATCTCCTCAACAGAACCTGAACATATGTCGCAGCCGGCGCAGTTGTCATGAGGATAGTCCTCACCAAAAAAACCGAGGAGCTGTTTTCTTCTGCATACATTGTGCGATGCATATCCCACCATCTTATTAAGCTTGTCGTTCGCAATAAGGCGCTCTCCATCATCCGTTATAGTGTTGATGAAATAACGGATTTTGGGGATATCGCCCCTTCCGAAAAAGAGAAGGCATCGGGCCTCGCCCCCGTCCCGTCCGGCCCTGCCGGTTTCCTGGTAATAACCTTCGATATTTTTGGCAAGGTCGGCATGGATGACAAAGCGAACGTTAGATTTATCGATGCCCATGCCGAAGGCTATGGTTGCAACTATCACCTGGATCTCATCCCTGTTAAACGCCTCCTGGTTCTTTTCCCGCTCTTCAGCGGAAAGCCCGGCATGGTAAGGAAGGGCAGCTACGCCCTTTGATCTCAGGAAATCCGCCATTGAAGTTACTGAATCTCGGGTTGTCCTGTAAATTATACCGGACTCGCCCGGGTGTTCCTTCAGGAATTCGATTATCTGTGCCTCTACCTTTGACTTCGCTTTTACCTCATAAAAGAGGTTCGGACGGTTAAAAGACGCCCGCACGATATGCGGCCTTCTCAGGCCGATCTTATTGATTATATCTTCCTGCACTTTTTGGGTTGCGGTCGCTGTAAAGGCAGCAACCGGAACATCAGGAAACATCTCAGGTATCAGAGAAAGTCCCATGTAGTCCGGACGGAAATCATGGCCCCATTCTGATATGCAATGCGCCTCGTCGATAGCAAAAAAAGATATTGCAGAGTTCTTAAGCCTCTCGAGGAAGTGACTCATGGCAAATCTTTCAGGGGCGATATAGAGCAGCTTCAGCTTATTGTATTGCAACTGGCGATAGACACCGGAAACCTCTTCGGCGTTTATAGAACTGTTGATGAAGGCAGCCGAAATCCCGTTCTCGACAGCCGCATCCACCTGGTCCTTCATCA
This sequence comes from Nitrospirota bacterium, assembly GCA_963830245.1. Classification (GTDB taxonomy): domain Bacteria; phylum Nitrospirota; class Thermodesulfovibrionia; order Thermodesulfovibrionales; family Dissulfurispiraceae; genus JADFXI01. Next base: position 2,770 of record CAWHNC010000081.1, read on the forward strand.
GTGAGATGAGAGGGCTGATGACAACCGCGGTCCCGTGCATCACTGTTGCAGGCAACTGGTAACACAAAGATTTACCGCCGCCTGTCGGCATTACAGCAAAAACATCTCTGCCCTCAAGGATGTTCCTGATAATGGATTCCTGGTTCGGACGGAATGACTGAAAACCGAAAATGGTTTTCAGGGTATCCAGGATCGAAGATTCGCTGTATCTGTTACTCTCCGGCATAGGACATTATTCTAACATGGCGGCTTTAAACATGACTATTGCCATTCCCTGTCAACAGAATTGATAGCTGAATAATGTATTCCCCGTTGAACATTCCCATGCTTGCCCTACAGGGCAAGCCCCGCAACAAATTGCAGGAAGGTCTTGAAGTAATCCGGATTAAAGGCTTGACCATGAAGCACCATATGCTCCAGCACTTTTGTGCGCTTCATGAACGTATGTTTATACCCTGTCACTCTGAGCCCTTCAAAGGTATCTGCGAGGGCTACGATTTTTGCAAAGGGGTGTATCATGCTGCCGGTGAGCCTGTCAGGATACCCGCTACCGTCATCCCGCTCATGGTGTGACAGGGCAACCGTTTTCGCTGCCCGGGGAACATCTTTACACTGGTCGAGCAATTCCTTGCCCCTGAGCACATGAGACTTAAACAGTTCCCTTTCTATATCGTTCGGGGAATCCTCGCAGGCATCGTCAGCGATGGCCACGAGTCCCACATCATGCAGTATGGCAGCTATCCCAAGGTTAAGGAGTTCTGCATCCTCCATTTTTAGCACATGTCCATGCATCAGGGACATCAGACAGACGTTTGTGGCATGGATATAGGGGAAGGTGTCAGATACATCGAAAAAAAGAAATTTACCGGCATAACTGGAGTCATTGGTTATCAGCGTCATGACTATACTGATATGCTTGAACAGCTTCAATAGAGTTTCCTGCTTTATGGCATTATTGCGGGCTTCGGCAAGCACCCTGAAGCACCAGACCTTTACCTTCTCCCGCCGGGCCCGGAGCTTAATAATGGAATCTTCGATGTCTTCGGTATCCAGCACTGTATCAAGGTAGGTGTAATAGGCGTCGACATCCCGTCTGCGAATAGCGATGTCCGAGTTGAGGCCGAGCAGGTGTTGATAAGCGGCAGTGTTGTCGATCACAAAAGGGATCTCCCCGAAGAGAGGGAACTTCAAACCGGCAAGAGGCATGGTGAAAGGGATTCCGGTATTAAACACGTGCTTATCCACGATGAACCACTTGTCTCTGAAATCCTTGTAGCGGGATTCGAAAAATAAGGGATCGAGGAGCATCTTTTTGAGTTTGTCAGCATTACGCATGTACTCTTTCGAAACCGAGGGAGTTTCCCTGCCGTATGTAGAAACTGCTTACTGCCTGATCCTCTATCATTTTTTTGGCAAAGTAACTGTAGACAGAGTTTTTATCGAGGAGAGATTTGTAGAAAGTGCCGTCGTGGGTGAAGATCTCGAAAGGAATTTGCGCGCCCGGGACGAGAGAGTCGAGCGTTATGGGAATATAGCGCTCGCTGTCAGCCTCGATACTGTAAATTTAGCAATACGTAATCTATGTAATAAGGTACCAACAGT
>CAWHNC010000082.1:0-6465 GCA_963830245.1 Nitrospirota bacterium
TATACCATGAGATCATGAGTTTCAAACAGAAACGGAACATACCGGTTTACGCATATATAGTGGAGCTTGCCGCCTCAGGGGGCTATTATGTTGCCTCCGCCTCCGACCGGATTATTGCAAGCCCAACAGCGATTACCGGCAGTATCGGCGTTATCGCCATGAGGTTCAATGTCGAGGAGCTTCTTTCAAAAGTGGGGATTTCCAATGAGACATATAAATCGGGTCCCAAAAAAGACTTCTGGTCGCCTTTCCGTCCGAGTACTCCTGAGGAGCAGAGAATGCTTCAGAATATAATCGACAGGCTTTTCGCTCGGTTTGTCGGGGTGGTCTACACTAACAGGCAGAAGCTTCTTACCGAACAGCAGGTCAGGAGCCTTGCAGATGGCCGGATACTGACAGCGGATGAAGCCCTCGAAGCAAAACTTATTGACCAGGTGGCCTATCTCGATGAAACAATCGACACAATGAAGAAAGCCCTTGCCATTAAAGATGCCACGGTAGTTACCTACGCGCGTCCCGGGACATTCACATCAAATATCTATTCGGAAATACCGCAGCCCGGCCCGTTGGTCATTAATCTCTTATCGATAAACGCGGAGGAGTTTTCAATGCTTTCAGGAACTCAGTTCATGTACCTCTGGAACCCTTAGGTCCCATTTAGGAACATGGTCCGCTTGAAAAGACAAAAGAGAACCAGCCAGGGATAACATTTGGAGAGGACATGTAATGTGCGAGTTTTGCCTTAAACACGGTGAGGGAGAGAAATGGTACTTGCAGGCAAAGAACTACTCTGACGACTTGCTAAGTGACATTCGCCGGCGTAAATTCATCGAAGAGTTCGCAGATCCGGAGGCGATGGCAAGGGGCATTCGGGCCTTTGATCGTATAGAGAGGACGCCAAAGTTCATAAGGGGTTGGATTAGACGCATAACCACGCAGCGCATGAAAAAAATCCACTTCGGTCAGGTGGCGCCGATTGAAGATATCGAGAAGATATTCGGTTTCGTTAATTCCATTGTCCGCGTCGCCTGCATCTGCCGCAAAATTACACTTGGCAAGGAGAAGCGCTATTGTTATGGAATCAGTATGGCTCCTAATGGAGGGAAATTGGGGGAGATCTTGCGTGATAACAGCATGGGTCTCGCACCATATGCTTCCGGATTTGAGAGCCTTAAAAAAGCTGAGGCTCTTGCTGCATTTCGCGAACATGAGCTTGATGGGCTGTGTCATAGCGTGTGGACGTTCCATACGCCTTTTATCGGCGGGATCTGCAACTGTGATCGTTCGGATTGTTTGGCCATGCGCGCCACTCTTACACATGCAACACCTGTTATGTTTCGGTCCGAATATGTAGCCGCAGTTGACAATGACGCCTGTACCGGCTGCCGGGAATGCATGAGGGTCTGCCAGTTTGGCGGTATAACATATAGCGCATCGAATAAGAAGACTGTCATCGATAAAAAATGGTGCTATGGCTGCGGCATCTGTCGCTCTGTTTGCACGTGGGACGCAATTCGGCTTGAGGACCGGGCCATTACACCGGTTGCCTCAGAGCTTTGGTAAAAGGTACTTATGTTTATCTATCTTGTAAGACATGCTAAAGCAAAAAACGAAGAAGTAGATCCTGCAAGGCCTCTTTGCGAAAAGGGGCTGAGCGAAATAATGAAGATGGCCTCCTACACATCGGGGCTGGACATCAGTATCACTGAAATATTTCATAGTCCCAAGTTAAGAGCGAAACAAACAGCGCAAATACTGGCTGACTATTTGAAGCCGCTGAAAGGTATCACGGAGACGGACGGCTTGAAGCCTAACGATGATCCCGCTGTCTGGGCAGAACGTTTTAAAGTAACAACAGACGACATTATGCTTGTCGGACACCTTCCTCATCTTGGCAGACTTACGTCTCAATTGCTTTGTGGAGATCCTGATAAAAATCTGGTTGCTATCGAGACAGCAGGGGTGGTTTGCATCAAAAGGGAAGACAATGGGGTGTGGTCGTTACAGTGGATTATAACGCCTGAAATAATAATTTAATCTTAAGCTCCTGCTTCCTTCCCGGCTGATGCAAAACAGGTAACAAATTAGCTTTATGTGTTAGAATAAAAGGAATAATTTCTGCGGTACTGCCATCAAAATAGAAAGTGGCATGATATGGATAGCGAGCGTATTCACCGCAAAGGATTGTTTTTCTATAGTCGGGGGCCGGCCCTGCGCAGCAGACAAGTGTGAACTCCGCCAGGTCCGGAAGGAAGCACCGGTAAGCATTCTGTCTGGGTGCCGCAGCAAGCCGGCCCTATGATAGCTCGTAGCCATCACAGGAAAAACCTTGAAATGATGTGGGCTATGAGTTGACGGGACCGGTCCCCGGGTACAGAAAAATCAATTTTTTTTAATTTGTGAGGGTTTATGTCATACCTTGTTTTAGCAAGGAAATGGAGACCGCAAACTTTCGACGATTTGACCGGCCAGGAACCCGTCGCTCATATTTTAAGAAACGCCCTTGCTCACAATAAGGTAGCGCATGCGTATATCTTTTCAGGACCCAGAGGGGTTGGTAAAACTACAACTGCCCGAATCCTGGCAAAGGCGTTAAACTGCGAGAGCGGTCCGACATCTGACCCTTGTGGGAAATGTCCATCATGCATTGATGTTGCTGACGGCTCTTCAATAGATGTTTCTGAAATCGATGGGGCCTCGAACACCGGAGTAGACAATATAAGAGACCTCAGGGAAAAGGTCCGCTATGCCCCGTCTTCCGGCAGGTATAAGGTATATATAATTGATGAGGCGCATATGCTTTCCACATCCGCCTTCAATGCCCTTTTGAAAACGCTTGAGGAACCTCCACCCCACGTTATCTTTGTGCTTGCCACCACCGAGCCGAAAAAGATTCCCCCAACAGTGCTCTCCCGCTGCCAGCACCTTCCCTTCTCCAGAATGAGCGGTCATAAGATCAAGGAAAGGCTTAAGACAATTGCCGATGCGGAAGGAATAAAAATTGCGTCCTCTCCGCTTGAGATGATCACGCGTGCCGCCGACGGGAGCATGCGGGATGCACTGACACTCCTTGATCAATTAACTTCATTTTCCGATGATATCTCCGCGTCCGACGTGCAAGATCTCCTTGGCATTACCGATGTGGAAACCCTCGCAGGGCTTGCAGCTTCGGTCATCGAAGGCAATAGTAAAGAAATTATTACGCTCATCGCGACACTCACGGATACAGGCGCCGACCTGAAGCCTTTCATGAGAGACTTCCTGCAATTCATCAGAAACCTTTTGATATCCAAAATCACCGGAGGGACAGACGGCATTCTTGATCTTGGCGAGGAAGAAGCGAAGGCCATAGCCGGTATCAGGGATACCGTCAGCGAAGAATATCTCGCCCTGGTCCTTTCAGAACTTATCAAGGCCGAACCGGGCGTAAGGTCTGCTTTTTATCCGCGCATCGCGCTCGAAATGACACTTATCAAGTTGAGCATGCTGAACCGCTTCAAATCCATAACCGAAGCGCTGCAGACGCTGCAAAGCCCGAATTCCCCCTTGCCCAAAAAACAGCCATCTCCCCACATAGCCGCTTCGGCAGCGCAGCATCCCTCCGTTTGCGAGAGGCCACCTGAAAAAATCGCCGTAAAGGTCATGGAGGGCGTATCCCTGCCGGCCATATGGGAGGCGATGATCAAAAGAGTTGACGAAGTGAATCACCCGCTTGCCAGCAAGCTTGGAGAGGGGAGCATTGTATTTGGGGCCAATGCGGTCCAAATTATTTTTACCGGCGGATGCTCAGTGCACGCGGAGTCGGTCGGAGAAAATCTGCCCCTGATAAAAAAATTGTTAGATGACCTCTCCGGCATGAGCATAGCAGTTTCTATTGAAACCGCAGCGTCGTCAACGGTCAGCAAGAAAGATCTCAAAGAAAGAGCGTTGCAGGACCCTATCGTCCAGGACGCTCTTGAACTGTTTGAAGGAAGGATTCTGGATGTTTTACCAATTAACAATAAAGGAGGGAATAATGTCTAAAAAAATGCTTGGCGACATAATGCGCGAGGCCCAGAAGTTACAGGGCGAGATGCAGCGCATGCAGGAGGAGGCAAAAACCAGGACTGTTGAGGCCACGTCAGGCGGCGGCATGATAACAGTCGTGGCAAACGGCGGTGGGGAGCTTGTTTCGATAAAAATCGAAAAAGATGTGGTGAACCCTGACGATGTTGAAATGCTTCAGGATTTGATACTGGCTGCTTCAAACGAAGCTTTGCGCAGAGCGCAGCAGATGGTGAACGAGGACATGTCGAAACTCACTATGGGTATGCAACTGCCCGGTATGGGCGGGTTGGGCAATCTTTTCGGTAAATAGCTTGGCACAGGGTATAATCGAAAATCTTGTCTCACAGCTCACCAAATTGCCGGGCATTGGAAGGAAGAGCGCCCAGCGATTGGCATTCTTTATACTCACTATGCCTGTTTCTGAGGCAAAGGGTATCGCCGATGCTATCACCGACGTGAAAGAGAACGCCCGTTTCTGTTCAATATGCTTCAATATCACTGCCGTCGACCCCTGTGATATATGCAGCGATCCCTCGCGGGACAGAAACAAAATTTGTGTGGTTGAAGAGCCGAGCAATATACTCGCCATGGAAAGGACAAAAAGCTACCATGGCCTCTATCATGTTCTGCTCGGCGCCCTCTCGCCCCTGGACGGAATCACGCCTGACCGGCTGAAGATAGGTGAGCTTTGCGCAAGGATACAATCCGGGGGAGTTGATGAAATAATACTGGCCACCAATCCGAACACAAAAGGCGAAATGACGGCACAGTATATTGCTGAAATACTCAAACAGTCCGGGGTAAACATTTCAAGGATTGCCTACGGTCTTCCCATAGGCAGCGACATAGAGTTCGCGGATGAAGTAACGCTTTCAAAAGCGCTGGAAGGAAGAAGAGCGGTATAGCGTACGCTACATGCCCAGCGCGTCCCTGGTGATATGTTCTGCTGCTTCAAAAATGGCCTTCTTGCCTTCTATTGTGCGCGCTTCTATGTAAAATCTGACCTTGGGTTCTGTTCCGGACGGTCTTATCATCAGCCATGAACCGTCATCAAAAACAACCTTTGTGCCGTCTACAGTTATCAAGTCCATGACCGTCCTTGGTTCGCCGCCGATGTGCGTAACCGTTCCTTTCTTATATTGCTCCTTTATTACCGAAAGCTTACGGACCAGCGGCTCCCCTACCAGCGAGCGGTCTACGGCAATCCCGGAACGGTCGGGATAAAAGTGCCCGAACTCGTCCATCAGTTCACCAAGGTATGCGCTCAAATTTTTTCCGGTGACAGCCATGATCTCTATGGCGATAAGCAGTCCGAACAGCGCATCTTTTTCCAGGGTGTTATTGTATCCCGATATACCATCCGATTCTTCAAAAGCAACAATCGCTCTTTCTTTCGCATTCTGAAGCAAATAGGGTCTGAAATTCTTAAAGCCCACCTTTGTTTCTCTCACCGGGATACCGAGTTTTTCCGCGATGGCATTGACGAGATTGCTCGTGCCCACCGACTTTGCAGCAATGCCGCGTATGCCTTTATATGTATACAAAAAATGCAGGGCCATAGCGCCAAAGTAATTCATAGGTATTTGCATCGATCCGTCGCTGAACCTGATACGGTCGCCATCGGGGTCCATAATCACACCGAGTTTAAAATCAGTACCGCATTCCCTTAAGACACGTTCCACTCCTTCCATATTTTTCTCCGAAGGTTCCGGCGCAATACCCCCGAAAAGCACATTATGTGCGGTCCTCAGGTAGACAATCTTGCTGCTCGGGCCGAGTATCTTTTCCATGCGGCCGCGTGTAGCTCCATGCACATTATCAATACAGATGGTACAGTCAGTTCTTTTTATAAAATCATCTATCTTGTCGATATCGAGCGTTTTACGTCCTGTTATAAAGGCCCGGTAAAGGCTTGTGAGGTCCGCGCTCTCAACAGGTCCTGCCTTTAGTGATGGGAGCACTGTCGATTCCCGCATCATTCTGTTGGCAATCTCTTCTATTTTCGAGGTGATCTCGGACCCGGCAGGCCCTCCGTCCGAAGGATTGAATTTGAAGCCTGCATAATTGGCAGGATTATGGGACGGCGTCAGATTGAGGTGGAGGTGAAGGCGGCGCCGCCACGCCGGTCGACTATAAGCACGGCCATCCGCGCGAGGGAGCGGGCGGGCTGGAACTGTGGCCGTCGGACCGCGCGCAACTCGCGGTGCAGGGGCTGGTGCTGCGGGAGAACGGATACACCTGCGAGGAAGGGGTGATCTATTACCGCAAGACGGGGCAGCGCGTCCGCGTGGCGTTCGACGCGGCGGTAATGGGCGAGGCGGAGGGGCTGATCGCGCGGGCGTGGTCGGCGGCGCAGACCGCGGAGATTCCGGAGCCGCTGGTGGACTCGCCGAAGTGTCCGGGGTGCTCGCTGGTGGG
>CAWHNC010000083.1:0-81902 GCA_963830245.1 Nitrospirota bacterium
CGGACTTTTGTTATGTCATAATAGATGGTGTAATGATAAGAACTACTGATGACAGGAGAGCCGCATAATGTTCAAGCAATGTGACAGAGAGACATTTTATTTATTTCCACCGTCGGTGCAGGAATGGTTGCCGGAGGGTCACTTGGCGAGATTTGTCGTAGAGATAGTGGATCAGCTTAATCTTGATCGGTTGAAAAAAGATTATGCCGGACGAGGCAGTGAGGCGTACAGTCCTGAGATGCTGGTAGCATTATTATTTTACGGATATGCGACCGGAGTATTTTCAAGCAGGCAATTGGAGCGTAGCACGTACGACTCGGTAGCATTTCGGTATGTGGCAGCCAATAGTCATCCTGATCACGATACAATAGCAACCTTTCGGCGGCGGTTTTTACCGAAGTTGAAGGAGTTGTTTGTACAGATACTGATGATAGCAGTAGAGGCAGGAGTATTGAAGTTAGGCTCTGTCAGCCTTGATGGAACGAAAATGAAAGCCAATGCCTCAAAGCACAAGGCATTGAGCTACGGGCATGCATGCAAAATAGAGAACAAGTTAAAAGTAGAAGTGGCGGAACTGATGAAGAAAGCGGAGGCGGCTGACAAAGCGGACATTCCTGATGGCATGAGCATACCGGAGGAACTGGAGCTGCGGGAGAAGCGGCTGAAAGTGATAGCTGCCGCAAAAGCGGAGATAGAGCGCCGTGCGGCGGAGCGGTATAAAATGGAGCAGGCCGATCATGAAAAGAAGCAGACGGAACGTGCAGCCAAACAGAACAAGACAGGCAAGAAACCTCGCGGCAAAGGACCCAACCCTCCTGTAGCAGGGCCAACTGACAAAGATCAGGTTAATCTGACTGATGAAGAATCTCGCATAATGCCTGCATCAGGTGGAGGATTCAAGCAGGCTTATAATGCTCAGGCAGCCGTGGACACAGAAACAATGCTTATTGTCGCAACGCATGTAACACAACAGCCTAATGACAAACAGCAGATGAACCCAGCTCTTGAAGCGCTTGCAGAACTGCCAGAACAACTTGGAAAAGTAAAAACTATAATAGCCGACAGCGGGTATTACAGCGAAGCAAATGTCCAAGAATGTGAGAGCAAAGGGATAGAGCCATATATAGCAGTAGATCGGCAGAGCCATAATCAGTCACTCTGGGAGCGATTCGTTGAACCGCCTCCATTGCCGGACGATGCCGATGCAGTGACGAGAATGAAACATAGGTTAAAGACAGTAGCAGGTAAGGCAATTTATGCGATACGGAAGAGTACTGTGGAACCGGCGTTTGGAGTAATCAAGGCAGCTATGGGCTTTGACCAATTCCTGTTGCGTGGTTTTACTGCAGTCAATGGCGAATGGGATCTGATCTGCATTGCATGGAACATCAAAAGACTGCATGCATTGAGGAACAGCCAGGCATGCGCCTGAAAATGGCGATGGCATAACGTGTTCAACAAAAAACCGGCAGAAAAGAACCGGTGACAGACGATCAAATCATGGAAAATAACCACAAGCAACCCTGTCTGACCCGAACCAATGTCAAAAACAGTAGTTCAAGTCCGACAGACTCCTATGCATTGATTTAAAGCTGATAGAAGGCAACACTCTATTCATAGACGGAAGCAAGATTAGAGCAAACGCATCGATTAACCAAACATGGACTGAGGAGAAGAGCCGGAAAGTATTGGAGAGGACAGACAAACAAATAGAAGAACTATTAAAGGAATGCGAGCAGACAGATAACAGTGAGGGCGTAACGCATATAGGGTTGTCGGAAGAATTAAAAGATAAGAGGGTATTGAAAGAGAAAGTGCAAGCGATAGTGGATAAGATAAAGGCAGAAGAAAGGACGCAGCTAAACGCAGTGGATGAGGATTGCGTAAAAGTAAAGGGAAGGCAAGGCACACATGCTGGGTATAACGCGCAGATAGCGGTAGATGAAAAGCATGGGTTGATAGTGAACAGCGATGTAGTAAATGAAAGTAATGATACGAATCAGTTTTCAGAGCAGGTAAAACAGGCTAATGAAGTACTTGGCAGGAAATGTAAGACAGCTTGTGCAGATGCCGGGTATGCCAATACGGGGAACCTAAAGGATGCGGTAGAGGAGGAAATTGAGGTAATAGTGCCGACTCAGAAACAGGCATTGCACAAGCCTCAGGAGGACGATCCATTTGGGAAGAATAAATTTCTCTATGACAAAGAAAACAATCAGTATCTATGCCCTGAGGGCAAGGCATTAAAATATTCGCATTACAGTGAGGTAAAGGGGCATTACTTATACAGAATCAAAGGGCCGTCGAACTGTATTCAGTGTAAGCATTATGGCAAGTGCACAAATAATACGAGGGGGCGTGCGATAATTCGGCTGAAGGATGAGAATGTAAAAGAAGAACTGGAAGCTCTTTATAAAAGTGACCAAGGGCAGTTGATCTATAAGAAGCGGAAGGAGAAAGCAGAATTGCCGTTTGGGCATATCAAAGGGAATTTAAAAGCAGGTGCATTTCTGTTAAGAGGGCTCAAAGGGGTAAATGCAGAAATGGCACTATTATCCACCTGCTTTAACATATCCAGAATGATAACGATACTGGGGATGTCCGGGATCATGGCAGCACTGGGATGATTGGATGAAAAGATACCGGCACAAACATACAAATTAATTGGAATAAGGGCTGATTTGGATAAAACATGGATTCCCGCTTACTACCTGCGGGAATGACGGAACTAATTGGAATGGACTGTGGAATGTCAAAGGCACTATAAATTCAGTTGGAATAAGTAATTGTGACACAGTCTGGCAGGCGGGAATCCACTTTTCTCTGGATTGCCCGATCATGTCGGGCAATGACAACCTAAAGTTAGGCATGTTCATTATCCTTCCTGGTCAGGCTATAATTAGATAAACACCTAAAGGAGGAGAAGGATGAGACGGCTTGCCAAATACACCGACCAGGCGTACGCATTAATGCGCGTCGTAGCGGGGTTTATGTACGCATTTCATGGAGCCCAAAAAATTCTTGGTATTTTGAGCGATTTCCAGCCCGCGATGGGATCCCAACTCTGGTTTGGCGGGCTTATAGAATTGATTTGTGGCCTGCTGGTGATGGTGGGTTTCCAGACCCGCTGGGCGGCCTTTCTTGCCAGCGGTGAAATGGCTGTGGCATATTTCCAGTTTCACTGGAAGCTCCAACTCGGCCCTAAGTTTTTTCCGGCCATCAACAAAGGCGAACTGGCTGCCCTCTATTGTTTCGTATTTCTCTTCATTGCGTGCCGCGGCGGGGCCATCTGGAGCCTGGATAAGAAGCAATGAAATCTTCCGGCAATATGGATACTGGAAATATGAGCAGGGTATTACGCACTAATTCGGCAGCCGGCGATGCAGAATAGACTCCAAATCTTTGAGAAACTGGAGCAAGTGACATGAATCCTGACGATCCATATGACCTGAAGCGGTTTCTGAGCGCCCAGGAAGGTATATATGAAAGAGCGCTCGCAGAGCTTACACATGGTCAAAAGCGGAATCACTGGATGTGGTATATATTCCCGCAGTTCGATGGATTGGGGTACAGTCCAACGGCAAAGCAATACTCCATCAAGAGCATAGAAGAGGCCCGGCAGTACCTTAACCATCCTGTTCTCGGAAAAAGGCTGTTGGAATGCACGGAAGCCGTGATTGCTCTCAAGGGCGGATCGCTTTCGGAAATCTTTGGTTATCCCGATGATCTGAAGTTTAGGTCATCGATGACGCTGTTTGAAAAGATAGCAGGCCCAGACTCCGTGTTTTCGTCCGCCCTTGCCAGGTACTGCCATGGAGAGCGGGATGCTGCAACGCTCAAGCTATTAGGGAACCAAAATTTTTTAGAGTGAGAAAAGTATATCCACTCTCACTATTATTTTTTTTAATTCGAGCGGCTCAACACTAATGCTGATGGAAAAGATAGTGTGAATGCAGATGGGTATGCGCTGTTTTGCCGTGAAAATGGATATGTTCATGGATCAAATTTACCCTTAACAGCAGTTCCTCATCTGTCAGGATATCATCGGAGCTGCCAATTTTCTCTATACTATGGCCTTCGGACAAAACAGCCACCCTGGCGTGCAGTTCTCCGACGAGTGATAGATCATGAGTCGCTATCACAATTGTTTTACCCGCCTCGTTCAAGGCCACAAGAAGTTCCATAAGAAAACACTGTGTCCTCGGATCAAGGCCATTAGTCGGCTCATCGAAGAGCAGGACTTGCGGGTTCATGGTGAGGACCGAAGCGATTGCGACACGCTTTTTTTCACCTCCCGAAAGCATATAAGACGGCCTCTCTTTCAGCCCTTCGATATTGAGCATCTTCATTACTTCAGACGCCCTGTCAAGCGCTTCAGTCTCATTCATATTCAGTTGCAGCGGGCCGTAAAGCACTTCATCAAGCACTGTAGGACAAAAAAGCTGGACATCGGAATCCTGGAATACGAAGCCGACGCTGCCCCGGAAATAACGCAGGAATTCCTCACTATGCAATGTCTTCTCCGATACTTCATTGCCTTTAAAATAGACCGACCCATCCGTGGACCCCGAAGGTCTTGAGGGACAGATAAGACCGCCCATTATTTGCAGTAGAGTGGATTTTCCGCTTCCGTTTGCGCCTATAACAGCGAAACGCTCGCCCGCATCGATGCTCAGATTGATATCTACGAGCGCCGGAATCCTATCGTAATAACGATAGCTTACGTTTTCAATCCTCAATATAGGTTCCACACATTACCTCAACAAACTGTGAAACGTGAAAGACAAAGACGTGAAATGTGAAAGGTGAATAGTTAATAGTTAAACACAAAACAAAAAAATTTTTCACGATTCACCTTTCACGCTTCACGTCTCACAGTTTTTAGTTTCTTTATAAACAGACACAAATGATAGTACCTGCAAAAAATATGAATGACGTAAAGAGCCAATCGGCTGTTCCGAAAATCCGGCAGCCGTAAAATCTGATATCATCTGAAAAGCCCCGTGACTGCATGGCCTTGAACACCTCCTCGCATCTCAGCTGTGTTTTCTTGAAGATGAATGCCATTCTGCCGGCAACCCACGTACGCCCGTCAACTCCGCTTGACCGCCTTACAAGGCGGCTCTTTTTGGCAAGGTACATATCTTCAATAGTTCCGGCAAAAATAAAAATATATTTATAGGTCAAAGTAAGCACCATTAAGAAAACATCCGGGACTCTCAACACCTTCAATGCCTTGACAAGAGAAGGGAAAGTTGTCGTAGAGATCACCAGTAACGACAGTGCGACTGAGTTTGCCACTCTGAGCGTCAGCATCATGACGCCGGTTATGCCTTGTCTTGTGATTCCGATCTGCCTGGGTATATGATAGCCCCAAAAATCATACTGCCTCGGGAGTTCGACAAGACGCAGGATGATCTCACCGCCGGTGATCGTATTCAGGGAAGCCGGCAGGGCAACACTAAATCCAAAAAAAAATCCGAAAAAAAGCACCCTTTTGTAAAAGTCTGCAACGTTGACCCTTGAAAAAACAGCAAGGGCAAAGATGAACACCCCTATGTCCATTTCAGCATAAAGGGACTGTTTAAAACTTATGATCCCTATAAAGAAAAGTAAAAAAAATACCTTGGCCCTCGCATCGAATTTCTGAAGAAAACCTTTCGCCGATGCCAGTTCCCATTGGACGTAACCGGCCTTGACCATTCCGGCAATGTAACTTAGCCCCTTATCGACAAAAGAACTCCCCATAGATGATGTTTTGTGTATCGGCAGGTCCTGGGCATGGCTTTCCAAAAGGAAAGAGGGGATTTTATTTTCCATTCTTAACAAACAACCTGGAAATCAGATAAACGATACCGGCCGCAACAATAATTCCTAAAAAACCGGAAATAACGTAATAAAGCGCCTGTGCAGCTATGGATGCGTTCTCTCCGCCGAAATTATAGTCACGGACAGGCGCTTTCCAAATACCGGCAATTTTCTTCATGCCTTCCGGCACAAACCCTATAAGTCTTTCAATCTTGTCCGTGTCCCATTCTCCCCATGCGTCCCCCGCGTTAAACTTTTTGGGAAGCAAAATGCCGAGCGGCGAAAGAAGCGCCATTATCAAAAGTCCTGTAAGCAGCTTTTTCTGAAAGGGTGTCATGATAATATTCAGTTGTCCTTTTCTACAAATAAAAAACCACGAAAGTTGCATAACCTTCGTGGTCCAAGCCTTCGTGGCTTGCTTTTACATTAGCAAACCAACCGCTCCTTGTCAAGCGAACTCCTTCCTTAGAACCGGCGTACCTGAAACTGTTATAATTGCGCATATCAATAAAGTCGGGGGGAGAGGACATGAAATTAAAGATTGGTGTCATGGGGTCTGCTACCGGTACCATTTTGAAAAGTCAATTAAAGATCGCTTATGCATTAGGCCGCGCCATAGCTGAAAACGACTGCATGACAATTACCGGGGCCTGTCCCGGGTTGCCTCTTGAGGCGGCAAAGGGAGCACATGAAGCGGGCGGGATAGTAGTCGGCATTTCGCCGGCCATGAGCAGACTGGAGCATGTGAACAGATATCATTCTCCTGTTGAGTACCATGATGTGCTGATATATACCGGTAGCGGGCTTATGGGAAGAGAGGTTGTAAATATACGAAGCTCCGACATAGTCATCATAATCGGAGGCCGTTCAGGAACTCTCGGGGAATTCGCGATTGCTTATGACGAGGGCAAGTTAATCGGCGTTCTTGCCGGCAGCGGCGGCATTGCATCAGAAATCAGTCATATCGTCAAAATCGTAAAGAAGAGTACCGGAGCCAAGGTGATATACGGGGAAGAGCCGGGCCTCCTGATCAAAAAACTAGTTGCTTATTACAATAAGGAACACTACAAACATCCCAATGTCCACAATACCAAAAAACACCCTGCCTGAAATCATGAGCAAAGACAAACTGAGCTAGTTTCAGCGCGACGAAAAACAAGTGGTCCCCTTATCCTGCCTTCCGCTAATTTGACCAGACACGCCTGCACATTTTATTATAGAAGCCATGCTTTCCCCTGAAGAACAGTTGGCGACAATAAAGAGAGGAACTGTAGAGATCATCCTCGAAAAAGAGCTGCTCCGCAAGCTCGAAAAATCGTGCAAAGAGAGAAAGCCGTTGCGGGTAAAGGCGGGTTTTGACCCGACAGCTCCAGATATTCATCTTGGCCACACGGTATTGCTTGAGAAGATGCGCCAGTTCCAGGAACTGGGTCATGAAATCACCTTCCTGATCGGGGATTTTACCGGGATAATAGGTGATCCCACCGGCAAATCCGAGACGAGAAAACCTTTGACAACTGAAGATGTGTTGAAAAATGCAGAGACATACAAAGAGCAGGTATTCAAGATACTCGATCCCGGAAAGACACTTATCCGGTTCAACAGTGAATGGCTCATGAAGCTGACAGCCATGGATATAGTCAGGTTGCAGGCAAAGCAGACGGTAGCCAGGATGCTTGAGCGCGAGGATTTCAAGCAGCGGTTTCAGAGCCAGAGTCCTATCGGGATCCACGAATTCATGTACCCTTTGCTTCAGGGCTACGACTCTGTTGCCCTGAGTGCCGACGTGGAACTCGGAGGCAACGACCAGCGGTTCAATCTGCTGATGGGCAGAGAACTGCAGCAGGAATACGGCCAGCCTGCTCAGGCGCTTGTGATCATGCCCCTGCTGGAAGGGCTCGACGGCGTCAAAAAGATGTCGAAAAGCCTGGGCAACTATGTGGGTATTTTTGATCCTCCGAAGGACATGTACGGTAAGCTGTTGTCCATTAACGATACTATTATGATCAAATATTACGAACTGCTGAGCCACATCTCCAATGAGGCGCTGCATGACCTTAAAGAGGGGCTGCGGTCCGCAGCTGTACATCCGAAAAAAGCAAAGGAAGACCTGGCCCTCGAACTCGTCGAGAGATATTGGGGAAGAGAAGCTGCGCTTCATGCAAAGGATGAATTCGACAAAGTCTTTAAAGAAAAGGGCGCACCTGATGAAATCCCTGTCTTTGAGCTTAGCTGGAGCGAGGAAACCCTGTGGCTTCCACAAATACTGAAAACATCCGGGCTCGTCTCAAGCACCGGTGAGGCCATGAGGCTTATAAAGCAGGGCGCAGTAAGCATAGATGAGAACAAAATCGACGACCCCAACCTGAAGATCGCAAAAGGCAATTACCTTATAAAAGCCGGAAAGAGAAAATTCCTCAGGGTAGTGCCTCAATAGGCCGAATACAGAGTGTCATGTCCTTCAAAATATCCTTAAATGCTGCAACAACAAACACCAAAGAAGATTTGTGGTTCATTTTTCGCGGGGATGAATTGTTGGTCAGGCCGACTAAAACCGGCGCTGAAGTGCCGGATGCTCAGGATATAACCGGTTTTGATCAGAATATCGTCAGGTCGCACTACATGGGAACACTAAACGAACTCAATTGCCATGCCGCTGAAGTTGACGGTAATGTCTCTAATCCGGATGGGATGTCGTTTCAGGAATTGCGTCCGCTGCTTGGACTTCTGGATGAGGATTTTTTCTCGGCTGCAGGCAGGGCTTTTCAAATTGTACATTGGGACCGTACACATCAGTATTGCGGAAAATGCGGAAGCCTCACCAGGCTGAAAGCCGATGAAAGGGCCAGGGAATGCACGCATTGCGGTCTTTTAATTTATCATGAAATATCCCCGGCGATAATCGTTGCTATAGTCAGGGGGGCTGAGATACTCCTGGCCCGGTCCCGTCGTTTCCGGAATGCTTTTTACAGTGTATTGGCCGGTTTTGTGGAAGCTGGTGAAACCTTCGAAGATACCGTGGGGAGAGAGGTCATGGAAGAGGTCGGAATCAAACTTAAAAATATACGCTATTTCGGAAGCCAACCCTGGCCGTTTCCCAATTCGTTAATGGTCGGGTTCATGGCTGATTATGAAAGCGGGGAAATCAGGATCGAGGAATCCGAAATTGTCGACGCCGGTTGGTTTGCCTCAAATAATCTGCCGGAGTTGCCGCGTAAAGGGACGATTGCACGCAGGCTGATAGATTCCTTTACAGAGGGAACAAGGGAATAAGACAAAATGAACCAGTACAGGCTTGGTGATTTGCTGGATATGCGCATGCTTCAAACACTGGCTGACTCCAATTTTCGAGCCAGTGGTATTCCGATAACTATTATCGACGGGATTGATCAATCTGTCCTGATCGACGCAGGCTGGACGGAGATATGCGACAAGTTTCACCGGGTTTGTGTGCGCTCGGAGCAGCGCTGCCGTCAAAGTGATTGTTATGCCAGTAATCATCTTGGCGAAGCGGAGGTTTTTCAGTACAAATGCAGAAACGGCCTCTGGCATATCGCAATCCCAATAATGGTGGCAGACAGGCATCTGGCCACGCTCTTTCTTTCGCAATTTTTCTTTGCCGGCGAAATGCCGGACCGGGAATATCTTACCCGGCAGGCGCTGGAATTCGGGTACAATCTTGACGCCTATTTTGCTGCAATAGACGCAATGCCGACTTTCAGCCCTGAAAAAGTAAAATATATTGTGGACTATGATAAAGCTCTCGTGAAGTTCATAGCTGACCTCGCAGAACAATCCCTCAGGGTAATAAAGACAAAGGAATCATTGATCAGCAGCGAGGAGAAATACCGCACTCTTGTACACAACGTCAATATCGGACTCTATAGAAGTACCGTTTCAGGAAAGTTCATACAGGCTAATCCTGCGATGGCGTCTATTTTAGGGTACGATTCTGTCGAGGAGCTTATACAGGTGGATGCATCAGCTACTTATAAAATGCCTGCCGATTTGACTCAATGCATCGAAGAACTCAGGTCAAACGGTTTTGTCAAAGGCAAAGAATTGGCGATGCTGAAAAAAGATGGAACACACATATGGTGTCTGGCAACTATTAGTGCGTTGTTCGATGATGAAACGGGAGAGATCGTTTTGATGGACGGCGCCATAGAAGACATCACCGAGCGCAAGAGGGCTGAACATGCGCTTATCGAAAGTCATGGCCTTTTGAATGCCATTGTAGAAAGCACTTCTGATATAGTGTTTGTTAAGGATCTACAGGGCCGCTATTTGATAAGTAACGCTGCAGGCGCTCGGTTCCTGGGTAAAACTGTAGATGAAGTGATCGGGAAGTATTCGACGGAGTTTTTGGCCCCGGATACCGCCCGGACGATTATGGAAAATGAACGTCAGGTAATGGAATCAGGGCATCCTCAGGTTTTTGAGGAGACACTTACTGCGGCTGTAACGCGGACGTTTCTTTCATCAAGAGGGATCTATCGCAATGCAGATGGCAGCGTGAAAGGCCATATTTCCATTTTAAGTGACATTACCGAAATGAAACAGATGGAGGGGCAATTAGAAAAAGCCAAGAACATGGAAGTTATAGGCCAGCTTGCGGCCGGCGTTGCCCATGAAGTCAGGAATCCATTAAATGCCATCCTTTCCATATTCGAGGCCCTTTTCAAGGAGACAAAAATAAAAGAAGACCCCGAATTCCAACCTTATGTGCATCATATCAGGATCCAGGTCAATCGCCTTGCGAAACTGATGACTGACCTGCTCGACCTGGGCAAACCTGTTCATGAATCAAACCTGGTCAGTGTCCCGCTATATGAATTGTGCAAGAATTCTGTTGACTTGTGGAAATCCAACCAGTTGCAGGATGCTGCAAGGTTAGTTTTCAATAACAAAGTTTCTCGGTCGAAGGTCCTGGTAGATAGCTCCAGGATGCAGCAGGTGTTATTCAATCTGATGGATAATGCAGCCCAGAATAGCCCCGAGGGTAGTGAAATAGTTATGCAGATCCTGGACTCCGGTAGAGATACAGCCAAAGTCCGTATAATTGATACAGGAAAGGGAATCCCTTCCGACAAGATTGCGCGTGTAACTGAGCCCTTTTTTACTATGAGGAAGGGAGGCACGGGACTGGGATTGACGCTTGTTAAGCACTTCCTGGAGGCCATGCAAGCAGAATTCAGAATATGGAATAATGCCCCCCCTCCGGGCTGTACGGCAGAGATCAGTCTTAAACTCGAAGGAGACAACAGGAAATGAAACCGAGAATCCTTCTGATTGAAGATGACATTGGCACACGGTTCGGTTACGCTAAATATCTTTCAAATATTGGCTACGAAATAATCGAGACTGCTAATATCGCAGAGGCGGAGAAAGCACTTGTTTCTGAAAAAATCGATTGCATTATTGTAGACATAATGCTTCCTGATGGAAGCGGACTCGATTTTATGGATTCAGTTAAAGCATATTCCCCGCTCATCCCCATAATCGTCATTACCGGCTTTGGCGATATTACTGTTGCCGTGGATGCAATGCGAAGAGGAGCGGATAATTTTTTTATAAAACCTGTCAGTATGGAAGGCCTCGAAATTTTCCTGACAAAAATACTCGAAATCAAATCTCTTAGGAAGGACCGTCTTAATCTGGAGCGACACGCCGGGAAAATGGATATTTTTATAGGTAACACTCCTGCTATGAAAAAAGTCCTTGAGCTTGCGGAAATTGCGGCTGATAGCGACAGCCAAGTGCTTATTACAGGGGAAACCGGAACTGGGAAAGGAATGATTGCCAACTGGATTCATAATAAGAGCAAGCGTTCACGGAACAGTTTTGTAGAGATCAACTGTTCAGGACTCAGCCGGGAATTACTTGCACGGGAAATTTTCGGCAATGTTCGCGGGGCTTTTACTTCCGCCGATCAGGATCGTCCGGGGCTTCTCGATATTGCTGACCAGGGCACTCTTTTCCTTGATGAAATAGGCGACATGAGTCTCGAAGTGCAGGCTCAGTTTTTGAAGGTACTGGAAGAAAAGAGTTTCAGGAGACTTGGAGACGTGAAACTCCGCAGAAGCGACTTCCGGCTCATCAGCGCTACGAACAAGGATATTGAATACGAGGCGTTCAATGGCATGTTCCGGCAGGACCTTTTTTTCCGGATCAATCTGCTTACTATTCATCTCCCGTCTTTGAGGGAAAGAATAGATGAACTTCCTGAGATAATCAGTCACGTGCTTAGATCCATCGGCGTTCAGAGAAAGGAAATTACGGACGAATCCATGCAGCTTCTGAGCGCTTACCAGTGGCCTGGTAATTGGCGGGAATTAAAAAATATACTTGAGAGGGCAATACTTCTTTCAAAAGGAAAGACTTTGACAACTGAATATTTCTCAGGGCTGATTACACCCCTGCCTGCTTGTAATACTGGCAACTCCAAAGGACCGCACGAAATTGAGAAGGCTGATATACTCTCTGAATTGAAACGCTTCAATGGCAAAGTAAATGAGACCGCAAAGAGCTTGGGCATTTCACGAGCGACGCTCTATCGCAGACTTAAAAGGTTCGGAATACTAACCTGATATTTATAAAACGTTTTTGTCTCAATTAGTCTCAGGTTTTGAGACTAATTTCTGATTCTGAGATAACTGAGAATTCTCTTCCGCATTGTTTTATTTGTTTTTTTCAGGTCGTTTTTTCTGGCATTTTCCTTGCATGTACCTCCTTAAGTTTAAGGAGAACTCCGTATGGCAGTCATTTCAAAAGAACCAGCAAAAGAAGCAAAGCGTATTCTCATTGTTGATGATGAAACAGCTGTTCTTTTTGCCTACGGAAGATTAACGCGATTTCTCGATGTGATAACAGATGTATGCGAAACCTATGAAGAGGCTATTGAGCTGATAAATAAACACAGGTATGAAATCGTAATTACAGATATCAAGTTGGATCAGTCAGAAGCAAAAGGAGGTCTGGATATTTTGGACTATATGAGTAATCACCATTTCAAAACAGAAGGAGTTGTAATGACCGGTTATAGCAATGAAAGGAACAAAAAAAGAGCTGTTGATTTGGGTGTGTCCTATTATTTTGAAAAACCTCTTTCGCCTGAAGTGATCCTGGAAATATTAAAAAGTCGTGGAATTCCGTGCAACGATTAGAACATACGAGGGCGGCTGTACAGTAATAACAGAGTGTCGTTAATAAAGGAGGAGCAGATGTTTAAGAGAATTTTGGTTCCTGTTAATGGGGCTGAACTTACAAAAAGGGTATTGCCCCAGGTCGAAAAGCTGGCGTTATGCCGGAATGCGTCGATTACTCTGATGACTATCGGCGGTTCAGCATTGGATGCTATTAATATGGTTATCGATAACGTCCAGGCGCAGAATAAGTCGGGTGCGGAGGAATATCTGAGTGATGCTGTAGCTGTGATGAGAGGAAAGGGTTTGAACGCAGACTGGGTATATAAAGAAGGGACGCCTGCCCCGGAAATTATAGCGTATGCTGCCGATAACAATATTGATCTTATTGCAGTGCCAACTCAGGGCAAACAAGAAGCGACCTCACTGTTCAGGGGCAACTTGGGGAGTTTGGTGGAAAAAATTGCCGGACACACTGCGGCGCCTGTAATGCTTCTCAATACAATGGAAATATAGCGGCAGGCAGGTCAAGTGGGTAGATAAGTCGGGAAGCAGGCAGCCAACCGCTCAAAGAGACTGTGACATGGCTCTTGAGTGGTTGGCTGCAATAAATAATGCTCTCATCAACAGTTGAATGTTAATCGGCGATGCCTATTAATCCGGCGTGTCCGGCAGCCAAACGCTATCGGGATCTTATCGCCGAAGGTAAATACGACCGGGTGTGATGCTTGTTCTCATACCCTGAACTGTTCAACAACCTTCTCGAGTTTGGACGACAGCCTTGCCAAATCAGCAGCAGACTCTGCTATTTGTCCTGAATTAGCCAAAGTTTTTTTGGATACATCGGCGATAGTTTCAATATCTTTGCTTATTGTCTCAGATACAGTCGACATCTCTTCTGTGGCTGAGGCTATTTGATGAATCATAGTTTTAAGGCCATCGATGCCACCGACTATTGTGTTAAGTGCAACCCCGGCTTGAGAAGCCTCATCTACGCCAGTCTTAACTTTGTCGGATGCCTGCTCCATTGAACTGAGCGCCTGATCAACCTCTGATCGGATTGCCTCTATCATGACACTTATCTCGGATGTGGCTTTGCCGGTTCTGTCGGCAAGCTTTCTGACCTCATCCGCGACAACAGCAAAACCGCGGCCCTGTTCCCCAGCTCTCGCGGCTTCAATTGCAGCATTCAAAGCAAGAAGGTTGGTCTGATCAGCAATATCTTTGATTACGCCTACTATTTCCCCAATCTGCTTGGACCGGTTGCCAAGCGAAACCATTATGGCAGACAGCTCCGATACTGTTTTGGCTACGTCTTGAACCTCAGCTATGGTTTTAGATACAACTCCTTCGCCTTCGTGGGCTGCAATAAGGGTCTCGTCTGCCGACCCCGAAATCACTGAAGCGTTCTTTGCTATATCGACAACGGTCTGAGACATTTCTTCTGAAGATGTAGCGATCAGGGACGCCCTTCCGGACTGTTCAGCCAGTCCTTCAGACATATGCCCGGAGTTGGTGCTGAGCTGTTCGCTTGCTAACGCGACGCTTTGAGATGATGTTTTGATTGTTATAATCATTGTCTTTAAATTCTCAATCATCCCCTGCATAGACCTCATTAGGCTGCCTATTTCATCCTTGCCTTTAGTGGCAACCTTTGCAGTAAGGTCACCTGTCGCTACCCTTGCAGTAGCATCTGCAGCCATCTTTAGCGGGCCGGCAATACTTCTAGTAATTAGCACTCCAAGAATGAAAGCCATGATTACTGCAACAAAAGCAATAACAGCTGCGGTTGTGAGGGCTTTTGACTTGGCTTTTTCAGCATTCTGTCCAGCCTCTTTCGTTAACTTATCTTCGTATTGAATGATTTTTTCTATTGAAGGCATGTATCTTTGCCGTTGCATTTTCCGTATATCAACCAGCCTGAGACGTTTGGCTTCTTCTTTATTGCCTTCTTTCAATAAACTGACAAATTTGCTTATTGCAGGATCATATTCCTGTTTTGCCTTAATAAAGTCAGCATAAATCTCCCTGCCCTCGGCTGATCCAATATCTCTGTTTAACTTTGAAATATTCTCATCTATCGCTTGCATTGCCATTGCAATTCTTTCCAGCTCTTTGTCACTGTCAGGCTTGTTGTCTGTTAATAGAACTCCAAAAGAAGACCGAGCAACTATATTTATTTTATCCAGTGTATCACCAGCCATCTTCACTCTCGGAAAGTGGTCGGTTACAATTTCATTTATATATCCACCTATCTTACTGAAACCATATATGCTTGCAAATATGATGACCAGCATAAGCAGAATGACCAATCCAAAACTAACTCCCAATCTCACGCCAATTTTCATGTTGTTAAGCATGCAGGCCTCCGATATAAGTGGTTCATTAAGGTAATTATCCTCAAATAGAGTAAAAAAATCCATATCTATCACATGTGGGGGGATTCCCCGGCAGTTTAGAACACTGCGTCATCGATAGAGGAGAGTAGAAAGCGCTCCAGAAGAAGCGGAAAGTAAGGCGTCAGAAAAGTCATAGCGTGTGGGAGATCATCCTTGAAGGGCATCAGGGGACATTATGTTCAAAAGACAAGAACTGTTGCAGCTTAAAGAACCCGGACATTTCTGTTTTGCCTGTTTTGCCCCCGTTGCCTGTTGCCCCCGTTGCCTTGACACCAACACTTATCGCAGGTATAATTTTTCTGGGTCGCACTCGTTCCCCTGTTATTGGATTTGCTTTTCATACATTATATAGAGATTTTAGGAGGTAACAATGAGACTGTTATTTTTAATCGTTTTTTTACTTTTCAGTGTCAATGCATTCGCGGTGGATGATGCTTCCAACAGAGCAAAATTTGAAAAAGAATGTGCTGTTATGATAGCTCCGGGTGGTCCCTGCGCAGATGTAAAAGCGGGTGGCGGAGGGAGAAGAGGATGCGTGAGCAAACCGGAGAATCTTGAGAAGGCTACTCCCGAGTGTAAAGCGGTTATTGAGGAATGGAAAGCAATGCAAAAAAAATAGTAACTGCCCGGATAGCCCGTCGGCTATTCAAAACTGAAAGGGGACGGTTGTATAACAGGTTAAGCGCAAAGTTATTCGAGCTGTTTGATCACTCCCTACTTATTTTCATGTCCTGTATTCCGCATTAATCCTGATGTATTCTTCAGTCAAATCACAGGTCAGCACTGTTGCATTGCCTTTCCCAAGATGGAGATCAGCAGTTATTATAATGTCCCTGCCCCGGAGCCTTTCATTGGCCTCTTTATCCCTGCCAGTACTTTTTCCTTTATTCGCAACCCTGATGCCGTTCAGCAGAATATCGGTCTTGTCCTCGCTTATAGCTATTCCCGAATATCCGAGGGCGGCAATAATCCTTCCCCAGTTAGCATCATTGCCGCAGAGCGCGGTCTTGACCAGCATCGAATTGGCTATTGCAAAGGCCCCTTTTTTGGCCTCCTCATTATTCCTGGCATTTCTTACTACAACTTTTACAAATTTCGACGCGCCCTCGCCGTCTTTTATTATCAATTCGCTTAGCTCAAGCGTGATTTGTAAAAGCGCCGATGAGAAACGCTCAAAAGCAGCGGATGATTCCCTTATAACGGCATTGCCTGCCATGCCGTTTGCCATCATCAGGACAGTATCATTCGTCGACATATCACCATCGACCGTAATTAAATTGAAAGACTGCCCCACTGCGTTTTTCAATGCACTGTCCAGCGCGGAACGCTCAATGACAGCGTCGGTCATAAGAAAGCAAAGCATTGTGGCCATGTCAGGGCATATCATACCTGCACCCTTGCATATGCCGGAAATGGTAATGAATGCGCCGTCCACCTTTATTTTCCTGCTGACTACCTTGGGGAAAGTATCGGTCGTCATAATAGCTGCGGCAACATCCTCGATAGTTGAGCGGCCCAGGGATTCTGAAAGCCGCGGGACCTTTAATCGTATCCTCTCCATAGGCATGGGAGTGCCGATAACGCCTGTGGAACATACATAAACAGAGCCGGCTTTCAATCCCAACGCTCCTGCTGCAAGCGCCGTCATTTCCATCGCGTCCTTCATGCCCTGCTCCGCCGTGCATGCATTGGCATTTCCGCTGTTAACGATAATCGCCTGCCCCTTCCCTGACCTTATCCGTTTCATGTCGAGCTTGACCGGCGCCGCTTTGACAGCATTGACGGTGAACATGCCGGCAGTGACCGCTTCGATTTCCGAAAAAATAAGCGCCAGGTCTTTCCTCCCGGGCTTTTTTATTGCCGCCTCAGCAGTCGAAAAAAGAAATCCCTTCGGGACTTTAATCTTCATTTTCTCAGACCTCCTCCCAAATCTATTATTCCGGCATTTACTGATCTCTCTCTAACAGTCAATACTGCAACTGAGGGTTGGAACTTTAACCTCCGGGCCCCGGCACTGCCAGGATTAAGAAATAATACGCCATTACGCCTGTCAATTAAAGGCTGATGTGAATGACCGGAGATAACAGCGCTGAAGCCTGACGCCGCGGGGTCCAGATCAAGTTCATTGACATTGTGGAGCACATAAAAAGAGACCTTCCCTATCTCCACCACTTCAGTCAGCGGCAGTTCTCGGACCCAGTAGTCCTGGTCGGTGTTGCCGCGCACTGCAACAACAGGGGCAACAATGCGCAGCTGCTCCAGCACCTCCGGCGTGCCGATATCGCCGGCATGAATTATCAGAGAAACACCCTGCAACGCAGTAACGGCCTCGGGCCGCATAAGTCCATGGGTATCGGAAATAACACCCACGAGGTATTCGCCATTTTGACTGTTTACGTTATAGATCACTTACCTTCTCATTGCCGGGTTATTTCAAGCCGTATTTTTCTATTTTATAAAACAGGCTTCGCGGGGAGATTTCCAGAAGATTTGCCGCTCTGGTCCTGTTGCCTTTTGTTTCCTTAAGCGCCCGCAACACTGCATTCCGTTCTGCTTCGTTCATGACCTTTTCAAGGGGCTGGACCTCAGCTGAAGGAAGAGGAGCACAGCTTATCCTGGCGCCGGAAAGAAGGGGCAGGTATTCCGGTTCCATAATCGTATCCTGGGGACGCATGGTTATCATGGCCCTTCCAAGCACATTTTCGAGTTCCCTCACATTACCGGGCCAGTCATATTCGAACAGGTTCTGAACTGCATTTTCCGATATTCTCTGCACCTCGCGTCCGAACCCCTGATTGAGTTTGTAAATGATATGTTCAGCCAGGAGTTTTATATCTTCCTTATGCTCTCTGAGAGGCGGTATCTGGATAGGGAAGACATTCAGCCGGTAGTAGAGATCTTCCCTGAAGGTCCCGGAAGCGACCTTCTTTTCCAGGTTGGCATTGGTGGCGGTGATGACCCTCGCGTCCACGTTGAACGGAGTGGTCCCGCCCACGCGGACTATCTCCTTTTCCTGGAGGACCCTCAGGAGTTTACTCTGGAGGGACAAGCTTATGTCTCCAATTTCATCAAGAAAGATCGTTCCTCCATTGGCCTCCTCAAAAAGTCCCTTCTTACCTCCCCTCAGCGCTCCGGTAAAAGCGCCTTCCTCATAGCCGAACAATTCGCTTTCCAGGAGACTCTCAGTCAGGGAAGCACAACTGACTCTCACAAACTGCCCCTTCCTTCTTGAGCTCGCATTATGTATGGCGTGGGCGAAAAGTTCTTTGCCCGTTCCGCTGTCACCCCGTAATATAACAGTGGCAGGGGTCTCAGCGGCCATACGGGCTTGCTCCTTGGCACGTATCATTACAGGACTGTTCCCGATAATGTCCAGACATGTATACCGCGCCTTCAGGTGACGAAGCAACTTTTTGGTCTGAGACAGTTCTTCGGTAAGAGATATTATCCCGGAAATATCCTGAATCACCCCGGCGCTGCCGCTTATTTTCCCGTCAATAAAGATCGGAGAGACATTCACCATAACTTCTTTCCCGGCAGGCCCCACCTTCATCCGGACATTATGGACAGGCTTGCCGGACCGGAGCACCTTCATGTGCATGCTTTCACCATCCGAAATATCAACCGTCACCGATTTATTCAGCACCGCTTCTTTGGGCAAACCGGTGATCCGCGAATAGGCTGAATTTACGATGATGCAATTGCCTTTGTCGTCAGCCACGGAGATGGCATCATCGGTAGCCTCTATAATCGCTTCAAGAAGACTGCGCACTTTCCAGAGGTCGGAAACCTGCCCGGCAAGCGCAGTAATCTCGGTGATGTCGCGGAAAACAGCAACAGCTCCTATTATACGCCCCTCCGTATTCCTGACAGGCACCCTGTTAGTGATAATTTCCGTGTTGCCCAGTATTTGCTGCTGATTAAGTTCGGGCTCTCCTTCAGATAAAATGATATGCAGACGGGTATTTGGAATCACGTCTGCAGCAATATGCCCGGCTATCTTATTCCCATCCAGTCCGGTTATCCTCCCGGCAGCCTTATTGAAGAGTGTCACAATACCTGCCTCGTTTACGGCGATCATCCCGTCGTGGGTGGAGTCAAGAATAATTTCAATCTCTTCTTTGGTGATGGCGTTCATAGGAGGCGTTTGTCCTTGCATAAATGTATTTTACTCTAAATCCGGGCAGGATCGGAATAAACAGTCAGAAGATTTACGGCGGCTGTACAGATCAGGCTCTTTTTTTCTTCCCGGTCGCTTTGCGCGCCTGCCCCAGCGCATCGAACAGGCGGTTGAACTCGTCGGTCAGCTTATGGCGGGGATCGAGATGGACCATAGGCATCGCCTGCTGATGCGATTCCTTTATCTTCACTGAAGCCGACAGGAAAGGCTCGATGACCGGCAGGCCCTCGTCGCGCAGTTCCTGAACCACCTGGGACGGCAGGATGGCGCGCGACTGGAACATGTTGACGATTATTCCCTCCACTTCGAGCGTCTTGTTGTGGTCGGCACGGATCTCTGCAACGTTGTCCAGAAGCGTGTACAACGCGTGGCGCGCAAACTCGTCGCAGTCGAATGGAATAAGGCAGGCGTCGGCCGCAATAAGCGCCGAGCGTGTGTAGAAGTGCAAAGCCGGCGGCGTGTCAATCCAGATCTCGTCGAAGTCGAGCTTATCGAGGGCCTCTTTCAGCTTGTATATCTTGTAGCGCGATTCCAGTTTGGCTTGCAATTCTTCCAGCGCAGCATCAGCGGGCAGGACAAACAGGTTCCCGAAAGGCGTGGGGTGGATGAAATCATCGGTCGCTTTCGGCCGCAGCCTGAAGTTAAGCATTTGATCAAAGAACTCAGTAATAGTGGGTGCGATCCCTTCTGCTGACCCGCCAAGCAGGTAGTGGGTCGAGTTGGCCTGAGGGTCGAGATCGACCACCAGCGTGCGCGCCCCGCGCGCAGCCGCAATGGCGGCCAGGTTGCAGGTGATGGTGCTCTTGCCGACACCACCTTTTTGATTGAAGACAACGCGTTTCACGGCTATTTCACCCTCCGGGATAAATGGGAAACACATGTAGTTGTGTCCTATCGTTTTAGAAAATAACACAACAAAAGGAAAAATTTCAATAATATGACAACTAAAGTCGGAATGAAACACACGTATCAGTAAATATCTGAAATCCCTTTTTGTAAGCAACCTGTTTTGTGTGCTATAATTATCATAGTTTTCTTAGTTCAAATGCAAACCTGGAAAAATCAATTATGCAATATCTTGCGTGCAAGTATTTGCTGATACTGCAACTTTATGCATTTAACAGCATAAAGCTTGGAATAGCCCGGCATGACTAACTCTGCTTGCTCTCATGATCCTGCCTGGATAAATAACAAAACAACTCATCATGATGGAACTGGCATGATATTTGAAAAGACCCCTTAATGTTGGGGATGATATGGCGCTGGACCTGCGGCTAAATATCAATCTTCTCAGGAGGACTCATATATGATAAGACCTTTCTCACCAGGAGCACGTTTCAGGAACGCAATAAAGGAAGAAAATCCGTTACAGGTAATAGGCGCGATTAATGCCTATGCGGCTAGGCTGGCAGAGCGCGCGGGTTTCAAGGCCCTTTATATTTCCGGCGGTGGGGTGGCCGCCAGTTCTCTTGGCGTGCCTGACCTTGGGATCAGCACATTGGATGATGTCCTGACGGATGTCAGGCGCATCACCGATATCACCGTATTGCCGGTTCTCGTGGACATCGATACCGGTTGGGGCAGCGCTTTCAATATAGGACGGGCTATCAGGTCCATGATCAAGGCCGGAGCAGCTGCGGTACATATCGAGGACCAGGTTCAGGCTAAACGCTGCGGACATCGACCGGGGAAAGCTATTGTAAGCAAGGATGAGATGGTAGACCGCATCAAGGCAGCGGTGGATGCAAAGACCGACCCGGACTTTGTTATTATGGCAAGGACCGACGCCCTTGCGGTAGAGGGTCTTCAGGCAGCCATCGACAGGGCTTGCGCGTGTGTCGAGGCAGGGGCGGACATGATATTCCCCGAGGCCGTGACAGAACTTGCAATGTATAAAGAATTCTCGCGTGCTGTGAAAGTGCCGGTCCTTGCAAATATCACTGAGTTCGGCTCTACTCCACTTTACACTGTTGATGAGCTGCGCGGAGCTGAAGTCTCCATGGTGCTATATCCTCTCACTGCCTTCCGTGCCATGAGCAAGGCGGCTCTCTGCGTGTATAAAACAGTTCGTAGTGAAGGGACCCAGAAAAATTTAATCGATGCTATGCAGACCCGCTCCGAGCTTTATGATTATCTTGATTATCATGTGTTCGAAGAAAAGCTTGATAAAATATTTTCGGGGGAGGAAAAATTATGAGCAATCTCAGTTCTGGCGCGGCTGCCACAGACGCCGCAGTTCCAAAAGCAAAAAAGGCAGTGGCCCTGGCCGGTGTGGTGGCGGGCAACTCATCAGTATGCACCGTGGGACGCACGGGAAATGACCTGCATTATCGAGGTTATGACATTGTAGAACTCGCAAGAAAGTCCACCTTTGAAGAAGTGGCTTATCTACTCATTCACGGTGAATTGCCTGCCCAATCGGAACTGAAAGATTATATTAAAAAACTAAAGTCCCTTCGCGGTCTGCCGGCCCAGGTCAAGACAGTACTGGAACATATCCCTGCGGCAGCCCACCCTATGGACGTGCTGCGCACCGGCTGCTCCTATCTCGGAACCATGCTGCCTGAAAAAGATGTTCAAACCCGGCATGGAGCGGCAGACATAATAGACCGCCTGATCGCATCTTTCGGCTCGATACTCCTTTATTGGTGGCATTACACCCAGAACGGCAACAGGATAGAGGTCGAAACAGACGACGAGACAGTTGCCGGACATTTCCTTCACCTTCTCCATGGCAAAAAACCGGTGCACCTGCATGAAAAGTCCTTAGACCAGTCCCTCATTCTTTATGCCGAACATGAATTCACTGCATCCACCTTTGCAGCAAGGATTGTCACTGGTACGCTATCAGATGTTTACTCAGCCATAACTGCAGCAATCGGAGCCCTTCGGGGACCAAAACATGGTGGTGCAAACGAGGCGGCCCATGAAATCCAGAGACGCTACAGCACGCCCGAGGAGGCTGAAGCCGATATTGTCGCCAGAGTGGCGCGTAAAGAGATTATCATAGGATTCGGACACCCGGTTTACACAGTGAGCGATCCGAGAAATGAGACCATCAAGGCGATCTCAAGGCACCTATGCAAAGACGATGACAATATGAATCTGTTTAACATAGCTGATCATATTGAAGCGGTCATGAAAAGAGAGAAGAACATGTTTCCCAACCTTGACTGGTATTCATCCGTCACATATCACATGTTAGGGATACCCACTTCACTTTTCACCCCTATCTTCGTTATGTCACGCACCACAGGCTGGGGAGCGCATATTATTGAGCAGCGTCTTGACAACAAACTTATCAGGCCATCCGCCAACTACCTCGGCCCGGAAGATCGCGAGTACGTGCCGATGAGTGCAAGAAAATAAAGAACAATATATAATTTCAGGAAAAGGGAAAAAATACTATTATGGGTTCACCTATTTCTAATATCCGTCCCAACCCCGATAAGGTGCTGGTCGACATCGCAGATTATGTCTGTGATTACAAAATCAAGTCTGATGAAGCCTTTGATACTGCACGCTACTGTCTCATGGATACACTGGGCTGCGGTTTTGAGGCCCTGGGGTATCCTGCTTGTACAAAACTTCTTGGACCTATTGTTCCCGGGACCCTGGTCCCAAACGGCGCAAAAGTACCTGGAACCCAATTTCAGCTGGACCCTGTACAGGCAGCCTTCAATATCGGCGCCATGATCCGCTGGCTGGACTTCAACGATACATGGCTCGCCGCGGAATGGGGCCATCCCTCGGATAATCTTGGCGGCATTCTCGCTGCTGCAGATTATCTCTCCAGAAAAGCTTTAGCAGAGGGCAGGAAACCGTTGCTGATGAAGGATGTGTTGACCGCCATGGTAAAGGCTCATGAGATTCAGGGCGTGATTGCCATCGAGAACTCATTCAACCGTGTGGGTCTCGACCATGTCGTACTGGTCAAAGTAGCCACCACAGCGGTAGTGAGTAAAATGTTAGGCTGCACAAAGGAAGAGGTGATCAACGCTCTTTCAAATGCCTGGATAGACGGCCAGTCCCTGAGGACCTACCGCCATGCTCCGAATACCGGATCGCGCAAGTCCTGGGCTGCAGGTGACGCCACATCCCGCGGCGTGAGATTGGCGCTAATGGCGCTTAAGGGGGAAATGGGATACCCTTCTGCCCTAACCGCAAAAACATGGGGTTTCTACGACACACTCTTCAAGGGCAATGAATTCAAGTTCCAGAGGACTTACGGTTCTTATGTAATGGAGCATGTCCTCTTCAAGATATCCTTCCCTGCCGAGTTTCACGCACAAACTGCTGTGGAGTGCGCAATGAAGCTCCATCCGGTGGTTAAGGACAGGATAGACATGATAGACAAGATCGAGATCACAACTCACGAGTCTGCTATACGCATCATCGACAAAAAAGGGCCGCTGCACAACCCGGCAGACCGTGACCACTGCATACAGTACATGGTCGCTATTGGGCTCATCTTCGGCCAGTTGACCTCTGCGCATTACGAAGACGGCGTTGCGGCAGATCCGCGTATTGATGCATTGCGGAAAAAGATGATCTGCAGCGAGAGCACGCAATATACGAAAGATTATCTCGATCCGGAGAAACGCTCCATCGCCAATGCCATCCAAATCTTTTTCAGGGACGGCTCAAAAACAGCTAAAATTGAAGTGCAGTACCCTTTGGGCCACCGTCGGCGCCGCAAAGAAGGCATCCCGGTCCTCGTGGATAAGTTCAAGACAAATCTCGCCCGCCGGTTTCCTGGCAGCCAGCAAAAGGCGATCCTCGACATATGCCTGAATCAAACAAATTAGAAGGGAGCTTAGTGAATGAATTCGTTGATATGTTCGTCATTTGATAACATAATCCGGGAATTCAACGCGGGCAGCGGCAGAAAGGGGAAACTTTATTCCCTTCCGGCCCTGGAAAAGTCGGGAATAGGCAGGATTTCCCGCCTGCCCATATCCATCCGCATAGTGCTGGAATCCGTACTGAGGAACTGTGACGGCAAAAAGATTACAGAAGAGCATGTGAGGCAGCTTGCCAATGGAGCCCTGTCGGGCCCCGCACCGGAGAGATCCCCTTTGTTGTGGCGCGTATCCTGCTGCAGGACTTTACAGGGGTTCCTCTTCTTTGCGATCTTGCGGCCATGCGCGGCGCGGCTGCCGGACGGGGAAGGACCCTCAAATAATAGAGCCTCTGGTCCCTGTGGATCTGATTGTGGACCATTCGGTACAGATCGACTGCTACGGCCAGCCAGGAGCTCTGCGGAAAAACATGGAAATGGAGTTTAACGAAACATGGAGCGTTACCAATTCCTGAAATGGGGCATGAATGCCTTTGAGACCTTTAAAGTTGTGCCCCCAGGCATCGGTATCGTGCATCAGGTAAACCTGGAATATCTTGCCAGGGGAGTGCATAGCAAACAAGGAATGTATTATCCCGATACCTTGGTAGGCACCGACAGCCATACCACAATGATAAACTGTATAGGCGTTGTGGGCTGGGGAGTAGGCGGAATAGAGGCAGAGGCCGGCATGCTGGGTCAACCGGTCTATTTCCTCACTCCGGATGTCGTGGGTGTAGAGCTGAAAGGCAAACTCAGGGAAGGCGTGACTGCTACCGACCTCGTTCTTACCATCACCGAAATACTCCGCAGGGAAAAAGTTGTCGGGAAGTTTGTTGAGTTTTTCGGCGAAGGCGCTTCATCTCTCACTTTGCCTGACAGGGCTACTGTAGCCAATATGGCGCCTGAATACGGTGCGACCATGGGCTTCTTCCCTGTAGACGATGTAACAATCGACTTCTTCCGCAGCAGCGGCCGCACTGAGACTGAAGTTTCAGCGTTCCGGGAATACTTTAAAAACCAGGAAATGTTCGGCATGCCGAAGGCTGGTGAACTGGATTACTCCAGGGTCATAGAAATGGATATTTCAGGTGTCATACACTTCTGTTGCAGGACCAAGCGTCCCCAGGACCGGATAGAGTTGAATGCCCTCAAAGAGAAGTTCGCCGGCTTGTTAACGAAGCCTGTAGCAGACAGCGGCTTCGCAAGTAAAGGCAGAGGATATCGCAAGACGCTTCAAGACAAAAGGAGGCAGCGGACGTGGGTCAGGCGACGTAATTATCGCTGCAATCACTTCATGCACAAACACCTCAAATCCGGGCGTGCTCCTCGCAGCAGGACTTCTTGCCAAAAAGGCGGTTGAAAAAGGGTCTGACTGTACAGAAACACATAAAGACGTCCCTTGCGCCGGGATCGCGTGTCGTTACGGAATACCTCGAAAAAGCGGGACTGACGCCTTATCTCGAAAAACTCGGTTTTTATCTCGCTGCCTATGGTTGCACCACTTGCATCGGCAATGCGGGTCCACTGGATAAAGAGGTGGAAGAGACAATTGTCCGGAACAACCTGGTCTGCGCTGCGGTGCTTTCGGGCAACCGCAACTTTGAGGCCCGCATCCATCCCAACCTGCGCGCCAATTTTCTCATGAGCCCACCCCTTGTCGTGGCCTTTGCCATAGCGGGGACCATTCTGAAGAACATGGACGAGGAACCTCTCGGCACTGGTTATGACGGGCAGGAAATCTATCTCAGGGACATATGGCCAGGCGCAGATGAAGTGGCGGCTGTAATGAAGTATGCCACTGACCCGGAAACCTTCCGGCGGCTTTATTCGGACTGCTACGGGATAATGTTTTGTGGAACAGCGTGTCCTCAGTATCAGGAAATATATATGACTGGCCCAAATCAACATATATTGCGGAGCCTCCTTTTTTCCAGGGCTTCAATATGCAGCCAGGCAGGGTGATAGATATCACCGGAGCCAGGGCCCTCGGCATTTTCGGCGACTCCGTAACTACAGATCATATCAGCCCTGCAAGTTCCATTAAAAAGACCTCACCTGCCGGAGTCTATCTTATGGAACACGGCGTTGCCGAGACTGATTTCCAGAGCTACGGCACCCGGCGTGGAAATCATGAGGTTATGATCCGCGGCACCTTTGCCAATATACGCATCAGGAACCTGATGTTGCCTCCAAAAGATGACGGCGCCTGTGCAGAAGGAGGCTTCACGCTGCTGCAGCCTTCAGGGGAACAGACGTCCATCTATGAAGCTGCGATGGAGTATATGTCACGTGGCATTCCTACTATAGTGTTCGGTGGCGAAGAATACGGCGCCGGGTCATCAAGGGATTGGGCTGCCAAAGGCACTCAGCTCCTGGGTGTCAGGGCAGTGATAGCCAAGCAAGCTTCGAACGCATACACCGCTCGAATCTCGTCGGCATGGGAGTCCTTCCGCTTCAGTTCAAAGGCAGCGATTCTGTCCAGTCTCTCAATATACAGGGGAGACGAGGAGTTTGATATCCTGGAACTAGACGGATAAGGCCGCAGCAAGTACGTTTCCCTTGTGGTCAGACGCAGAGACGGTTCCAAACAGGAAGTTAAGCTTCTCTGCCGGGTAGACACCGCTATTGAAGCAGACTATTTCCGGCACGGGGGAATTCTTCCATTCGTCCTGAGAGGCCTGATTGCAGGCCGGTAGTATACTTGATTCCCTGATAAGAACTGTGAAAGCTGAAATTTTGTTATCCCTGCAATGAAATATGACCGTCATGCCCGCTCAAAAGACCGCGGGAATGACGGCCTTTAGTTGGCAGAATAGAGCAGAATACCTTCTGAACACATATAACAAAGTATATGTTATAATCTTATACCAGTGCTTATAACAGACATGGAGAGTAATTAAATATGTATTTGCTGAAAAATAGTGTTGGAAAAAAATTAATAATGTCCGTTACCGGCTTTTTGATGATCGCATTTGTGGCGATGCATCTGTTGGGAAATACTTCGCTGTATCACGGCCCGGACGGGATTAATGCTTACGCAACGGCGCTTCACCGGTTCCCTTTTATTGTATGGGCCTTTCGTCTGGCTTTGCTCGCCATTTTTTCACTGCATGTCTTCTACGGAATACAACTGGCCCTCGAAAACCAGACGGCAAAACCGCAGGGCTATGCAATTAATGGGAACATACAAACCACCTTTGCCGGAAGAAACATGATCTGGACAGGCCTCCTGATCGGAGCCTTCCTTGTTTACCACCTGCTTCATTTCACTTTCCAGGTGACTAACCCCGGTATTTCGTCGAGAAACCATCTGGATGTATTGGGTCGCCCCGATGTATTCAGAATGGTTGTGTTCAGCTTCCAGAATTTTTTTATCTCTATAGTGTATATATTCGCAATGTGCGCACTCGGCCTGCATCTGTCTCACAGCATCCAGAGTATGTTTCAAACAATAGGACTGAATTGCGAAAAGACCTTCCCGGCAATCAGGAAGGGCGGGACGCTTGCCGCAATAATTATTTTTCTCGGCTTTGCGGCATTCCCGGTGGTCATTCTTGCAGGACTATTGAAGTAATGTTAAATTTTGGTTGTTAATTTGGAGAAACAATTATGATCCTTGACGGAAAATGTCCATCCGGCCCGCTTGTTGAAAAGTGGGACAAACATCGCCGGGAAATGAAACTGGTAAATCCCGCGAACAAACGGAAATTCAGGATCATCGTCGTGGGCACCGGTCTTGCCGGCGCTTCCGCTGCTGCGTCACTGGGAGAACTAGGCTATAACGTGGATGCCTTTTGTTACCAGGATAGCGCCCGCCGCGCTCACAGTATCGCAGCCCAGGGAGGCATAAACGCGGCCAAAAATTATCCCAATGACGGCGACAGCATCTTCAGGCTCTTCCATGACACGATCAAGGGCGGGGATTTCAGGTCCCGCGAAGCTAATGTATACAGGTTGGCGACGGTCAGCAACAACATCATTGACCAGTGTGTGGCCCAAGGGGTTCCCTTTGCGCGTGACTATGCCGGATATCTGGACAACCGTTCCTTTGGCGGGGCCCAGGTTTCGCGGACATTTTATGCAAGGGGGCAGACAGGCCAGCAATTGCTGCTTGGCGCATATTCGGCCCTTTCACGTCAGATAAAAGCAGGAACAGTGACGCTCCATACCCGCTCAGAAATGCTGGACCTCGTAATTGTTGACGGCGAGGCAAAAGGGATCACGGTGCGCGACCTTGTTACAGGAGACATTAAAACTTACGCTGGGGATGCGGTATGCCTTTGCACGGGCGGCTATACGAATGTCTTTTATCTTTCGACCAATGCTATGGGATGTAATGTGACCGCGACGTATCGCGCATACAAGAAAGGGGCCTTCTTTGCAAACCCCTGCTATACGCAGATACATCCGACCTGCATCCCGGTGAGCGGCGACCACCAGTCCAAGCTCACCCTGATGTCCGAGTCTCTAAGAAATGACGGCAGGGTTTGGGTGTCAAAGACCACGGGAGACAAGCGCGCTCCTCATGAGATCCCCGAAGATGAAAGAGACTACTACCTTGAGCGCAAGTACCCCAGCTTCGGCAACCTTGCGCCGCGAGATATTTCATCGCGAGCAGCCAAGGAGGTCTGTGATGAAGGCCGCGGGGTTGGAGTGAGCGGTCGCGGCGTTTATCTTGATTTTGCCGACGCTACCGGGCGCATCGGCGAAGACAAGATACGCGAGCGCTATGGGAACCTCTTTGAGATGTACGAAAAAATAACCGGGGAAAATGCCTATAAGCAGCCTATGCGTATCTATCCGGCTCCTCATTATGCTATGGGCGGCCTTTGGGTTGACTACAACCTGCAAAGCAATATCCCGGGACTCTTTGTGTTAGGCGAGGCCAACTTTTCGGACCATGGCGCCAACAGGCTTGGAGCAAGCGCGCTCATGCAGGGACTCGCTGACGGCTATTTCGTAATATCTTACACAATAGCAAACTATCTCGCTCAGACAAAACCGGGCAAGACAAACACCGGCAGTCCAGAATTCATAAAATCTATGGAAGAGAGCAAAGCGCTCATTAAAAAGCTTCTTTCAATAAATGGACACAGGACCGTGAAAGAGTTCCACCGCGAGCTCGGCAATATTATGTGGGAGAATGTAGGGATGGAGCGCAGCCGGGAGAGCCTGACAAAAGCACTCAAACTGATTCCTGAACTCCGCGCAGAATTCTGGGAAAACGTCCGGATCACAGGCAACGAAGCTGACTTAAACCAGGAACTCGAAAAAGCCGGCCGCGTGGCTGATTTCCTTGAGTTCGGCGAACTTCTGGCTCGGGATGCGCTTCACCGCAATGAGTCATGCGGAGGTCATTTCCGCTCGGAACACCAGTCGCCGGACGGCGAGGCAATGCGTGACGATGAGAATTTCAGTTATGTCGCTGCCTGGGGGTTCAAAAGTTCCGGCGAAGAACCGGAGCTGCATAAAGAGCCCCTCGTATTCGAGAACATGCAACTTGCAGTCAGGAGTTATAAATAAATGAATTTGACACTCTATGTATGGAGACAGAAGGGCCCGGCTTCACCGGGTAAGCTTGAGGAATACCCGGCAACGGACGTAAGCCCCGACATGTCCTTCCTTGAGATGCTCGACGTAGTTAACGAAGGACTGATCAAAAGCGGCAAAGAGCCTATAGCCTTTGACCACGACTGCCGTGAAGGTATCTGCGGCATGTGCTCACAGGCTGTAAACGGCATTCCCCATGGGCCTCAGGAGAAGACCACGATCTGCCAGCTCCACATGAGACACTTCAAGGATGGAGATACCCTGTATATAGAACCCTGGCGCGCAAAGGCCTTTCCGGTGATAAAGGATTTGATTGTAGACCGCAGCGCCCTTGACCTGATTGTGCAGTCCGGTGGTTACATATCGGTCCATACCGGTGGTGTTCCTGATGCAAACTCGATTCCGGTCCCGAAGGCCGATGCCGATGCAGCTATGGATGCGGCGGAGTGCATCGGATGCGGGGCCTGTGTAGCCGCCTGCCCGAACGGTTCCGCTATGCTTTTTACCGCAGCGAAAGTGGCGCACCTTGCTAATATGCCCCAGGGAAGAGCGGAGGCGGCGCGGCGCGTCTGTATGATGACCGATGCAATGCTTGAGGAAGGTTTCGGCAATTGCAGCAATCACTACGAATGTCAGGCGGCCTGCCCTAAAGGGATCAAAGTACAGTTCATTGCAAAACTGAACAGGGAATTCATAAAAGCACAGATCAGGTCTTAGGCTCCGGGAAAAGGGTCTTGCAGGTAATAAAATTACCTCCTTTATCAGGACTGTCAGTTTGCAAAATATAAGTTGCCGCATCCGTCTTTTTACAGCAACCTTCTCCCTTTGTGATGTCTCAAGTTGCCCTGTACGGTTTTGGGGGACTATTCTATTTCTGCGGGGTTGCTCTGATTAAAGGCAAATCATGGCCTCCAATAAAGCAAGCCATACTAACTGTATCGGCATATTTAATGGCCTTCTGAAAGCATGCAGCTACGCAGAGACCGCACTTTACGCAATAAGCCGGCTTAAAGTTTATTCCTGCCTTAAACGCGCGGTTTTCACCCGAAATACTGTACTCTGTTAAGGCCCCTGCAGGACAGAATTTATAACATATCCCGCAAATGTCGCATTTATTCCCGTCAATTTCAAGCCCGGTTATTAATGCATTATCCGATGTGTCAAGCATGTCTTTTGCTATCTCCCCCATCTTCTTCATATAGGCTAACATCAGTATCCGCTTAACCGGTAATTTGCCGGAATAATCAATCCGCCGTGCAGCCGGCTTTTTTTCAGCTTCCAGAAAAACATCAATGGTCTTTGCCACAGAAAGCTGGGTCTTCTTCTTAAAATAGCCAAACAGCTCACGCCGGGACAGCACTTCTTTTTTTTCCGCTTCTTTCTTTTTACCGCCACATTTATTAACCCGCACAGCAGCGCCGGAGGGAAAGTTTCCGGTTGTTATGACGGTCTTCCCGTCCAAACATAACGCAGTTAATATATTCTCTGTAATATTAATTGACCTCTGCACTATAGCTTCTCCGAACTTTGAAGTGCAGTTACCGCAGGTATCATATCTAAAATGAACCCTATTACCGGATGACGAGGCGATGACCCCTAAAATATGGACAGGGTTTATAATCCCGATACATTCAATCGTAACGCTATGGCTTGCAGCTTCATCGTCGACTTTTCCGCACCTGACTTCAAGACTGCCGTAATCCATAATTATTTCTCTGCATCTGTCAATAAAGCTTTTATCGTTGAAGTTCTTGAGGGTATAAACGCCTGTCTTGCAGACATTGGAGCATATTCCACAGCCATTACACTTATCCCAATCAATATTTACAGCCCCACCGGCCCTCCCAACCTTGATGGCTCCTGCAGGGCATGAGGACACACATTCATCGCATTTTGACCATTTGTGTCTCAACCTGACGCACCTGTCTTTGTCTATCACAACCAACTCTGTAAACGAAGACAAAATACGCCCGGCTGAACCAATTTTATTCAGCATTTCAACTCCCCATCACAACAGTTTCCTTTATAAAGCCGTAATCTGCTTCCATAAAACCTTCTGTCAGATATGCTACAGCTTTATAAAAATTTCTATCTTCCGCTGCCCTCACAAGGAAACCTGTAAACTCATGGATCCATTTATTTAAATGCTCTTCCATAAATGTTTTCTGGCGGTCCAGGTAATTTGAAATCCCTTCGTTGTCTCCCCTGTCAATAGACTCACATACCAAACTGGACAGCCTTGCCATAAATTCAAACTCAACCGCTATATGGTCTTCCGGTTCGTTAAATTCCTTTGATACAATAAATCCTGTCTCTCTGTACATTTTCAGCACCCTATCCCGCGGCTCCTGTTTTACCAGGTGTTCAGGGGAAAGATAGACAGATTCGGAATATGGAACCGATTTCACCCCGATAAGAAAGAGATAAGCAAAATCCCTTGCGAGGTCGAGGAGAAAACCCTTCTTCCCCTCGGCATCCAGCTCTGTTAAACTGTCGCTAACCTTTCTCAGGAGCGTAACTCCTTTACTCATGTTATCGATATCCGACTGAAATGCTACATTCTCGATATAAGGCATAAGGGAAACAAGCATCACGAGGAAGTCTTCGTCCACCTCCTTTTTATAGCATCTGGAAAGAAAATTGTAAAACACCTCCCTTCCCGAATTAATATCCCTGAATTCCCGCATGTTCATCCCTGCAGGGCTGAAATTCACCATTCTTCCTCCTGATTCTATTGATTGTCTTTGTTAGCATAAGAAAAGATTCACCGCTTCATACATCGGTTTCAAGGTTGAATATCCCAGGATATGTAAGGTCTATTTTCAACTCCCTCAAAAACCTCCTGCAACCATCACTATCTACGATGCTGGACGCAATTGCCACCTCCATATCCGGTTTATCCAGTGCCCCGATTTTATCCACATGAAATTCAGCACAATTGCCTTCTTCGTTTGACTTGTAGCCGTCATAATTAATCTTCCTGAACACACTTATTGCTTTATTTTTATCCTCTCCATAAACCTTTGCTGTTTTAATAAAATAGTCCTTTTTTGAGAAGTGCTCTGTCCTTGTTTTTTTTAAGTCAAAATTCTGGTGGTAAACCTGGGATGTAAGCTTATTCTCGAGAGAACAGTAATGCACCCCTATTTTCATGCTTTTATCCATGCAATATTCGAGCAGTTCCAAACATTGCAATTCGCTTTTTGAAATAGGTAATCCCCCGGAATATGTATAGTTATAAAGCACCCTGTAAGGATTTTTTTTTATCTTATATCCTTTTCCCTTATAGGAAGCAGCGTTATTCCAAGGGTAGAGGAACTCCAGCAGGTTCATGCCAAATATCCCAATTCTGTCGAGCTCTGACATAATATCCTTCATTATATCCATTGTACCGGGTATTACAGGCATTTCCACAATTACATTAGGGATATACTTCTTCGACAGCGCAAGCTTATCATAAATCTCTTTGTAATTAAAAGAGTCGTCAATTTTTATGCTGAACCTGATCTCATCAAGGCTGACAGCCTTTAGCTTATCAAGCGCACTCTTGTCAATAAAGTCACCATTCGTATATATTCTCGTGTAAGCATTCGGAGAAATCCCCTTCACATAATTAAAAAATCTTACCGTGTCCTCAAAGAACAGCAAAGGCTCTCCTCCAGTCAATCCAACAGATTTCAAACTTCCACACCGTGCCTGGGCGCTGTTTATCTCAGCGATATAGTCCCTTTTATTTTTGACATAATAGTCATAATTCTCCTGGTTCCTGTTCGAACAGAAATAGCAGTTTCTATTGCATTGCAGGGATATAAAGACTGTTTGGGAGCCGACGCCTGTTTTACAGGCAAGGCATGCCGGCGAAATACTGTTTATATAAATACTTTTATTGCTGTTCCTTACAGATGCTCCTTTACGCCTCAACACCTCTATCCAATAATCCTTTTCAGTTTCGTGATCCTGCTCATCTATCTCCATCCCCAGTTCTCTTATACCATCCTTAAAATCCTCGTAAATCCGCACATACCTTAACGCATCGGCCGCAAAATATTTATTCTTAATTCCGAATATTGTATCTCTGTTTATGTCTATAATCATGCCTTCATTCAAACCAGATCAAACTGTATTTTAAGCTGCCTGAATGAAATTCAGACAGAATATAATTCACCTTCCTCCTCCTGATTAAAACTACCGGATTCGGGGTTTATTGTATTGACTCCATAATCACACTTTTTTCCAGACACCACAAAACACCCTGCCCGAAAGCAGGGTGTTTTTGCGATGAGTGTCAAAACACTCTTGTTGCAAGAAGAGCTAATAACAGCCTGTTACGTCACAATCAGGGGTGTATTCGGGTTTTTTGGGTTAAACAATATAGAAGGCTGCGTATCCCCTGTAGCAAGCACATTGCCCGAACTGTCGCGCGTTGAATCAGGAAATCCTACCACTGTCCTGACTGCATGGGGATATTTTGCCATCAATGCGGTTATATCACCTGCATCCAGGGCCCTCATAGGGCATGAATCCACACATGCCGGCATCTTGCCGACCGCCCACCTGTCCCAGCAAAACGTGCACTTCTGCATAGGGTGCGGCACAGCCCAACTGCTGTTCTGCACAGGTTCTTCGTTGCTGTCCGCAAACTGGGGCGAATTGAAAGGACATTTAGCCTGACATGCCTTTATGCTCTGGCATAAGGACCTGTCCACTATAACAATACCATCCGCTTGCCTCTTATATATAGCCCCCAGAGGACATGCCGGTATGCATGACGGATTAGCACAATGATTGCAG
This sequence comes from Nitrospirota bacterium, assembly GCA_963830245.1. Lineage (GTDB taxonomy): Bacteria > Nitrospirota > Thermodesulfovibrionia > Thermodesulfovibrionales > Dissulfurispiraceae > JADFXI01. Next base: position 34,717 of record CAWHNC010000083.1, read on the forward strand.
GCTATCACAAGATTAAAGACAGACAGATTCGGAAACGAGCCTTCCTCTGTTACCGTCAACCTCCTCCATCTGGCGGGCCCGGGATTTACTCCGTTCCAATCCTTGCAGGCTACCACGCAGGCGTTGCACCCTATACACTTCGACTGGTCATAATAAAATGCATATTGCATTGTCCACCTCCCTTATTGTACCGGTGCCGGTGCAATGGCCACCAGAGTGTCGCCGCAACCAAGTGTCATGCCCTGCCCTATCCTTGCCGGTCTTCTCTTTGTCAATGTGTTTGCACATCCCCCTACATCCACCTGCGAGACAGTGCCGTTGCCGTTATACCATCCTCCCTGGCCAAGAGTTAACACACCGGGCCTCATCTTGTTGGTCAGCTGGGCAATGGCATACACTTGGCCCCTGGCATTGTGGATAAGGACCCTCATACCGTCTGTTATGCCCAGCTGGTTTGCATCAGACGGGTTTATCCACACAGGCTCATAGACACCGTCATCCCAGACAGCGTTATATCCTGTGCCATTTGTGAGCACCCCGTACCCAGGTCTGATAGGGTTAAGGAATGCCCCGTCGGCCTGGTTATTGTATGGCGAAGCTGTGCTTTGCCCGCTGCCCTTATAAAACTGGTCCAGAAAGGCGTTGTTATTGTGCGTGGAATGTGACCGGTACCTGTTATGCGCTGCCATAAGCGTATACGTGTATCCCGCGGCATAAAAGCCTGACGGGTCAGGCTGAGAGCCGTCGGCATGTTTACCTTCAACCATGGGTATATACATTGGAATTGGATAAACGAATCTGCCGGAGGTGCTTCCGTCATGCAGCGGACCCAAAAGCGTTGTTCTGGAGTCCAGGTTGTTGTAGTGCCGTGCCGAATAGTCTTCAACCAGTGACTGGGCATAGGCCTCTATTTTCCCGGATGGCGTTCCGAGCGGATTGGCTGCCGGCGCTGTCCTGAACGTGGTGTAATTGACAAACGTCTTGCCGTCTCCGTATACATATATACCGCTGGACTGCCAATTGGCAAAGGTGGGGTTTGGAGCCACTGTCAAGTCCGGATTATATACAACCGAACTATTAAATTCTGTTTGTATCCATTGTTCAACGGTAGTGCCATTGTTAGTATATGCGTTTGACAGACCAAGTTGGCTGGCTATGCCGCCTACTATATAGTAGTCCTGCATACATTGGCCGGGCGGCTGGATTGCCTGGTTGAGATATAGAAGTGAATCACCGGTCGCCCAGGTTGAGGCGGTGTCGTTCTTTTCCCAGTGCATGGAGGCGGGCAGCACATAGTCGGAATATGCTGCGGAGGCTGTCATGCACTGCTCCGCCGTCACTATAAGCTGCAGCTTTGTCGTGTCTGTCAGTATGCTGACCTTCTTGTTGCAATCCCCATCCTGGTTTACTATCATATTGCCGGCAAAGTTATATATGCACTTGACGCCCACTTTCAAGCTCTTTATCTGGCCGTCATTCCATTCAGACTGTCCTGTGCCTCCATAGTTTACAGCGTCAGACCACAGAAACACGGGGATTGATGTCCTCGTAACTGCCGGCGTATAGTTAGGCGCGGTCAGTTTCGTCATATCATACAGAAAACTTGCCATCTGACCCGGCGCAGCATTTGTGCCGGAAGGCATTGACAGGCCGGGACCATACCCAAAATTGGTCCTGTTGCCATAGATACCGAACATCCTGCCCGGCTGGCCGAAATTGCCGGTAATGCCTGCAAGCACATTAATCAGCCACGGAGACTGTTCTCCCTCGGACTGTCTCTGGAACCCTCCCCCGATAATTATACTGGTCTTCGTGGCGGAACTCGCTATTTGTGTTGCAAGCGCCGTTATACTGTTTACGCTAACTCCCGTGATACTGGCCGCCCACTGTGGCGTCTTTGGTGTCTGCCCATAGCAGAAAGTGGATTTGCCGTACAGCACGTCGGTGGAATTTACGTTATAGTAGAGGTTATTAGGATAGATAGAGGCGGAAATAAGGCCGGCATATTTTGGGTGCGCGGCTGAAGGATTGTTCCCCATTATGTACGATGCTAAAGATGCGCCTGCCGGAACATAATACTTGGCGGGGTTAACGTCGCTATGATAAAGCGTAGGAGCCGGATCGTCAAAGAACCCGTGGACATATGTCTTAACAAAAGTGGGATCCAACAGTCCTTGTGTCAACATCACATACATCATGGCAAGTATCAGGGCCGGGTCTGTTCCGGGATAAACAGGTATGTGCTGGTCGGCAAGCGTCGCGACAGTGTCGGTCTGTCTGCTATCCACTGCGATGATTTTTGCACCGTTGCTCCTTGCCTGCTGCAAATACCACATGGAGTTTGTGCCCCATATCAGTTCCGAAGGATTATGTGACCATATCAGTATGAGGTTGGAATTTTTAACAAAATCATCCCTGCTGTTTGCAACGGGATAGTAATTGGCCTGTCCGAGCGTAAACCATGACATATGCTCTATGGACGGCCAGCTGTAATCCTGCCTGTACGATAAAGAACCTCCAAGCAGATTAAAGAATCTGTCAACATAGCCTCCTAAGCCCGGGTCAGCGCTTGCATAGATATTAAGAAACGACGCTGCTCCGTACTGGCTGTTTATGGACTGAGTTTTTGCCGCAATCTCGCTGAATGCCTGGCTCCATGGAATCCTGACAAAACCTGTAAGGTCTCCCCTCGTCTTTGTCTGCTTCATTGGATAGAGAATCCTGTCCGGACGGTAAAGACGCTGCTTGTACGACCTGCACCTAACGCAAGCCCTCAGTTGCGGGTCATCGCCCTGGGCCACTGTCAAATCGGGCCTTTCGTCAGTTACAAATCTCGTAATCACCCCATTTTGAACATACGCCTTTGTCACACACCTGCCGCCGCAGTTGTGGGGAGCAGCACCTGGAATAACGGTTTCCGTAATAGGCGGCGGCTGCAGAGCTTGTTCCCCTGCTTGCTGTGTGCCCAGTAACGACTGCGGGCTTCCTCCCCCACCACATCCATAAAGGGCTGCCGATGCGCTCAACGCTCCAAGTCCTTTCAGAAAGCTTCTCCTGCTAACATTTGTCTTCGCACTAATGGACTCTTTCAAATCCTTTAAAGCTTCCATGCTGTCCCTCCTTTTTAGTGGTCTGCACAATTTGTTATTACAGCTTGAAAAAACTTCTCCCTGTTTTTCTACACTCCTTCAGGACTCACCCCTCATTTCCTATCGCACGCTGTGCGAACTGAATTGTGTAGGCGTATGCACTGTTTTATGACATGTGAAGCACCCTGTATCCTGTACCGGGAAATGACAGTTTTGACAATGTATGTTCACTGCCTGCCCTAATCCGCCCCAGCCGGAACGATGACTCGATGGCTGTGTGTTGTTGTGGCAATCTACACAACTGTCCTCCTGATGACATACCAGACATTTGTCCCTGTTCCACCTGCTCTCCAGGCCATGCCCTATGCGTGTCCACGATGGCGTGTGGCTCCGCGGCGCCACTTCCTGGTGGCATTTTATGCAGTCCACCCTGTTCTTATGACACCCAAGACATGAGTTCTCATCATATTTGCTTTCCTCGCCATGCGCCCTTATCCATGTGCTGTCATGTGTCGCCGGCTTTATGCTTTCCCATGTGCTCTCAGGTGTCGCTGCTGTGCCGGGCGTCGCGCCCTTTTCTGCATTCACTGCCCCGCCTGTGCCGTAAGGTGTCGCCGCCGGCGTTGTGCCTTCCTGAGCATACACTGCTGCCGCGCTTAACCCTATGACGATCAATGCAGTCACTAATAAAGCCCTGTATCTTTTCATCACTTATCCTCCTCTATCTTTTTTAATTAATTAATATACGAGGTTCAACCATGTCTCTACTTTGTAGTTGTCTTTTATGTTGTCCGCCGCAAATACGCTGGCGTTCTCCAGGCTCAAATCTGTAGACACGCTTACGTGCTTGCTCACCACCCACAGGCCCCCTATATAAACAACCCTCGCATTCTCTTCCATGCGGTTGCTCTGCGCATCGTACGTGTACTTGTTATAGCTAGTGCCTGCCCATAGGTCCAGGCCCTTCATTATTCTCTGACTTATTCTGCCGCTTATCTGAGTCTTGCCGTCGTTACCTGTTGAAGCAGACCGGGGCCCAGGTTCACGCTATCCGCTGTGTCTTCGCTTACCACCCACCTTTCCACTGTAAGCGATATGTATGTGTCTTTGTCCGGCAACCCTATTAAATCTACGTTGCCATAGTATCTTGTGTAACTCCTGTTGTCATAATCAATTTCCCCCCCTGCATCCTTTGCCTCTGCTCCTACTGATACCATCACGTTGCGCCCTATCCCCTGCCCTACCTCTACGTTGTAATCGTTGAATTTGCCATACGGCAACAGTGTCACCGACAACGGGTTCACCGGATAGGAATTGTTCAAATCTATCTCGTTATACACTCCCTTGTACTTCAGTCTTACATAGGTCTTTGTACTCTCTATCCGGTACTGTAACCCGGCTTCAAGTGCGTTCTTGGAGTTCAGATCTGTGTATATGCCGTAAAGATGCATCCCTCTTATTACATCTTTATCAAGTCTTACGTTATACAGATCGTCATGCGTGCCTCCTATACTCAATGCCGTATATTCCGCTGCTATCTTGGTCCCGGTCAGCGGCGTTACTTCTACCCCGCCCCCATATACGGTGTCTCCCTGCCCGCCGTAATAGAAGCTTACTGGCTCGCCCCCAAACGCATATGCCCTCACTTTATCTGTGCCTACGCTGAAATCCGCTCCGTCTATCTGTAATGTGTTTATGTGGCTCGAATAAAGACGCCCGGCTGTCAGCTTTGTCATCGGTATTACATTGTCAAAGGTGATGTTGCCCTGATACAACCTCGATGCACTTTTATTGTGGCTTATTTCAGCATCAAGTATGTCATCGTAAAAATGATAGTTGCTGTGGTCGCTGTTCCTGTCAAGGTCACTCGCTGTCCTCCAAAATACTGTGCCGTATACTTTCCCGCTCCCCAGCTTGAACCCCTCTACATCCGCCCTTAAATACTGGTAAAAGTCGCTGTCGCTTCCGGAAGTGTTTGTCCTCAGTACGTACCTCGATGTCAGCCCTACGTTCATTACTGCGTCATCCGTAAGTTTGATGCCGTTTACCATGTCCGAAAATCCGCCCGGCGTAAAATGCTGCGACCATGTGTCCGGTGTCCTGTAGTCAGCATCGCCCTCCGATGCTTTGCCCTCCCCTGTCCATGCTGTAAGGATTAAAAGTGCCAGTGTTACAGCCAATAAGAGCTTTACCCTCTCCGTTGGTCTCATGAGCATGCCTCCTTATAAATAAAATGTGTGCAGACAATAAACTAAAAACTGTTGAATAACGCAATGATTAAATAATAATCCATATTTCTTCGTTTGTCTATTTTTTTACCCAACTTTTGACATTGCCAAAACACATTGTTAATATTGAGCAAATAATCTTTTTGGAGGGTTTGCCTAGCTTTCCGGAAACTCGATATTGAGTTGTTTTAGTACAACAGTATAGTCTTCCGGTATAATGCACAATTGTCTTTCAGTTTTTTGGAGCCCGGATAATGGTCTGCAAATACTGTCATGCCCCAAAATAAGTCAAATGAAATTCGGAAAGTTTGCTTATTGCAGGGATGGAAACCCTGGTCTGGAATGAGTGGACAACATGTCTAAGAATATCAAAAAATAAGTCTATATGGCTTAAATTAGGAATATGCCCGCCGTATAATTTAACAGCTTATTGGCATTGAGACCATCGGCAAGATACTCAAGCCATCCGCACGAATCAATGAGGGTCATACTCTGTCTTTTTCCCTCTCAACTGTTGTATCAATCCCTTTGAGTCAGCCCCGCATCCTTATGCCTTTTTTCTTCTGCAGCGCCCGACTAAACGGCAATCCGGCAGCTTCATCAAGCCCGAACATCAGGTTCATGTTCTGAATTGCCTGACCGGCTGCACCCTTCATGGTATTATCGATAACAGATGTAATAACATAGCGGTCAGTTCTTTCATCAATCGTAATCCCGATGTCGCAGAAATTGGTATTGGCAACATCTTTAATCTGCGGCAAGGCGCCGTTTTCGTAAACCCTTACAAATTGCTTGTTCTCATAGAATGCATTATACAAATCCGACAGTTCTTTGCTGTCAGTCTTTTTAGAGCATTGTACGTAAATTGTGCTTATAATGCCCACGTCTATAGGCATGATATGGGGAGCGAACAACACCTTGCAATTCCCTCCGCCCAGTTCTGAAAGTTCCTGCTCCATTTCCGGCGTGTGATTGTGGATGCCGATCTTATATGGCCGAATGTTTTCGTTGAGGTCAATAAACTGGGTTTCATCTTTACGGCTTCTGCCTGCCCCGCTTACGCCGGAATACGAGTCAGCGATAACGAAATTGTCCAGGACCAATTTTTCTTTGACCAATGGCGCCAACCCTAATATTACGCTTGTCGGGTAACAACCCGGATTGGCAACCAAATCTGCTTTGACTATCTGCGCGTAATGGATTTCCGGAAGACCATAAACGGCTTTGCCCAGAAGGTCGATAAACTCCCCTCCATAATAGTACGCTGCATGCTCCCCTTCAGGTTTGTACCATTTGGCAAATACCTTGAGATCCTTCAAACGGAAATCGGCGCTCAGGTCAATTACTTTTATATTATTTGACAGGAGTTCCGCTGCTACATTACCATGTTTGCCATGCGGCTTTGATAAGAAAACCACATCGCATTCACTCAGCATTTTATTCTTGTTGGAATAATATGACTCGAACTTGAGATCTAATAAATCCTTGAATCTGCCATGATGAGACGTTTCTAATCCCTGTCCCTTAAATGTTTCAGATGCTAAAAAAGAAATTTCAACGTCCGGGTGATTTAACAACAACTCAATTAGTCTGCCGCCAGTTAGACTCGAGGCGCCAAAAATGCCTGCCTTTATCATTGTTTATCTCCCATCAGATTTTGTTGTTACAGTTAAAATGAAACCACAGAGAGCACAGGGTTTCCCTCTGTGCTCTCTGTGGTTTCATTGTTTTGCCTCTCGTAGTATATGTTAACGTTTGGAGAACTGGAACCTTCTGCGAGCACCGGCCTGACCGTATTTTTTCCTCTCCACTTCTCTCGGGTCCCTGGTGAGTAATCCCTCTTTTTTAAGCTTTGGCTTCATGTCCGCATCAGCAGCAACGAGCGCCCTCGCGATGCCATGACGCAATGCCCCGGCCTGACCGCTGAGGCCTCCACCGTTTACACTGGCAAGCACGTCATATTTTGCGACGGTGCCGGTAAGCTGAAGCGGCTGTCTTATAATCATTCTCAGCGTCTCTCTCGGAAAGTAGGTATCGATGTCCCTGTCATTGACTGTTATAGCGCCTTTACCCGGGACCAGGTTTACCCGCGCTATGGACCGCTTTCTTCTGCCTATTGAATTATAATTGATCGAAGCCATTCATTAACTCCTTAATTTTGTGATTTCTATCAACTCTGGTTTCTGTGCTTCATGCCCGTGCTTCGGACCGCTGTAAACTTTCAGCTTTTTGAACATGGCCCTGCCGAGCCTGTTCTTGGGAAGCATTCCCCATACAGCATCTTCTATCACCTTCTCAGGCTCTGAATTCATCCTGTCCCTGAGCGCTTTTTCTTTCAGGTTCCCTATATAGCCGGTGTGGTGCTGATATAGCTTGTCCACAAGTTTATTGCCGGTAACCTTTACTTTGTCAGCATTAATAACGATGATAAAATCTCCGGTATCCACATTGGGCGTAAATATGGGTTTATGCTTCCCCCGTATGTACGTTGCGACCCTGCTGGCCAACCTGCCCAACACCTTGTCTTTTGCATCAACAACATACCATTTGCGCTCAATTTCACTTTTCCTGGCAAATCTGGTTCTCATCGTAACACCTTCCTTTACTATGCAAACGCAACGAATTAATCAAGCCTTATAAGATACACAAAATTATACAGATTTGTCAATGCCTGAGGCGCGGGCAAAAACCTGTTTTCTAAACGGACCAATTAGCCCCGTGAGCCTTCATCCATGCATTTTCTGCCGTTCATTCCTCTTTTTTCATTATCTTGCGGGCGGTGTCGAAAACTCCTTCTTCCGCAAAGGTGATGGCTGTCATCGCCCTGTCGATCTTTTCAGCGTACGCTTCCTTAATCTTGATCATGAGGAGGTCGATATCGGCCGGTTTCCTGAGGAAATCGAACCCTCCGAGCGACCTGGCTTCCTCTTCGTCCTTTTCGGTCCCGTGACCGGTCAGGATAATGACCTGCATATTGGGATTTGTTTTTCTTACCTCGTGAAGCACATCCATGCCCTGGAGTCCGGGCATCTTCAGGTCTAGTACAAGGACATCGGGTTCCTCCTGCTTTACCCTCGACAGGCCCTGTTCACCGTCATACACGCAACTGACATTGAGATCCCTCATTTTCAGCCGCTGGGCAAGTGTATTTACAAAGTCCTCTTCGTCATCGACCAGCAGGACCTTTATATCCTTATTTTTCTTCAAAGGTACCTCCCTGAAACGAGTTTTTCATCACTTGTTATATTGTAAAGCAACTTGTCAAAAAAATAAACATTTCTCAAGGTTTTTAATGTCCGCCGGTCTTCAGCCGCCCTGATTCAGCAGGACCGGCAGCAGCGGTGGTCTGTCGCGGTTTTTCGATTTTCGTCCAGTAAGCCTCCTTGATCTTCCCGGCCAGCACATCGATGTCGGCAGGTTTGCTGACGAAATCAAAGGCGCCGAACTTAGCAGCCTCTTCCCTGTCGCCCTTGGTCTCCCTACCCGAGAGGATGATTACCTGCATGGCCGGGGAGGATTGATTTACCCTTTTCAGCACCTCTATCCCGTCCATCCCCGGCATCCTCAAATCCAGGATCATGATGTCCGGCTCCTCTCTTTGTACATAGGCAATAGTATCCTCACCGCTCGTGGCAACCTCTGTTTTGAGATTCCTCAGGTTCAACCTCTTTGCAAGAGAGTTCACAAACTCCACCTCATCATCGACAAGAAGAATCTTGAAGACGGAGAAATCACTCGGGACAATAGAGACCCGGCACGGAGCGCCCCTGCCGATTTCCGAAAATTTTTCAGGAACAAGGATCAGATCAATCCTGTTTTCCTTCGCGTACTCGACGAACTCTTCCTCGGGGATGCCGTCCATGGTGGTAAAGCTCACTTTTATCCCTTTCCCCACCTCAGCGATGATCTTCTCCGCATCGGCGAGATAATTAGCAAGCTCACGTCTCGCGGTTTCTTCTGCATTGAACCCCTCATACTCCACAAAAAGGGAGCTGTCGAGCACATGGATGACGTGAAGCTCCCCGCCGGTCGATTTTGCCCTGAACAATCCATACCTCACCACGTCCTTAGAATTCAACGTGCCATCATAGACCGCCAAAATCCTCATGTCAACCTCCTTTTATATTGCGCATTTATTGTGACAGCCCAAATTATCCTTAAATTAACGGTAAAAAATCATTTAGATGCAGCTTCACTACTGCGAGTGAGAATAACCACCACCTCGCCACTTGCACCCTGTTGGTCAACGGACGCGAACAGTTCCCTGCATACTTTATTAATCACTTCGACCCTTTGATCATCTCCTTTTCCTGAGGGCTCCTTCATGTTTCCTTTCGGCATGATCGCAATTCTTATTGTATCCTTTGAGGAGGAGGTCCTCACCGTAATAGCGCCGCCTTTTTCGAAACGATCCATCATTTCTTCAATGATTAAGAATATGAGCAAATGGAGCATTGACGGGTTGTTTTGAACAGGGAGTATGTCCTGTTCAAAGTCCTTCGAAAGCTCGATTCTTTTCTGGTAAGCAACCCTCGCCATCAGGGCAACAAGCTCCTCAACCACGTCATTCACACTAAAGGAAGAACATTCGCAGTCCATCCTGTGGGCAAACCGGTTAAGGAAGGCGATCAACTGAAGACTCCTGCCGACCTGGGAATCGACTGACCTGAGGAACCTGTTAAGTTCGGCGGTATCCGGCTTCTTGCTCATCGATAGCAGGTCCTGCTGCAAGCCTCCTGACTCCTTTATGATTGCAAGGTGATTTTTCAGTTCATGAGTGAATCCGGCAATGATACTCCCGATGAACCTGAACTGCAACTCCTTCATTTCAGCCGGACCGTTGTCTCCCATTATACCCCCTTTTTTATTTACTGCTCTTAGCCTTGTCGATCTTCTCAACAAGTCTCTCGATATCCACAGGCTTCATGATATAGTCGAACGCCCCGCCCTTCATCCCGTCGGCGCTTTCCTGGGAGGGTCCGAGCCCGGTCAGCAGAATAACTTCGATTGATGTGTTGAATTGCCTGATAGTTTTGAGGACTTCAATCCCGCTCATGCCTGGCATCCTCAAGTCGAGGAGCATGACATCCGGAGGGTCGTTCCGCGCAAGGGCAATGGCATCCTCAGCGATAGAGACCGCCTTTGCATCGTAGCCACGTATTTGCAGACGTTCCGCAAGCGTTGACGCAAAGTCCATCTCATCATCGACAATAAGCACCTTTGTCCGCGCCATATAACCTCCGTTCACCCAATGTCCTTTCGGACCGGTATATCAATGAAAAAAGACGTACCCTTCCCCACCTCGCTATCTACCGTAATTGTCCCGCCGAGCCTCGTTATGATGCCGTAGGATATGGAGAGACCGAGACCTGTCCCTTTTCCTTTCTCTTTTGTCGTGTAGAAGGGCTCGAATACATGCTTCAGTACATCCCTGGAGATACCCGATCCATTATCCTGTATGGTGATGCGTACGGTATCCTGGTCCTTAAGCTGCGTCCCTATGGAAATCAGGCCACCGTCATTAACAGCGTCAATTGCATTGTTGATAATATTCAGAAACACCTGCTGGATCTGTCCCTTATCTGTAAGCACCAGCGGGACCTTATCTCCGAGGGCCATTTCAAGGCGAACATTTCTATATAACATCTCCCGCTCCACAAACCCGAGGACCTCCTTGATCGATTCGTTGATATCCATTTCGATCGGGGTAACGTCCATCCTCCTGGCAAATCCCAGGAGGCGATGAGTGATCGTTCTGCATCGGTTCAGACTGTCGGAAATCCCTTTTATCTGCGCGAGAAAATTCTCCTTGTTCGGAAAGTCTCCGGACATCTGGAGGATATCTTTCATAAGGCCCGCTTTCTCATTTATGATGGCGAGGGGGTTGTTGATCTCATGCGCAACTCCGGCCGCAAGCCTCCCGATCGACGCGAGCTTCCCCGTGTGCTCCGACTCGACTATCGCTTCCTCCCTCTTTTGCTCAGCCTCCCTGATCCAGTTCACAACGGTGAAGGATATGCGCAGGTTGACGATGATGCCTATCACGATGAGGACCACCAAGAGATAAAACACCGCGAGGCCGCTCCGGAAGATTCCGAAGAGCTTCGAATTTACCGTGGACTTGACAACGACGCCCAGGAACCATGTGGAGTTGCGTATCGGCGCATAACCGATGATAAAACGACCCTGCTCGTTCATCATCATTTCGGCAACAAAAACCTCCTGTTGCGGGACGGGAATGTTTTGAATGACTTTTTCAAGCACGCTGCCATGGAACCGGGAAGGGGTTTGAAGTGTCCCTTCACGATTAACGATAAATGCGTCGTCCTCCTTATTGAGATTGATTGTAGACAAATACTTGTAAAGAGTCTCCATGTCGATCGTGGCCCTCAGAATCCAGAAAGTGCCTTTACCGGGGATATCTCTCCTGACCGCTATCGCGAAATGGGGTATCTTTCGGTATCCCATGAAGACTTCGCTTACGTAGACCCCGCGCACCGTGGCCTCTTTAAACCAGTCCTGTCCTGAATAATCTTTCCCCTCAAGCTGGTAAGGGCCCACGTAAGAGCGCTGGATACCTTTTTCATCGACTATCCCAAAGTCCACGAGTTCGCCGAATTCCTGCCTGAAATTGACGAACAGGGAATAAAGGAATTTCTTATCAGACAACTCGTTGTAGCTATAGGTCGCCGAAAGGAACCGAAGGGCAGAGAGCTTCTCTTCGATGAAGAACCCGATCGATTGTGAAGTGCTCTCCAACTGCCACTTTACCTGGTTGTTGATGTCTTCTTTCACATTGCTTTGCAGCCACAGGAAACTCGCGATTGTGAGGATCATTAGCGGGATGCCGGCAAGAAGCCCGATGAGCAAAAATATCTTGACCTTCAGTCTGTCGTACCTGTCTTTAGTCAGGAACGAGGCCGGGTCGCCGGCCACGTCGCCAAACCACAAGACCTTCCAACTGCCGACAATCGATTCCCTTATTTTTTTTGCAAACTGACGGAGCTTCGACATAATCCTCTCTCGTCTATAACATATTTCGGACCAAAACACAATGGCACTTAAAGTGCCTACTGTTGGCGCCTAAGGCGCCTACCTCTGGCGCTTAAAGCGCCTACTGTTGGCCCGAGACGCGTCATACTTCCTTCTTGATCCTCGCTTTTTTCATGTTTAGGCCCACTGCCTCGAATAAATAGAAAATACCATAGCCCCACCACACAGTGTAAACCACATAAAATATAAGCAGCCCTGAAAGCATCCCGGCATGTTCGCTTACTTTTTGGGGATCTATTTTATAAAAGTTATAGGCAGGCTCAACTGCCTTTTTGTTAACTTCGGCGACTATTTTAGCTTCTTTAACGTGCTTGTCTTTCTTCATCACCTTCTCCATGGCCGATAGCGCCTGCCACCAGTCCTTCATAACCTTCAGTTCATCATACCCGTATCGGTCCGAAACAACTTTGCCGTTGTCCTTGTACATCGCATCAGAATCCTGGAGCACGCTTTTCAGGACAATACCAAGGTCTCCACCCAGCTTCAACGTCGATTGCTTTATATCGACCGTGGCTCCCGCCAGAGTGAAAAGTCTGGCCGTCCTGACCGCGTCATCAGCCTTCTCAAGTTTTATGGTGGCGGCGAACTGCTTACCGGTAAAAGGCTCCACTGCTTTCGTCACCTTCGGTATAAAATAGGAAGAACCTTTTGCAAGTTCGTTAAAGGTTTCATCCGCAAACTCGAGCCCGTTTTTTCCGTCAAAAACAGGCGAGAAAATAAACAGCAAAGCAACCAGGAAAGAAGCTCCGAGAAGAAGCCCTATCGATAACTTTCTCTTATTCCTGATAAGCATCTTACACCTCCTCTTTAGCCAGCGGGGCTTTTATGTACTCATCATAGTCGCCCCTGAGCTTACCAATATTCATTACAAACATGGCGATCACCCAAACGGCAAAAAAACCTACCACTATCCAGAATATGATATTCCCGGCCGATTCGATCATTTTTACTACAGGTTTTGATACATTAATGATTTCGAGTTCCACCAGTTTCTTAGGCAGTGTTGCAGCCCTGTTAAAAAAACCTGCCAGGATCGATACCGCATAAAATCCCCTTATGTGGATGCCTTTTACAACCTTCGTCGTAAGGGCGCCGACCTGGATGCCGATCAGCGAGCCGAGAAGCATGCCCATTGCCAAAGTATAAAATACATACCCATAAATAGCATATTGCAATATTGATCCGAAACCGGCCGTAAAAATTATCTGAAGGATATCGGTGCCGACGGTTGTCATCGAGGATACGCCGAAGACATATACAAACAACGGGAAAGTGACAAAGCCGCCGCCTACACCCATTATGGCAGCCAAAAATCCGACGACAATGCCGCCAAGGACAACGACTACAGCTGAGATTTTCCTGCCGCCCGGCACAAAATCCTCGTCGAATGTAATTGATGGAGGTATATGCACATTCTGCACGTTTACCGCAAGCTTGGTAAGTCCGGATGCTCCACCGTGCGCATCTACAGCTTTTTTGGACCTGCTGGATTTCAGGAAGTCGAAAAGGGAATAGAATCCAAGGAATCCCAGTATTACAGCATAGACTGAACTTATAAAAAAGTCGCTGAGATTCGGGTCGTAATTATAAAGCGCCTTGTTGATAGCGCCTCCAATGAACGTGCCCCCGACTGAACCTACGAGAAAAGCTATTGCCAGTTTGCCTGAGACATTGCCGAGCTTTTTATGGACAGCAGTACCCATTATCGCTTTTGCAAATATATGGAAGAGGTCTGTTCCCACAGCCAGAATGCCCTTCACTCCCGCGGCCATCAGCGCAGGGGTTATGACAAATCCTCCTCCGGCGCCTATACAACCGGTAATCAGTCCGGCGCATAATCCAATTACAATGGAAACTAAAAATATGTAATTGGAATAAAATGAAGGCGCATAGGCTTCCTTGCCGCCGATCATATCTCCCGCTGTTGCAAAACTGACGGCCAGGATGGGAAGCAGCATTGCCAAAAGGATAAGAAGCTTTTTCCTGTTCCTGATTATGCTCATGGAAGTCTCGATCTCCCACCTGGCATGTGCCATAGAACCCATCTTCAAAAACTCGAAAACCTGCCTGGGAATACTCATCGTATTTGCCTCCTTATTTTATTCCTGCTTGAAATTTTTTCATTATTATTCGCTATTCATTTAATTTTTTCAAACTCAGTCTGAATTTTGTACTTTGTGCCGGTACCGATCATACGTGTATATGCTATCGGGCGTTCATCCGGTCCCATAAACAGCCTATGCAAACAAATCCCCGGAGTTCCCGACGCGATCTTCAAAATGTCCGCAGCTTCATCATTTATCCCGGCGACCTCAATAGTCTGCAATACCCGAGAAATTTTCACAATAGCCCTGTCCTGGATAATATCAAAAAAAGATATCAGACATACATTCTCCGCTTCAATTCCGGGCGCCAATGCCATAGGTACATAAAAATCTTCCAGATATACAGGCTCATCTTCCACCATACATTTGCAACGGAAATAATGCAAAACTCCTTCGTACGCCAAATGTTTTCTGGTTTCATCAGACGGCATTTTAACGCCCCTGTCAAGAAGCTCCCTTGTGAGCCTGACGCCATCACCAAGCATATCTTCGGTCAATCTTGTTCGCATGTATAAACCCATGGCCGGTGTGGAATTCACAACAAACGTGCCTTTGCCCTGAATCCTCTTAAGCAAACCTTCCCTCACCATATCCGAAATAGCAATCCTTACCGTTGCCTTACTGACGGCGTATAATCTGCAAAGATCGTCCTCGGTAGGTATCTGCATACCTTCCGGCCATTCGGTTCGTTTGATCTTTTCTGTAAAAATAGTATGCATCTGTACGTACAGCTTTTGCTGGCTGTCCCTGTCAATTGTTTTTTCAATTATCATTTGTTTATCCTCCTATGTCCTTATGCTGGAAAGGAACGCCAGCAGGCGCAAAGCCGCTCAACAGGTTTACAGTTTGCGTCGACAGGAGCAGTCTACCGAAGAACCGGACGAGACAGGATTTGATTGAATTCATTGTTATATCAGCACCCCTATCATGTTAATATCCCTGATGCCGCAAGCGTCAGTTAAAAAACATCAAACGATGCAGTATGCAATAGTAATATTTCAAATTGCATCGTGATTTCATAATATTATAATAACATTACGATGTCAAGTTAATTTTCATGTGATGATCACTAATCCTTTGTATCGTTTGAAAGCCCGACACCAGGATTTCCGTTTTCTTGACAAAAACTTAGAAGTCTGCTATAAACGATTAGTTTTCAAAAGATAAATATCTTCACTCAGGAGTTATTGAATGGCAAAGATCGATGCTTTTTTCAAGCTTATGCATGAACAGGGCGCCTCTGACCTGCACCTGATATCAGGCTCCCAGCCAATACTCCGGATCAGGGGAGAAATGGAACGGGTGCAGTATAACGTCATGGAAAACGACGACCTGAAGGCTATGCTCTACGAGATTGCCCCGGAAGAAAAGGTAAAATTATTTGAAGAGACCGGTGATGTCGACTTCGGTTATGAAATACCCGGACTCGCACGCTACCGTGCCAATTTTTTCCGCCAAAAATACGGTGTGGCAGCAGTCTTCAGGGAGATTCCCAGTGACATAATGACCGTTGAGCAGCTGGGCCTTCCGCAGGTGTGCAAGAAGTTTGCGATGCTGCAAAAAGGACTGGTACTTGTAACAGGCCCTACCGGAAGCGGGAAATCCACAACACTGGCCGCGATCATCGATTACGCCAACAAGATGAGGAAAGACCACATTATTACAGTAGAGGACCCCATTGAATTTGTGCACAAGAGCCAGGGCTGTGTTGTAAACCACCGTGAAATCGGCACCCATACCAGGTCATTTGCCTCTGCTCTCAGGGGTGCGCTGCGCGAGGACCCTGATATCATACTTGTCGGAGAAATGAGAGACCTCGAAACCATTCAGCTGGCCCTTGAGGCTGCTTCGACGGGTCATCTGGTTTTCGGCACACTTCATACGACGAGTGCGCCGAAGACCGTGGACAGGGTTGTTGACGTATTTCCAGCAACCCAGCAGGCACAAATCCGCACCACGCTCTCCGAGTCATTAAAGGGGGTATTAGCGCAGAACCTGTTCAAACGCATCGATAAGAAGGGCAGATGTGCAGCGCTCGAAATACTGGTCATCACCTATGCGGTTTCAAATCTCATAAGGGAGGCCAAGACTCACCAACTGCCCTCAGCCATGCAGACCGGCAAGAAATACGGCATGCAGACCCTTGACGACGCTATAATGGAACTGCTGCTCAAAAAAATGATAAGCCCGGAAGATGCTTACGATAAGTGTATTGACAAACAGAAATTTGTGGGGAGCCTGAGAGAACCGCCTCCGGATTTTTAACAACCGCAGGCAAAGGTAAAGGTATAGGTATAGAAAAAGAAAGTATAAAAAAAAGTCTGATTAATCTTTACCTCTACCTCTACCTTTACCTTTTATTTAGGAGAGAAACATGAGACGGACAGAACTTGATTATATTCTTAATACGATGCTGGATAGCCAATCCAACGTATCTGACCTTAACCTCACGGTGGGAAAACCGTTCCAGGTTGAGGCCTCAGGCGAGTTGACGCCGGTTGTCTTTAACGGGTTGACCGGGATGGACAACCTGACGCCCTTTCAGACCGAGATAGTGGCGCTGAACCTTATGAACTCGGACCGCCGCCTTAGTGAGATACTCATAAGCCAGGGTTCATGCGACCTGTCTTATGACTTGCCGGAAAAGGCCCGGTTCAGAGTTAACATATTCTCCCAACGCGGTTCGTATTCGATCGTGCTGAGAAGACTCTCAACAGTCATTCCGACCATTGCCGAACTGAAGTTGCCTGAAGTGCTGTCTCAAATAGCTCAGGAAAAAAACGGACTGGTGCTGGTGACCGGGGCAACCGGAACCGGTAAATCGACAACACTTGCCGCAGTCCTGCGGCTGTTTAATGAGACAAAACCGGTTCACATCATAACACTGGAAGATCCCGTAGAGTTCTCCCATCCGCACCAGATAGCAACCTTTAACCAGAGAGAAATGGGCATCGATTTCGATACCTTTGCCAATGGTTTGAGAGCGGCGCTCCGCCAGGCCCCCAAGGTGATCCTTGTCGGTGAAATCAGAGACAAGGAAACCGTTGAGATAGGGCTCTCCGCCGCTGAAACAGGCCATCTCGTCCTCGCTACGCTGCATACAATAGATGCCGGACAGACTATAAACAGAATAGTCGGGATGTTCGAACAAGAGGAGGAGAAGCAGGTGCGCACCCGCCTTGCCGATACCATACGATGGGTGGTAAGCCAGCGTTTGCTGCCCAAAGTGGGTGGTGGCAGGGTAGCGGTAATTGAAATCATGAGAATAAATTTGAGGGTCAAAGAATCGATATTGTATGGTGAATCCGAGGGCAAGACGTTCTATGAAATAATCGAGGTCGGCGACGCCTATGGCATGCAAACCTTTGACAAAGCCATTCTCAAGCTCTACCAGGACGAACTGATAACTGAAGAAACCGCGATGGCTTATGCCTCTAAAAAACCGATCGTCGGAAGGGGCATTGACATGATCAAAGGCGCCAGAGGCGAAAAGACAACCGATATCCAAGGATTGAAACTGGACACTAGTTACAGCAAACGTATCAAAGAGCATTAAGACCTTACTTACGGGGAGGAATGACTAATGGCTATAGAGACACATACGGCAGATACGGAGGAGTATGAAGTGGAAGCTCGGACTGCGCTCGTATGCGAGGATAACGCCGACTTTAAAAGCGCCATAAGCGCTGCCCTCAAAGGGCTTAAATACAGTATAGAGTTTGCATCAGGCGCGGAGGATGCCTTTGAAAAACTGAAGTTCAACCAGTATGGTGTCATAGTCATCAACGAGCGTTTTGGCGGAAGCACCCCCGAAAATAACGCCGTTTATAAATTCCTGCAGTTTATGCCCGGTTCCTCGCGGCGGAGCATCTTTTTGGCCCTGATAGGAAAGGACTTCAAAACCGGTGACAATATGACAGCCTTTGCGAAAAGCTCAAATATTACTATTAATGAAAAAGAGATCCCGAACCTTAAGGCGATACTCAGGAAGGCTGTTGCGGACAATGACCAGTTTTATAAAGTATTCAGGGAAAGCCTCGTGAAAATGGGCAAGAAGTAAGGGCTCGCCCCAAGCTGTTTTACTTCTGCTGCTCCGGTTTGAAAACAAGCACAGACAGCGGCGGCAGGATCAGGTTGAGAGAAAAGGGAAACCCCTTATGAGAAACAATCCCTTCGGCATTTAAGCCGCCCCCGTTTCCTATATTTCCGCCCCAATATAGCGATGCGTCGCTGTTGTGTATCTCCTTATAATAGCCCCCCCGTGGCACTCCGATACGGTAGCCGAAGCGGGGCACCGGCGTAAGATTGAATACAAACACAAGGAAATCCTCCTGGTCCTTTGCCTTCCTGATAAAAGCCAGGATGCTGTTATCGGCATCGTGAAAGTCGATCCATTGAAAACCGTGCCAATCAAAGCATACTTCATAAAGGGCCGGCTCACTCCGATAAAGGGCGTTCAAGTCGGCAACGTATTTCTGCAATTTTTTATGCGGCTCATACTGAAGCAGGTCCCAGTCGAGGCCTTTGTCAAAATTCCATTCATTCGATTGTCCGAATTCAGAGCCCATCACAACAAGCTTTTTACCGGGATGGCCGTACATATAGCCGAACAACGCCCTCAGGTTGGCGAATTTCTGCCACATATCTCCCGGCATTTTATTAAGCATTGACCGCTTGCCGTACACTACCTCATCATGGGAAAAAGGAAGAATGAAATTTTCGCTGAAGGCGTATATCATGCTGAATGTGAGATTATTCATATGGAACTTTCTATGTATCGTTTCATGAGAAAAAAACACAAGAGTGTCATGCATCCAACCCATGTTCCACTTCATGCTGAAACCAAGGCCTCCGAGGTGGGTCGGCTTTGAAACTCCAGCCCATGAAGTCGACTCTTCCGCTATAGTGAGCACACCGGGGTGATGCCTGTGGACCACCTCGTTAAACGTTTTCAGGAAATCTATCGCCTCCAGGTTTTCGTGGCCGCCATATTTATTAGGTATCCATTGCCCCTGCTCTCTGGAATAATCGAGATAAAGCATCGAGGCGACCGCATCGACCCTCAGGCCGTCAATATGATATTTATCCAGCCAAAAAAGCGCGTTTGATATAAGGTAATTTTTCACCTCATTCCGGCCATAATTAAATACGAGTGTTCCCCACTCCTTGTGCTCTCCTTTTCGTGGATCGGCATGCTCATAAAGGCAGGTGCCGTCAAAGAAAGCCAGTCCGTGCGCATCCTTGGGGAAATGGGCCGGTACCCAGTCAACGATAACGCCTATTCCGTTTTGATGACAACAGTCGATAAAATGCATGAAGTCTTCAGGTTTGCCGAACCTGCTTGTCGGCGCATAATAGCCTATGGGCTGATACCCCCACGATGCGTCGAGCGGGTGCTCTGCCATGGGCAGAAGCTCAATGTGCGTATATCCAAGTTCCTTGACATGCGGTATCAATTTATCGGCAAACTCCCTGTATGTCAGGAAACGTGAATTTTCCTCGACAACACGCATCCAGGAGCCCAGGTGTACCTCATAGATTGCAACAGGCGACTCGAACCAGTTCCGCTCACTGCGTGAAGAAAGCCAATCCGAATCATTCCATTCGTGTTTGTTCCCTATATCATAAACAATAGCAGCGGTTTTAGGACGCACCTCAAAAAAGAATGCAAACGGATCGGTCTTTTGCTCTCTGAATTCACCAACCCGTGATAAAATATCGAATTTATATAATGTCCCCTCTCCGAGGCCGGGGATAAAAAGCTCCCATATGCCTGAATCGACGAGAAAGCGCATGGGATGCCGCCTGCCGTCCCACAAGTTAAAGTCTCCGATAACGCTTACCCTCCCGGCATTAGGCGCCCATACCGCAAAATGCACCCCGCTTACGCCCGCTATTTCCCTCACATGGGAGCCAAGTTTTTCATAGTTCTGGTAATGAGTCCCCTCTCCTATGAGGTGCAGATCAAAATCCGTCAGCACCTGCGGAAAGGAATAAGGGTCATAAAATTCCCGGACCTCATCCAGACTATTGGTGACCCTTAATGTGTACCTGAAGGACCTGGAAGGCTGCTCGGTAATCGCCTCAAACAAACCATCTTTATGCAGCCTCGTCATTTTAATAAAACGTTTTTTTGCGGGCCCATTGTCCTGTAAAACCCACGCCTCTTTTGCCTCAGGTAAAAACGCCCTTATGCAGAGAGCCCCTTCAGAACGATGCGCGCCGAGGATAGAGAAAGGATCGCCAAATTCGCCTTTTATCAGGGCCTGTATTTCTTTGCTTATCTTCATGAACGCTATTCTATCACAAATGTGCTAATGTCCTACCTGCTTCCCTTCTTGCGGTACATATCCATATCCGCCTTTTTCATCAGGGCTTCGGAATCAACGGCATCGTTTGGAAAGATCGCTATCCCGATGCTCGCTGTAACATGGCATTTACGGTCAGATATGACAAAGGGCTTTGCAATTTCTTCAGCAATTTTTCGGGCAACCGATATGGCGTCGTCTTCCCCATTGATACGTGACAAAATCACTGTAAATTCGTCTCCCCCCATGCGCGCCGTAGTATCAGACTCCCGAACGCAATAATTGAGCCTTTGGGCCGTTTCAACCAAAAGGATGTCTCCGGCCTTATGTCCATATTGGTCGTTGACAGCCTTAAATCCGTCAAGGTCGAGATAAAGAAGCGCAAACATCGTCTTATAGCGCAGCGACATCGAAATTGCATGGTCCAGCCTGTCAACAAAGAGAGTGCGGTTTGCAATGCCTGTAAGAATGTCGTAATGGGCCATTTTAAAAAGCTGGTCTTCCAGCTCCTTTTGTTCACCAATGCCAACACAGGAGCCGACAAATCCATCTAATTCGCCATCAGGACGCCAAAAAGGGACGCCGGTTTCCAAAACCCATCGGAAAATGCCGTCTTTTCTTCTGAAACGATACTGGACTTTATATGGCTTTTTCTCCAGGCAAGCTTCAGAACATTCGGCAAGGAAGGCGTCATAGTCATCCGGATGTATTCCTTCCAGCCACCCTTCTTCAGCCTCTTCGCCGATGGACCTGCCCCTGAAGTCAAGCCAGACTTTATTGAAATAAAAACGTTTAATGTTGCCGGCTTCCGCTATCCAAAGAAAAACAGGCGCGAAGTCGGCCATAATATGAAATGCCCTTTCCAATTCACCATGGTTAGGCATAAGCCTTATCATGCTGGATAATTCTTTTTCAGCGTATTCTGATTTGCCGAAAGGATAGGTCATCTCTCCTGTCATTTGCTCCCGGCTCCTTTGAGCAGTTCATTTACCATAAAAAGCATCTTATGGATATTATCGGCGGAATACATAAATAAGTTTAACGTCATCAGTTATATATCAGTGCTTCATTTATGGAATTAAGCACTCAGGAATCTCAGCCTTATTTCCCTCGTCATCCATACGGACAAAAGTTACGTGCGTCGAGAATACCGCTTTTCCGTCGCCGCTCTCAATGCCTGCATTGAAAACATTCACAACATACTGCACAGACGTTTTTCCAATTTTAGATCTTTCAACAAGGATTCTAAGAATAGAACCACCTTTTACACTTTTGCGGAACTCAATCCGATCCATTGCGATGGTAACAAATTTACACCCCGGAAAATCCAAACTTGCGGCAATCCAGGCTATTTCATCAATCCACTTTAACAGGTTACCGCCAAACAAGTAACCAAATTGATTCATATGTTCAGGAAGAACTAGTTTATAATTTTCCATTTACTCATCCCTTACCCGCTTTAATAACAAAGTATATCATAATTCCGTCTGCGAAAAGACCTCGATTCAGCATAGTAAAGATTGACGAAGACTGCGGGTTAACGTTATTTTAAAGGATGATGAATGTGCTCAGGTTTTTAACCGCCGGGGAATCCCACGGCAAGGCGCTTACCGGCATTATCGAAAAAATCCCATCGGGGCTTGCCCTTTCAGCCGCTGACATCGACAATGAGCTCAAGAGAAGGCAGTCAGGATACGGACGCGGGGGCAGGATGAAAATAGAACAGGACCGCGCTCAGATTCTCTCAGGTGTACGATGGGGGAAAACCCTCGGCTCTCCAATAGCGCTTCTCATCGAAAACAGGGACTGGATAAACTGGCAGGAGGGCATGTCAGCGGAAGGCAGCCATGAGGGCTCCATTGTGCCTGTGACAAGGCCGCGTCCGGGGCATGCAGACTTGGGCGGGGCGCTTAAATACCATCAGAAAGATATACGGAACATCCTTGAGCGCTCCAGTGCGAGAGAAACAGCTATGAAAGTTGCGATAGGGGCCATAGCTAAAAAATTTCTTGCAGAATTTTCGATTCAAATAGGAAGCTTTGTTACCCAGATCGGCAGAGTCAGTATTCCCTCACTGCTTCTGAAAGAATTCCGTCATGGATTTTCAGTTCACAATTCTCTCGAAAGGATAGATGCATCACCCGTGCGGTGCCCCGATGATGAAGTTGGACGCAGTATGATGGGGTTGATCGACGAAGCGGCACGGAATGGAGACTCGCTTGGCGGCAGGTTCGAGGTGATAGCCACTGGAGTGCCTGTTGGCCTGGGCAGCCACATTCAGTGGGACCAGCGGCTGGACGGCGTCCTTTCACATGCATTAATGGGCATTCAGGCCATCAAGGGTGTTGAAATAGGCGATGGTTTTGCTTATACGGACAAATTCGGCTCTGAGGCAATGGATGAAATATTCTACGACCATTCTTTGTCCGGAGCATGCGGCTCTCCTTTCTACAGGCGGACCAACCATGCCGGAGGGATAGAAGGTGGTATCACCAATGGGATGCCTGTCATCATAAAAGCAGTGATGAAACCAATCCCGACACTGCAAAAACCACTAAGGTCAGTCGACATAATAACCAAAGAACCTTTCGAAGCGGCCTATGAGCGCTCCGATACGTGTGCCGTACCGGCAGCGGCAGTAATCTGCGAGGCAATGACAGCCCTGGTGCTTGCCGATGCAATCCTCGTAAAATTCGGGGGGGACAGTCTTGATGAAACGAAAAGAAATTATGATTCCTACATCTATAACCTTGGCAAATTTTAACCGGCAGCGTTCGTCGCCATTCTTTTACTCCCTCCTGTTGACGCTCCTGTTGGCTCCCGGCTTTATTCCGGCGTTGACGTATGCGTCGGAGCCGTTGCAGTCTGTGGCAGGGACCCGTACCGCAGCTGAAATAAATCATGATGGGGCGCAGGCTCTTGTGGAAGGCAAGAACAGCATGGAAAGAGGTGATTATGAAAAAGCAATCGCCCTGCTGACCACGGCCTATGAGAAATTGCCTCTGCTGGGCGACTATGCGCTGCTGTGGCGCTCCAGATCTTACGATGGCAATGGAAACCCTGATAAGTCCATTCAGGACCTGAGGATAATCGAAGAAAAATATAAGGAATCCCCGATAGTCAGAAAGGCCCGTCTGAAAGAGATAGACTTATTGAGAAAGAAGAACGACCCGTCGGTCGGCAGGTTACTTGAGGAGATGATCAGGGACAACCCTTCGAATATGGAGATCAAATACAACTATGCGCAGTATCTTAAAGAGAACAATAACGGGAAAAAAGCTAAAGAACTTTTCAGGGAAGTCTTTATATCCGCCTCTCCGTTGTCGGCCAATGCTTCTAATGAACTCTCACCGTCTGATATTACTGCCGCAGACCTTACCAAGAGGGGAAAAGCGCTGAATGCCGCCTGGCAGTTCGAAGAAGCTGAAAAAGTCCTCAGAGAGGCGCTCACACTCAGCGATGATCCCCGGAACAAAGATGAAATAACAGACAGCCTTGCCTATTCACTATTCAACCAGAAAAGATACATGGAAGCTGCAGCACTCTTTAAAACAACGAATAACGGCCTCTGGAGGGCGCGATCGCTTTTCAGGGCCGGAGATATAGACGCCTTTCAGGCCGAACTGCCCGAATTCAGCAATACTGCCGACAAACGAATGGCGGAGGTAATTATCGCTTATGGTTCGATGAAAAGACGGCAGGGCCATAGCGACGAGGCAATTAAAATCTTCAGCAGTGTTCTTTCGCGCTATCCGTCCGCCAGGGAAGATGCTCTATGGGCAGCGGGCTGGACGTACTATTTATCGGGGGATTATAAAAATGCATCCATCCTGCTTTCTCAGCTTGCCGAGACATACGGAGATTCGAAATATATGTACTGGAACCGAAAGTGCATGGTATTGCTGGGCGATAGAGAACCCTTGAGGTCACCCGAAGACCGGAAGAACCTCCCTGATTTTTATGCTTATATGACCTTCCTGAAAAGCAAACAGAAACCTCCGGTCATCAACAGGACGTATTTGAAAGCCTCATTGAATTCGCATGTTGCCGAAAGAGTTGATACACTGGCAGAGATTGGGATGAAGAACGAGGCAGCCGCTGAGCTGCTGTTTGCGTCAAGAAAAAATCCTGCTGTCGGCAATCTCATTTCTATCAGCCTGTATCTTGAGAAACTGGGCCATTACAAGTCTGGAGAGGCGCTTCTGTCAAGAGTCCCTTATAACGAGGAACTGCACGAACTATATTACCCTCTTGCCTTCTGGCCTGAAGTTAAAGAGGCCTCGGAAGCTACATCTTTAGACCCTTATTTGATCCTTTCTGTAATACGGGAAGAATCGCGGTACGAACCCGAAGCACGGTCTATTGCAGGGGCCATAGGACTGATGCAGCTGATGCCCCGGACGGCCCGCAGGTATAATAAAAATATAAAGGCGCATCTCAAGAATGCTCCGGAGCTTTGCGATGCCCGGACCAACATAATGCTTGGAAGCTCTTATCTAAAGCGACTGCTCGACAAATTAGGGTCCGTTCCACTGGCCCTTGCATCATACAACGGAGGAGAAGATGCAGTAAGGGACTGGTTGAAAAACGGAAAATACAGGACCGTGGACGAGTTCATAGAGGACATTCCTTATAACGAGACGAGAAATTACGTCAAAAAAGTCTTGACGACTTATTTCGAGTATTTGCGCTCAAACCGCGACGGGGATGTTTCACTGGCCCATGCGCACATTGGCGATTTATAAAACAAAACCGTGGAGCAACGGGCTATAGCCTGTTTTTTCTTTATTTTTTCATTTAAAATTGTGTATTATTTTTAATATAAGGGAGGACGTATGGAAATGTTGAAGACTTTTGAAGAGAAGATATCCTATGCCGTTGAAAAAATCAAGATGTTGAAAGAAGAAAAAAACAATCTCGTGAAACAGATAGAAGAGCTCGAAAGAATGATAAAATCGAAGGATTATGAAATTGATAAATTGATGGTCGAGAAAACCTCGATAAAAACCCAGCTCGAGGATTTATTCAATGAATTGGATTCGCTCGAACTCAAATAGATCTGCATGGGAAATGTGGAAGTAAACATCCTCGGGCAAAAGTATATTATAAAAGGGGACAATGAATCGCCGGAATACCTGGCGCAACTCGCCGAGTTCGTAGAGGGGAAATTAAAAGAAGTATATGCAGCGGCGCCTCACATAACGCCGCTTAAGGCCGTTATCCTTGCAGCCTTTAATATCTCCGACGAATTGCACAAAGTAAAAAAAGACCATAAATCGATATCCCAGAGCATCAGGAGTATTGAGGACAAAGCTGACTCAATAATAAGCCTGTTTGACTAACCTGCAAAGCATTGTCTTGCTGACTAATGATGCCTCTTTGACAGCAAGGCTTCAACGTCAGGATGGATCAAGAAATATCCATTTTCCTCAACGACTTTTTTTCTGATGTTAAGATTTTTCATGGTTTTGGATATGGCCACTCTCGAAGACCCTATTCTTGCCGCAAGTTCTTTGTGGGTAAGCTTCCTGATTTTATAGAATCCATTTTCCACTTTTTCTCCCTGAACTTTGGCAATCTCCAGCAAGAGCCTGATAAGCCTGTCGTCAACGTCAAAAAAGATCAGAGATTCCACCAAAGCATCGGTCTCTCTGAGTTTCTTTACCAATATGGCTATCAGATCCAGTGCAATCATAGGGTTCTGCTTGATTGCCGTAAGAAATGTCTCCCTCTTTAATACTCCCAATGTAGCATCTTCTTCAGCTATTACAGTTGCAGATCGCGGAATTCCGTCCAACAAACTCATTTCTCCGAAAAACTCTCCCTGTTTAAAGGTGGCCAAGATGAGCTCTTTTCCGTCGTCGTCAATAAGTGAGGCCTTCACTGTGCCTTCAAGGACGATATAAAGATCCATGGTCTTGTCAGACTGATGAAATACAGGCCCCTCCTTTTTGCAATGAACAATTTTGATGTCATGAACAATTTGCTCTATATATTTTTCTGATATCCTTTTAAAAACGGGAATATCCTTAAGGAATTTCTCTATCAGCGGTTTGTCGCTAACAATACTCTCTACTATGCAGGCGTTACCAATACGACGCATCATATACCTCCACAACTCTATCCCTGCATAATTTTACCATAAAATAATCCACATGGGTAATTCTGAAAAGGAGCTTATTTAGCGTACATAACAGTTGTAGATAGTTAGAGCTGTCGCAGCGTTCAGGAAGAAAAGAAAATATTCCGGCAGGTAAAAATTACGCGGTGCACATTCGCAAACTCACGTTCGATCTGATATTGACCGATAGATCAGGTCTTATCTTTTTCACCTGAACACACGCGAATCTTATTTTGTGGGGGACGCTTGTCTCTTGTCGATCTTTAAGCAACTCCCTTTAACCGTTTTGGCAAACTTCTTCATTTCGGATGCAACTTCAGCTATCTCCCCATAGTGGGCGAAGTGTTTTCTATCATTACAAACAATTCCGATTGAAAGGCTTATAAGAGGGAATATTCTTTTTTGTCCCTCCCTGTCTGCTGATTCAATAAAACCTTTCGTCCTGTCCTCAATATCGTAAAAAGTAGGGATAATCCTGTCGAAATAAGCGATAATCTTGCCGGAAGTCTCTTCAACAGCATCGCAATCCATAATAAATACTATATCATCTCCACCGATGTGACCCACAAAACTGCCGTGAGGCTGTCTATCTTTCACGGTATTGAGAATTAGCCTGCCGAGCATCTTCAGGACTTCATCCCCACGACTGAATCCATAGCGGTCATTATAAGGCTTAAAGAAGTCGAGATCGGCATAAGCGAGCGCAAATTGATCACCTGCATCCAGCCGTTTTTGTATCTGCTTTGTGATTTGAATATTACCCGGCAACCCAGTAAGCGGATTCACTTCGATCGCCCTCTCCGCCCTTTGTATGCACAATTCAATCCGCGACCGTAATTCCAACTCGAGAGATGACCGCTTAACGTAATCATCAACAAGAAGATAGTCCCAGGCCGGAACCACAAAGGCATCGCCGAAAACAGCAAACACCGCCAGGTGGCCCAAAACCGGATCGCTCTTTAAATCGTTCAGCATCGAAACCGTAGCGGGATCGTCGAATGTTATGTCAATCAGCAGGATATCGGGACTTGAACTATAAACATAGTCCAGTGATGATCCAAGAGCGGCAAATTCAATGATCTGGCATAAACCTTTAAGGAACTTGCTGATTAAGCTGGTAAGTACATGGTCCCTGGAGATAACAACTACAATTTTAGGATTGCTCATCGGAAAGCAGGAAGTCCTCGGCCTGCCCTAATGAGTCTTCGAATTCAGACACTATTTCCTTCAAGTCCGCGTCGGACAGGTCGAGCAACTGCCATACAGACGGATGCACCGCCGGGACAAAGTTATCGCCGGAAAAACCGAATCCAGCCGCTCTTGTCAACACATCTGCAAGGTGGACGACCGCGGTCTGAACCGGGACCACTTTTGCGAGATGCGGCTTGTGGTGATATTCTATCGGCTCAACAAGATTCTGAGGAAAATTCCATTTCAGGGAGATCCATCCCCCCGCATCGGCATGGCTGATATTAAATTGCTTCCTCTCGGCATCTATCATGAATATTTGTTGATGTTGAGCATCAGCAACGGCAATAGCGTATTCTTCCGGAAATTTAAGACCCATGACCACCTTTCCTATGTCATGCAGCAAACCGGCAATAGAAACCTCTTCAGGTTCTTTCAATCCCTTTTTCTTTGCAATAACACGTGCTGCAATAGCACAGCCGAGTGAATGCTCCCAGAGGCCGACCATGGTCTTTTGCATGGCCTCGAAAACAGAAACGCCGAGCAGCATACCTCTCACAACATTGAGACCGAGCAGTATCAAAGCCTGATTTAAAGAGGATATCCTTCCGGGGAAGCCGTAAATAGGTGAATTGACCACTTTGAGCACCCTTGAGGTGAGCACAGGATCATTGGCAATAAAACTGCCTATCTCGTTAATTGAAATCTTCGGCTTCTCGATAACAGCCAGCAACTTTCTCAAAATACTGGGTATCGTCGGAAGCGTATCAATGTTCTCAATCTGGCTTCGCATCTCCCGTGTGTCCATATCAGACCTTCATCCCCTCTATATACTCTTTAAACATTCGTTTAATTGTCAGCATGTAGGGCTCATCTTCCGTCTTTTTGAACCTGGCGTCAAGTTCAGCCAGCAATTCCTCCCTGCTCTTTGTAGGCCCCGAAGTCCCCTCTACAAAAACACTGTTTATGCTCATGCCCTGCAGTCGGTCTATATGGGAGTCCTTGAGCACCGTTCCTTCGCCGATGAGAATCATGCCGCTGTCATTAACTACCGCTTGCGCCAGTACAGCTCCAGCTTTCAGGAGTTCCACAGAAACTCTTTTCAATTATTTCCCCCAAACTTGTAATTAGGTCAAGACATTATATCACATGAAAAACTTAAAAAACTATGCGCCGACACCGCCGCGCCCGATTCTACGATGTGCTATAATAACAATTAATTGGCAGCATTTACAGAGGATGCCCTCAATATTTAACATAATGGTAATGTTGCAGACTTATTCTGTTAACATCCCGCTGGTTATATTAATGCATCAAACAATCTGCAATTGCCGAAAATAAAAAGCAAAAGGACATATACGTGCATAATCTTTTCTATACCTTCTTCATAGCTTTATCAAATAACTTTGACAATATAGGAGTCAGGATTGCTTATAGCATAAGGGGAATCAAAATAACTACGTTAATAAATATCTGGATTTCTATCATTACATTTTTCATTTCATATTTTGCCGCTTTTTCAGGAGCACTGATAACAGGTTTTTTCGGCAAACAACTCTCGTCAATTATAGCCATGCTGCTTCTTACAGCTATCGGGTCATACATGATATTGGAGCAATACATAAAAAAAGCAAAAAAAGAGCCTGCCGAAGAGTCTGACCAGGGAAATGAAACAAGTATCCTGAAGGTCCTGGCAAAGCCCGAAAATGCAGATATGGACAGGTCAAAACATATTGACTTCAAAGAGGCTACAATCCTTGGAATTGCATTATCGATAAACAATGTTGGCGGAGGATTGAGTGCCGGGATGATGGGCCTGAACTCATTTTGGGTCGGCTTATTGTCCGCCGTTATAAGTTTTATTGCCCTTTGGTCAGGAAACTACATTGCCGAATTCTTTATAAAGTGGAATATAAGTAATAAAGCCACAGTCGTAGCCGGTTTAGTATTAATTGCAATAGGGATAGAACAGATAATGTGAAATTAACATTTTTTTCGCCTGAACCGGTGGACGGCCCAGAAGGCAATGCAGGTTCCGGCAATTACAAGCAGCACAATAATCTCGTAGTGTTTTACAGACCTGATAAGCGCTTCAATGGCATATCCAAAAAAATACCCGGCAGAGGAGATAACTGCAGACCATATCATGGCCCCTATGGCATTAAGGGATACGAAACGGAGCGCTTTTACGTCTTTATTCATTCCGAGGACCACAGGAGTCAAAATCCTGATGCCATATACAAACCTGAAGCCGACCATTATAAAGTCATGATAACGCGCCATGAGGCAGTGCACTTTATCCACCCGTTGTCCCCATTTGGGATGCCTTGCCAGCAATTCCCTGCCCTTGAGCCGTCCTAAACAGAAGTATATCTGGTCGCCGGAGAAACTGCCGATAAATGCAACCAGCATAACGACGCGCAGATCCAGATACCCCAAACGGGCAGCAAGCCCGCCGATCAGCAATATCGTTTCTCCCTCCAGAAAGGTCCCTGCCAGCAAGGCATAGTAACCGTAAGTCTCGACAAATGAACTAAGAATAATGCGTATATCCATTTTTTAAAGAAGAATCCCTATTACCGCTCCCGTCATGCAGGTGGCCAGTGTTCCTGCTACAAGAGATTTGATGCCCAGTCCTACGATTTCGCTGCTGCGTTCGGGAACCATGCTCCCAAGCCCGCCGATCAGTATGCCCAGGCTGCCGAAATTTGCGAAGCTGCTCAGAGCATAGGTCATAATCAACCTGCTCCTGGGACTTAGTGCTTCCGGCGGCAGATTGGACAGATCAATAAAGGCCAGCAGTTCATTAAGCATTGTCTTCGTGCCCATCAGATATCCCGCGGTTTGCGCCTCTGCCCACGGGATACCGAAAAGCCAGACTACAGGGGCCATAGCAAAACCTAACAACCGCTGCAATGTAACAGCTTTCCCCTCTATAGCCGGAAGGAGACCGAGCACCATGTTAACAAGATGGACCAGGGCAACCATCACTATAAGCATAGCCACGATGTTTAAAAGAAGTTGGAGTGCGTTAATCGTCCCTTTCACAACCGCATCCATGGAGCTTTTGGCCTCCTGCAAAGGGACAAAAGTTCCGCTTGTCTGCTTTTCGGTCTCCGGTATCATTATACGCGAGATAGTGATGGCTGCTGCGATATGAATAAAGGAGGCAGTCAAAATATTTCCCAAAGGATCGGAGATGACTCCTTTCAGGAGGGTTGAATATAAAACCATTACTGTTCCGGCTATGCACGCCATTCCGCATGTCATCAGAGAGAAGATCTCGCTTCTTGTCATCTCCTGCAAA
The DNA here is from genome assembly GCA_963830245.1 of Nitrospirota bacterium. Taxonomy (GTDB): domain Bacteria; phylum Nitrospirota; class Thermodesulfovibrionia; order Thermodesulfovibrionales; family Dissulfurispiraceae; genus JADFXI01. Next base: position 66,116 of record CAWHNC010000083.1, read on the forward strand.
TATGGTTTTATAACAAGGGGGGACTCGACCATTCCCAAAAAAATCGTGGTCGAAGCGCCGAGCCCTAACGCGCCGCCTATATTCAGCGTCTTTTGCAGTCCCAGCGATAATAACCTGACAATATAAGGCAGGATTTTCCAGTAAAAGAAAAGGGATGAAAGAGCGCCGATCACCAAAACTAAAGGAAGCGACTGGAACGCCAGTATGAAACTTGATCCTGGATCCTTGACAAAAAATGGAGGCGCGCCGCCGCCGATATAGCCGAACGCAAATGAGGTCCCGGCCCTGGTAGCTTCCTCAAGCGAGAGGACAAAGCCGTTCAAAAAAAGGAAAAAACTCCTGAAGACCGGGACATACAAAAGCAGGGCCGCAATGCTTATTTGAACGGCAACGCCTGCAAGCACTCCATAGTAATTGACCTTTCCCCTGTTCTCGCTTATGACCCACGCAAGTCCGGTCAGTAAGAGCAATCCGGCCACTCCCTGAAAATGCATCCGCCTCTCCTTAGGTCACCGACCCGCTATCACAAAAAAATTATAACTTCAGATACGGCTTAGGATTCAGATCGAGCGTTGCCGTATCACCCGCAACGTAATGGTGGTACCCGGCAGCGGCTATCATGGCAGCATTGTCAGTACAGAGTGCCGGCGAAGGCAAAAAAACCTTTACCTCCTTCTCGTTGGCCATCTCATTGATCTTCTTTCTCAGCCCACTGTTTGAGGCAACACCCCCAGTGAGCACAATGGTGCGTATCCCTGTTTTTATTATAGCCAATTCAACTTTTCTCAGGAGCACATCCACCACTGCGACCTGAAAAGAAGCGGCAATATCAGCAAGGAAGACCGGATTTTTGAGCAAACCGGCGTTCCTGGCGACAACCAATTTGACCGCTGTCTTAAGTCCGCTGAAACTGAAGTCAAAGGATTCCGGCAGCCAGGCGCGGGGAAAACCAAATGCTCCGGCATCCCCCTCCCCGGCGAGTCTGTCTATAAGGGGTCCTCCGGGATATCCGAGCCCCAAAAGCTTTGAAACTTTATCAAATGCCTCTCCTGCCGCATCATCTCTTGTCCTGCCCAGTTCCTTGTATTGCCCAAACCCGTTGATAATGAACAGACTCGTATGTCCGCCGGAGGCGATGAGGGACAAAAAAAGGGAATTCCGGCTTTTCCTTTTCAAGAAAAACGGAGAAAATATGTCCCTCCAGATGGTTCACTCCAACGAGAGGGATGTTGCGCGCGTACCCGACAGCTTTTGCAAATCCGCACCCTACCAGCAGCGAACCAATCAGTCCCGGACCGCAGCATACGGCAATGGCATTGACTGCGTCAAAGGAAATATTTGCCGCACGGAGTGCTTCATCGACAACAGGCCATATCATTTCGAGATGACGGCGCGATGCCAGTTCGGGAACAATCCCTCCATACTTATTGTGGATATCCGTCTGAGAAGAAACAATAGAAGAAAGTATTTGCTCACCGCGTGAAACTACCGCTGCCGACGTATCGTCGCAAGATGTATCGATGCCGAGAATGTTCATAAAACAAAAAAAGGTAAAGGCATAGGTAGAGGTAAAGGGATAGGATAACTTAAAGATTCTCTTTTTTAGCTTTAGTCTCTACCTTTACCTTTACCTATACCTATGCTTTTTTATCCTCCTCCGTATGAATGCAGCCCGCTCAGCAACAGATTTACGCCGAGGTAGGTAAAGACAGTGCAGACAAATCCGAGGACCGCAACAACCGCTATCCTTCTACCCTTCCAGCCTCTTAAAAATCTGGCATGGAGATAAAAGGCATAAACAAACCACGTAATTAATGACCATGTCTCCTTCGGGTCCCAACTCCAATACCTGCCCCACGCCTGGTCTGCCCATACGGCCCCGAAAATAAGACCACCCAGAGTGAATATCGGGAATCCCACAGCAACACTTTTATATGTCAGATCATCAAGCAAGTCCTGGGAGATCGAGAAGGACACAATAACGTTCCTAAGCAAATAGCCGTACTTCCAGATAGCAAAGATAAAAGCAGCCGTCCCTAAATAACTGAGGAGTGATACCGCGCCCGAACTGTTCCTGTAGGTCGCTTTGAACAGATAACTCTTTATGAATGATTCCGGAGAACTCATGGCAACTTTGAAAACTAAAAAATCGATGCCCATGGCAAGAAGCACTGAAATAAATATACCCAAAGCAATGGTCCAAAAAATATAAGGAGCGCTTTTTTTATCTTCAGCTGTAAGAATCAGGTACATCATTGATGTGGCAAACGAGACGGCAAAGGCAGCATAAGCTAAAAAACTCATCGTTACATGCGCCAGGAGCCAGTTGCTCTGGAGTGCAGGGACCAACGGGTGTATATTTTTATCCATCCCTGATATATCAATAAAGGCCAGCGCCATTCCGGCAATGGGCGTGATAAAAGCACCGAACAACCGGTTCTTGTATTTCCATTCAATAATAAGATATGCCAGTATCACGCACCAGACAAAGAATATCAGCGATTCATAGAGATTGGTAAGGGGGATAGCTCTCAGGATTCCCATTTGGCCGATTTCGTAAAACTCTTTCCAGCGCAGAAAGAAGGCTATCGTATGGGAAAGAAAACCAACCACTGTTATAGTCGTCGCGATAACTCCGACTGTAGAATTTTTGAAAGACAGGTACGCTATATACGCAACCATCGCAAGAATATACGCAATGCTCGCTATGCCGAAAAACAGAGAACTGTCCATGTAACCTCCAAAAAATACAGGTAATAGGTTATAGGTTATAGGTTATGGGTTATTGGCTTTGGGATTTTTCCCTATGACCTATTACCCATCACCTATTACCCGTTTCCAGTTATTTCTCTTGTTATTTTATCTATCTTCTGTTCAAAAGAAATTTTATTTTTATTCACTAAACCTGCTATGACAACCTTAGATCCGCCCTTCTCAGCCGTGACCCAGATCCAAACTCTGCAATGTCCCATGAAGAATGAGGTATACAGACCCATGGCCATAATCAGACACCCCAGATAAACAAGCCATACGCCAGGATCTTTCCTCACCTGCAAACCGGTATACTGTGCACCCCATAGATGCTTGAACTCAACCATTCCATCAGCCACCTTCCATGTCTGCGGCGACCTCACCAGTATCCACTGGCGGTATTTCATTTTGCCGTTCTCTGAAAATTCCACAAAGGCCGCCGGGTTAAGCATCATTTCCTCATAAGTGTAGAGTTTGCCGGACTCATCCAAAGCAATGGCCGGACTAAAGTCAAGAACCTTGCCGATCACTGATGTGCCGGGAATGGTAAATGATTCCCCGAATTTAACATTGACATCTTCTTTTGTTCCATTATTTGATGTCACGGCAAACTGGAAAATTGAATCCGTGCTGGGCGAGTATCCGTAACTTGCCTGATAAAAAGTAATGCCTTTATAGTGCAATGGGTTGTTGACATCTATCACCTTGTTCGTTACTTCCCTGCCGTTCTCTAAAATAGTCAGCCGGCTTTTATAAGACTTGGGCGTATCAGAATTATCGTAAAAAGAGACATTGAAATTATCGCACCGGATCTCAAACCCCAGAGGGATCTTCATACCGCTGCTCTGATAGGCAACAACGGAGGAATTCCCTTCCGGTAAATTAAGCGAGGCATTGAACCCGAAAAGCATGCCGATTACAGCCCCGGCCAATATCAGCAGAATGCTCAGATGCGTGACATATACACCAAGTCTGCTGTATCTGCCCTTTTCAGCATATAACTGGACCCCTGTGTCCTCTTTTCTAACAACGTCCCTGAATCCATATTTTTTCAAAACAGTTCCGGCATGATCCGAAGCCTCGTCAACTTTCTCTTTTAAAGTAATCTCCCGTTTTATCGAAAGCGCGTTTAATCTTTCAGGAGTCAGAGGCTTGACCGGCTCTTTGACGACCTTCCATATTTTGGGCAGCCTCTCAATGGAACAGATCACGAGATTCGCCGTGAAAATAAACAGAAGAGCCATAAACCACCAGGAGCGGAACATATCGGTAAACCCGAGCGTGTCCAATATGTGAAAGGCAGCAGGCGCAAAATTAAGACCAAAAAACTTTGCCAGCAATTTTATATTACGTTCAGGTTCGGCTTGCTGTTCAATTACGGTACCCACTATAGAGGTGGCCGATATAATAGAGAAAACCACCACCGCAAGCTTTATGGAGGAGAACAAGTTCCAAATTCTGTCGACTATACTTCTGTTTTTTTCATCGCCGCTCACTGTATGGAAAATCCCCCTTTTTTCATAGTTCTTAATGCAGGCTAAAAGCCCGCGAAGGACACCGCATCCCAGTATACTACGGATCGTCTTTGTTTACTACAAGTTATAATGTTAACAAAAGCAAAAGGTAATCTTCAACAGCTGAGGAGAGCGGGTCCGCAATTCAGGCAGTCGGGTTAACCGGAATATTGGCGGTAAAAACGGAACCCTTGCCGGCCAAACTCTCGACTTCAAGATGGCCCCCGAGAATTTCGGCTATTTTCCGTGCCGTAATAAGGCCCACCGATGAATGAGGAGAGGCGATATCCCTGAATAATTGGTCCAGTTCATCGCTGCCGAACCCTTTTCCTGTATCGGCAACAGACACCTCAACATAATCCGTTGCATCTTTTGATCCTTCAGTAGACAATATGGTGATAGTCCCTGCAACCGTATTTTTCACTGCATTGTTTACGAGGTTCAACAGCACTTTTTTCAGGAGAGATCTGTCCGTATGCACCATCCTGTTCATAAACACTTCCTGGCAATCCACAATCACTTCTATTTCTTTCATTTCAGCAAGGTCTTTTGCATATGACCCAATCTCATCCATAAGCTCACAGAGATTAAACTGTCGGGTGGCATTAACAAGCTTCTTTTGCTCAAGCCGGGCATAATCATAGAGATTGTCCACAAGCAGGAGAAGGTCCTTCGAAGCAAAAAGCATGTTCTCCAGGTCCTTCCTGCTCTGTTCATTAAGCTGATGTTCACTCTTTATCACCCCTTCAGCGGAGCCGGCAATATAACTTAGAGGGTCTCTCAAAACATTTGAAATATCTTCAAAAGGCGCATAGGACACAATCGTTCTTGTTGCCTTGCTCCTTTGCGCCTGCAACGCTTCCCTGGTCTTCAGTTCGTCTACCATCGATTCGAACGACTTTTTCAACTCCAGCAACTCCCCGCTGCAATTTTTTCCCAAATCAATATCGTCCAGAAAGCCGTCGGAAACGCCTTTCATCGCATTAACGAACCCGGCAACCGGCTTTGAAACGAGTTTTGGACCGTAATAGAGGCCCCAAAACGCAAGCACGATAAGGAGCATACCTGCAAATATCGCACACAATACCACAACTATAGTCAAAGGCTGCATGACCTCGGACTTGTCAATAGTCGAGATAAGACGAAAAGGCGCATTCCCGAGGGAAACAACGTAGAAAAAAAAGTTGTCCTTTAACTGTACATGGTTCTCCTTTTCGCCATTAGAGACGTTGTACCTGATTCTCTTGTCAGGAAAACCCTTTTGCGTCAGTATCAGGTTGCCGTCCCTGTCAATCAGCTCGACCTTTTCCGTTTTATATACACGACTGTCGATGCGTAAAAGTCCGGCAAGCCTGTCATTATTAGGAATCGCATAAATAATGCCTGCCAATTCGTCTTTGCCTGCGAAAACAGGCGCCAGGAAAATAAGACCGCTGTCAGCACTATGAAAGACTCGCACTGATTGGGATTGCAATTCATGTATTGAGCTCGTTAAAAAATCCCTGTCCGACCAGTTGCTGCCTATCAGTTCTCTCTGGCTGCTCGAAATAATGGTCCCATCCTTTGACAAAAGAGCAAACATTTTACAAGGAGAAGAAGGGATCATATCATCAAGCACTTTCTGCGACGCAGCATCAGCAGCCTCTCTTGCGGAAACAAGCATTTTCTTCTTTCGTTTGTCGGCCGGCACTGCAGCGGGAGCATGTACGGCAAGCGCCGCTCTGATTGCATCGTTTTTCGAAAGGTATTCGGCGCTTTTTTTGCCTTGCTCAAACCACATATCAACGGCAAGTCTTTTCTCGGACAAGAGGTTCATCTGCTGCCGCCTGGGAAAATCAACAAAAGGATTCTGGGGAGCCAGATAGTAAAAGCCTGCGGATAAGGCGGCAAAGAGCGCAAGCGTGAAGAAGAGCGGATAAAAAATCAGCTTCGTTACTATTTTTTTTGAAAATGACACTTTCATCTGTTTTCCCGTTTGCAGTGTTATATAAACAGCAATCTGATTAACATACAATATTATTCATTAATGATGCAATATTAGAGATTAGTGCAAACGGCAAAGGGAGAAGGACAAGACGTGCTTTTGACTCTTTGCCCTATGCCCTATGCCTTATGCAGATGCTCGATCGTCTTTATCAGCGCCTCCGCCTTCTTCAGCGTTTCGTAATACTCTCTCTCCGGGTCTGAATCCGCGACAATTCCAGCTCCGACCTGAACATAGGCATACTTATCTTTAAGCACAAAAGACCGAATGATAATATTGAGGTCCATAGAGCCGGAAAAGCCTATATATCCCAGAGAGCCGGTATATGGCCCCCTTGCAACGGGTTCAAGCTCATCAATGATTTCCATACACCTGACTTTCGGCACACCGGTAATAGTGCCGCCGGGAAATGCTGCCCGTATAACATCGAAACACGTTTTGCCGTTTTTGAGAAGGCCCTTTATGTTGGAGACAATATGCATGACATGCGAGTAGTCCTCGGTTATCATCAGTTCGTCTACCTTTATGCTGCCGAATTCAGCCACCCTTCCCATATCGTTTCTCTCAAGATCAATAAGCATTATGTGCTCCGCCCGCTCTTTTTCATTAAGCAGCAATTGGGCCCTCATAAGGGCATCCTCATTAACGCCCTGCCCGCGCGGCCTGGTGCCTGCAATCGGCCGCGTTTCAATAATGCGGTCTTTTACCATTACCAGACGTTCGGGCGACGAACTGACAATGCTATAGCTGCCAAAATCGGCAAAGGCGGCAAAAGGGGACGGATTTATATTCCTCAGCACTTTATAAATGTCCCACGGTACGGCATCACCTATATAGGCCGAGATACGCTGGGACAGGTTTGCCTGAAATATGTCGCCAGAGGCAATATATTCTTTAGCTTCCCTTACCATCTCCATATAAGAGGTCTTGTTCATCTCGTAATTAAGCGAGACTGAAGACTGACGGCTTAAGGCCAAATGGTGGAGGCGTCGGGATTGCTGTAAAGATAAATCGCCGGCCTTAAGCCCGCCATCTATAGCTCTCAGCACTTCTTCGGCTTCATCATATGCGCTGTTCCAGTCAATTTCTGCAGTGTCCCTGTATCCCAGTTCCGTATACCGCGCTCCCGGGGATGTAATGATCCATGCCTTTTTTTCCAAATGATCAAAAGCGACAATCCTGTCAACCATCATAAAATGAATATCGGGAATATCGAGGTCGGCAACGGCGTTTCGCGGAATATCCTCAAGGTATCTGACAAAGTCATAGGAAAGCAATCCAATCGCACCTCCCTGAAAAGGAGGGAGTTCCGGAACAGCGCTCTGGGGATAAGCGGCGATAAGCTCGCTCAGCCGGTCCAGCGGAGATCTGGATGAAATAGATCTCTTTTCACCTGCCGAGGAGCTGATGCCGACTTCACCGTCTTTGGCATTCAACACTAAATAGGGTTCAAAGGCTATAAATGAATAACGGGCGATCTTGTAAGGGCCCCTCACGCTTTCAAGAAGAATGCTCTGATGCAGATGCCGCGATGCGGAGAGCCATTCATAAAACAGATAAGGTTCGACATAAGGGATCTCACTGAAAAGCGGCTCGATGCGCCCACTCGCCGCGCGGTCCAAAAAATCTGCTTTGAGGAGGTTTAAATTCACCCGCCGCCCTTACGCGGTAAGCATTTCAAGAGAAATAAGCTCCAAAGCCCTGACCGGATCCTCATGCTTCAGTATTCCCCTGCCCATAACAATGTAGTCCGCTCCGTCCCGCAACGCCTGCCGGGGGGTCGCAGTCCTCTTCTGGTCGTCCGGAGGCACCCATGACGGTCTTATCCCTGGGGCAACCACAAGAAAATCATTGCCGCATTGACGCTTTATAAGCACTGTTTCATGAGGAGAAGCGACAACACCGTCGAGTCCGGCCGCAAACGCAAGAGTGGCGAGGCGCTTGACTTGTGTTTTCAGAATATAATGGACCCCAAGTTCACTCCTGAGGATTTCGTCATCAAGGCTCGTAAGAGCCGTAACCCCGACTATCTTCGGCCTCTGAATATTTTCCTTGATGCACAACTCCTCAACAGCGTCCCTGCACTGCTTCATCATGGCAAGGCCGCCGGAGGTATGCACGTTAAACATGTAAACTCCAAGTCTCGTTGCAGCAAGTGCAGCCCTGGTAACAGTATTCGGAATATCATGGAACTTGAGATCGAGGAATACCCTCTTGCCTTTTTTCTGCAGATCCCGGACAATGCCCGGACCCGCAGTAACGAAAAGCTCAAAGCCGACCTTGAAGAACGCAGCCTGATCACCAAGCCTGTCCACAATATCAAGCGCCTTGTCCCGATCCGACACATCGAGCGCTACAATCAGTTTATTTTTCCATGACAATTGCATTATAACTTCGGCAGTGTTATACCTTTTTGCGCCATTTCATGTATCCATCTGTCATTTTTAACCATGCAGCCCTCCCCGATATGATACCCGTACTAAAATAACACAGCGCAAGTCAGTACTTCAATCGGGGCGCGCCATGGTTCGCCAAGCTCACCACGGCAAATGACACAGACTTGTCACATGAATGTAATACTGGCGTAACAATGCGCATGCTATCTTAGCAAAGTAACTTTATCCAATCCCAATTCCTGACATAACTATACCAAAAGGAGAATTAACATGAAAGTCACCCGTTGGAGTTCGATTGTTTTGGTAGTGGCGCTTTTACTTGGTTTCACTACGTTGGTAGGAGCCGCAGACCTCGTGAAGTTGCAGGGGGCAGGCGCAAGCTTTCCTGCCCCGCTCTATTTCAAGTGGTTCAAGACCTACACCGGGTCACACAATAATGTGCAGGTCGACTACCAATCGGTCGGCAGCGGCAGCGGTATTAAGAGCTTAATAGACAAAACCGTAGATTTCGGAGCAAGCGACGCCGCCATGAGCCAGGGCGAGATGTCACAGGTAGCCGGCGGGGTGCAATGTCTTCCCGTGACAGCCGGAAGTATCGTGCTGTCATATAATGTGCAGGGCGTGAACGGGTTGAAACTGTCGCGGAAAGCATACTCTGACATCTTTTTGGGCAAAATCAAGATGTGGAATGATCCCCTGATCGTCAAGACCAACCCCGGGGTCAGACTCCCCAACATGCCGATAAACGTGGTGGTACGGGCTGACAGCAGCGGGACGACCTTCGTATTTACGAAGCATCTGAGCACCATCAGTAAGGACTTTGCCAAGAGTCCGGGAGTCAATAAGATGCCTAACTGGCCGGTTGGAACCCGCTCAAAGGGTAATGAGGGCGTCACCGCCAGCATAAAAACAACGCCTGGGGCCATCGGTTACATCGAATACGGCTATGCCAGGAGCCAAAAACTCCCAATGGCAATTCTGGAGAACAAGGCCGGCAACTTCGTCACTGCGACTCCCGCATCCGGCCAGGCAGCCCTCGCTTCCGCAAAGATACCAAATGACCTGATTGTATGGGCCTCCGACCCTAATGGCAAGGATGCTTATCCTATCGTCACTTACACATGGCTCCTTCTTTACAAGAACTACCCTGACAAAAAGAAAGTCGGTGTTCTCAAGGACCTCTTGAAATACGTCGTGACTGACGGCCAGCAGTATGCTGATCCACTTGGTTACATACCTCTGCCAAAGAACGTAAGCCAGAAGGTGCTCGCTGCACTACAGAATATTAAATAGCAAGAAGGTACAATTATGCCTGACACAGACCAGATATCACGGCCACCTACGCGGTCTCAGGAATTAGTCGATACCTCATTCCGTTGGCTATGCCTGATTTTCGCCTGGCTGGCGATTCTCACGGTGGTGTTAGAATCGTGCTGGAGATTGGGATGAATGCTGTCCCGGCTATGAAACAGTACGGGCTCGGATTTCTCACAGGGACAACGTGGGACCCCAATACCGGACAGTTCGGCATACTCCCTCAAATATGGGGGACGTTATACACGTCTTTCCTTGCCCTGATCATCGGCACGGCCTTCGGGGTGGCGGCGGCAATATTCCTGAGCGAAGGGTTCCTCGCCAGGCTGTGTTCATCGTATTAAAGACTTTCAAGCTCCATTTGCATCCAATGTTCGCTAAACTGCCTGATCAATGGAGGCCCTGCTGAAAAACCTGATCGAACTTTTAGCCGCGATCCCCAGCGTCGTCTACGGGTTATGGGGATTGTTTGTGATCATCCCGCTCATAAGGCCGGCATGCAACTGGATCAACATGAAGCTCGGCTGGATTCCCCTTTTGGCACCACGCTGACAGGACCCGGGGTCCTTCCTGCGGTTATTGTCCTGTCTATAATGATTCTCCCAACCATTACAGCTATCAGCCGTGGCGCGCTGGTGGCGGTGCCTCCAAAGCTCCGGATGGCAGCCTACGGAATGGGCGCCACGCGATGGGAGACCATACTGGCAGTGATACTGCCTACAGCTTTCCGCGGCATTGTCGGGGCAGTGATCCTGGCCTTCGGACGCGCTCTGGGGGAGACCATGGCGCTTGCCATGCTCGTCGGAAACGCAAACCGGATCAGCGTTTCGTTGTTTTCCCCGGCAAACACTCTGGCGGCGCTACTGGCCAACAACTTCCCTGAAGCTGCGAAGAAGGACGTGGGCGTGCTTATGTACGCCGCACTTGTACTTCTGGGTATTACGCTGTTTGTCAACATTATCGGCTCGCTAATTCTCCAGCGGGCCTCAGCAGCACAGGAAGGAGCAAAGTAATGAATACACACGATGCCACATTAAATATGGAAATCAAGCCTTGCCCGCCCGATCCGGCCGGGCCTGATATCAACCCGTTTTCCGACGTCGACTTTTCTGAGTTGGAGAAGTCCCTCCGGCGTCCCCGCACGTTAATTGACGTTCTTCTGAGCAACCTGGTGTCTGCGATGACGGTTGTGGCACTGGTCCCACTGTTCTCTGTGGTTTTGATGTTGCTGTGGCACGGCGGCCAGAGGCTCAGCCTGGACGTCTTCACGCAATTGCCGCCGGCGCCCATGGAGGAAGGAGGAGGGTTCGGCAACGCAATAATCGGCACAATTATTATGGTAGCCCTTGCAGGATTGATCAGCATCCCGCTCGGCGTTCTCAGCGCCGTGTACCTGGCCCAATCGAGCCCGGAGAGCCCGCTCGCAGGAGCAGTCAGATTCGGGGCCAAGATACTGACAGGATTTCCGTCTATCCTGGCCGGCGTTTTCGCCTACGGCGTCCTCGTGTTGACTTTTGGCGGTTACTCGGCGATCGCCGGAGGTGTTGCCCTTTCAATCCTGATGCTGCCGACAATCATCCTGACGGCTGAAGACTCCATCCGCATGGTCCCTGCAAAGATGCGGGACGCGGCAATCGGCATGGGGGCTACTCCTACACAAACCACTTTGATGGTCCTTCTGCCCACAGCCATGCCCGGCATTCTTACCGGCATCATGCTGGCGATAGCCCGCGCTGCCGGCGAAACTGCCCCGTTGCTCTTCACTGCCCTTTTCAGCAACTACTGGCTGTTCCGGGGTGGCTTTGACCTTAACCAACCGACTGCCTCGTTAGCGGTGCTCATATACAACTTTGCAGGCATGCCCTTTGATAACCAGGTGAACCTCGCCTGGGTTGCAGCACTGGTCCTCGTAATGATGGTGTTGATCACAAATCTTATAGGGCAGGCATTCTCACGCCGTCAAATTCAGGAATAGGAGAGTCGAGACATGGAAAAAACAACCAACGAAGAATGTTCGAAGGACCGCGTTGACGCCGCTGAAGGGACTGCCAATAAACCAAAGAGTGATAGCGTTGTCATCGACTGCAAAATAGAAGAGCTTTACTATAGCACGTTCAAGGCCGTCCGTGACACGGCAATCCCCGTGAACAAAAATAAAATCACTGCCTTCATCGGACCGTCAGGGTGCGGGAAAAGCACGGTTTTACGCTGTCTGAACCGGATGAACGACCTTGTGCGGGGTTTCAGATTCAAGGGCCACGTTCATTTCCGGGGCAAAGATATATATCACCCTGCCGTAGATGCAACGGCGGTAAGACGCTACATCGGCATGGTATTTCAGCAGCCCAACCCATTCGCAATGAGCATTTTTAATAATGTCGCATTCGGCCTGAGACTCAATAGCTATAAAGGAACGGTCGCTGATAAGGTCGAGGATGCTTTGAAGCGCGCCGCGCTGTGGGATGAGGTAAAGGACAAACTGAACAAGAGCGGCCTTTCACTATCGGGGGACAGCAGCAGCGCCTCTGTATTGCAAGGGCCATCGCCACGGAGCCGGCAGTGCTGCTAATGGATGAACCTTGCTCCGCCCTCGACCCGATCGCCACACGCACGGATTGAAGAACTCATGGTCGAACTAAAGACCCGCTATACTATCGCCATTGTTACCCATAACCTGCAGCAGGCGCAGCGTGTGGCCGACAACACAGCTTTCCTTTACGTAGACACTTCTGACGGCGGAAGGTGTGGATACCTGGTGGAGTATGGCAGCTCGGAGCAGGTATTCAAGAATCCCAGGGAACAGTACACCAAAGACTACATTAGCGGCGAGTTCAGCTAACAACGCCATTCCACGTGGGAGGCAAACAGTATGAGAGCTTACAGCGCGTTCCATTTAACTTTAATAGGTGCGGTTTTTTTTCTGGCAGCCGGTGTTGTTCTGGGTGGCGTCAACGGCTGTTCTTCGCAGGATACCAAAGAGCAAACGGTCAAAGCCCCGCCGGGTGGTATTCTTTTGCGTGGGGCAGGCGCTACGTTCCCTTCCCTGCTCTATAAACGCTGGTTTGAGGCTTATCAAAATGATCACCGCACGACTCTAATCTCATATGACAGAGTTGGCAGCGGCGAGGGCATAAGGCGTTTCATCGGGAAGAACGTCAAAGAAGAGGAACTGGTGGATTTCGGGGCCAGTGATGCGGCGATGAAGGACGATGATATCGGCCAGGTACCCGGCGGAGTGGTGTTACTGCCCGTTACGGCCGGCGGGGTGGCGCTCGCTTACAACCTACCCGACCTGACGGCGGATCTCAGGCTCTCTCGCAAGGCTTACAGCGGAATATTCCTTGGTGAGATCAAGAACTGGAACGACCCGGCCATTGCTGTGACTAATCCGGGCGTAAAGCTCCCAAGGTTATCCATCGCCACTGTCGTGCGCCAGGACAGCAGCGGCACGACTTACGCGTTCACAAAACACCTCGATGCAATCAGCGATAAATGGCGTGCTCAGCATGGGCCGGCTACACTGGTGAATTGGCCCGGCAACGCTATGCGGGCAAAGGGCAATGAAGGCGTGGCAATGCTCATCAACCATTCAATAGGCTCAATCGGCTACGTGGGCTATGAGTTCGCCCGGCGGCTTGGTCTGAAGTTGGCGGTCATCGAGAACAAGGAAGGGAAGTTCGTGAAACCTACCGTGCATAGCTGCACAGCGGCCCTGGCTGGAGCGGAGATGCCTGAAAACCTGAGGGTCTTTGTGCCTGACCCGCCTGGTAAGGATTCTTACCCTATCGTCACCTTTAGCTGGATCCTGCTCTATAAGAGCTACCCGAGCCCGGAAAAGGCAAAATCCATTCGCGACCTCTTCAAGTGGTGCCTGCTGGATGGCCAGAAATACGCCCCACAGCTTGGGTACGTTCCGCTGCCGGAGAATGTCACGGAAAGAACCATGGCTGCGCTCAATACCATAGGACCACGGTAGGACCGGCAGCAAGTAAACTCATGCGTACTGTCATTGTCCTCCGCCTGGGCGGAGGACAATGACAGTACGCATGAGTTATAATTTATTCACAAACTTTCAATAATTACTTTCCATCCAGTACATCCCGCAGTTTGTTTTCCAGTTTAACAAAGGTGAATGGTTTCTGCATAAATATAATAGCCTCTTTCTTTATGTTTTTACCTGTAATAGCCTCATCTCCGTATCCGGACATGACTACTACCTTTATCGCGGGACTCTTCTTTAAAAACAATTCCCTGAGTTCCAGACCGTTCATCCCGGGCATCGTAAGGTCTGTCAATAACAGGTCTATTTTATCCTGAATCTCATCGCTTATCCTTAATGCCTCATCTGCACAGGACGCTTCAAAGACCTTATATCCCAACGGCTGGAGCATATCAAAGATAAATTTCCTGATATCGGGTTCATCGTCAACCACCAATATAGGGTTCTTCAGCGGAATCTGTGGGTAGAAAAATAGGCAATACATGGGAAACTAAGATATTTGAAAGACGACTAAATTAGTAAGCATTGTTTCGGGCCTTGGGTATAATATTTTGCCGACATTAAACCTAAGGAGAAACAATGCTCATAAAAACTATACTCAATAAAATAGAAAAATTCAAATCATTCATATACGGAAAGATAACGATGGAGCGGATCAGTGGGACGACAGCCCTGATAGTGGAAGTGAAAGCAAGACAGAATGCGAAAGGAATCTGTCCGAAGTGCGGGAAGCGGAAACCAACGTATGATACGCAGCCTGTGCGTTTGTTTGAATATGTACCGGTGTGGGGAATCCCGGTATACTTCAAGTACTCACCTCGCAGGACGGACTGTCGCAAGGACGGAGTGTTGGTGGAAGTGATGCCCTGGGCTGAGGGGAAAGAGCATATGACGAAGACATATATGATATTTTTATCGAGATGGGCGAAACGGTTGTCGTGGAAAGAAACGGCTGAAATATTCAGGACAAGCTGGGACAGCGTCTTTCGTGCAGTGAGATACGTAGTGGAGCATGGGCTCAAGCATCGCGATCTCGACAATATCGAACAAATCGGCGTAGATGAACTACAGATATTTCATGGGCAAAAATATCTGACGTTAGTGTACCAGATAGACCAAGGCATGAGACGTTTATTATGGAGTGGTCCTGAGCGGAAAGTTAAGACGTTGCTACGGTTTTTCCGCGCGTTTGGAGCAGAGCGATGCCAACGACTGAAATATGTTTGTAGCGACATGTGGGCACCATATTTAAAGGTAATCAAGAAGAAAGCGCCGCAGGCCCTTAACATATTGGACCGGTTTCACATTATGAAGAAATTCAATGAGGCCATAGATGAAGTGCGCCGGGAAGAAGTCAGGCATCTTCGGGAAACCGGGCAGGAGAGTATCCTGATAAATGGACGGTGGGTGATCCTGAAGCGTACTGAAAATCTCACCGACAAGCAGGTGGTCCGATTAAAGGAGCTGTTAAAGACCAACCTGTTGTCGATCAAGGCATACCTGATGAGAGAGGACTTCCAACGGTTCTGGACATATCATATGCCAGCCTGGGCAGAAAAGTTTATGGAAGACTGGGCGCATAGAACGATGCAGTCAAATGTTGAGCCGATGAAAAAAGTTGCTAAGATGCTGCGCTCTCACAAAGAGCTTATTCTTAACTGGTTTAAGGCTGACGGCAAGCTTTCATCGGGTGTTGTCGAAGGGTTAAACAATAAGGCAAAACTGACTATCAGAAAAGCGTATGGATTTAGGTCAACTGAACACTTGCAAATAGCCTTTTATCATGCGTTAGGCGATTTGCCGGAGCCAAAAACCATCCATAGATTCT
>CAWHNC010000084.1:0-20229 GCA_963830245.1 Nitrospirota bacterium
GGTGAGCATCGAATGTCTTTGCATCCCGTGGAATAAACGCGAGGTCGTATAGGATGGTAATGAAACAACTAACAGGTTGGGAGAAATTCGAGCGTGTTTCAATAGTAGTGCAGCTTGTGATCCTAATCGTCGGTCTGTATGCATTGTTTCAAATTCCCGACCAGATAAGACAGGCTCGGCAAGCAATTAACAAGAGCACCTTTGACGTGCTGTGGCAGATAGACGCAAGACTACGTGAAAGGACAAATGATCGCATAGCTCTGGCAATCGAACATCACAGACCAGTCGTCACAAAGAAAATCACCGAAGACGACCTGGACTTATATCTGAGTGATCTATGTTCCATACAAGATGCTTGTGAGCGTGGGCTTATTTCTACTGACGATGCCTATGAGTGGTTTTCAGATTCCATAATCAACGCCTATGAAAACAAAGAGGTCAAGGTATACATCGCAAAACTGCGGAAAGAGGACCCGGATTATTATGTAAGCTTTGACGACTTGTACAACAGGGTACAGCGATACGCAAAAACGAAAGCCATAAAAAGCAAATAAGAGGGTAAATTCATGGAGCGAACATTGGTTTCTGGCGATGAATTGGTGAAAATTCTTAATGAAGAACTTGCTAAATATGAGGAGTGTAAAGATTGCAGTTTTCACGCTCCGCCGTTCAAACTTGTGGAACCTCACAAGGACGGATGCAACTGGTCAACTATAAATCTAAGATGTAGCGGTGTCCCCCATGAAATATGTAGCCCGTTTGCAAATAGAGTTGTTACGGAAGCACAACAAAAGTATAACTTAAAATAGCACGGTTGCTCACCATCTATGTAATTGAGACTATCGGCGGCAATGACCGGCGATTGTCGGACTATGACTCTGCGGCGGCAGTCTTCGCCGGAATGCAATGCAATGAACTGTTGTGAATGTTAATGGAATGCAGGCGCAGTCTGCCGATGTTATCGAAATGCTGTATAATGATTTGAGATTAAATATTCCATTCTATGCTGATATTAGAGCAGGATAGGGAGGGGTGATTAAAAGAATAGTATTAGCGGCAGTGATGTTCATCATCGTATTACTTTTCGGCTGCACGACAGCCGCACAGAGGCAGGCATCTTTCATCCGGGAAAACAGTCAAGCTGTAAAGCAAAAAGTATTAGCATACGCACACAATGTCGAAACAAACCCCAACTACCTGAATATCGCTATACACATGCCGCTCGTTATTAGTGTTACTACACATCCAAACATTCTGCAACTTGCAGATAACGGCATGCCAAACGATGAAGACATTAGAGCCATAATCTTGCTCTGCCACGACAAACCCACGCCCCGGCTAGCCTCCAAACTCATCCGCGCTGTCATTTATAATGATGGTATCCCGTACAATTTCGAAAAGTATATAATAGTTCGCTAAGGTAGGATTAAACCAAAAGCATTTAAAATATATGCGGGACATAAAATGAGCGTTGAGAAATATTGGGCCTACTTAGATGAAAACAGCCATAACAAAATAAATGCGAGAGAAGTTTTGGAACTCGAAGGTCGGGAACCTGGAAGATGGAAACACAATAGAGTGTATTACAGCACGCACCTTCCAGGGCAGCGTTTATTAATGTGGCATCGAAGGAGCCATACCGGGACTTGCTCTTTTGTATATCAGCCTGGATGTTGGGGGTCTTATAAATGCCCCGCAGATGGGCGTTCCGAATCTGGCGCAAGCGGCACCGATTATGGACAGAGCGGTGCCAGGTTGAGCCGCGCTGAAACAAGGTAACCTTCGAACCAAGATAGCCCTCCATTAAATCATCCTTCATAGCAGTTCGTTTGTTTACAATGACAGTTCCAAGTTCATGTTTGGAGGTTGTCATTGGTAAAACGATGCGAATACTGCTGCAGATATTTCAGTCCTGACAAGAGAGTAGGCAATCGGCAAAGGGCCTGCAGTCGGCCCGAATGCAAGCGACAGCGGAAGTTACAAGCGCAGAAGCAGTGGAAACAAAATCATCCCGCCGAAGTGGCGAAACATTATGAAGACTACGTAAAGCCCTGGAGAGAATCTCGCCGCGCTGAACGACAATCGCAGCATAACTCTGAAGTGATAAGAGACAAGACTCCTTTGCAGGATTGTCTGGAGCTGGTTTTGCGGATACCGGCTGAGAAAAAAGACATGATAAGAGACGAGATACGGCTGCGAAGGGTTGACAGTACTACATTTGCGGCGTATGGACCGTGATAAGAGACAAGATAAGAAACAAGATGGCTTTCTCCGAAAATCTGTCGTAGACTGACTCCCAGACAAAACGACATTTTCAAGGAGGCCCTTGTCATGGATGAAGAACTGCAGGCGCAGGTAAGACATCTAAAAGATATCGAGAAGCTCAGTCTTAGGCAGATTGAGGAGAAACTGGGGATATCGCGCAAGAAGATAAAGCGGCTGCTTGGACAAAGTGGCGACGCACCGAAGAAACAAGCCGATAGTATCATAGCATCATTTGATAGTCTGATCCGGCAGTGGTACAGCGATTATCCTTTTTTGCAGGCAATACAGGTTCATGAACGGCTCAAAAACTGCGGCTACGAAGGCAGCTACAGCGTAGTAAAGCGTTTCACCCGGCCTTTAAGGAATAAGCGCAAACGGGAGGCGTTTCATGAAGTTCGTACACTTCCAGGACAGGAATCGCAGGTAGACTGGATGCAATGGGAGTTTTCTTTTGGCCGGGCATACGGTTTTGTGTATATCCTGTCGTACTCGCGGTATCTTTATGCACGCTTCTACCCGAGGAACTCAATGGAGTTTCTCCTTGACGGGCACCTTGCGGCCTTTCGTGAAATTGGCGGCATAGCCGCTACCCACCTCTATGACAACATGAAGAGCATAGTTATCAGCAGGAAGCCGGAGATTGTTTATAACGCTCAAATACTCGATTTCGCCCGGCATAACGGCTTTTAGGTGCGCGCCTGCACTCCCCGAAGAGCAAACGAGAAAGGCAAGGTGGAACGGGTCATACAGGATATTGAGAGCTTTCTCAGGGTTAATGAGTTTAAGGATATTATGGAACTTAACCGCAAGTTCAGTTCCTGGCGGTGAGCGAGAAACCGCCGCATTCACAGAACTACAGGCTCGGCACCGGCCGATGCCCTCGCACAAGAGCGGCTCAGGGCATTGCCGATAATTTCCTACAAGCCTTATCGTCATGAGACCGCCAAGATCAGCAAGACTGCGTTTATCGAATTCCAGACCAACCGCTACTCGGTGCCATCCCCATATGCCGGCATGACTGCCGATATTATGGTCTATCCCGATCGTCTGAGATTATTGTTAACCACAAGACCATTGCTACCCATAATCGCCTATTCGTAAACAAGCAGACAACCGAGCATCCAGCCCATCGGGAGAGGCTGCTGGCTATCAGTCCCCATTATAAATTACAGCGGATCAATCAGCTTATGATGAATATGGATCAGTCCTTGGCTCTTTTCATACGCAAAGCGGAAACTGACGGACAGGAATCCCTAAGCGTTTCCTATGAACTGTTCAAACTGCTTAAGGGTATTGCAAAAGCAACACTCATTAGTGCTGTCAAACTTGCAATCGACAAAGATATTTATAGAACAACTTATCTTCAGGGGCTACTGAGCCCGTCGGGATATCAGAACAACCCCGTTAATCCACAGGATCCGGGGCTACTGCACATCACTTACCAAGGGAGGCCATTAGATGAATACGATGCACTTATCGGACCTGTGGAGCCATTTCCGGTTCCTCAGCAACTCGCAGAACCTGTCGGAACAGGACAAGAAATTCCTGGAGAAATTCCTAAACGAGGAGTATCAACTGAAACAGCACAAAAGAATACAGCAGCTAATGAGAGTGTCGGGGATCAAACGAGTGAAGCAGCTTAACGACTTTGACTGGTCGTTCAACCCCAAGATTCCCCGGAACCGCCTCATGGAGTTTATGAACACGCATTGGTTGAAACAGCCTGCAAACCTGATCCTAATCGGCCCTGCAGGGGTAGGCAAAACACACGTAGCAACCGGGCTCTGCCACGACGCAATCATGAAAGAGAGGCATGCCCTTTTTCTGAGTCTCTTCGACCTCAATGCAAAGATGGCTCGCGCGAAAAGCATGTACAGCTTCGTTGATTACTATTTCCAGGACACCGGTTCTCTGCATTGATGAACTCGGCTATACACTGCCCAATAAGGAGCAGGGCAGACTGCCTTTTCCAGATAATCTCAAAACGTTCCGAGACCGGGACAACAATCATTACGACTAATCTGGTCCCATCTCAATGGGGAAAGGTGTTTGATTCAGTGACGGCTTCTGCAATCCTTGACAGACTCAGTATGAATGGAACGTTTCTTACGTTCGATGGGAGATCCTATAGAAATAGACAGTAACAGTACTGGGTATAAACCAAATCGTGGTCCGAGCCTGGCAAGCTCAAGAGCATCCTGCCGCGTCGTAAAAATATGACGCGACTACACTGCCATGCATTATTGCCCCACTCAGGCCATAATCGGTTCCCCAAAAGCCGGATTCGGGGCTTTCTGAAGGCCGCCAACAAATATGCTATTCTGCGCAAATAATTAATACCCTTCATACTCTGAAAAAAATTGAGATGTCTTTGCCTATCGGTTGCTCACAGCAAAGTCGCACTGGATGGTATCCTGAATTTACTGCGAGGTACGAGCGGAAATACTCGTGGTTCATTTCAAGACTGCAGCGACTGGACTTCCGCTGTTTCAGCCGCCTGCTCATTCATCGACGCGATGGTCATTTTTATTAGTACCGACGTCTCAATTGCCTTGTTTTTTTCTGGTCATACCCGATGTCAGCCCTTGATGTATCAGGAATCCTGATTGGATAGTTGTAACTGCATTCGCTAATCAGCATATCGCCGTCAAAATCAGTTATCTTAGAGATATCGCCATCATTTCTGCATTGGCTGAACCAGGTCGTATTGTCATTAGTGAATCCTTGACAAGAAAAAAGCATATCAGCTATACTTCGACAGTTATCGAAATGTCATATTATTTTGTGCTGCTTTTGGGAGGTGACAAATCAGGTGAATACAATAAAATTAGCAAAAGTCTTGAAAGCACTTTCACATCCGAAACGTTTAGAACTGTTTTTTAAAATTGCGGAAAAAAAAGAGGCTGATTTTGAAACAGGCTGCGAGTGTTTTGTTACTGATATGATAAATTACCTTAAGCTTGGAGCACCTACTATTTCACATCATATCAAGGAGCTTGAGAACGCCGGGTTAATTACGACTGAAAGGAAAGGGAAATATCTGTCGGCAAAAGTTAAGGAAGAAACAGTGGCGGAAGTGAATAAGATTTTTGCTTCCCAATTCAGCAAGAGGAGAATTTGATGAATAGTCAGGTTTATATTGTAAGTTGCCCTGATTACGATCAGGTAGCTGAAAAGATGAACGAATTGTTTTCGATGATGGGTGGGATGAGCCAATTTGTTGCGCCAAATGAGAAAATTGTACTCAAAGTCAACTTGCTCGCACCAGCCAACCCGGAACAGGCGGTAAGCACTCATCCCGCAGTTGTAACTGCAGTGGCACGAATGGCAAAGGAGGCAGGCGCATTTCCTATTATTGCCGACAGCCCGGGCAGCGGATACAAGTATAGTGAAAAAACGTTAAATACTCTCTATCGGACGTGTGGAATGTTCGACGCGGCCGAAGCAGCCGGGGCCGCGCTCAACTTCGACACAACCTATAACCCGGTCTCTTTCCCGGAAGGGAAATTGATTAAGCGTTTTGATGTGATCACTCCAATAGTAGAGGCCAATGGCGTACTCAACCTGTGCAAGCTGAAAACGCACTTATTTATGAGTATGACAGGTGCGGTCAAAAACAATTTCGGGGTCATCCCCGGACTCGCAAAACCGGGCTATCACGCTAAACTCCACGACAAGGCTCATTTTGCCGATATGCTGCTTGATTTAGCCGAATATGTCTCACCCCGACTCTCTATTATGGACGCCGTTACAGGGATGGAAGGAGAAGGCCCCGGTGCTGCCGGTTCTCCGCGCCAAATTGGTTTACTGCTCGGGTCGAAAAATCAGTTAGCCCTGGATGTTGTTGCAGGCGAGATAATCGGTCTTCGACGGGAGCAAAACCCGCTGTTGATTGCGGCTGCAAAACGCGGGCTTGCCCCCACCAGTATTGAGGAAATTCAGATCATAGGCGCCGACTTATCCAAAATACGGATCCCTGATTATAAATTCCCCGCAACAGTCGAAGGACATGGCATGGGGAAACTCTCCTGGTGGCAAAGGCCATTAGAGCCGCTTATGAAGAGCGGGCTTTCACAGGCCCCTCATGTAGCCAGAAAAAAATGTATCGCTTGCGGGATTTGCCGGGATTCATGCCCGATTAAAGCAATTACGATGATTGAGAACAAGCGCGGGTATGCCCGTATAGACGACAAGCAATGTATCCGGTGTTATTGCTGCCATGAACTCTGCCCCAAGAAAGCCATTGAACTTTGGGGAAGTTTTTTATACCGGGTACTAAAAATTGGGGTAAAGATCGGCAAATAAGGAAAACGGGGACTGCGATTATTTTATTGTGCAGTTGGGAAACCAGTATAGCGAGTTAATGTGGGGTCAGACTTGACAGGCTGTTGAAAAACTCTTTTTTCTCACGAAAGTCTGTCATACCCGCGAACAGACTGTGTCACAATTACTTATTCCAACTGAATTTATAGTGCCTTTGACATTCCACAGTCCATTCCAATTAGTTCCGTCATTCCCGCAGGTAGTAAGCGGGAATCCATGTTTTATCCAAATCAGCCCTTATTCCAATTAATTTGTATGTTTGTGCCGGTATCTTTTCATCCAATCATCCCAGTGCTGCCATGATCCCGGACATCCCCAGTATCGTTATCATTCTGGATATGTTAAAGCAGGTGGATAATAGTGCCATTTCTGCATTTACCCCTTTGAGCCCTCTTAACAGAAATGCACCTGCTTTTAAATTCCCTTTGATATGCCCAAACGGCAATTCTGCTTTCTCCTTCCGCTTCTTATAGATCAACTGCCCTTGGTCACTTTTATAAAGAGCTTCCAGTTCTTCTTTTACATTCTCATCCTTCAGCCGAATTATCGCACGCCCCCTCGTATTATTTGTGCACTTGCCATAATGCTTACACTGAATACAGTTCGACGGCCCTTTGATTCTGTATAAGTAATGCCCCTTTACCTCACTGTAATGCGAATATTTTAATGCCTTGCCCTCAGGGCATAGATACTGATTGTTTTCTTTGTCATAGAGAAATTTATTCTTCCCAAATGGATCGTCCTCCTGAGGCTTGTGCAATGCCTGTTTCTGAGTCGGCACTATTACCTCAATTTCCTCCTCTACCGCATCCTTTAGGTTCCCCGTATTGGCATACCCGGCATCTGCACAAGCTGTCTTACATTTTGTGGGTGCCGCTCGAAAGGAACCGAATGTGCCGGCGGCGTGTGTCTGCTTTAGCTGATCAGGGCGCAATCCGGCGTCAAACGCCCGGAATCGAGACGAGTTGTTTTAATCAGTTGCAACCCTGATTCGTAACTTTTCTTTATTATTTTAAACAGCTCACTGCTTATTTCTATAGGACCTCCCTTCGAATGTGATGAACTTTCCGTTCATGCTGAGACGATCAAGTATCGCCGAAGCAGTAACGGTATCGAATACCTTTCCCCAGTTTGACGGGACAAGGTTGGTAGTGACGATGGTTGTGCCCACTTCTGCCCTTTTTGAGATTATCTGGAAGATGCAGTCAGCCTGCTCCTTGGTCGGGATAACGTAACCGATCTCATCCAGACAAAGAACATTGGCACGTGAATAGTATTCTATGAAACTGTAGACACTCTTTGCCTTAGCCATTTTGGCAGTGAGATCGAAGAGCGTAAGAAAGACAGTCTGATGGCCCTTTGTGAGAGCATCGTGGCACAGTGCTGTTGCGATATGGGATTTGCCTACCCCGGCAGGACCTATGAGTACGAGGTTGCCGGGTTTCGTGAGCCACTGCGTGTTCATGAACTCCATGATCTTGTCCCTCGGCACTTTAGGGTTATATTTCCAGTCGAAGTCATCCAGCAGCTTTATCCTTTTGATGCCGGACTTTTTCATGAGATACTGGATTTTCTTCTGCTCTTTCCGGTGAGATTCTTCAATGAGGAATTTAAGCATGAACTTCTTTTCTTCCTCTGAAAGCTGCTCGGGATCAGTCAGTAGTCTGAACCGCCGCCATAATTCATATAAGTTGATCATAATCGCTCAATTGCCTCCCTTCATAGGTGATATGCAGCAGTCCCGCGTTCTGCGGATGCACCGGATTGTCCTGATACCCGGCTGGACTAAGCAGCCCCTGGATATATGACACTCTGTAGGTGTCGATGCTGTTTGCCGACTTGACCGCTGAAATCAGCGTCTCTTTGGCTGTGCCTTTGAGGAGTTTGAACAGTTGGTAGGAAACCTCAAGAGGATCCTGTCTCTCCTGTTCGGCTCGTATAAGGAAGTGCTCAATGCTTTTATCCATAGACTTTAGAAGTTGGTACATCCTTTGATATTTGAAGTGGGGAGTTGTATTGAGCAGTTTCTCGCGGTGAGAAGGATGTTCTATCTTTTGTTTCCTGTCAAATACCCGTTTGTGAGTGGCTACTTTTCTGCCCTGCACAGCTATTTCTATGTACTGAGGATAAGCAAAGATGTCGCAGGGCACATCTCCGTACTGCGATGGCACCGAGTAGCGGTTGGTGTCAAACTCCACAAAGCATGTCTTGTTGATAGCTGCCGGGGCCTGTCTGTAAGGCAGGTAATGGATTTGGGGAAGCGCTATTAGTCTCTCCTGCTTTAATGCCTCCACAGGAAGTGTCCCTGTGGATCGGTGAACCCTGCTGTTTCTTTGTATGCGCCAGAGGCCGAATCTTTTGTTAAGATCGTCGATGTCGGCGAAAGTATTAACTACAAGGAAGCTCTCAATGTCTCTGATAACCCGCTCAACCCTGCCTTTCTCATTTGGCTTGCCGGGATTGCAGGCACGAATCGAAAAGCCATAATGCCTGGCGAAGTCCAAAAAACGTGCATTGTAAGTTACATCCGGCTTTCTTTTTATAACTACTGACTTCAGATTGTCATATGTATGCCTGTTGGGGACCCCTCTTATTTCGTTGAAGGCCTCAATATGGCCGTCCAGAAAGAACTCCATGGAACTCCTCAGATAGAAGTGAGCGTAAAGGTACCGCGAATAGGACATGATGTAGACGAACCCGTAGACTACTCCGAAAGGCATGCTCCGCTGCATCCAATCAACCTGGGCTTCTTCCCCAGGCAGAAACTCCAGCGCATGGAAGGAGTTGCCCTTTCGCTTTTTCCTTAACGAAAGTGTGTAATCCTTCACTGCCGTATAACCTCCCTCATAACCGTAGTCCTTCAAACGTTGCAGTACCTGTATGGCCTGTAGAAAAGGATATTCTGTGTACCACTGCTGAATTAACCGCTCATAGGGAGCTATGATGTTTCCTGAGGACCTTCTCCTGAGATTGTCTTGTCTAATGAGGCGGGTAACCTTTTTTCTCGATATTCCCAGTTTCTCCGCCACCTGATTCAAACTCAACCCTTCAACCTGATACAGGTGCCGCGCCCGGTTTTGAAACGATTCTTGCATTGTCGTGTCATCTCCTTTCCTGATGTGATGACCCAGTTTACTGCAGCACTGATTCCAAATCCATTTCGTCTTTTATCATGGCCCATACGCGGCAAACGTATGACTATCAAGCCTTCGCAGCCGTATCTCGTCTTTTATCATCCCCAGAGTTTCACCCGGTATCAACAGAACCAGCTGCTGTAAAGGTTTTGAAGCGGGTATCTCGTCTTTTATCACTTGTCTCGCCAAGGAAGATGCACGCAACTCTTTGCGCCGCTGCCGCCAGGGTTTTACATAGTCGAGATAGAGGTTATCGAAATAGGTGGGATTATTTTGCTGCCACTGCTGCTGGGCCTGCTTCTTTCTTGCCCGCTTGCATTGCTCCCTCTTACAGACTTTCTGCCTTTGGCCTATACGTTTATCAGGCGTAAAATACCGCCCACAGTGCATGCATCGCTTGGTCAATGATTACCTCCATCTGCTTCGTTGTGGTAATCATTGTATGTGAAGGTTGCTCTATAAGGTGGGTTCCTCGATTAAAGATTCAAAAAGTGCCAACTACAAATTCCAGCCCGGTTCCATCAGCGCCGCTTTCGGTTCCTCCAGGATCAGTTCTTTTTCTCCGCCGCCCACACATTTCCTGCCAAGTACTTCATTAGCCTGTTTTACCTGCTCTGAAAACTGATTCGTATCATTACTTTCATTTACTACATCGCTGTTCACTATCAACCCATGCTTTTCATCTACCGCTATCTGCGCGTTATACCCAGCATGTGTGCCTTGCCTTCCCTTTACTTTTACGCAATCCTCATCCACTGCGTTTAGCTGCGTCCTTTCTTCTGCCTTTATCTTATCCACTATCGCTTGCACTTTCTCTTTCAATACCCTCTTATCTTTTAATTCTTCCGACAACCCTATATGCGTTACGCCCTCACTGTTATCTGTCTGCTCGCATTCCTTTAATAGTTCTTCTATTTGTTTGTCTGTCCTCTCCAATACTTTCCGGCTCTTCTCCTCAGTCCATGTTTGGTTAATCGATGCGTTTGCTCTAATCTTGCTTCCGTCTATGAATAGAGTGTTGCCTTCTATCAGCTTTAAATCAATGCATAGCCTCACACACTGCCTTAATACTTTTTTCAGCGCAGCTAGATTGTCACGCCGAAATTTTGCTATTGTCTTATGGTCAGGCTTCATTCCCCCTGTCAGCCAGATGAATGATAGATTATGATGCAAGGCCCTCTCCAGTTTCCTCGAACTCCTCCAGCCATATGAATACCCATATACCAAAATCTTTAACATCGTCTTAGGATCATAGGCCGAATTCCCCACCTTGACCTCTTCATTCTCTATTCCTAATTGTTCTAAATTCAGGGCCTCCACAAACGCATCATATGCCCTTACCGGATCATCCTCTCCTACATAATCTTCTATCGTTGGAGGCAACAGCATTACTTGCTCCCTGTTCCCTATCCTATATGCCACTTGTCTATTTCTCCTTCTTGCTTGTGATTCCATATAGTATATATCGCCTTGCTAATTGTGACACAGTCTAGGAGGCGGGAATCCAGAAGCTTTTGAAAAAACGGGATTCCCGTTTTAACGGGAATGACGGCAGCGGACTCGTAAACTGTTTTTCAACAGCCTGTCAAGCCTGACCCCGAGACCCCATATTTTCGCTCCTCCGATGCTTGTCCTCTTGAAAAAATGGGATATGTTCCCGAATCGCGCGAATGACGATTTACAACGAACGAGACGATTCCATTCTTTAAACTATTTTCTCCTTGTTCGGAATACCAGTCAGAGAGATAATTCGGCTTTCGAAATCGGCAAACTCCTGACCTTCCTGCGCGACTATTTGAGAAATGAGATAAAACCGGTTTGTGCTAGGCGACTCCTGCCTTGCCATAGTAACATCAATTCTGTCGACGTTAACTACCGTCCAGCATTCAACATATCCCTCGGCCTTGGCCTTCTGATGACTTTTTTCCGCCTCGCCGATTCTGTTATGGATATTGGAGAAGTCCGTGCCTCCCTTAATTTCGATGGCAATAACATTGCGAAAATCGTTCGGCTTGTCGGATAAACGCTCTCGGATTATGATGTCGGGATCAGGAGCAAATTCTATCAATACGATGCGCCCCGCAGCATTTCTGATCTCGATGACTCTCGGAGTTGCAGTGACAATATATTTTTCGACAATGGTCTTGATCACATCAAAAACGATTACAATCCCCCTTGCCCCTTTTTTGACGTTTGCACCGCCTCTCAGTTGAGGCCCGAGAGTCAATAATGCAAGATCATCGAGAAATGTCTTCGTAAGTGATACTTCTGAGATAGAATTAATCAAATAGGATGCGGCTTTATTCAGAGCCGCGCACAAATCGGGCAGGCGATCATTACACGTCTTAGAAAGCATACCCTTCTCCTCCATAGCCTTGAAGGCTCCTATCCCGGTGTCTGATGTATAAAATGTTTTTTGGCTATATCCAAGCAAAAGACGGTAGTATCCCAATAGGAAAGAGTTAGCGGTTAGTATAGCAGGAGTAGCAAAAACAATCTCTCCCCTCAATCCTTTAGAAGCCAAAAGAGACAGGTCAGACTCAGGAGCATAAGTGTACAACTCCCTGTCAATCACAGCAAGTTTAAGGGATTTCACCGTAGCAAAAAGCGCCTCCTGAAGGTAGGTATCGCGCAACTGGATAAGTGCTGCCGCAAAGTCCACCTGCAAGTCAGGACTATGAAGATGAAGAGTTTTGACCTTTCCTTTTTCCGTTTCCATTTCCGTATCCGTTATTTGATCCAAGTCTCTTTGCCGCGAGAGCTATATATTCCGGGTGCAACTCTATTCCGATATAATTCCTTTTCAGTAGTTCACATACAACGCCAACAGTACCAGACCCGAAAAAAGGATCAAGCACATAACTGCCCTTTTTTGTTCCCGCCAATATACAAGGCTCGATAAGCTTGGGGGGAAAAGTTGCAAAATGGGCATCCTTGAATGGTTCCGTATTCACATCCCATACACTGCGGATATTACGCTTCCCCTTTCCATTATCCGTCGGCTCTTTTACGGCTTCGTAATCATAATAATAGTTCTCAGTCTTTGAAAACAAAAAGATGTATTCATGAGATCGAGTGGGACGGTCTTTCACGCTTTCCGGCATCGCATTGGGTTTGTTCCAGATGACATCGCTACGCAGATACCAGCCATCCTGCTGGAGCGCGAAAGCTAGACGCCATGGAATGCCAACAAGATCTTTCGGTTTCAGTCCCTCAGGAGTATCGGGCCGAACCGTCATGGCCCGTGCCGGGTTTTTCTTGTCCGGAGCACGCCATCCACGATTACCGCTGGTATAACCATCACCGACATTAAGCCAAAAGGTACCATCATTCTTGAGAACTCGATGCACTTCACGAAAAACAGCAACCAATCTATTAACAAACTGGGAGGGTGTCGCCTCCAACCCTATTTGGCCATCCATGCCGTAATCTCGTAACCCCCAGTAAGGCGGCGAGGTGACAACACACTGGACGGATTCTTTTGGTAAGCGGGATAAAATATGAAGAGCATCGCCGCGAAGGATCATTGACCCCAGCAGCCTTATCTCGGGTAATGTTTCACTTGCTCTCTCATTGACGACTGACTTCATATCATATTTTACTCTAACAGATATGGTTTGTGTCTATTTCGTTGTTGTTAGCCTTATTTGTAGCATGTGGCATGCAGTCAAGCGTTTCGATAAAAAATATATATGGTTCAAAGTAATTATAAAAAAAGTGCGTGACATTTGTGGGGTGGGTAGAAAGTGCCAGGATAAACTGACATAGATTCCAGGAGATTCGATTCTATTAGTACCTTCGGGCCCAAACGGGAATTGGCAAATACCGTTTTACCTTGCCATACCCACCACATAGTCAACACTGGTCTCAAAGTATTCCCCTCGGCAACTACACGTTGTGTTGAGCGGTTCGCCAACATCTTCCATGTGTATAAAGAATACGGTCTAAGGCCCGCACAATGCCCTGAACATTCCTGATGTAACTACGGACATCCGGATAAGTAAGATTAGGGGGACTCTGATGAGCAATTGCTTGCCTGATATCAAGGAATGACTGTAGGACCTTTTCCGAATCACGTTTTGTGATAGCATTCAGACGATGGAAAATATTGGGAACCCCAATTCGGTTAAAAATAGCTTTTATATTCTTGACTGAAGGATATTTTCGGTTGCCCACTATAACCGCGGAATTGAGCATACCAGCAATGGGATTAGAAGCATTTAAAAGAAAATTAGGTGATGCAACCCTCAGTTTTTCCAAGAGCTTCTTCTCGTCATTTTCTGAATAGAATTCTCTATATAAAGGACTATGGGCTTGGCTAACCAGAAACCACTTCAGATTCACTGGCATTGAAGAACAGGTAACACCAGGATAAAGGGGACGGCAGGATAAAGGGGACGGTTCTCTTTATTTGACAAAAATGGTCGGTGATGATACATTGGACATATGCCGAGGACAGCAAGAATAGCGCCAAAGGAGCATGTCTATCACGTACTAACAAGAGGTAACAACCGGCAGGATGTATTTGAAGACGAAGATGATTTCAGAAAATATCTCGACATACTACTTCGTTATAAAGAGAAATACCACTTCAAGCTTTATCACTACGTTATGATGACCAACCATGTGCATCTAGTTATTGAGCCGTCAGAAGGAGGGGGCGGTTTATCTGAAATAATGAAGGGGATTAACCTCGCCTATGCCCAGCATTATAAGCGCAAATATAGTCATATCGGGCATTTCTGGCAGGATAGATACAAGAGCATAATAATTTCAAAAGACGATTATCTGCTTGCCTGCGGCAGCTATGTGGAACTGAATCCGGTACGTGCAAAGATGGTGGAAGAGCCGAAGGATTATATATGGAGTAGCTATCGGGTATATGGTCACGGAAAGAAAGATTTGCTTGTAAATGAGCATTCTGTTTATCTTCATTTGTCTGAGGATGAAGGAGAGCGGCGGAGGAAATATCGAGAGTTAGTACGAGGGATGCTCAAAGAGGTAGATGCAATGAAGGGGGAAATGGACAGGCGTATAGTATATGGCGGTGAGGCTTTTGTGAAAAAAATATCGACAGCCTATAATATCACTGAAAAGGTAAGGCAGATGGGGCGCCAAAGGGGCTGGAGAAAAAATAAAGAGAACCGTCCCCTTTAATTTTGTAGCATGTGTTGGAATCATTGGTTCAACTAAAGTTAGGTTCGATAATCCGGGATTCCCAATTGTGTTGTTCACATTAGCAGTATTTCTGTGCATTTTTATTGCAGTTGGGATATTAACAGTGATAGTTAAAAGGACAAAAAGATAATGGGGACGGCAGGCTGTCCCAAAATAACTCTGAACGTCATTGCGAGCGAAGCGCGGCAATCTTGCCATATTGTAAAACACCAACTTAGAGATTGCTTCGTCGCGTTTGCTCCTCGCAATGACACTTTGGCTGTTTAGTTGTAGTGCCGCCCCGCATACCGTTGCAAATCTTTTAAACATAAATTTTTGTACTCCTATCCTTACGGTCGTTATCCCTGAATCGCTTGTAGCCGTGAACCTTTTCCCATTAGGTGTTTCGCTATTTTCCTCAGATTATGAGTTATGCACATTAGCAGGAACTCTCCAGTTGCCTTTAGCCTCCCTCTCAAATGAAGAACCCTCATGTTCTGATTGTATTTCATGTCACCAAACACAGGCTCGACCGTATATTTTCTTCTCCCGTACTTACGTCTCCCCTCCAGGGTTTTTAGTTTCTCCGTCATACGTTGCATCAAGTGCTCCCGCGCATCCTGACTTATCTGTCTATAATCAGCTTTAGTGCATTCAGATTTCCTGCCGCATTCCGCACAAGCTTCACACTTGTAGAGCCTTATATCTGAGTGGCCGGGCCTTCTCATCGTTGCTTTATATGCAAGCGTTTGTCCCATCGGACAACTATATGTGTCAGTCGTTTCATAGTAGCTGAATCTGCTTTTGTGAAACTCAGGATGCCTGTATGTCCCCTTCCGTATGCTCTCCATCCTCTGCTCCGGTATATAGCCGTCTATGCCACGATCTTCCAGATAGCTCAGGTTGTCATACGATGAAAACCCTGAATCGCCCAGTACTTCTATGGGAACACTGCCGGTGTTCTCCTCGGTCTGCTCTATCAATTCTACAAGGCCACTGTAGTCAGCCGGATTGCCTGTCAATACAGCAGCAACTATCACCCCGCTGTCTCCATCCACTGCTATCTGCCCATTGTAAGAAGGTTCGGGACGATACCCTTTATGAAGCATTGTTACCGCCTCTCTGTCCGTCAGGTTTATTTCTTTTGCCCTGCTCTCCTTTAATGTCTCTTTCGCCTGCCGAAGCCTTTCCCGCAGTTCCTTCTTGTCCGCCAGTACTTCTGGAACCTCATAAACGTTTCCCTCAGAGCCGTGTTGTTCATCCTCGCGACGATCAGTCGCCTCACTCTCTCGTAGAATGGCCTCTATCTGCCGGTCTATCTCAGCTATTTGCTCATCCAGTTCAGCAGCCTTCGTTGTCTTGCGATAAGAGGCATTGGCTTTCAGCTTGGTTCCGTCTATCGCTATCATCCCCACTTTTGTTATGCCCATACCCACGCACAATCTTACTACCTGGATAAATAAACCCTTCAGTATCTCGGCGTTGTCTTTGCGAAACCTGTTTACCGTCCTGAAGTCTGGTTGCTGCAATGCCGCCAAATACATGTAAGCTATGTCGCTCTTAAGCCTGTGTGCTATTACGCGTGAACTCCGCTCACCTGTTGCATACGCATAAAACAAGGTCTTCAGAAGGGCCTGTGGATGATACGCCGAGCAACCCGAATCAGAATATCTGTCATAAAGCTCCCGGAGATCAAGCTCATTAATCACCGTGTTTATTACTCGCGCTAAGTGACCCTCCGGCAAAAAATCATGCAGCGACAACGGCAACAAAAACGGCTGCTCTTGGTTGTATTCCTTGAAGGACATTGCTTTACTCCTCTGCAAAGTTTAATATCACTTTGCAGTTATTATGCCATTATTTTGGGACAGCCTGACGGTTCAGAACAAAACAAATCGAATGGCCTAGGACAGCACGAATAGATCTTGAGGTAGGATAATAAAGTGAATGTCAAAGTTAGGGACGCCGATTAACACTCATATCGAGCACATTAAACAAAGAGGTGATTTTATGGCTTATTTAATTATTGGAGTTTCAATAGGACTCACCAGTGCTTGGATAATACCCACGAATCATTTATTAGGCACTATTTTGCTATTGATCGGAATGATTATCGGATTTCAAGGGCGCAAAAAGGTTTTCGGGAAGGGAGGGAAGGTCTGAGCTTGCTGGCTTTTTTAATGACTTGTGTTATAGGTCTGCCACTTACTTTTTTCAAGTATAGGCAGTATAAAAAAACTGGCAAATCGATTAAATACTTGGAATTTAAAATTGCTCTTGCGGTCGGAATGCCTATAATATCAGTGCCTATATTGTTGAGTAATATGTCGATCAAATGGAAACTTATCGCAATTATTTTGATGCTGCTCTCAGGGGTTTCATATGCTTATAGTTTGACCTCTGCACGAAAATGTTTTAGAAAAATATTGGGCCTTTCTCCTGAGGACGAAGATACGGGTGAAGTTATTCGGAAAGATAACATTCAAGAGTAATTTTCTTGTGCGAGGTTGTCCCGTAAATCCTCAGTAGTTTCAACTTCGGATACCTATTGACTTGTCGGTGAATCGTGAGTTGCCGGTAAGGTTGCTTGATTATCACGAACGAAGCTTTGATGTGAGGTTATTTTATGACTGCCAGGCGGCGAGGGCTGCTTTATAGTTCCAGGGCAGCCATCTCTGAGGATTTTTCAACACTTCCATAGCATGCTTCTGCAAGGCCACGAGGTAATCGAATGGATTGACCTTGGCCAGCTTGCAGGTATGGATCAGACTCATAAAGATGTCTCCGACCTGTGCACCGCGGAGGGTTTTATAAAAGAGTGAGTTTTTTCTGTGAAGGATTGCTCTTTTCAGAGCCCGTTCACAGAGGTTATTGTCCAACGGCGCACCTCTCACCCTGAGAAACAAGGTCAAGGGCTCCCAGTGCTTTAACATATACGAGATTGCTTTTCCCAGCCCCGAATTCGGCTCTGCCTTCCTGCTCTCCAACTGATCGGTCATCCACTTGTGGAGCTCTTTCATCGGAGGTCCGCTATGGGCCTTATGATATCGCAGTCTCATGAGAGGCGTCATATTTTCCTCTTTAGCAGTCTTATCGTTCTTATAGACATCAGTCAGTTTCTCAATTACATAGCTGCACTCCTCAGGGAAGCTATCTGCTACATCGACGAAGTTTCTACGAGCGTGGGTGAGGCAGTTGGCCAATATGGTCTCAAACTCTTTGGATGTATTTCGCGACAGAGCATCGCACATCTGGATGGGTGGGGCCATGGTCTTATCTCTTTGTCCCAACAGATTGGTCATGTTCTCGCCGGCGTGATTGCGTCCGGTACGGAACAACACGATCCTCTTATCATCTATAACTGACAGCATCCCGGTGGTGAATACCCCACTGCGTTCATCCTTATTGTGAGTGTTTATCATAGACAGTATTTTCATGGTCGTATCATCGTTATAAATGACATGGCCCTGGGCCGCTTGCCGTGTCAGCTCTTCATAAACTACGCATGGCCCTCGACCAGAAGCTTTCTCGGCGATATCCCATTGCGTCGATGCGGGCAGAGGACTTCCCATGCTCTCTTGTAACTGCTCAAGCCGATTGAAGGGCAGTCCACTGCCGTATCGTAAAAGAGGAACCATGGCCCCGGCAGTTTCGTCATATTTTTCGGGCCCAGCTTCATCGGGCAGCGGTGCTGTATAAACCTCCCCGCAGAGGTTGCAACGAAGCTTCTCCGTCTCCCAAACCCGCGACTTTAATGGAGCTCCCCCCGTAATTCTGACAACCATTCCCGGCTCCACCGACGGGTATACCTTGCCCCTCTCACAACCTGGGCACATATCTCCCGTTTTCATTGTGGTATGAGATACGGTGATCTTCTCCGCCCCAGTGTATGCCGATGCACCGTTTCGCCCATGGCCACAAGGCTTCTTGCCGGCGTCTTTCCCTGTCTTAGCGCACTCATCTCCTGGAGTTTTTCCTGATGCCAGAACCGTCTTTGCCTTCTCTGTAGCTGCGCCGAAGATCATCCGCAGTAGTTTCCTGATCGAAGTCTTCTTATCCTGTAATACCTGTGTAACCAATAGGTATGCTTTTATGATAGCTTTAATCGTCGGCAGGTCATCATCTCTCAGCGTATCAGTGTCGAGTCGCTGAATCAGTCTATCCATCTCTTCAGTGGTAAGTTCGACTACCGGTCCCTTCATCCCTCTATAAGCCGTTTCCGAAAATCTTTTCTAAGCGGATACAGATATATGCCTTTGACCGGCAGCTTGTACTCATTATGGACATCCAGTTTCCCCCGGCCCTGCGTATCTCCAACGCAAATCCAGTTGGCAGCCTTGTAGCATGTCCCCTGAAACCGCTCTTTCTCCACGAAAGTTTCAAGCAATACCGGCTCATAGTTATACCGTGCTACCCAATCCTCACAAATACGCTTGCTCGCCATCGACAGGATCTTAGAGCCAAGGTTCTTTGAATGGACCCACGGCAATATCAGAAACCTGGCATTGTTGATGATGAGATGAAGATTTCTCTTCCTTGTTTCAGCGTCCCAGCCGATATACTCGTCCCTGGGTGCGGTTGTCCACGCCGCCGCCCCAAACCCCAGCAACGCCAGCACTTGATCGCCTGATTTTACAAAGTACCGTAGCTGAGCTCCGGGCAGGGGTGTATAGCCAAGGTAATGATAGCGGTCAATGTATTCGTTCCAGAGCGCGCTGTCGGACTTCTCGACAAGCTGCAGTTGCAGCGTGTACTCTCCTGCTTTCTTATTCACCTCCGACTGAGGCAAAGCCAGCAGTGTCCTTTTACCTATCTTTAAGTGATTGTTGGCAGGTTTTTGAGGCAGAGGCAATTCTATATGTCCGTCCCGGTTCATCCGCAGCATCGCAACCCGGCAACTCATATCTTTCAGGCCCCCATCGGCCTTCCGCCAGCTTACGGCCTCACAGAAAAGCCGGGAAAGTTTGCTGCGATTGATGCCGGGGTTATCGGCAATAAGGCGCTGTATTAGCTTTACGTCAGTTTCGGTAAATTCCCGTCCGCAATATCTCATACGAGACATTATACAGAAAAGGGTTTTCTGTGTCCAGTGCCCTATGCCATGGCGCCTATCTTCCTCCACATAGGGGCTTCCGCTTTTTCA
Source organism: Nitrospirota bacterium (assembly GCA_963830245.1). Taxonomy (GTDB): domain Bacteria; phylum Nitrospirota; class Thermodesulfovibrionia; order Thermodesulfovibrionales; family Dissulfurispiraceae; genus JADFXI01. Next base: position 20,023 of record CAWHNC010000084.1, read on the forward strand.
GGATCCCCGTTCGACAACAACGTCTGTAACTGATTCGCCGCCAAGGTTCGTGAAACCCCATCTGTCTCCTTTGGCCACCACTGAAACCTTCCCCTCGACAGCCGTTTCTGACACAGCCAGTATCCCTGACCGTCATACATCAACACTTTGATTGAGGTGCCCCTGCGATTTCGAAACACAAACACGCATCCACTAAAGGGGTCTTTT
>CAWHNC010000085.1:0-60160 GCA_963830245.1 Nitrospirota bacterium
GTGTTTCCGGCACGTCTGCGTGAAAAGATGACTTGAAAATCGTATACCATCGGGATAGAACGTGAGTGAAGGAGGACACCCGATGGAAGAAGGCACGAAACTATACGAGCTTGAGGAAGTGGAAGGGCTCTTTAAGACATGGCGCAAACAAAAAAGAGCACCGCTGCAGTCCGATCCCCACAGAGCTGTGGAAAGCAGCAATCTCCCTGACGAAAGAATACTCAATCTTTACGATAGCGAACAGTCTACGATTGGATTTCAACGAGTTCAAGAAACGGATAGCAAATAAGAACGCAGAGGAAGAATCTACGGCTCTGAACTTTATCGAACTCAACCCGATGCCGGCAACTGAAGTTACTGTTCAGATAGAGAGACCCGATGGAGTGACGATGAGAGTGAGCATCAAAGACAAAGGTGGTTTAGATATCATAGAACTGGGGCGGGCCTTTTGGAGTAATAGATGATACAGATCACGCCTCAGATGAGAATACTGGTAGCAGTGCAGGCGGTTGATTTCAGGAAGGGAATAGACGGCCTTGCTGGGGTCTGCAGGGGGCGGCTTCAAAAAGACCCCTTTAGTGGATGCGTGTTTGTGTTTCGAAATCGCAGGGGCACCTCAATCAAAGTGTTGATGTATGACGGTCAGGGATACTGGCTGTGTCAGAAACGGCTGTCGAGGGGAAGGTTTCAGTGGTGGCCAAAGGAGACAGATGGGGTTTCACGAACCTTGGCGGCGAATCAGTTACAGACGTTGTTGTGGAACGGAGATCCTGAAAAAGCGGAAGCCCCTATGTGGAGGAAGATAGGCGCCATGGCATAGGGCACTGGACACAGAAAACCCTTTTCTGTATAATGTCTCGTATGAGATATTGCGGACGGGAATTTACCGAAACTGACGTAAAGCTAATACAGCGCCTTATTGCCGATAACCCCGGCATCAATCGCAGCAAACTTTCCCGGCTTTTCTGTGAGGCCGTAAGCTGGCGGAAGGCCGATGGGGGCCTGAAAGATATGAGTTGCCGGGTTGCGATGCTGCGGATGAACCGGGACGGACATATAGAATTGCCTCTGCCTCAAAAACCTGCCAACAATCACTTAAAGATAGGTAAAAGGACACTGCTGGCTTTGCCTCAGTCGGAGGTGAATAAGAAAGCAGGAGAGTACACGCTGCAACTGCAGCTTGTCGAGAAGTCCGACAGCGCGCTCTGGAACGAATACATTGACCGCTATCATTACCTTGGCTATACACCCCTGCCCGGAGCTCAGCTACGGTACTTTGTAAAATCAGGCGATCAAGTGCTGGCGTTGCTGGGGTTTGGGGCGGCGGCGTGGACAACCGCACCCAGGGACGAGTATATCGGCTGGGACGCTGAAACAAGGAAGAGAAATCTTCATCTCATCATCAACAATGCCAGGTTTCTGATATTGCCGTGGGTCCATTCAAAGAACCTTGGCTCTAAGATCCTGTCGATGGCGAGCAAGCGTATTTGTGAGGATTGGGTAGCACGGTATAACTATGAGCCGGTATTGCTTGAAACTTTCGTGGAGAAAGAGCGGTTTCAGGGGACATGCTACAAGGCTGCCAACTGGATTTGCGTTGGAGATACGCAGGGCCGGGGGAAACTGGATGTCCATAATGAGTACAAGCTGCCGGTCAAAGGCATATATCTGTATCCGCTTAGAAAAGATTTTCGGAAACGGCTTATAGAGGGATGAAGGGACCGGTAGTCGAACTTACCACTGAAGAGATGGATAGACTGATTCAGCGACTCGACACTGATACGCTGAGAGATGATGACCTGCCGACGATTAAAGCTATCATAAAAGCATACCTATTGGTTACACAGGTATTACAGGATAAGAAGACTTCGATCAGGAAACTACTGCGGATGATCTTCGGCGCAGCTACAGAGAAGGCAAAGACGGTTCTGGCATCAGGAAAAACTCCAGGAGATGAGTGCGCTAAGACAGGGAAAGACGCCGGCAAGAAGCCTTGTGGCCATGGGCGAAACGGTGCATCGGCATACACTGGGGCGGAGAAGATCACCGTATCTCATACCACAATGAAAACGGGAGATATGTGCCCAGGTTGTGAGAGGGGCAAGGTATACCCGTCGGTGGAGCCGGGAATGGTTGTCAGAATTACGGGGGGAGCTCCATTAAAGTCGCGGGTTTGGGAGACGGAGAAGCTTCGTTGCAACCTCTGCGGGGAGGTTTATACAGCACCGCTGCCCGATGAAGCTGGGCCCGAAAAATATGACGAAACTGCCGGGGCCATGGTTCCTCTTTTACGATACGGCAGTGGACTGCCCTTCAATCGGCTTGAGCAGTTACAAGAGAGCATGGGAAGTCCTCTGCCCGCATCGACGCAATGGGATATCGCCGAGAAAGCTTCTGGTCGAGGGCCATGCGTAGTTTATGAAGAGCTGACACGGCAAGCGGCCCAGGGCCATGTCATTTATAACGATGATACGACCATGAAAATACTGTCTATGATAAACACTCACAATAAGGATGAACGCAGTGGGGTATTCACCACCGGGATGCTGTCAGTTATAGATGATAAGAGGATCGTGTTGTTCCGTACCGGACGCAATCACGCCGGCGAGAACATGACCAATCTGTTGGGACAAAGAGATAAGACCATGGCCCCACCCATCCAGATGTGCGATGCTCTGTCGCGAAATACATCCAAAGAGTTTGAGACCATATTGGCCAACTGCCTCACCCACGCTCGTAGAAACTTCGTCGATGTAGCAGATAGCTTCCCTGAGGAGTGCAGCTATGTAATTGAGAAACTGACTGATGTCTATAAGAACGATAAGACTGCTAAAGAGGAAAATATGACGCCTCTCATGAGACTGCGATATCATAAGGCCCATAGCGGACCTCCGATGAAAGAGCTCCACAAGTGGATGACCGATCAGTTGGAGAGCAGGAAGGCAGAGCCGAATTCGGGGCTGGGAAAAGCAATCTCGTATATGTTAAAGCACTGGGAGCCCTTGACCTTGTTTCTCAGGGTGAGAGGTGCGCCGTTGGACAATAACCTCTGTGAACGGGCTCTGAAAAGAGCAATCCTTCACAGAAAAAACTCACTCTTTTATAAAACCCTCCGCGGTGCACAGGTCGGAGACATCTTTATGAGTCTGATCCATACCTGCAAGCTGGCCAAGGTCAATCCATTCGATTACCTCGTGGCCTTGCAGAAGCATGCTATGGAAGTGTTGAAAAATCCTCAGAGATGGCTGCCCTGGAACTATAAAGCAGCCCTCGCCGCCTGGCAGTCATAAAATAACCTCACATCAAAGCTTCGTTCGTGATAATCAAGCAACCTTACCGGCAACTCACGAAAAAACCGGTTATGTCCCGAAATATGCACGGCCACGGAGAAGTGAATAAGGTCGACTGACAGTCTCGTTAACACCGACTTATCCGCAAAATAGCGCAAGGATTGAGACTAAAGATTTACGATAGAAATCTTCATAGGTAAAGTAGAAACGCCTCAGTCCTAGGATGATGATGTTTTATGTGTTTGGTAATTCGTTGTTTAGCTTAGCGACGGCGACACTCGGAATGTAGAATACCTCCGTGATGCCTGTATATCTTAGCGCTGACCATGTCGGGTCCTCCTCTGATATAAGTGTATTGGTGCATATGACGTGCGTACCCATAAGCATGTATCCGAAATAGCATGAGCCAAGCTGGAGATAAGTCCGTACGTCGAGACCAATTGTTAATGAAAGCGGGATGTTGGTATCGCGAGAAGTCTGCTTCAGCGTCTGAATGAAAGAAATCATCATGTTGGTAAATCCTTTTCCAAACCGACTGTCCCAGGCATCAGATCCATGATTTACCTGGCACTCTCGTCCTTGGGGAAAAGGATAACCGAAATATGCAATGCCTGACTCGAACCTTCCCCTATCCTTGGTGCGACTGTAAGCGCATGGCATCAATAGTCCTGAAAAGCCATGAGTAAGATAGCTCGACAGACTATTAGCAATAAGAAGGGAGTTAGCTATGGATAAGACCTTGCTTTGCTCCTCGTCACAATCAGCGGGTTGTTGCTTAACAAAGTAAAGCTCGCGCTCGCCGTCTTTTATGATTATCCCTAATGAGTCGACTCCTTGATTATTCTGAACATGGAGGACCGCGCCTAAAGGTAAACAAGAGACGAACAGATCCAGAAGCTTTTCTGTAGGAGAAAGTAGTTTAACTTCGCCTTGGGGTGTTGACACTGTGTTCATAGAGGATACGCGGGGTCTCCTAACAAGCTATTTAGATTCCATGACGGTTACTCATAAAAGTTTACTCTTAATTTTCTCGAACGCGGCTTCATGTTAGCGTTCCTATTCTGCCCATTGAATCCCTTGTTTGATTAAAACGTCCTGAGCTTGCTTGTCTCCAAATCGGGCAGCTATTTTGAAATCAGCTATAGCCTGCTGTTCATTGCCTAATATGGAATAAGCACTTCCCCTAATATAATAAGCCTCTGCAAGATCAGGCTTGAGTTCAACGGCTTTGGAACAATCACCTATAGCCCGCTGTTCATTACCTAATCTGGCATAAACAATTCCACGAAGATTATACGCTTCTGCAAGATCAGGCTTGAGTTCAATGGCTTTGGTATAATCTTTAATTGCTTGCTGATAATTTTCTAATTCATCATAAGAAAAGCCGCGATTAATATACGCCATTGCATAATCAGGCTTAAGCTCTATGGCTTTGGTACTATCAGCAATCGCCTTCTTGTAATTGCCTGACTTTGCTTGGGCAACACCTCTGTTATAATAAGCTGCGGTATCTTCAGGATTCGACCTTACTGCTTTGTTGTAGGCATTAATGAACTTCTTCATCTCTGCAACTTGACGCATGGGTATTTCATTTTTTAGGTCTTTGTTAAACAATTTCCTGAGTATTATTGTAATTAATGTTATTGATGGAATCATCCAAATAAGATGCAGCTTGCTTATGTCAGAGACCAGAAAAAATATTAAAGAGAAACCTGCCACGAAAGCGATTACTGGAACTTCGATCTTAAAAGGCATATTTCCTTTTAATATGGCTATCATGTTGAAAAAACCACTCAAGAAATACCAAACCGCGACTGCATAAAATAACCAGCCGATGATTTCAATCATTTTCCCTTATCCTTACCATCGTCTTGCCCTGAGAAAATCTATCTTGGGCCTTCTGGTGAAGCCGTTGCCAGGTATTATAGGAGTTTTACTCATAATACATAATACTTAAGATCACACCTCTTTTGGGTTAATCATCATCTGTGGCAGAGGTATCGCGTCGCAAAATTCAGTGAAGAACTGTTTTACTTCCCTTATAGCGTGCTTGCAGAAGCTGCTTTCGAGAACAAGCATATCGTCTTCCAAATCTAATGGCATTATGTGCGCCAGGTTATTATGTCTATGACCGCTTACATTAAGACCAGGTAGCTTTTTTGTTAGGTCATTGATGTGCCTTTCATATTGAAAACCTTTCACTTTCCCGGACTTGTGGACGATGCAATTTCTGACCTTGTTTAGATCATGTAAGAATTCCCAGCTCAGATTTTTGATAGCAAGATCGTTTGTAATATACCTCTCATATTCGCTGATAATATCTCTTTGGGGGCGTGGCACTACACTTGATATCGATCTAATCTCCTTTGCTGACTGACATAATTCTTGGAGTTTGTTTTCTGTTATCAGATGTATAAGAGTTATTGTGGAAAAACGGAAGAAATTTACAAAGTACATATCATAGGTTGCGGCGTGCTGGTGCATTGCTATTCCATACTCCGCTCGATAGTTCTCATCGTCTGACTGTAAGCTTCCGAACAGGTGAAATATTTTATCCTTCTCCTGATCTCTCAGGGTTTTGATCTGTTCTTCAACAGCATCATAGTAGTCTTCGACCCCGTCAAATGTTGCCATTGTAAGTTCACGAGTAAATGATATTTGTATCCACATGTAGTCCTCTTTGTCATGATACTTGCGACATATCCCATAGTTTGTTTCCGCTACTAAGTTACACTATTTTAAAGATTTTGAAAAGCGCGGATTTCAGGAAGCTATAGAAAAATTTAACCGACAGCTCTTCAGGATCTTTTTTGACCATGGTACGGGATGGAATACGCTTTTACGTGAAACGACTGTTCAACTCAACCTTCCTTCCTGAACCTCTCAGTGCTCGGCCCCTCTGTGTCAATATAAGTGAGACACCTCCCTTATGCTAAATTAGAGTAGAGGTCGGGGAGGAGAACATATAATGATAGCTGCAAAAATCAATGCAACACGGACAATGGAGGGAGCAAAGTTGACGGTAGCCCATCCGAACCCAGAGGTGCCGGATAAGGCTGCCAGGCGGCGTTTCACTGCGGAATACAAACTGCGTATACTCACCTTGGCCGATGCCTGCACTGAACATGGAAGTATGGGGGCGCTGCTGCGCCGTGAAGGTCTGTATGCTTCGAACCTCAATACGTGGCGCACCCAAAGAGAGAGGGGAGTGCTGTCAGCCCTGACGCCAAAGAAGCGAGGCCGCAAGGAATCAGTTCGCAATCCACTTATTACAGAAAATGAAAAGCTCCGCAGGGATAACGAAAGGATGACCAACCGGCTTAGACAGGCAGAGATCATAATAGATATCCAAAAAAAAGTATCAGAGATACTGGGGATCCCGCTTGCGATCCCCGAAGGAGGAGAGGCCGACTGATGGAAGCTGCAGTGATTCTTTCCTCTGAAGTTGGGATCAAGCATGCCTGTGAAGCGCTTGATGTTGCCCGTGCCGGGTTTTACCGTACACAGGCGCGCAAAGATGCCCCCTTTGTTGAGCCCATGCAGCATACGACCTCGCCACGTTCACTGTCTTCCGAGGAACGGCAGGGAGTACTTGATATCCTCCACACCGACAGATTTATGGATAAGGCACCCTATGAGGTCTATGCAACTCTTTTGGACGAAGGACAATACCATTGCTCAATACGGACGATGTATCGCATCCTCGATGAGAACAAGGAGGTCAAGGAGCGCAGAAACCAGTTGCGTCACCCGGTGTATAGCAAGCCAGAGCTTTTGGCTACAGCCCCGAACCGGGTTTGGTCCTGGGACATCACCAAACTCCTCGGTCCGGTAAAGTGGACTTACTTTTACTTGTACGTGATCATGGATATCTTCAGCCGTTATGTTGTCGGCTGGATGATAGCCCCTGCGGAATCAGCGGTCTTGGCTGAAAGGCTCATTGGCGAAACCTGTGCAAAGCAGAATATCGAGAGAGATCAGCTCACTATTCATGCGGACAGGGGCTCATCAATGAAATCCAAACCCGTAGCCTTGCTCCTGGCCGACCTTGGGATCACGAAGACCCACAGCAGACCGCATACGAGCGATGACAACCCATATTCAGAGTCCCAGTTTAAGACACTTAAATACCGGCCGGACTTTCCTGAGCGGTTTGGTAGCATAGAAGACTCCAGGAGCTTTTGCCAGGATTTCTTTCCTTGGTACAACAAAGAGCATCGACACACCGGTATCGGGCTACACACTCCGGAATCTGTGCATTACAGCTTTGCGCAAGATATACAGATAGCCAGGGGCGAGGTCCTGCGAACTGCGTATGAAGCACATCCTGAGCGGTTTGTTAAAAAAATCCCTATGCCGCCGCTACTTCCTGAGGCCGTATGGATTAATAAGCCGAAGACAGTACCAGTACCTGAGGAGAAAATACACTAAATGTGGACGAGAGGTGTCTCAAAGGCATTGACATATTCCGGGCCTTGTAACAATTGTGCAAAGTTTAAACGGAAATTTAGTCCGCTTGGTGTTAATTTCCTCCCGTACAGAACAGATTTGAGAATTTGTAAGAGGCGTTTCCTGCCCGCTACAATAAGCGCCTACGGCCTCATCAATAATATGCCAACTTCCACTTTTTAGCCAATATTTTTTTGTCTGCTATAGATTACTTGAAAGTGCCACAGTGCTGGCAGGATTGATAAGTTACACTGGCAGTATGAAGTGGTCAGAATTTACAATTATGGTGGAAGAAGCTATTGCAAAGATGGATAAGATCAGAAAAGATTTCCCTGATGATGCTGATTTCCTATTTAAAACGTCCGTAGTAATTTCACATAAAGGCAAACAGCTCCCGGCAGCAATAAATATCAGTACGCGCCTTATAGCAGAGCATATGCCGAACTGTGAGATACTAATGGACTCACAAATTAAAAAACGATTTCAGAATCTCGCCATAGAACTGAAGAGACTTGTAAAACTTGTAATGTCTCAGCATGAAGATCGTAATGCAAGGGAAGAGGCACGTAAGAGAATAGTGGATATATCAAATGAGATTGCTTTAATACCGTGTATAGACATCGAAATAGAAAATGACATAAGCATAGAGATGATTTTCCCAACAGTCAGGATGGATACGATTCAGGCTTTAAAAGCTCAGGAGCTGGTAGATAGAAATAAAACATGCCTTTGTAAGGCTTGCATACGTGTTTATCTTGCATGAACAAGCCCGGTGGCTATAGACAATATGTTATACTGGCAGGGCCTAAGGGGCTGATATGTCATATAAATTCCAATCTTTGATCATTATCCTTAACAAGCTCGATAGCACTGAAAGTGTTACTGTCAACTCCCTTATGAATGACCTTGAGGTGAGTGAGAGGACTGCCCACCGATATATCAATACATTGCAGGTTGCAGGATTTCCGATTGGTTATAGCCGATTGAAGAGGTCATATGCTTTTGATGAAGGCTTCAGTCTCAGAAAACCAAATTTGTCAGTAGAAGAAATGCTTGCCTTGGCACTGGCAAAGAAAGTGCTTGGCAATTTCGGATCGGGCATAGACAAAAGTATCACCAGTATAGAAAACAAGCTTCTTTCAAAGAAAGCTGACCTGCCCAAACACATTATTCTTTCAGCAGCAACACCTTCATCGGAGAGTGACCAGTATCTCGGTGCAATAGAACGAGCTGTCAAAAACTTTCAGACAATTGAAATCACTTATGATGCAGTTCACTCAAATGACGTAAGCCAAAGGAAAGTTAATCCTTACTATCTATTTTATCTATTCCCTGAAACTTTCTGGTACTTGAGAGGGTATTGTCACCTTGCCAAGGCTAACAGGACTTTTGCCCTTGACAGAATAAGTTCCTTAAAAGTTCTTGACGAACATTTTTTGCCAAAACCTGTAGTTCCGGAAAACGAGGTGTATTCATCTTTCGGGGCGTGGCTTGATGGTGAGCCTACTGAAGTTATTTTAGTTTTTGGTAAGGAGATAAAATCTCAAGTATTACGGAAGAAGTGGCACCAAAGCCAGAAAGAAAAAGAGCTCAAGGATGGCAGGCTTCAGCTGACCTTTAACATTAAAGGCGTGGGTGCAATGAAAAAATGGATTTACCAATGGATTCCTTATGTAGAAGTGGTAGCACCCAATGAACTAAAAAGAGACCTTAAAAAAGAACTCGGAATGGCTCTCAAGCTGAATCGGTAAGTCAGTCAGGTTTTGTAACCCTTCCTCATGCATTTTATCAAACTAAGGAAATCAAAATAGTTGGTGAGGTCTTGTCAATAGGTGTGTTCTCAAACTGTCACAATGATGGCAGGCTAATTCTGTTATAAATAAGAGAATACTTATTCTATAGGAGGTCATATATGCTTAGCCGAAGGCTTTTCTTAAAAGGACTGCTTGGAACAGGAATAGCGTTATCACAGCTTAGTTCTGCATTCGCTATTGCCGGATCAATATTAGGCAAGGGGTTAAGAGCTGCGGCACCGACACACGATCATGTATATTCGCCACGGAGTATTGGATTAATAGACATAAAAGGGAATGAGCTTACTACACAGAGATTTGATAAAGGATTTATTATTTCAGAAGGACTTGCAGAAGTAAAAAGAGATAATCTGTGGGGTTATATTGATAGAAAAGGAACAATTATAGTTCCACCTGTGTTCGATAATACGATGTTTTTTTCGGAGGGGTTGGCAGCAGTAAAAAAAGACAATCTGTGGGGTTATATTGATAGAAAGGGAACATTTATAGTTTCACCTGTTTTTTGTGATACTGATTGCTTTTTTTCCGAGGGATTGGCGGGTGTTCAGATCAATGATAAAAAAGGATATATTAATATGAGGGGTGATATGATTATTGAACCTCAGTTTTACTACGAACCCTCTTTTTTTCACGAAGGTCTTACGTCTGTCAGATTTAAAGATGAAATGTTTTATCAGTATATCGATAAGAAAGGTAATACAGTAATCGAAATAGAATGTCAGAATGCTGAAAGTTTTCATGAAGGATTGGCGATAGTAATGATTCATGATTTATACGGACTTATTGATAAGAGCGGAAATTTTGTGGTCAAGCCAACATTTGACTTTTTAGGCTTATTCTGTGTGGGAGAAGGAATTGCTAATATAGCACTTAATAATAAATGGGGATACATTGATAAAACTGGCGATATTGTTATTAAGCCACAATTTGAATCAGCTGGAGGCTTTTCAGGAGGACTTGCCAACGTAGAAAAAGATGGACTCTGGGGATCGATAGATAAAAGTGGGAAATTTGTAATTAAACCGCAATATGCAGATTATTATGAATTCTTTGACGGGGTCGCATTCGTAAGCTTTATTTAAATTTGCTTTTTGAGAAAATATGTTATTTTACAGAGTCATTATGCTGTTAGGATTGTTTTTTGCTATTTCGCAATCAATGGAGGACTGTGGGTGCCGCTCGAAAGGAACCGAATGTGCCGGCGGCGTGTGTCTGCTTTAGCTGATCAGGGCGCAATCCGGCGTCAAACGCCCGGAATCGAGACGAGTTGTTTTAATCAGTTGCAACCCTGATTCGTAACTTTTCTTTATTATTTTAAACAGCTCACTGCTTATTTCTATAGGACCTCCCTTCGAATGTGATGAACTTTCCGTTCATGCTGAGACGATCAAGTATCGCCGAAGCAGTAACGGTATCGAATACCTTTCCCCAGTTTGACGGGACAAGGTTGGTAGTGACGATGGTTGTGCCCACTTCTGCCCTTTTTGAGATTATCTGGAAGATGCAGTCAGCCTGCTCCTTGGTCGGGATAACGTAACCGATCTCATCCAGACAAAGAACATTGGCACGTGAATAGTATTCTATGAAACTGTAGACACTCTTTGCCTTAGCCATTTTGGCAGTGAGATCGAAGAGCGTAAGAAAGACAGTCTGATGGCCCTTTGTGAGAGCATCGTGGCACAGTGCTGTTGCGATATGGGATTTGCCTACCCCGGCAGGACCTATGAGTACGAGGTTGCCGGGTTTCGTGAGCCACTGCGTGTTCATGAACTCCATGATCTTGTCCCTCGGCACTTTAGGGTTATATTTCCAGTCGAAGTCATCCAGCAGCTTTATCCTTTTGATGCCGGACTTTTTCATGAGATACTGGATTTTCTTCTGCTCTTTCCGGTGAGATTCTTCAATGAGGAATTTAAGCATGAACTTCTTTTCTTCCTCTGAAAGCTGCTCGGGATCAGTCAGTAGTCTGAACCGCCGCCATAATTCATATAAGTTGATCATAATCGCTCAATTGCCTCCCTTCATAGGTGATATGCAGCAGTCCCGCGTTCTGCGGATGCACCGGATTGTCCTGATACCCGGCTGGACTAAGCAGCCCCTGGATATATGACACTCTGTAGGTGTCGATGCTGTTTGCCGACTTGACCGCTGAAATCAGCGTCTCTTTGGCTGTGCCTTTGAGGAGTTTGAACAGTTGGTAGGAAACCTCAAGAGGATCCTGTCTCTCCTGTTCGGCTCGTATAAGGAAGTGCTCAATGCTTTTATCCATAGACTTTAGAAGTTGGTACATCCTTTGATATTTGAAGTGGGGAGTTGTATTGAGCAGTTTCTCGCGGTGAGAAGGATGTTCTATCTTTTGTTTCCTGTCAAATACCCGTTTGTGAGTGGCTACTTTTCTGCCCTGCACAGCTATTTCTATGTACTGAGGATAAGCAAAGATGTCGCAGGGCACATCTCCGTACTGCGATGGCACCGAGTAGCGGTTGGTGTCAAACTCCACAAAGCATGTCTTGTTGATAGCTGCCGGGGCCTGTCTGTAAGGCAGGTAATGGATTTGGGGAAGCGCTATTAGTCTCTCCTGCTTTAATGCCTCCACAGGAAGTGTCCCTGTGGATCGGTGAACCCTGCTGTTTCTTTGTATGCGCCAGAGGCCGAATCTTTTGTTAAGATCGTCGATGTCGGCGAAAGTATTAACTACAAGGAAGCTCTCAATGTCTCTGATAACCCGCTCAACCCTGCCTTTCTCATTTGGCTTGCCGGGATTGCAGGCACGAATCGAAAAGCCATAATGCCTGGCGAAGTCCAAAAAACGTGCATTGTAAGTTACATCCGGCTTTCTTTTTATAACTACTGACTTCAGATTGTCATATGTATGCCTGTTGGGGACCCCTCTTATTTCGTTGAAGGCCTCAATATGGCCGTCCAGAAAGAACTCCATGGAACTCCTCAGATAGAAGTGAGCGTAAAGGTACCGCGAATAGGACATGATGTAGACGAACCCGTAGACTACTCCGAAAGGCATGCTCCGCTGCATCCAATCAACCTGGGCTTCTTCCCCAGGCAGAAACTCCAGCGCATGGAAGGAGTTGCCCTTTCGCTTTTTCCTTAACGAAAGTGTGTAATCCTTCACTGCCGTATAACCTCCCTCATAACCGTAGTCCTTCAAACGTTGCAGTACCTGTATGGCCTGTAGAAAAGGATATTCTGTGTACCACTGCTGAATTAACCGCTCATAGGGAGCTATGATGTTTCCTGAGGACCTTCTCCTGAGATTGTCTTGTCTAATGAGGCGGGTAACCTTTTTTCTCGATATTCCCAGTTTCTCCGCCACCTGATTCAAACTCAACCCTTCAACCTGATACAGGTGCCGCGCCCGGTTTTGAAACGATTCTTGCATTGTCGTGTCATCTCCTTTCCTGATGTGATGACCCAGTTTACTGCAGCACTGATTCCAAATCCATTTCGTCTTTTATCATGGCCCATACGCGGCAAACGTATGACTATCAAGCCTTCGCAGCCGTATCTCGTCTTTTATCATCCCCAGAGTTTCACCCGGTATCAACAGAACCAGCTGCTGTAAAGGTTTTGAAGCGGGTATCTCGTCTTTTATCACTTGTCTCGCCAAGGAAGATGCACGCAACTCTTTGCGCCGCTGCCGCCAGGGTTTTACATAGTCGAGATAGAGGTTATCGAAATAGGTGGGATTATTTTGCTGCCACTGCTGCTGGGCCTGCTTCTTTCTTGCCCGCTTGCATTGCTCCCTCTTACAGACTTTCTGCCTTTGGCCTATACGTTTATCAGGCGTAAAATACCGCCCACAGTGCATGCATCGCTTGGTCAATGATTACCTCCATCTGCTTCGTTGTGGTAATCATTGTATGTGAAGGTTGCTCTATAAGGTGGGTTCCTCGATTAAAGATTCAAAAAGTGCCAACTACAAATTCCAGCCCGGTTCCATCAGCGCCGCTTTCGGTTCCTCCAGGATCAGTTCTTTTTCTCCGCCGCCCACAGAGGACTGCATGAAGTACTTGGAATTCATCAAAGAGGGAATCGTATCAATGGCAGAATATCCGTTCCAGCCGTTTTTTAGGTCTGACTATAAAGATTATGATGATACTGAACTTAAAAAATACGGACCAACGGCATATTGTCTTTATATAGAAAGGGATGGCAAGCCAACACCGATAATTTCTATTTTGGGATATGGTGGAGATAAAAAAAAGTCCATGGACGGTTTTAAAAAAAAACTTTCTGAAATGCAAGCCTCAAGGTTTTAAGGATATGCTGCTTTTGCTTACTGCGTATGAATGGTATCTCCTGAAAAAAACACGCATTGACCCTTTCAAGACAAACAAAAAATGTGAAGGCAAATCTCCTATATATTCGGCATTTAATTCTCTACTTGAGGACAGCAGAGGGAATATTATCTGGAGCTATCAGCTTGAAAATATTCTCAGCATATATTTTCGGGGAGTTGCGGATATTGTCAGGATGAGAAAGGACATCAATGCAAGAAGGGCTGATGCATTTAAGATGTTAAAGGGCATCAATATTGACAGTAAAATGACGCTGTGTGATTTTATAGAAGCCAGAATGATATTTGGGAATGTAACCTTCCCGAATGTTAGAGGTGCTGGGGCACTTTATGAAGTGATTGTTTCATAAAAACATAACAAATGAGGAGATGGCGATGAAAAAAATGGATCAGATTTTCAAAGAGCACGGTTGGATAGATAAGGGTTGGAAAACTTTTCAGTATAGCGTTGATGATATGGATCGGCTATTTAAGTATATTTCAGATAATTGTCAGGAACAGAGAGAGGCAAAACATGATCACAGGCGAATGCTGCACTTTTCTGTGGTAAAGAAAGCTGAGAAAATCTGGGCGTGGAAAAAAGAAGAGGCCCTTGAGAGATTTATTGTTTATGCAAATGAAAACTTTGCTAACCAGTTGAATGTTAGCGACGCACGGACAAGAGAGTCAATTGATCTGGTTGAAATTGGGACCAATAAAAAGATATGTAAGCTGATTGAACTAAAGCCTTGGGACACCGTCAATAGTCCGCTATATGGGTTAGTTGAATTGCTAAAAAATTACTACCTGCTGAATAATAGAAAAGATGTAGTAGAACTCATGTTACTTGCACCTAAAAAATACTACCAGAGATATTACGATAAATCTTTCGCCGGAGAAATTTTTAAGGCTATAGATAATTTACATCTGAGGCTAAATCTCAAATTCAGTCTATCATATCTGGACTTAGAGGAAGAAGATTTTAACGATTGGATTATAAGCCTGTCAGAACAAGCTGGGGGCAACTGGAAAGAAGTTTCTAATAAGACAGACGCTTTTAACTTAAAAAAGTTGTTTGATTTATCGAAAGTTAAGGGAAATAATATAGTTGAACTTGTTTCAAAATTAAAATTCAATAATTGGGCTGCAATTCACAATCCAAGCTCTTGGCCTCAGTGATTAATATTGGTATCTGAATGAAACTTATTGTCCATCGGGGCACCCATGAAATTGGTGGCTCATGCGTAGAGATAGAAAGCAATGGGAGCAGGATTGTTTTAGATATTGGCATCCCTCTTATTAATGCAGAAGGGGAGCGATTTAATCTCCGAGACTATAGCCATTTACAGGATCAGCAGTTCATTCAAGAGGGAGTTCTCCCTGACATCAGAGGACTTTATTCGTGGGATAAGAGCAATGCCCTGATTGATGGTTTGCTTATCTCCCATGCCCACCTAGATCATTACGGTCTTTATTCCTTCTTGGATAAAGATATTCACTACTTCACAGGCAAGGGAACCAAAAGAGTCATCGAATTATCTGAAGTTTTTTTAGGCTACCCCGGAAATATCAGTAAACACACAGGCTTTGAGAGTGGCAAGCCATTTGAAATCGGTAGCTTTAAAATAACTCCTTATCTTATGGACCATTCAGCCTTTGATGCATATGCATTCCTTATTGAAGCGGAAGGGAAGAAAATTTTGTATTCAGGGGATTTCAGAGAGCACGGCAGGAAAACAAATGCATTCCGCTGGTTCTTGCATAAAGTTCCTGAAGGAGTTGATGCCCTTCTGCTTGAGGGTTCTTTGTTGGGTAGAGAAAATAGTGGGCTAAAGACAGAGCAAGACATAGAAGCTGAAATATTTAAGATTCTAAAGGAGAAGGATAATATAGTCTTTGGCGTATCATCAACCCAGAATATTGATAGACTGGTAAGTTTCTTTAAGGCTGCTTTGAAAGCTGATAGACTTTTTGCCATAGATGTTTATACAGCCAACATTCTGGATGGACTAAAAGACCTTGCCAAAATTCCGTATCCTTCTGACAAATTCCCCAATATACGGGTCTTTTTCCCACGGTTTGCATGCAAACGGCTTGTGAGAAACGGACAGAAGGAGAGGATGTTTAGATTCAGACCATTCAGGATAACAAAAAAGGAAATATCCGAAAGTCGTAAAAGGGTTTTGATGATGGTGAGACCCTCAATGACTTTTGACATGTCACATATTGCAGGAATTGAGGGGGCAACAGTAATCTATTCTATGTGGGAAGGATACCTCAAGGATGCTTCTACTCAGGACTTCCTGAAGTTCATAAATGAAAAGGATATGAACAGGATGGATGTGCATACCAGCGGACATGCCTCAATAGAGACGTTACAGAAGGTTGTGAGCAAAACCTCTCCCAAAATGCTCATACCAATACACACTTTTTATCCGGAAAGGTATAAGACACTATTCCCCGGAACAAAAGTTTTAGAACCCTCAGACAGAGAAATAATCTCCTTTTAGCTTTATTCCAATCAAACTGCCATGATGGTGGCAGTTATCCTCTGTTATTATTGATACATGTTTCCAACAAATGGCAGATTTTATGAAGGTGAGCATAACGCCAGCAATTACGATGAGTCTGAATTGATTGAAATGCTTCAAAGTGGCGATGATCTGGACGTTTGGGAGGCAATGGGTGCCATCGGAAAACGAAAGATCAAAAAAGCTCTCCCTGTCTTAAAAAATATTGTTCTGTACGATGAGGACATGGGCGTCCAAGTAGCAGCCATAGAAACTATAAGACGCATTGGTGGCAGAAATGCTTTGGATATCCTGAGATACCTGAAAAAGACGGAACATAAAGAATTGATAGATGAAATTTTACTGGATAAAAATTGGTCTGCAAACAATTAGGAGAAGTTAAATCTACGTGAACTCCCCTGAGGTCTCTGCCGCAGGGGAGTTCACGGCTGAAATTTTGAGGCATTCGAGTAATTCACAATAGCCCGATAGGAGCCAACTTGCGGGCAGCGTAAAAAAAGAATCCCCCAATAAAAGGCTTATTCAGCATGAAACGAGGCGAAATGAGGCAAAAGGTCTAAAATTCACCCCATCGAAAACGGTAGTTGTATGGGTGTATGAGGAATTATAAAAGTAGCCGTCATTCCCGCAGTCTGTTGAGCGGGAATCCAGGTAATAACATAGAAAATAAAGGGCGCATGCACATTTCTTGCAAATGTTTCTTCGACCAAAAAGAAATCACAAGAAAGGAGCAGCGCCCATGGCAAAGATTATACAGCAAAAGATATTTTCCTGGAAGGATGTAGAGGCGAGCGGGGAGTTGGAGAGACTAACGATGGTACTGGAAGTTTTACCCGATGATGAATTGATGAAAGAATTAGAATTGCAGCGGAAGGGCCGCCGTGATGATTATCCGATACGTCCTGTATGGAACAGCATACTTGCGGCAATAGTGTATCAGCATGCATCGATAGAGTCACTGAGGCGGGAGCTATTAAGGAACGGCGAATTGCGTGAGACATGTGGCTTTGATCCTGCTCAGGGAGAAAAGGCAGTGCCCTCAAAAGATGCGTACTCATCGATGTTGAAGAAACTGATAAACAAACAGAGTTTGATTGACGCGATGTTTAATAGGCTCATAGAGGAATTGAGGAAGTGTCTGCCTGATTTGGGGAAGCATGTTGCAATTGACAGCAAAAAGATAGAGAGTCATGCGCGGGGGAAAAAAGATTCCCGGGAAAGTTCAGACCCTGATGCCGACTGGGGCCGCAAAACCTACAAAGGCAAAAGAGCTGATGGAAGCCTTTGGGAGAAGATCACTTCATGGTTCGGCTACAAGCTGCATCTTGTAGTGGATTCGACATATGAGTTGCCCGTAGGGTACAAAGTGACCAGAGCTTCCAGAGCCGATGTCGAAGAGTTGAAGCCAATGGTAGAGGATGCTAAGAAACATTTTGAGACAATAGAGACACTGACTGGAGATAAAGCATATGACAGCGGCCTTCACAATGAAACGCTCTATGATGAGCATGGCATAAAGCCTGTAATCGACATACGGAATAGTTGGAAGGATACAGATGAGACAAGGCTGCTGTTTGCTAATATTGTTTATGATTATAGGGGGACAGTGTATTGTCATTGCCCCAAGAGTAATGAACGATACGAGATGGCATTTTGCGGATTTGAGAAGGACAGGAACACATTGAAGTACAAATGTCCGTCAGCGGCATACGGGATGAAATGCAAAGGGTATGCTCAGTGTTCGGAAGGGACACAGGGGAAAATAGTGAGGATACCACTTCAAACTGACCGGAGGATATTTGTGCCGATAGCGAGGAGCAGTTATAAATGGAAGAGACTGTATAATGGCAGGACTGCTGTTGAGAGAGTGAACAGCCGGATAGATTTATCCTTTGGATTTGAGCATCACTTCATCAGAGGGAAAGCAAAGATGACACTCAGGGTTGGACTTGCGCTGATAGTGATGCTGTCGATGGCATTGGCGAGGATAAAGAGGAATCAGGTGGAGGACATGAGGTCTTTGATAAAAAAAGCAGCTTAAACTGGAGCGAACTACAAAATTTGTCATTGCACAAAAGCAGATTACACGTCTGGAAGGCGTTTGGTCATTTTCAAAAGAATGGATTCCCGCTTAAACACTGCGGGAATGACGGCAAAAGACGTGCGAGTGAAAGAAATGGCATGCCCATACAAGACCGAGTGGTTGTCATCACAGCTACCACTCCGGATGTTATAGCCGGCGGTATCTCAAAGAGCTATTTCTCGAATGCCTCATAACTAATCATGTCTTGACAATGTTTACAGGCATGTTGTATTTTACACCGAATGAACGTTCAATCTGTTTCATTGTGCAACCGGTGGGCATGAATGAAGAATCATTTTATTGAGGAATTATCGATTCTGGAGGAATATGGGGTGAGATCAGGTCGAGCAAGAATATTTTTTTATTTCTACACAAGATTGAACATTCAATCGGCAAAGTGTGCAACCACTGCAGATGCGCGGACGATAGAAGACAGGAGGTGGGGAACAAGGGAGTACGACCGACGGGAAGAGTCATTCAAGCTGATATGAGAAACAGTGTCGATCAACAAATTAAGAGGAGGGGGAAGAATGAATACGGCAAGTGATTCAACAGTAACTATTGATGAGAAGATGAAGGTCAGCAGAAGAGGTTTCCTGAAAGGGCTCGGCGCATTGAGCGCAACCGCCGCAATTTACGGCTGCGGAGGGGGAGGGCAGTCCTCATACACGACCGACGCTGCCGTGGGGCCATCGGCTAACCTGACGCTGGATACGTCGGTAACGACACTCACGAGTTCGCATTCATATCCCTGCGCCTGTGGGGGTATTACCAAGGTTCAGGTAAAGAACGGTATGATGATGACATCAACAGGCGCGGGCGACATCCCGCGCGCAGGGTCACAGGCAATAGACGAGGACATATCGAATGGCCTCACTTGCACCAGGGTATGTCTGAGATCTTATGCTTCGCAAAAGAGGACATATTCTCCTGAGAGGATCAAGTATCCTTTGAAACAGACTATAGGCAGGGGCAATTTAAGGGGATTTGCGCAAATCACCTGGGATGAGGCCATTGACACAGTTGCCGGATGGTTTAAGGAGATGCAGCAAGATCAAAAGAGCCTGGGCTATATGCCGCTAATAGCTTCGTCGGCAATCGGTTTCTTTGTGGCCCCTTCAATAGGAACCTTCACTAACATTATACCTTACCTGGGCACATTTATAGGAACATCGGGCGCCCCTTCCATGGAGAACATGGCATGGGCTACCCAGACCGCACTCGGCAGCTGGTATGCCACGGGCAACTGCAGCCTTGACCTGTTCAATACCAAATTCCTGCTTAACTGGAATCATGATACGATGATGAGCCAATGGGAACAGTCTTTTCAATTCATGAAGTTGAAAGAGTCGGGCATACCCATAGTGACAGTAGGCCAGTCCTACAATGATACAGCCGTGGTCTCCATGCAAAGCGGCTATCCGCAATATAACCTGCCGGGACACATACAGGTGAGGACCCAGACAGACCCGGCGATACTTGCCGCCATGGCGAATGTTATATATCAGAAGGGTCTTCATGACGACGCCTTTATAAGGCAGTATTGCTTCGGGTTTTATCCGGGAGATACTGCTGTGAGCACAGGTACCGGCTATAATCCATTGACCTACGCGCCGTATTACGGGCAGACCTTTACAACCCCTACGGGACTGTCGTTTGTGGAGTACCTGAACAGCCTTATGACCCAGTACGGAGGCTATCAGGGAGTGCTTAACTGGGCGTCGAACCTTTCAGGCGTTCCAGCGAAGACCATAGAGAACCTTGCCATCGCATACGCGTCCACAAAACCCGCCATGATATGGGGAGGCTGTACGGGGGCGCAGAAGACAAACAATGGATATTCTCATGTGATGCTACAGATAGCTCTTGCAGCCATGACAGGCAACCTCAACAAGGTGGGAGGAGGGCCCGGACTCGACGTCAATAATTATACACAGCAGATGGTGGTTCTCGGAGATCCTGAAAATCCAATAACGTCGCTGCCTGCGCCGAATCCTATCGGGGGCAGGATCGCTGTCTCGGCAGGCAAACTGTATGACGTGGTAGTGAACGGCAGAGACCAGAGGACGCCTGCACAGCTCAGGGCGGATGTTCTGGCGATTAACGGCATAGACCTGGGCCCGAATCCGAAACTGCAGGTTAAGATGATATACGGCGGTCATTTCGGCAGTAATACCCTTAATCAAGCTCAAAATACAAACAAGAACATAATGGCTTATATGTCGCCGAATGTCAAATATACTGCCATACAGGAGAATTTCCTGACTGCTACTGCGGCATACTGCGACATAATATTCCCCAGCGCCACGACGGATGAGGTCGACGGGTTTTCTATGTCACAAAAGAGTATACAGCAATTGATCCCGCCGATGTATGAGAGCCAGGGTGATTTGGCCATAGACGATCTGCTTGCTGCGGCAATCGGTATTCCGTATGGTCGTGGTGGAAAGACGGACGCGCAGATAATGCAGGAAAGATGGGCAAACTCAACTATCGATCCAAGATACACGGCTTTATACCCGAACGCAAAGCTTCCGAGCTGGGAGCAATACAGGGCGCAAGGTGGTTACAATTTCCCCCTTACTACATCTCAGACAGCGGCTTTTTCAAACTACGTCAACATGGCTCCGGGCTCATTACCGACAGAGACCGGCAGAGTGCAGTTCTGGTCTCCCTTCTACTTTTACAGGGATCAGGCCCTTGGCTCCGCTTATAAGAAGCCGGACGGAGGTTATTACAGATCTGATCAGGCTCCGAGGGCTATGTATTGGAGGCCGACTCAAGGATATGAAGACGTTCTCGCAGGCGGCATAACAGGCGCAAAGGGAATCACCTATAAGCTTATGCTTGTCAGTCCCCATCCGAGGGCCGGAGTGCATACCAATTTTAGAAACCTTAGTATGCTTGTGGACCAATTTCCGATTTGTGTAAAGATTCATCCCGTGGATGCTGCAGCAAGGGGCATTGCCGATGCAGATACGGTGTATATGTACAGTGACTTTGGCTGTGTAAAGGTACAGGCCAGGGTAACGGTCAGACAAACTCCCGGCGTTGTGGAACTCCCGCCTGCTAATTACAGGGCGAGCACCTCAGAGACATATACGGCCTGGTTTGACACGAACCTCGATGGGGTCCCTGAGCCGCATGTTGTTCCGGTCGATGTGGGAGGCAACCCTAACACGATCATTCAGGATTATGACCCGGGGATAAAAGATCCGACACAATTCTTAAGGATGGGCATAAATAATCACAACGGGAATCTCGTTGAAATCAGCAAGACGAATCCCCAATAAGACAAGGAAAGGAGGGACATATAAATGAGCCAATGGGCGTTTTATTATGATCAGACGAGATGCGTAGGATGCAAGGCATGCATGATGGCGTGCAAGAATTGGAATGATTTGAGAAGAGGGGATGCCAATATAAATCCGGATCTGAGCTGGCTTTCAACTGCAACGGATCCATATGCGAACCCTGCGTCTTATGAGAACCTGCCCGGCAGCGACGGAAGCATAAACTATGCGCTGAGCAGGAAATACGACATGAAAGAAAATTGGAGGCGGGTCACAAAGATGGAGTATGGCTCTGCGACTCCTAATATCGACGTCCTGAATCTTTCCCTCGGATGCAATCACTGCACTAATCCTGCCTGCATAAAAGTGTGTCCGATGCAGATAATCTACAAGGAGCCGAACTATGGGGTGGTGCTTGTGGACAATACAAACTGCATATCGTGCGGGAAGTGCCAGGACGCATGTCCGTGGGGAGCGCCGCAGTTCTATGATCCGAACTTCAGGTCGTATACGCAGGCAGACCCGTTGAGACCCAAGATGACGAAATGTACATTCTGTCTTGACAGGATAAGCGCGGGACTGAAGCCGGCGTGTGTGGCCGCCTGCCCTCTCAGGGCGTTGGACGCAGGTCCGATTACTGATCTGAAGACACAGTATCCGAACTGGGCGCCAGAGTCGATGGTAGCCAATTTCCCGAGTGACGCGGTGGTATCTCTCGGAATCAACACCGGGCCTAACGTTATATTCAAGCCGAGGTCCCCTTTCGTAGGAGGACAGGGGACCATGCAAAGCTATATCTGATAACTGACTGCGCTATCTCCGGCAATGTTACCGGAGATATGCACGAAAACTCCCTGTGGGCGGACTGGCCTCTCCCCACAGGGAATTCAGGCTCCCTGTGTGCTGGACTGTCCTCCCTCACAGGGAATTCAGGCTCCCTGTGGGCGGACTGTCCTCCTCCACAGGGAGCTGAATAAGATTGCTGTCTCTAATCCCGGTTTAATCAATCTTTATTTTTTTAATCAATACATTCGATTCCACGGGTTTTGCCGCGGGGAATATAAATCAAATTTGACTCTTACCGATCTTATCAATTAATATGTACGGATTAATGAATATTCATTCAGTTCGGGGGGAGATTGAGTACGACATTAGTAAAAAGTAAACGTGAGGATATAATGCGTGCAACTCTGGAACTAATTGGCGAGAACGGTTTCCATAACACCTCAATGTCGATGATTGCTGAAAGCGCCGGCGTGGCTGCGGGGACTATCTATCATTATTTTAAAAACAAAGACGCGCTGATCAACGAACTTAATATAGATTTTGAAAAAACCATTACCTCTACTATTACAAAGGGTTATAATCAAAAGAAGCCTGTCAGAGAGCGATTTCTTCATATGACCAAGTGTTTGATACAATATTACATTGAGCACCCTCTTGAATTCAGATTCGTGCAACAATTCTATACATCCCCATACGGTGTATTGCATCGCAGAACCAATATTGGCAAAAGGAGTAATAAGGATATTTTCCACGAGCTTGCCCAGGAAGGTATCGCTCAGCAGGTGATAAAGGATCTTCCCATTATTCTGCTTCAGGCCATAGCCTTCGGCCCCATGGTAACCGTAATGTATGACCATATCCTTGGCTTTCTAACACTGGACGATTCCCTAATTGAGCGGACTGCAGAGGCATGTTGGGATGCTATCAGACGGTAGGAAGCAATAGAGAGTTGCGTTGTTTTTTTTCTTTCGAGTAAGAAATTTTGAAAACCGTCCATTTTTTCCTGATGTTTATTTTTGCTAAATTAATCACAAAAACGATACTATAATTACAAATTAATCGCAGCGTATGCTATAATGACATGTAACTTGTTGAAAATGCGGGTGTAACTCAGTGGTAGAGTGTCAGCTTCCCAAGCTGGAGGTCGCGGGTCCGAATCCCGTCGCCCGCTCCATTCTATAAAATACTTGTTATATAATAATTATCCATGCATAACAATAAGATGCTGTATTTCAAAATTTGGTTTTAGGGGAGATTTTGAAGGGAGGAGAAGTTACAAAAAACGACTAAAATGCCTAAAAAGGATGGCGTTTTAGTGGTGTTTTTTTGGGTAGTTTATACATCAGGTCAATGATGTTTTTAATCTTTTTTCCCGAGATATGAGTATAAAGCATTGTAGTCTCAATATCCTTATGACCAGCAAGGTACATAACCCGAGGCAGGGGATCTCCACATTCGCTTCTCCATGTTATAAAAGTGTGACGCAGACAATGCAGGCTAAGGTCTGATTTCTTAAAAAATCTGTCGTTATATGCAGAATCAATTGCATACTTGTTTTTATCGGTGTTGGAAGCCGACACAGGGTTGCGGTATCCCGTGCCGGCTTCTTCGTAACTTATCCGTGCGGCTGAAAGTTGCCCTTACAATTAGGCCTTCAATGAAGTAACAATGTCGGGTATCAGCTTATTCAGCATGTCAAGCATGGCTGTCTCCAGAGATTTCTGGTAACCATCCGACGCAGCTACAAAATTCATACCATTCCCACCGCTGCCTTTGTATTCTTTAGCGCTGATTAATGTCTTGCCATCTTTTTTTAGTGTGACTATCACTGATACGTCTCCAGAGTAAACCAGGTAGGCGGAGGCCCAACATATAGTCACGTCAACATCTATTCGACTTGCCTTGCCATCATCTTTGTCCGCAATGGTAGCACCAAGACGTTTCATCTCATCTGTAATCGTGTCATGCACCCAGGTAGCGGCATCCTTATTGGCCCAAACATGCGACATCGTTATGTAGTAGCCGTTTTTGACCGCGCCAACCTCATTAGGCTTTAGCCCTTCTTCCCTTTTATCGGTAACTGTTACGAATACGTTCTGCCCGGACGCATCGAGATTTAACGGAGTCTGGACTGAGTTCAGTGTAATATCTCTCCCGTTAGTAGCGCACCCGAATGGCAATACCAGTAAAGCAACAACAGCAACCATTAAAAATTTCCTCATCTAATCCCCCTCTCTTTCTGAAATAATTCACGCAAAGCGTGCTATCCTAACCCCACTACTTTGTTTCGGTTTTTGCTGTATCCTGTTTTTTGGCCAATGCAAGTTCTTTTGCCAGCCAAGCTGCTACTTCCAAATTGATTTTATTCTGCGTTTCAAACAAACTCTTCATCATGGACTGTTCGGCCCCTCGTCGCAAATTTATTTCGTCAGGCGAGAATTGGGACTTGCCTTCGTTAACAGCCTTGATCTCATCATGCGTCAACTCTCTTACACCGAAATCCGAGACCTTTTGTGCTGTTGCAGAGAACACTTTCTCTACCTTGTCAGTAGACACTTTGAGAGTAATGGCTACTCTGCCGTCTTTGTCTTGAATACCAGTAAGCCAAATCTCACCCAACTGGCCGTTTCCGATCGGATACCGTAACGAATACATTCCCGGAGATAATATTGCGATAGTTTTGGGTGGTATTTGCTCTGGTATTTTTTCAACGATAAATTTGGCTATCGCTACTTTTACTCCTGCCTCTTTTAAAGCATTCTGGATTTGGATAATGCGGTAAATAGCGCCAGTGCTGTAATCCTGAGAAACTATTGTATAATCATAATTGGCTGGGTTGGCATCTATCAATTTGTCCCAACATTCCCCAAGTGTCGAGCAGTCCTTGCCCAAAACCTTGCCGCCGTTGATTTTCATATTGTACGGGTTATTAAAATTGACCAACGGCTTGCTGAGCCATGACTTCGTGAAACCGTCCGGGATGTCCGGTTGCCCCGCCTGTGCTATGGACACACAAGCAAGCACTGCAACCAAGAACATATACAACGAGGTCGTTTTTTTCATGTCCTATTCTCCGTTTTGATAAGCCGGATATCTGCGACGCCAGCTTTTCATCTCAATTCGCAATCCCGGCATTCGGCGCTGTGCTTGTTGAAGATTTATCAGGGGCTGCCAGTTTGCCTTGTTCCTTCTCGTCCCTGTTCTCATCACAATATTGCAGCGGGGCCATTGTCCCGCCCTGCATGTATGAGTTTTTGAAATCGATAAGAATATCATTTTCTTTTTTGACAACCTCAGCGCCGTCTGCGGCATTCAGGAAAGTGAAGTTCATCAGGTTATATCCACCAACCATCTTGGTTTTCTCCAAAACGAGGTTCTCATCAAGCGCGTACACAAGCTTGTCGCCTTTCTTCTTGAGGACCGGAGCCCGCCAGGCCAGATACTGCTTGTTTGTCTCATCCTTCCGGATAACCCATACTTCATAGTACGCTTTGTTATCCTTCTTGTTGTCAAAGATGACGCCGACCGGCTTCCTGCCCTGATCATCTTTCATCCCCATGCCCCTTCCGATGATCCAGTAATCAGGCGCCCATGCTCCGCTCGTATACGCCACCCACTCCCTGTAGAAGATGGCGTTATAATCATAAGCAGCGGTTGCTGAAAATTCTGAAATCTGAGCAACCGTCAGGTTTGTGTAATTTGGGATGTTTGCCATAACCATTGCCACTGGAAACAGCACCAGTGTCGCTCCCATAACAAAACCTGCGTTGCCTCTGGCGGCAGACTGTTTATACCAGCTATGCGTTTTTGCAAGGTCTTCTTTTGTCGAGAGCTCTTCCAGAGAACTCACGGCCTGGATACTCTTTACGCAACCGGTCGATCCAAAAGCAAAGGTCAACATCAATGCGAGCCATACAACCTTGTTCATAAAGCCTGCAGCACCGTTTGTCCTCATCATTTTCTAACCGTCCTTTTATTTTTTGCTGAGATAAGGACACAAACCTCACGCCCCCACGCCGTAGTAACCGTTCCGTCTTCAAACTCAATCCAGTACAAAGACGCGATTTCAGTTTCCGTCTGTTCAGAATAGACAATAATACTTTGGCTGCCCAACCGCGAGCGGCCCCTAAATGTTTTTTAGGTTACTCGTTAGGGTGTCGGCTGGTCTTCCTGTGGTACTTCCTGAGCCTGCGCCGGCGGTGGAGGTGGTGGCGGCATATGCTGGAAGGAAGTCGGTGCTGCCTGAGCAGCCGGAGCTTGCCCTGGCACTTGGTTCCCCTTGGCATACATGCATTGAATATAAGCCATATCGTACAGTCTCTGTAACTGGTAGGTTGAATTAGCAGAACTACTGGCGCCTGCGCCAGTGCCGCCCAGTATGCCAGCGCCTGCGCCAATACCAGCACCAGTGCCGGCATTGCCCACGGCAGAGCCAAGAACAGCTCCTGCCGCGGTTCCTATCACCGCGCCAAATATGCCTTTAGCCACAGCACTTCTATTGGCACTGTCAACCGCGTCCTGACCCCCCATCTCCTTGAACGCATAATCCTGGCATTCCTTCTTCTCCTTCTGGAACAGCTCAAAAGGCTTACCTGGGGCAGGCATTACAGTGACGGTTGGCCCAAGGGGTGCGGTTGCGCAGCCTCCAAGCAGCGACAATGAAAGCATTGCAATAACGACTAAATTCAGATACCTTAAAACTTTTCCCATGAAACTCCTCCTTAATGATCTAAAATTGTTTTTACTTTAAAATCTTCCCGTATCATTTAACGTGGCGGTGGCGGCGGAGCCGTTGGAGTCTTTTGTACAGGAACCTTCCGCCATCCTGGCGGGCACGACTCTACTTCAGGGGAATAGCCCCGAGGGCTATCGCACCAATATAAAAACTGCTGGGTCTGAGGCTGGATTACCAGTGTCGGCTGCTGAGCAACAACTGGAAAAGAGGGTGCAACTTCAAATGCTACCGCAGGTACTACCATAGGGTAGGGATATACGGGCTGGTCGAAGAAATACCACACGCCGCCGACCGCCCACCAATAACCGTATCTCCCATGAAATGTGGCATGGTGCCATGCTCCACCGTGCCACATTTCGCGTTCATGATCCGTAAAATGCTTATAATCATGCCCGCGAAAATCATGCTTTTCCCCCGGCCTCATAGCCTTCCCGTGCACCTGTGAAGAACTGTTTTTCACTGTCTTTACCGGCGCGGACCTTGCCGGAGCCGATTTTTCCGGAGCTGATGATTGACTGCCACTGCCTGCATAAACCGGCGAGAGGAAACTGCTTACTGCGAAAATCGATAGTAACGCAACCCCTGCCCAAAAATTTCTCATATAGCCTCCTTTATTGATTTACTAATAATATTACTGTGCCTATATAGCAAACTGCACCACAAGGGTCTTCAATGATCCGGAAAGGCCGTCAAGATCTTCAACCGCCTGGGCGCTCTGTGTCATTGCAGCTAAGAATTTGTTGCTGGTCCCTGCGATGTTATTTACACTGGAATTGATTGCGTTCACTGTCGTTGATTGCTTATTCGAGGCAACGGCTATGTGATTTGTCCTATCGGTAGTTTTTTTTATGCCTCCGGATATGCTGGATAGCGCCTCGAGGGCCTTATTTGACAGAGCCACACCATTATTCACAGAGGCTCCGCAGAAGAACATGCCTGATCGAGAACTGGAATGCTAAAGACTTTTGACTGCCTCACCTTCGCACGGCATAGCACAACCGCACGCGTCGTATGAACAGTAGTTATACATATGGGAAATGTTGACATAAGGATCCGGGAATACCGCTGCTGCATGGGCATTGAGTGCGAGACCGATAATGCGGAGAGCAAAGCCTCAAAAGCGATGATGTGAGAGGGAAAATCCACTACTGACCCTCCATATAGTCCGAGTCGTCATGCCGTACGGCCTCTTCCTATATAGAGTTTTGGAGGCACGTTTGTCGGCAGCCCGGCTGTCCTGAAAGGATCCGTGGCTTTGCGCCCCACAATTGCTAGTGGTTTGCCTTGTCGAAACGTGTACGTCTAAATTTTTATTATAGGCATCATAATAAAAGGTAATGGGCATTGTCAAGAGAAAATTAATTCGCCGCCTTTGGACGTATCTTTCTTATTGCTTGACACTGTGATCGCTGAGACGTGTGTTTTCCACCATAGTGAGATAAAGACAAAAGAGGAGGAGACAAGGTTTATTAATAAACTGTTTTCACTGATAATTATAATTACTTTGGCAATTTCGTTCTCTGTAACCAATAGTCTCGCTACTGACAAAAAAAAGAAACAAAATCTACCTGACGATCCGACACCCTTTGGGCTTGTTTTGGGGAAGACTACGTTGGATGAAGCTAAACAAATATTTATTAATCACTACAGTGAATGTTCCAGGAATACGGCATTTGCAATCCTGAGAGAGCTTCAGTTGCATTTTCTGCAGATATGGGAAGGCTTCATTCTGTCGGATGAAGCCTTTGATATTGCTTGCCGGACAAAAAGGTCTTTTTATGAGAGTCTCTGTAAAAAGGGGCTGGCCTGCTGTTTTTATAATGAGCAAAACAGTATAATAAGTAAAAGACCTAAAAAGAGATGAAAAAGAGCAATAAATTATGGTGTTTTAGATGTGTTTTAGGAATGAGTGTTTTGCAGTTAATTGAAATAAAGGAGATTAATTAATAAGCCTTAAGCCTCCCAAGCTGGAGGTCGCGGGTCCGAATCCCGTCGCCCGCTCCAATATGATTCCGTATGCTTAATAAAAAATTCGCACGCCTGATAAAGAGTGGGATTCTCACTGAAAGGGAATTGAGTGAGGGGCTACGGGAGTCTCTTGCATGGGGCAAGTATCCGGAAGATTGGTTGATCGAAAAAGGTGTTCCAAAGCATGAGGTATTGTTCTGCCTGACGGAATTCTATAATTGTTCTTTTGTAGAATACGATGAGAGCGTCATGGCCTCCTTTTTTCTTTCCAAACGCCTGAGTATGGAGAAACTCAAACGCAATCTCTGGTTTCCTCTTGCCGCCGGTAAAGAGCGCGCCGAGGTAATAGCCTATCATCCTTTTGACCCGGATGTAATTAAGGACATCAAAGAGACACTCGGAGTTCGGGATATCGATTTTATTGTAGCCCTGCCTTCTGACCTTGTGAGGATTATAGAAAATAACTTTGATGTGAATCCGAATTTCCCCGCCTCAGCCGGCAGGACGGCTTTGGCCAAAGTGAGAACATTCCTGTCTGACAGACGTTCTTTGACGGCTTGCGTCAGGACCTCCCAGGGACTGGGCAGAACTGGATTGGCCTTCATCCGCACCGGCATCGCTTTCCTGTCCATTGCTGTTACGCTTTTCAGGGTTTTTGGTATAAGGCTTCTGACCTTGTTTGAACTCCCATTGTTAATTTCAGGCGTTATTATGACTGTTGACGGCCTGTTATGGTATCTGCCCAACCGGAAAGCGGGCAAAACAGTGTTTGATTGCACTTCTATCGAACCTATGTGGGGAACTACTTTTCTTGAAGTGGTGAATCCCGGTGACAATCCTCTCTTTACCCGCACCGGCCATGTGGAAGGCGCTGCGGCTTTGCGGTCCGGGTGGAGCAACCTGTCCCCGGTCATGAGACGCAGGTTTCTTGCGAGCGACAGGACGGATTTTGCTGAAGAAAGGACGATACACTGTTACTACCGGACCTGGATGGCCACGGCGCGCACAGGGCTTGCATTTACGCGTACCGGCGTTATATTTATCGGGTTTGGTATTGCACTATTGCGCCAGTTCAGCCTCGGGCCATGGACTTTTTTTGATGCAGCGCTAATTATCTCCGGTATTGCAATGACCGCGGAGGGGTTTTACTGGTATGTCCCGGGTCGCCATGTAGGCGCTGAAAGTTTGAAAGCAGTCTGCAAGGTGGAGTCCGGGAAGAATATATGGGATTTTCTTTTCCCTCCGGCGCTGAAACACCCTGGTTCGGATTATCAATGTGTTCCACCTGTCAGGCCGTCTCACGTTCATGGAATATGGGGTACCACCGGCCTTGCCCTTGAAAGGACTATGCTCGCTGACAGGAGAAACGTTATGACAAGACTGCGGACTATTATGGCGCGGTCAAGGACCGGCCTGGCACTTGTCAGAACAGGAATAGGCATATCTGCGGTCGGCACTGAACTCCTTGTTTTCTTCGGCACAGGCAATATTGCCTGGACAATCTTTAATGTAGTACTGATTGTGACCGGGCTGGCATCTATAATAGACGGGTACTACTGGCATATCCCGGCTGAGAAAATAAGAAAGCAGTACCCTTACTGTTACGGAGATATGGAAATTGCGGTCCCCGATTACGGCAAACCGGTTTGTTCATGGAAAAAGGTTATGTTCAGCAGCGACGAGTGTGCATAAAAGGAATGGAGAGTTATATGGAAGAGAAGGAGTTTTGTTATTCGGACTGTTATTATGCTGAACCATAAATTTGAGCGGCTTATAAAAAGAGGAATTCTCACCGAAACTGCGTTGGACGAGTGTTTAAGTGAATCAGTTGCATCAGGCACGTGCCCTGAAGAGTGTTTAGTTAAGAAGGGAGTTCCGAAACACGAAATATTGTTCTGCCTCGCAGAATTCCATCAGTGTCCTTTTGTAGAATACGAAGAGACCGTTATACCGTCGAGAATGGCGTTCACAAGGCATCTCGATTTCCCTTTTGTCGAATACGATGAGAGCGGCTTGTCCTCATATTTTATTACCATGCGTCTCGATATGGAAAAACTCAAACGCCGGCTGTGGTTTCCTCTTTATGTGGGGGAAAAACGCGCCGAGGCAATTGTATATGACCCTTCCGATCCCCTCCTGATGCAGGATATCAAAGATACTCTTCGGGTTGAAAAGGTCCATTTTATTATTGCGTTGCCATCGGACCTTGTGAGGATTATCGAACATAACTTTGATGTGAACCCCAATTTCCCTTCCTCCGCCGGCAGGACGTCCATGGCGAAAGTGAGAACATTTCTGGCAGACAGACGCTCCTTGCTGACTTGTACAAGGACAGCTCTGGCAAAAGGCAAGACCGGCCTTGCCTTTGTCCGTACAGGCGTAGCTTTTATTGCTACAGCAACAGTGCTTTTCAGGATTCTGGGTTTGGGACTGTTGACTGTGTTTGAAGCGGCATTATTAATTTCAGGCGTTATTATGGTCGTTGACGGGCTATTGTGGTATCTGCCTGCACGTAAAGCGGGGGGCAAGGTGTATGATTTCAAAGGTACGGAACCTACGTGGGGAACCACTATACTTAAAATGTCTGACCCCGGTGACAACCCCGTCTTTATGCGTACTGAGTCTGTAG
This sequence comes from Nitrospirota bacterium, assembly GCA_963830245.1. Lineage (GTDB taxonomy): Bacteria > Nitrospirota > Thermodesulfovibrionia > Thermodesulfovibrionales > Dissulfurispiraceae > JADFXI01. Next base: position 31,873 of record CAWHNC010000085.1, read on the forward strand.
AGGGGGCTGCTGCGCTGCGTTCCAACTGGAGCAACCTGTCTCCGGTAATGAGGCGCAGGTTTCTTGCGAGTGACAGGACGGACTTTGCAGAAGAAAGGACGGTGCAGGCATGTTACCGGACAAAAATGTCGAGGGCACGCATAGGGCTTGCATTTACCAGAACGGGCGTTGCGTTTGCCGGATTCGGGATTGCGCTATTGCGCCAGTTCCGTCCCGGGCCATGGACTTTTTTTGACGCCGCCCTTATTATGACGGGTGTCGCTATGGCTGCAGAAGGCTTTCATTGGTATGTCCCGGGCCGCCGTGCCGGCTCGATAAGCTTTGATTTAGTCAGGAATACCCAGGCCATGAGGAGTTTATGGGATTTTGTCTTTCCTCCGGCCCTGAAATATCCCGATTCGGATTACAAGTGCGTTCCGCCTGTCAGGCAGTCTCACTCCCCTGGAATATGGGCCACTACAGGTCTTGCCCTCGAAAGGACCATGCTGGCTGACAGGCGAAACGTAATGGCGAGACTGCGGACTGTAATGGCGAGGTCCAGGACAGGGCTTGCTCTTGTCAGGACCGGCATTGGTATAGCCGCTGTGGGCATGGAGCTCCTTGTCTTCTTCGGCACGGGCAATATCGCCTGGACCATATGTAATATGTTGTTTATAACCGTTGGATTGGCACTTTTCATCGATGGAATGTACTGGCATTTCCCGGCTGAAAAAATAAGGAAACAGTACCCCTACTGTTATGGAGAAATGGAACTTAAAATCCCTGATTATGGCGTACCGTCCCGCTCTTGGAGCAAGGTGGTGTTCGATAGCGATGAACGTTGATAATATTGCTTCCAATAAGTTCAGTGATCTGATCAGTTGGGGCGCGTTGACCGGGGACAGGTTAAACGAAGCCGAACGCGCCGCTACTGCGAGGGGCATTGACGTGGAAAGTGTCCTTATCGCAGAGTATCGCATACCGAAGCATATCCTGCTGCAGGCGCTTTCCAATCATTACCACTGTCCTTTTCTGGAATATGATGAGCGAATGCCTGTACCGCCGGAACTGCTCGCGGGCCTGGATGGTGAAAGGCTTTCGATTCATCAGTGGTTTCCGATTATTATAGACGGTGATACGGTTGTTATAGCCGCTAACGACCCGACAGACCCCGCTGTTCATGAAGAAGTGAAGAGGTTTGTAAGTGCGGAGAAGTATGAATACTGGGTGGCGCTCGGCGAGGACATACAATGGTTTATCCAGGATTTTCTGCATGAAAGGCCCGGCTATCTCATCGGGACCGAAAGGACTGGGCTCGCTTTCTGGCGCAACACAATGGCCCAATGGAGGACGAGGCTCGCATGCTACAGGACCGACCTTGCAATGGCCAGGACCGGCTTTTCTTTTCTCAGATGGGGGTTGCGGCTTATCGCAGTGTCGGATATACTTATTCGCCATTACAGTGCGCCTCACGTTTATTTTTTATTCGGGGTCATGACAGCAGGGTTTTTGCTTGCGTTATTCGGGCTCTTCGCATATTTGAAAATAAGGAGATCGAGAATGACGCCTCCCGAAGAGCAGACGCTTGTGGAAGTGACTGCGGCAACCATGCAATTTCTTGAGAACTATCATTTTATTGATCAACCCGGTACTCATCTGCCTGTCAGGCAGACGATGCTTGCCCGTCTCGGTGATTTGCTTGCGGACCACTGCACTATTTTGTATCCTTCGCCATCCAGCAGGGAGCGTACCCATCTTGCGCGTGAAAGAAATGTTCTTGCGGCACAGCGCACTGTTGCCGCCTGCTACCGCACCATATATGCCAGGGCTAGGACAGGGCTCGCTTTTATCAGAACAGGGGTTTCCTTTGTGGGGTTCGGGTTGGGTCTGATGCATTATTTCGGTATCAGTATAATGACTGCTATCGATAGTTTTTTGATTATAGCCGGAATATTAATGACAATAGACGGATGGCTGTGGTATATGCCGGTGAGAAAAGAACAAGCCGAGGTGCCCAGATGCCCTGTACCGCAATAAGACAGGTTAAGGATAAGGTTAAGGCTAAGGCTAAGGAGAGATAAGTGCAGGTAAAAGTAAAGTCTTTAATTCCTGCTCTGCCTGTCTTATTCTCAACCTTGACCTGTTGTTGATATGAAGATAGAAAGCAAAATAATACTTTCCAATATAGTCAATATCGGACTGATATTGCTTATAGGCTTTTTTGCAATGCGGAATCTCAACCAGATGCAAACGAAGCTGAGATTTGTTGAAATAGCGGATGATCTGAATGCCACCCTGCTCGAAATGCGGCTTATAGAGAAAAATTATTTTATCTACCAAAAGCGGGATTTTCTTTTCGACATTCAGGAGAAGATAGACAAGGCCGAGCAGTCTCTGAATAGCGCACGCAAGGACATTATCCTTGGTGTTGGAGAGAGCAACTTTGAATTGCTTAAGTCGCATTTGGAACATTATTCCGATATTGTGCATGAAGTGCGCAGTGTCTCTCACATCGATACCGCCCTGGACTCAAGGTTAAGTGCGGAAGGCAAAATGCTGCGTGAATTTTCAGATAATATTACCAGTCTTGAGCGGAAGGGTGAAAATGAGATTGTATCACGCTCGAAGTTCATACTGTTCTACTCATTTTTTGCGATTCTTATATGTGCTGTTTTTGTCAGCCATTTTATATCCCAGAAGATTCTGCTATCTTTGAGAGAGATAGAGAAGCTTGCAAAATCGATATCCAAGGGCAACTTCAAGAGAATCGACGGTGCAATTCCGGATGATGAGTTCGGTTCGGTCATGGTTGCAATCAATTCAATGTCCGAGGAACTTAGGAACCGCGAAGAGGAGCTTATTCAGTCCAAGAAGCTTGCATCCCTTGGCATCCTCACTGCCGGTGTGGCACATGAATTGACAAACCCGCTGAATAACATTTCAATGATGGCGCAGACCTATGCTGAACTGTATGACAATCTGGGCAGGGACCAGAGAATTGAATTCATGGATAAGGTTGAGAAAGAGACCGAGAGGATAAAGGAAATTATAAAAGACCTGCTTGACTTCTCAAAACCAAAAGAGGCCAATCTCAAAGAGACCGACATCAATACTGTAATGCAAAAGACTCTCAAGCTGCTGCAAAACATGCTCGACATTTCCAATATCAAAACCAAGTTGAACTTTGTCACGGGCCTGCCCCATGTCCTGATCGATGAACACCAGATTCTGCAGGTCCTGGTGAACCTTATTACCAATGCCGTCCAGTCAATGCAGGCCGGCAGGACGCTCTATCTTGCAACAAGGCCTGGAAGCGGCGGGGATTCTGTGGAGATCCAGGTCATGGATACCGGAAAGGGCATCCCTCGTGAATTCCTGCCTCACATATTCGACCCGTTCTTCAGCACCAAAGGAGAGGGGGGGACAGGGCTCGGGCTGTCGGTCAGCTATGGAATCATCAAGAACCACAAAGGAGATATCAGGGTGGAAAGTATGGTAGATGTCGGCACTACCTTTACTGTAGAGTTGCCTGTTTATAAAAAAACAGGTTAAGGTTTAGGTAAGGTTAAGGAGGATAAGGTCAAAACTCCGACCTTTTTATCTTTATCTTTATCTTTATCTTAACCTCGACCTCAACCTTTTTTAAGGAGGACTGAATGAACAAATACAGGATCATGATTATTGACGATGAAAAAATCGTAGGCGACATGGCGAAGCTGTCACTGGAGCAGGAAGGCTATACAGTAGAGACGTTTTTAAACGGCGAAGCCGCTCTTTCGCGACTCGGCGAGCAAAAGTTTGACGTGGTCGTTACGGACTTTAAAATGAAAGGGGTGGACGGCATGGAGGTGCTGAGGACCGTTAAACAGCTTTACCCCGATGTTAAAGTAATCATGATTACAGCATTTGCCAACCTCGATACAGCCATAGAGGCGTTGAGGGGGGATGTTCATGATTTTTTCCCCAAACCGGTCAAAATAAAGGAGCTTAAGGCATCTATTCAACGCGCATTGAGTTGACATTATGGGCGAATTCTTAGGGACCGTCAAAGCATTAGGGAAAAGGATTATCAGGGATGTATTCTCCCCGGGTCATGTGACCTTTAAGGAAATGTTCGCCCGGTTCAGGCAGGTGCTTAAAAATCATAACAGCGCCATTGAGATTATTGCTGATATGGGCGATAAACTTGGCGGGGACTATATATTTGATATTACTTATATCAGGAGCGCCTATGCCGGATTGCACGATACACTGACAGAGTCTCTGGCAAGCTTCGATGTCCTCACGCAGAATAAATATCCTCGTCTCAAAGATGTACTGGCCCGCATCGATAAAGAAATCAGACTGCTTCTTTATAAAAACGGGGACAGCGCCCATTTGATTGAAACAAAAAGAAATGAAGCCCGATTAAATGGGAGCGGTCCCGGTTCGTATAAAGGGGAATTTGTGCTGCCTTATAATGCGCTTTCATGGAGTATGGCGCATGAGGTGGGCGGGAAAAACGCTAATCTTGCTGAATTGAAAAATAACGTTGTCCTCGACATACCTGACGCATTTGCTGTTACCTCATCCGCATACGATGAATTTATGCGACATAATAAAATCAACGAAATGATTTCAGCTCTTGAAGGAAAGGAGATGGTCGCCGGCTTTTCAGGGGCCCCGGCATTGAACGGGATATACACTTCAATTTTGAACGGTAACATCCCTTCAGGTATTGAGCATGCCCTCGACAAAGCCATATCGATATTCAGGGCAAAATATGGAGACAAATGCTTTCTCGCCATACGGAGCAGCGCCGAAGCAGAGGACGGGGAATTTTCTTTTGCCGGACAGTTTGATACTGTCCTGAACGTGCCGTTGGAGAGCAAGGCGGTTCAGGATGCATACAAACGGGTAATTGCCAGCCTGTTTTCAGAAAAAGCTGCAGCATATTATCGTCAACTTGGGATAGCTATCGGAAGTTTGAAAATGGCGGTCGGTTGTGTGCTTATGGTCGATGCGGCTGTCAGCGGGGTTATCTATTCGACAAATCCTAACGGAGATTCCGGCACGATGATCATAAATTCGACATGGGGACTGGGTACTGCGGTAGTTGAAGGTCAGACAGATGCAGATTTTTATTTGGTTGGAAAGGGTACTGTGCCTGCGATAATAAGTAACAGGATCGGTAAAAAGCGCTCTATGATAGTAGGTCTCGAAGATGGGGGGGTGACCCTGATAGATACTTCTGAGGCCATGACAGGGCAGAGTTCCCTTCCGGTAGAACGGGCATTGGAGCTTGCGAGACAGGCTATGCTCATTGAAAACTATTTCCGCCGGCCTCAGGATATTGAATGGGCCATAGACAGGGACGGAAAAATATTCATACTCCAGGCCAGGCCCTTGCGGATAGCGTCGGGAGTGAAGTCAGAAGCAGCTTCCGCGGATGCACTTCCGGCTTTGAGCGCCCCTGCTGCGGACGGCGCCAATATACTGATGAAAGCCAGAGGTAATGTTGTGCAAAAGGGCGCCGGCGCCGGCAGGGTTTTCATTTTTAAGCATGCAGACGGGCTTGAGAAATTTTCCAGGGGAGATGTCCTTGTAGCGAGGAATGACTCGTCTGATTTCATAAGGGTCATGCCTTATGCCTCAGCAATTATTACCGATACCGGGTCGCTTACAAGTCATATGGCTTCCCTCTGCAGGGAATTTAAGGTGCCGGCGTTTGTCAACGCGGGAGCCGCAACTCAAATTCTAAGGCATGGGCAGGAGATTACGGTAACTGCGGACGATGATGATATCCTGACTGTGTATGAAGGGATACTCCCGGGGGTGCTTGAACATGCGCGTTCAGGCCTGACTGCGATGGAGGACATCTACGAGTATCGCAAGAAGAGATATGTGTTGAGATATATTTCTCCTCTCAACCTCGTGGACCCGCTGATGGAAAGATTTAGTCCCGAAGGTTGCAAGACCATGCACGATATCCTGAGGTTCATACATGAGAAAGCCGTCATGGAGCTTGTTGACAATGCAATGAACGGACTGAAGGGACAAGCGGCCATGAAAATGGACCTGCCGATACCCACCGGAATTATCGTGGTGGATATCGGAGGCGGTCTTGACCTCACTCTGAGTCGGGCGGCGGGGAGTGACAGCGTTACTTTTGAACAGGTTGTTTCCATTCCACTCAGGGCGGTTCTTCAGGGGATGATGCATCCCGGGGCATGGAGTTCCGGATCTGTTTCATTAAGGGTGAATGATTTTCTCACGAGCATGATGCGCATGCCTGATATTGTTTCCGGCAGCGACAGCTATGCGGCCAACAACGTCGCTGTTGTCTCACATGAATACCTCAACCTGAGCCTCAAGTTCGGCTACCATTTCAATATGATTGATTGCTATTGCAGTGAAACTGCAAGGAACAACCACATCTATTTCCGTTTTACAGGCGGCGCCACTGAAATGGCAAAGAGATCGAGGAGGATAGAGCTGATCTCGATTATTTTAAAAGAATACGGGTTCAATACAAAAACCAAGGGAGATCTTATTATCGGGCGGATTGCAAATATGGTGCGGGACGACATGGAGAAAAAACTCGATAGCCTGGGCAGGCTGATTGCTTACACAAGGCAGCTTGATGCGGCATTGCATGACGATACTAAAGTTGAGCTTTACGCAAGGAATTTCCTGGATGGCATTTACGAGCATTAGGTGTGTCAGTATGTTTTTACTTTATTGCTCAGGTGGATGGCGGAGGTCTTTTACCCGGACGTTATGCCCTGCAGATTGCGGGACGAATACAAAGAGACCTATCAGGAAGTCTATCATTATTCAATAAGTGACGACGAAATCGACAAAGCCATTTACCTGGAAGAAAATCGCGGCTCGGCGGGTTACAACCGATTTGTCAGGCGGAGAAACTGCCTGTAAAAATAGATTAATGAACGATGTAGAGAATCAGGCGCTCAATTTTAATTGTTTCACTGATTTCAATAGTTGGTTCATAAAATTGGGTATAAGCTGACTGCACCGTGCTACCGCGGCGTGTACAAATGGAGCCTTTAACTTGTCGCAGGATTATTCTAAACTGACACCGTATGTACGTCACATGGCAGCCTGCTGAGAATAAGCTCTTTGAGTTGAACTTTATCTCCGGCATTGTCGATATCGATTCCAACCAAATTTCCAGATGCATCATAATCAAGGACTATACCCTCGGATATTTCTTTGCTCTCGACACTTGTTTTCTCAGAAAGGTCGATGTATAGGGAGTCTGTCTCGGGATAATAATTGAGCTTCATAGTTTATACCTCCTGTCGGGGAAAGCATTATGTATTGTGATTTTATCTTCCAATGTAACCACCCTTAACACGCGGCTATCAAGTTCATCAATAATACCCCAAAAACGAAATCTATTATGTTCCTGCGGTTCCATTTTGAGCGGATTATTGATTACATGAAGACACCATTCCTTCTTTATATATGGCCGCTTTCTTAGAACCTCTTTTTCAAAGTATTCAGTAAACTTGAAATCATCCATTTCGTATATTCTTATTATATATTATCACACAAAACTTTAGCCGAACCAGTGCCATAAACGGCACAGAGAAATGATAGTCAAGGCGCAACTATCTATAAAAATTGCCGAGATTATCAAACACCGGACAGGAGATAAAAGCCATCACGCCCTGACTCGCTAAAGCCTCAAAATCGTAAAAACGCTTTGTAAAGTACTTCACACAATTATGTGCGACAAGAAGTCGCATGAGTTAATCGTTCCGCATACCCCATGCAGTTATAGCTCGTTCAAACTGGAGCGGATGTATTTCAAGATATTGGTCGAGCCATTTCCGCTCTAGCTCTCGCGGAATTCTGTAAAGGAGGGTGCTGTCGGGGTTGCCGCAGGTTTCTAGCAGTTCCCGATAACCCGGCATCACAGCATATGCTGACCGGACCCGTTGTTCCAAATCTGCAAAAATCTCATCACACGACATGGCTTCGGCCCGGTCGATATTAGTGTCATCCAGCACAAACCTCAATATCAGATGTTTCCGGGGAGGGTCCTCATGCCGGCGCATGTGCTCGATCCACTTCCGTTCTGAACGGAGGTCAGGCAAAAACTTCCTGGCATTATCAGGCAGGCGTTCCAAATCGGCTTCTGTTATCCGCTCAGGCTCAAGTTTGCCGGCGCGACCCGAATATTGGGGTGTTTCAACTATACGTTTTTTCGCTTTGCCGGGCAGCGCATCCAGCTTGTTAATTAATTCTTCCATATGGGGCAGGGTGCTTTTCAGTAAAAAAAGTCGCTGTTCAATATTCATTCCCAATTTGGCTGCGATTTTTAATGTGCTTATCAAAAAATCGAAATCGCCGGGTCGGTTGTTCCAGTGATCATGAATCGACCCCTGACCGACAAAAGACGCAATAACATTTCTAATCCCTAAAGCTTGGCGTTCGCGGAGCCACACACGCATTTCACTTTCGGATCGCATGCGGAGTCCGCCCAGGAAAAGTTGCATATAGCCTTTTCCCCTGCGTTGCAACTCGATCACCTTCTTTGTTGTCACAAGGTCATAATCGTCGCAGCAATATACAACGAAAGGAATATCTAATTTTTTCAAGTGGCGTGATTGTTTCCAGTCGAAGAACCGTTCCACAATAGCCAGGTAGCGGTTAATAGGGAATTTGGAATCTCTATGATTATCCAGCATGCAATAGAGGCAGTTATGAGCGCACGGATTTATATTGAGAACGATATGTATGCCACCAATGTTTGAAATCTCTCTCAATAACTCCCCTCTACATAAAATTCTTGTCTTTTTAAATAATTAATTTCTCTTTTTAATATAAGCATAATGACATCAATTGCTCAAGCACGGGAACTGTTCAAAGACAGTTGTAGAAAAAACAGCTGGTGTAAAAAAGGTGCAGGACAGCAGGACAGCTGCTTTTTCAAAAGCTCGTACAACAGCTGTGTACAACAAAGCTCGTACAACAACTTGACAATCGTCATATCTACTGATATATTACGGCTTACTATATTCGCAAGTAACGATGATGATTTGCGTTGCTTGTAATTTATATTAAGCCAACTGAATAACATGCCTTACACTGAGCTAGGAGGTGAAGGTCGTGCTTATGCGTGTTTTTTTATTTTGCCAGGCCTATTTCTCGCGGCTTGGCAACTTTTTATTTGCGCTCTTTAATAACACTTCAGTCTGTATACGCATGAGGGCTCCTCCGCCAAACTGATACGTTCCGCAGCAACTCAAGTTCAAGAACAATGTTACTTAAACGGGACTGGACTCGTACAGAATGTATGTTCCGAAACAAAGGAGATGAAATGATGAGAGCAATAAATATGGAATCCATTTTTTACGGCGCGGCGCTGGCTGCGTTATTGTTTTGCGTTATACCAAATATTGCCAATGCGGATGACATACAGCCCGCTGCCGCTAATACTCCGCCGCTGGTTCAAACAAAGAGTCCTGCAGTGGCCGGGAATCCGGCGCAGACAACTGCCGCTGCGCCGGACACAAAAAATGTGCCTGTAACAGAAGTAGTGGTAACAGCCGCAAAGCCCAAGGCAGGCAGCGAGGAAGTCGGATATAAGGTGGAGAACACCACCACGACGGGTCTGTGGGGAGAGATGAAAATACAGGATACCCCTTATTCGATCAATGTCATGTCGTCCGATTTGATTGAAAATGTGCAGGCGGGCTCAAGAGAGCAGCTCTTCAAGATGAATCCAGTCGTTCAATTATTTACCGGTGAAAATCGGTCCGGAGCCCTAAGCCCGTATTTGAGAGGGTTTAATACCGTCTATAATACATTTGAAGATGGGATACGGGCGAACGCATATAACCTTTTTTTGGAGGACAAAGAGCGTGTAGAGGTTTATACAGGTTCGGCAGGCTTTCTATATGGTCCTAATACTGTCGGCGGCTTGGTTAATTTTGTGACCAAACGCCCTACTGCTGCTCCGATGGCTGATATTACTGTCGGTGATTACGGCGGGACCCAGGGTTATGTGCACGGCGACTTCGGAGGGCCGCTGGATAAAGAAGGGAAAATTGGCTACCGGGTTAATATTGTGGGGGAGGAAGGCGCCACCACTGTTGATGATCAGTGGACCAGACGAGTTTTGCTCAGCGGTGCGATGGATTTTCATCTTTCAGATAACGCACTGCTTCAGTTGAACGGGTCCTATGTTAAGACCCATGGCGACGGCGTCACGCCATTTTGGTCTTTCGTTGGCTTACACACGGTCACGCCGGATGACAGTAAAGACTGGGGTCAAAAGTATTCGCATTATGACAATGAAACATACAGGGGCGGAGCAAAATTGACATGGGATATTAGTAATTGGTTGTCATTTCGATCCGGGTTTAACTATTTCCAACTTAACAGCAATCAATTTGTGGGTATTATCAATCTCGTTCAAACAAATGGCACATATAATCAGGAAATTTATGAAGTTGCGCCATACAAAGTCTGGAACACCGGCGAATATGCGTTAGCAGACATAAAGTTCACGACTGGTCCGTTAAGCCATAAAGTGACCCTGGGATTCAGTGGTGATTATGTGACGGAAGATGATCCTACGGATATTCAGTCCCTTAAGACCATAAACGGTTTGAGTTTCTCCTCACCCACCTCTTTACCGGAACCTTCATTTTCTACTGGCACAAAACCATTGACAATATCATACGAAACGGAGAATCGGAATTGGCTGATTGGAGACAATATCACACTCAATGAGCATTGGTCGGCGCTGGTTGGGGTGAATGATGCACAGATCCTCGCGAAGAACTACAACACGACTACATACCAGCTCACGGCGCGCACCAATAATGGTGCTGTAACGCCCAGCGGCTCTATCATCTACAAGCCTGTTTCCTGGATTTCCACATACGCCACCTATATACAAGCGCTGGAGAATGGCGCCATTGTCCCTAGCACTGGCGCCTATACCAATGCAGGAAAGGTATTCCAACCTTTGGTTGACGAACAATACGAAGTCGGCGCCAAGGCGACAGTGGGCGGCACGTTGCTGACAGCAGCCTTATTTAAAATCGACAAGGCCAACCAATACGTGGATACTAATCCTAATGGAACACTGACCTATGTACAAGACGGTAAAGAGAATCATAAAGGAATCGAATTCACTGCAACCGGCAAGGTCATAGAAAACGTGACTATTTATGGCGGGCTGACGCTGATGGATTGCAAAGTTACGAATCAGAGCAATAATCCATCGATAGACGGCAACCGGCCGGTCAATGTTGCCGATACTATGGCTAAGCTCTATGCCGAATATAATATTCCGTATGTGACAGGGTTGACCTTGACAGGTGGGGCGTACTATACCGGCTCATTTTATGCGAATGCTGCGAATACCGATAAACTGCCCGGAGTTATTCTCGGCGATCTCGGAGCCCGCTACAAAACAAATATTTGGGGCACTCCGGTGATTGCTCGTCTGAATGTTTATAACGTCGCTGACACAAGTTACTGGCAGGTCGGGGCCTATGAGGGGACGCCAAGAAGCGTCGCATTTTCTTTGGAAATGAAGTTTTAGCAGACCTGCTGCCTGACGGAAAAAGTTAGAAGAGTTTAGGCGCTTCACATCTGCTGAAGCGCCTAAACTCTTTAATGATATGATCATGCTCAAGCTGGAGGAAAAGGGAGTTTCTCTGCGGCCAGACAAACGAAGTAATCACTGGGGAGCATTTATACAACCTCTACGGTGCGGATTTGAAGCACCTGCACTTTGAGCATAAGGGACAGATGATAGAGACCTTTGTGCCGGTAAATAGTACTAATGTTTGGGAGGTGGTAATTTGCGCTCCTGTATGTTGAGTGTAACTCTCTTCGTTGTTTTGGCGACAACTATTCTGACTCTGTCACTTTTCCCTCCCACTGTCTCGACAACGCCCGCCGCGTCTGATATTCCGCGGGCTGAAAAAGTATTGCTTCTGGACAATATACTCTCCGGTTATGCCACGATCAACGAGGGCACCGACCATATACTGGCCGTGTCCAAACAAGCTTGGGAGTGGGGAACGTTTGGGCCGATAAACCGCATCTATTCATCACTCAGACGCATTCCTGTCATCGGCAGCACCAACATTCTCGTTCTCGATCCGGAGCAGGTATTATATTTACAGCCGGATACAGTCTTCGCCAGTGACTGGCAGTCCGGCTTCCTGAAAATACTCGGGTTACCGGGATTGCTTCAAATCAGGTATGATATGAAAAAACCCATCCAATTTCGCTTAAAAGCATGGAATATGATGGGAGATACAACGGGCAAAAGCGCCCGCGCTGCCACATTGACAGATAGATATGCTACAAAACTTACGGCGCTGCAATCGCTGATTGCTTCAGATACCGCGCGTCACAAACGAGTTGTCTATGTGGGCGGCGTCAATGGCAGATGGTGGAATGCCAACAGCAATTATTACCTCGCGTATAAACTGGACCTGGTTTGCGTGATCAATGGCGTAAAAGCTCTCAGAGTCAACGGCGCGGCCGACCTGGAACAACTCCTGCTTTTGGACCCTGACGTGATCCTGTTTGTTACCAATCCGGGTGACCGGACAACTATGAAGGAAATTCTTGGTTTACCGGAATTTCAGGCTCTGCGGGCGGTGCGAGAACGCAGTATCTATAAATTGCCGGCACACACTTATATGAACGAACCGGTTGAAGACCCGCTATTGCTCAGGTGGATGGCGGAGGTCTTTTACCCGGACGTTATGCCCCGCAGATTGCGGGACGAATACAAAGAGACCTATCAGGAAGTCTATAATTATTCAATAAGTGACGACGAAATCGACAAAGCCATTTACCTGGAAGAAAATCGCAACTCGGCGGGTTACAACCGATTTGTCAGGCGGAGAAACTGCCAGTAAAAATAGATTAATAAACGATTTAGAGAATCAGGTGATTATAAAGAACCATAACCGGAGCTTATAACTTGTAACTTTTTGGCAGCAATTTCCGACTGTCATTTTAGCATTAGAATACGTGAAAGTGTTTGGAACTAACCTCAGCGGTTGGCGGAAGAGCCGAAGGAGCACAAACATGATTGACATCGAAAAAGGCAGCACAAACGGGTATTCTGGTCTTGGAATGGCCAAAACTGCTGAAATGATAGTCAAGGCACAACTATCTATAAAAATTGCCGAGATTATCAAACGCCGGAGATTGACGCAGGTCCAAGCGGCTAAACTCCTCGGCATGTCCCAGCCGAACCTTTCTAATATGCTTCGTGGTCGTGGCATTTCGGAAGTCAAGATGATGAAATGCCTGACGCGGTTGGACAGGGATGCGCAGATCGTTGTCCAACAAAAGCATCAACCCTGTGTCCGCACGGCTGAAAGAAAAGGCTACAGCCTCATGGGGCTTGTATGGGTGGAGAGCGCGGTAGGCAAATTTCTGGGCTTTGGCAGGATTGAACTTCTTGAACGCATCAAAATAGACGGCTCTATCAGTGCGGCGGCAAGATCCATGAAGATGTCATACGTACGTGCATGGAAGCTGGTCCACGCCATGAACTGCCAGGCAAAGTCTCCCCTGGTTGCAATAGAGCATGGAGGCATAAGGGGCGGAGGCGCCAGTCTTACAGACAGAGGGGAAAAGGCTGTTGAGCTCTTCCGGGAATTTCAGGGACGCTTCAAATTATTCCTCGAACAGGAGATAAACGCCTTCTCTCAACACCTAGCCAAGGTAAATCCTATGCATTAAGAATATGAGCAACAGTTGAAAGCTCACATTTCAGATAATGTCGGGAGCCTCTCGATTATGGGGAGGAATTATCGGCGCGCTGGTTGTCAAAGCCGATTAACACGAATTAACAGAAATTTAAAAAGACGGTTTGAAGCATCGACAAGTGCTATGTTATGTGACATATAATGCATCTTTAATTCTAAAAAAATAACAATCATCTGTTACTGAAGGCGGATAGATATGATGAGCAGTAGCGGCTATTCCCACGCACATCATGCTGAAGTTGAGAAGCTGTTCGAACCGTATAACTCAGCGGTCTCACCAGGATGCGCCGTAGCTGTGATCAAAGATGGACAGGTAGTTTACAAGTATGCTTGCGGGATGGCCGATCTGGATCATGACGTCCCCATAAGGTCGGACTCTGTTTTTCATGTGGCATCCGTCTCCAAGCAGTTCACTGCAGCGGCCATTATCCTGCTGAATCAGGAAGGCAAGCTTTCCTTTGACGATGAAGTTAGACAGTATATACCGGAAGTCCCCGACTTTGGGACGCCGATCACGATTCGGCATCTGGTTCATCACACAAGCGGTTTGCGTGACCAGTGGAATCTGATGGATCTTGCCGGTTGGCGGTACTCTCTTGATCTGATCACGGACCAGGATGTCCTCGATCTTATTGCCGCCCAGAAAGATTTAAACTTTAAACCCGGCGAGAAATATGTATATTGCAACACCGGCTATACACTGCTCGCCCAGATCGTGAAGCGCATCTCAGGCATGTCGTTCCGACAGTTCACGACCGAGCGGATTTTCGAGCCGTTGGGGATGAACAGCACACATTTCCGTGATGATCACGCCGAAGTCGTAAAGAACATTGCCTACGGTTATATGCGCGGGAAGGGCAAGGACGAATTCCGGCTGAGCATTCCGCGTTTCGATACCGTCGGAGCGACCAGCCTGCTTACAACGGTGGAGGATTTGGCGCTGTGGGACCGGAATTTCTATGAACCCAAAGTTGGCGGTCCGGAGTTGATACAACAGATGCTGGAGAAAGGCAAGCTCAACAACGGGCAGGAGCTCGACTATTCTTTCGGTCTTGTACACGGGAGTTACCGCGGTCTGAAAACGATTTGTCACAACGGCAGCGATGCCGGATACACGGCTCACTTTCTGTGTTTCGCGCAGCAGCGTTTTTCGGTAGCTTGTTTATGCAACCTTGCGGACATGAATCCGGCGCAATTCTGCAGGAAGATTGCTGATATCTGCCTACTGGGCAAGTGGATAGAACCGGAACATACGACAGATGCACCTGAGATAAAAACGATGCACTTTGTCGGACAGGAATTGGAGGTTTTCGCCGGCCTGTACTGGAACGATGATGATTATTATAGCCGGAGGGTTGATTTCAAAGAAGGCAGGCTTTTATTTTCTTTTGACATTGATGAACATGATAAATACTATGAAATGCGTCCGGTTGCTCCTAAGCGCTTCAGCCTGGAAGAACTTTCGTCTGAGATCGAATTCAGAAACAGCAAGGCCGGCAGCCCGTTAATCCTTGCATATTCATATAATGGGGGAGAAGAAATAAAATTACGAGCCGAAACAGAGTTCGAGCCTACCCGCGATCAGTTATCCGAGTATACAGGTATTTATCGGAGCGAAGAAATCGATCCTGTCTACAGGATCACTGTTGAGGGTGATGCGTTGATGCTCACGCGATTCAAGCATTTGCCGGCCGGGCTGAAGCCAACGATTGCCGACCATTTCAGAAGTTCTTTAGGGTGCATTTGCTTTATCAGAGATTGCCAGGATAAGGTTACGGGCTTTGTATTGAACGCTGTGAGGGTTCGTAATGTAAAATTTGAGAAATCCTCTTAATAACCGACTTAATATTATTCTTTGCAAAGGCTAGTGTACTGTTTCATTAATAACTAACATAAGTCTTTTTAGCTTGGTGAATATGGAATCGGCAGTAGCTGTCCACATAAAAGGAGTTGCTTTTTCATTGTAATGGTCTACGAACTTCTCAATATTACGAATCAATTCCTTGACGCTTCTAACAGAGCTGCGGCGTATTGCTTGCTGAGTAATGAGAGCAAACCACCGCTCCACCTGGTTGAGCCAGGAAGCATAAGTGGGAGTATAGTGCATATGGTAGCGGGAATGTGAGGCAAGCCATGTACGGACTTTTGCATGCTTATGAGTAGCATAGTTATCGATGATCAAATGGACATCCAAATCGCTGGGGACATTGGCATCAATATGCCTCATAAAAGACAGAAACTCCTGATGCCGATGACGAGGTTTGCACTGTGTAATGACATTGCCCGAGGCAACATCCAGTGCTGCAAACAAAGTTGTCGTACCATGACGAACATAATCGTGCGTAATCCCTTCTACATAGCCCAATCCCATCGGCAACACCGGCTGAGTCCGGTCAAGAGCTTGTATCTGACTTTTCTCATCGACAGCCAGAACAAGAGCACTGTCCGGAGGATTCAGGTACAGTCCCACAATGTCCCGCACTTTTTCGACAAAGAACGGATCAGTGGAAAGCTTAAAAGACTCGGTCCTGTGAGGCTGAAGAGCGAATATTTTAAAAAGACGAAAGGCCATCGAAGTTGTGACCTTTGCCTCTCTGGCAAAACTGCGCACACTCCAGTGTGTCGCATTGGAAGGCTTTGTCTGAAGAGCCTTATTAATCAATTCCGCCACTTCCTCATCGCTCAGAGAGCGAGGTCTTCCAGAACGCAACTCGTCGTGAAGTCCTTCAATGCGGTCGGCCAAATAACGTTTTCTCCAAGTGCCCACCGTATAAGGGCTTACATCAAGACGCTCCGCAATGTCAGCATTGGGGATTCCATCAGCGGAATACAAGATTATCTTTGCTCTGCGCACAATTCCTGCCGGCATAGAGCGGGACCGTTCAATCGCTTCCAATTGTTCTCTTTCCTCGTCTGTCAATACAATAGGCTCTTTGGGTCTACCAGTTTTCATCGGGCACCTTCCTTATCCTATAGGATTACCCGAAATGAAAGCAATACTTATGCCAATTACTTATGAAACACTACACTAGGTATCTGCGAATTAAAAAAGAAAAGAGATTTTGGATCACCGCCATTTTTCAACTGTCAGATTTTCTATAGCGTCGAAGTGTGTATCGAATGATATCAATGTTAGAGAGTATTGCTTAGCTATTGCCGCTATCCATATGTCATTTTCAGGTATGGGTTGACCTTTATCTTTTAAACGATACTTGATATCACCATAAAGTTTGGCTGTTTCTGTATTACAAGACAGAACAGTATTATTGAGTACGAAGTCATTTATTCGCGTAATGTTGTCTTCAATTTTTACTGATTTATAAGCTCCGAAATACAGTTCTCCGATTGCTATACATGGAATAAAAACTTCCTCAGCGGTGGCTATCCGACTATGAACCTGCAGATTTTTTGCAAAGATGGCGATAATGATATTTGTATCGAGCAGGCATCTACCACTCACCGATGTCCACCTGCTCACATCCTTCTTCTATCGCCTTAGTCATTAAGTGTAAGTCTTCAGTGGAGATTTCTCCCTCAAAGCGCAAGAGACTTTTCCCGGCGACTCCGGTTGGCGCCAAGGCTTTGGCAAAATCAAGAATACGAAGCTGGAGATTATATGGGAGCCTATCGAGTTGGGCGATAAGGCTGTCTTTTATTGCGGCATCGGTCATAATATACCTCCTCGTACTTTAATAAATATTAACATTTTTGGTGGGAGCGGCGCTCACTACAATTCAATACAAAAATAAAACTCATTTTATTAGACGCTCTTAATCGTTCAGCATGCCCCATACAGTTATAGATCGCTCATACTGGAGCGGATGCTTTTCAAGATATTGATCCAGCCACTTCCTCTCAAGCTCACGGGGACTTCCGTAAAGAAGATCGCTGTTTGGGTCTCCGCAGGCTTCGAGCAGTTCCCGCTGGCTCGGCGTCGCAGCATATGCTGACCGGACCCGTTTTTCCAAGTCGGCAAAAATCTCATCGCACGACATGGCTTCGGCCCGGTCGATATTAGTGTCATCCAATACAAACCTCAAGAGCACATCGTTTCTAGGAGAATCCTCATTTTGGCGCATGTAGGCGATCCACTGACGTTCAGAATAAAGGGTAGGCAAGGACCTCTTTACCTGTTCAGGGAGATGTTCCAGATCAGCTTCAGTTAATCGCTCAGACTCCAGTTTGCCGGCGCGGCCCAAATATTCGAGCGGTTCAAATGTACGCTTTCTCGCTTTGCCGGGCAACGTATCCAGTTTATTGATTAACTCTTCCAGACAGGGCAGTGTGCTTTTAAGTAAAAAAATCCGCTGCTCCATTTTCATTCCCAGTTCGGCTGCGATTCTTAAAGTGCTCATCAGAAAATCGAAATCACCCACTCGGTTGTTCCAGTGGTCATGAACCTCCCCATGACCGACAAAAGACGCAATAACATTTCTGATTCCCATTTTTTGGCGCTCGCGAAGCCACACACCTATTTCACTTTCAGATCGCATGCGTAGCCCGCCGAGGTATAATTGCATATAACTCTTCTCACGGCGCTTTAACTCTATTATCTTCTTTGTTGTCGCAAGATCATAGTCATCGCAGTAAAGTAACAAAAAAGGAATATTGAATTTTTCAAGGCGGCGTGATTGTTTCCAGTCAAGGAACCGTTCAACAACAGCAAGATAGCGCTCGGCATGGAAGTTAGAACTTTTTTGATTCCCCTGGTAACAATAAAGGCAGTTATGAGCGCACGGATTTATATTGAGAAGAAAATATATGCCCCCAATGTTTGCAATCTTTCTCAATAACTCCCCCCCTCCATAAAATTCTTATCTTTTTAATAATCTACCTTTCTTTAATATAAGCTTAACGACATTGATTGCTCAAGCACGGGAACTGTTCAAAGAGAGCTGCAGAAAGAAACAGCTGGTGTAAAAAGCTGTCGAACAGCAGGACAGCTGCTCGCACAAAAGGTCGTTGACAAGCTTGTAGAAAAAAGCTCGTTGACAACTCGTTATGTTTGCTGATATATTACGGTTTGCTATATCCCAAGTAACAATGATGAATTGCGTTACTTGTACTTTTTATTAAGTCATCAGGATGTCATGCCTTACACTGAAATGGAGGTGAAGGTTTTGGTTATAGGGGTATTATTGTGTTGCCAAGCCTATTTCTCACGGCTTGTCAACTTTTTATTTGCGCTCTTCAATAACACGTCGGCCCTCAGACGTATGAGGGCTCCTCCGGCAAACTGATATGATCCCCAGTAGCTCAAGTCCAAGGACAATGTTACTGAAACGGGACTGAACTGGTACCGAATGTTTAATCTTAAACAAAGGAGAAAAGATGATGGGAACGAAGAATAATAAAATAGAATCCATTTTTTACGGCGCTGCGCTGGCTGTGCTACTGTTTTGCTGGATGCCGAATGTTGTCAGTGCGGATGATACACAAACACCGCCGGCAGCACAACCGGCAACCACTAATACTCCCCCTGCGAGCGCAACAAATGTTCCTGTAACAGAGGTGGAGGTAAAAGCGGAGAAGGAAAAACCGCCAAAGGAAGGAAGCGCGGAAGTCGGGTATAAGGTGGAAAACGTCACCACCACCGGTCCGTGGGGAGAAATGAAGATACAGGATACGCCGTATTCTATCAACGTAATACCTTCTGATCTTATAGAGAATACCATAAGCCGCAATCAGGATCAACTTTTCAAGATGAATCCTTTAACCCAGATTACCGCGCCATCGGATATTAACAATATCAGTGGTCAAGTTATACGCGGGTTTTCAGTCCAGAATTATTTTGTTGACGGCATTAGAAATGGAAACATCGGGTTGGGAATGTTTGTGGAGGACCTTGAAAGAATTGAGGTATACAGCGGCTTATCCGGGTTCTTGTACGGAGCAAACGATGTCGGCGGTACTGTGAACTATGTCCTTAAAAGGCCGACGCCTTATTATTTAACCAATGTTACTGTTGGAGATTATGGCAACACCCAGTATTTTCTGCACGGGGATTTCGGCGGCCCGATAGATAAAGACGGAAAATTCGGATACAGGTTTAATATTATGGGCCAGGACGGCAAAACCGACATTGAAAACCAGAGACTCAAGAAAGTGCTGGCCACAGCTGCATTTGATTGGCATGTAACCGACAAATTACTGCTGCAGGTTGACGCCTCTTACTCCGATTACAGGCTCGATGGCAGACAGGAGCAATTTTACTTCCCCAATCCTTTGAGTTTTATGCCTAAGGCGCCTGATAACAGTCAACTCTGGGGGCCGACAAACACATACAATGAGGTCGCAACAACCAGGCTCGGAGCCCAAACCACATACCACATAAACGATATCTTCACTTTCAGGGCCGCTTTTAACAATCAGATCGATAGTCGGCAACTAGTTGCTCCGGCTACCGGCACAGTGCTTACTGATGACACATACAGCATGTCCATTTTAGGCAACAGAAGCAAGGATTACTCATATGGCGGCTATGCTTACGTTGATGCTAACTTTTCTACTTTTGGGATAGAACATAAGTTGACATTGGGATCTAATGGTTATGCGTTCTTACAGAAAACCGCTCCTTATACAACTCTATCGGCTACCTCAATCATAAGTTTTTCCAATCCCGGTTCGGCGAATATAAGTGTCAATAGCTATAGTCCGGACCAATTCCCTTTGCTAAAGACGGGAAAAACAGATAACTATAGTTATATTATCGGAGACGATATCAAGTTCAGCGACCAGTGGTCAGCCCTCGCCGGCGTTAATATCTCGGAGATAAAAGCTG
The DNA here is from genome assembly GCA_963830245.1 of Nitrospirota bacterium. GTDB lineage: Bacteria > Nitrospirota > Thermodesulfovibrionia > Thermodesulfovibrionales > Dissulfurispiraceae > JADFXI01. The sequence continues at coordinate 52,396 of CAWHNC010000085.1, forward strand.
AAAACTATAACACAAACACCGGCGCGTTCACGAGCGGCTACAACAAGTCAGAACCGTCACCCAGCGCATCTCTTATCTATAAGCCGACGCCAAACATAACTACTTATGCAACCTACATGGACGAATTACAGCAGGGCACCATTGTTTCTTCCACCAGCAATTTTACTAATGGCGGCCAGACGCTGGCGCCCTTTGTCAGCCACCAATACGAGGTGGGCGCCAAGGAAACCCTTGGAGGCACGCTCTTGACTGCCGCTGTGTTTGAGATCGACAAAGCTAATACTTATAATCAGGTCAACGCCAATGGGACACAGACGGCCATGGAGAACGGCAGGGAAGTGCACAGGGGCGTTGAGTTTACCACATCCGGCAAGGTCATGCAAAATCTCACTCTTTTAGGAGGGATTACCTTGTTGGATGCCAAAGTTACAAAGGCAAACACGGCTTTTGCAAGCCAGGGCAATGTCCCGGACTTTGTCGCCCGACAGACGGCCAAAATATACGCAGAATATGACGCGCCGTTCCTGAAGGGGTTAACCTTTAACGGAGGAGTTTACTATACCGGCAATTTTTATGTTAATCCCACCAATACACTGGAGGCGCCGTCCGTCGCATTAATAGATTTAGGCGCCAGGTACACCACCAAAATGTATGGTGACAAAACGATGACATACAGAATTTTTGTGGCAAACGTGACCAATGAGAATTATTGGCTTTATGGACCTCTTGGAAGTCCGCGCTCGATTACTTTTTCAGCTACTATGCGTTTTTAGTTGAGGCCCGAAGCGGAGGTGGAGCGGATGACAGCGGCAACACCGATAAACCAATGGGCAGGAAACGCTTATAACCTGTCGCCTTTTCCGCACAGATTAACTTTTAATGGGCCTCTGAGTTGAAAAAAAATTACGGCGGCAGCGCCCGCATGGTGAACTGTGCGGCGCTGCCGCTCTTTACTCTGATTGCCTTTGGCGCCTTTGTCCTAGCCCTTTTCCCGCCGCTTGTGACAACGATTCGGACTGGGTCAATAGTGGAGGATTCGAGAGGCAGGAAGGTGTATCTTGACCTGCCTGCCAGGAGAGTATTGATCTTTTCTCCGATTCTCTCCAGCTACTTAACGCTGGACGAGACGACGGTGCATGTGTTGGCTGCTGCTAAATTTACCCGTGATCAGACAATGAGAGGAGTGCTTCCCCATATCTACCCCGGACTTCAACGGGTCCTGACTGCAGGTGGTTCAATCGCCCCGCGCGACCCGGAATTAGTCATGTTGCTGCAGCCCGATGCTGTGTTTGCCGGGGGCTTAACCTACGCGCCACTGAAGGAGGTCGAGATGCCCGGACTTATTGAAGTCAATGTTGGTTTAACGCGTGATAAGCAGATGCTAAGCCTCCAGAAGGTGTGGCTCCTGATCGGACGTGTGGCGGACAAAAACTACAGGGCCAATGCTTTAATGAAGCGCTATTTAGACAAGCTTCAGGCTCTTAAGGCCTTGATCCCGGAGCAGGCCGGCAAAAAAATGCAGGTCGTATACCTGAACGGATATGCCGGACTGGGACTAATTGGTGGAAAGGATTTTTATCTGAATTATGCGTTGAGCTTTGTCGGCGCTGAAAATGCCGCACGGAATTTCAGTTTTTCCGGAGTGGCAAATTTGGAACAGGTGCTTCTGCTGGATCCGGACATTATCCTTCTGGATTCGACTTTGAACTATACTCCTCCGCAAATGATTTACGGGCAGCCCGAATGGCTGGCTCTCAAGGCCGTAAGAATGCGACGGGTTTACACTATCCCACTGTTTATGTATTATTCTGCGCCAATAGATGACCCTCTTCGCCTGCTCTGGATGGCCGAAATTTTCTATCCTGACGCCATGGCGCATAAACTAAGGGATGAGTTTAGAGAGACCTATAGGACGGTCTATCACTATGCCATAAGCGATGACGAAATAGACAAGGCGATCTTCCTGAAGGAGAACATTTCATCAGCCGGATACAACAGGTTTGTGAGATCGGGCAGGGTGCATTGAGGTCCGGAAGTAATTTGTATTCGGAATAAACAAATTATAGCGTATCAACCAATACAGAACAGGAGGGGAAATGCCACGGAAATTTCAGACAACAGGCATTCAAATAACGGCAGGTACAGCGCCTTGCGCCTATCATTGCAGCTATTGCCAACTGGCAGACAGGAGTATATCCAAAATACGCATTGACCGTTATGTCGCTGTGGTCGAGCGTTTTATGGAGTTTAAAGAATCAAAAGGGCTGGCGGACTTCGGGGTCGCTCAATGGCTCGGAAACGCCTACAGCTTCGACACTTACGAGTTCGACAGGATTTCACAGCTCAGCCGCAAGCTCGGAAACACGTACGAATGGCTGCTCCTGGGTGGCGTGAAACATAAGCCAAATGCAGAGATGAAAGACTGGCTCACATCCAGGCAGAAGATGGGAGCCAAACACGTCATTGCTGCATTTCTCGGCCATGGCGATACACATGACAAATGGAACCGGATGAAAGGCAATTTTGAATTTTTGATGGGATCCCAAAAACTGGCTATTGAAGCGGGTATGGGATTAATCCAGCGGGCTTTCCTTACAAATTCCACCTTGCCGATGCTCGGCACACTGTTTGACATGCTTGATGAGTTGGGTGGAGAAGTGGTCGAGAGAGTCGGCTATCCGCTTTTTTACAGCGGCCTGGCAAGGAAGCTTGAGCATGAACGGGTGACTATGGAAACTCTGGACAATCAGCCTGACAGAACAAAAGCGATATACAGAAAAGACAAAGATAAATGGAAAAGTGAAAAAGACTGGATTGAGTATGCAAAAAACGGGACCCACGAATATGAAAGCAATTATGTAACTCTAAAGCTGGACGACTCGAACATTGGTACAGTAGAGTCTATGAGCTGCGAAGCTATAATAGCTGATTTAACTGAAAGGACCATAGCCGCTTATGCGGCAGTTCCCGGCAGGGAAGAACTCTGCGAAAAATACGGAAACAAAACAAATGAGAAGATTTACATGTTTATGTGGGACATGGAGTGCCTATGGGTCGATAGATACCTGCAGGATAATCCTGTAGTTTTTGAACGGCATCTTACACACTTTGGAAGATAGTCATGAGGGCAAACATTCGCATCTGGATAGAGACCTTTGTGCCAGCATACGGTAAGAATGCAACGAGGAGATGGTGATTCGCGCTTTTCTACGCTGAGTGTACCTCTCTTCGCTGCCAGGTACTCACTGATTAGCAAAGATTAGCGAGGGCCAAAGACATGAGCGAAATCGAAAAAGGCAGCACAGATGGGTATGCTGATCGTGGAATGGTCAATACTGATGAAATGACAGCCAAGGCTCAACTATCTGCAAAGATTGCCGAAATTATCAAACGCCGGAGATTGACGCAGGTCCAAGCGGCTAAACTCCTCGGCATGTCCCAGTCGAACCTTTCCAATATACTTCGTGGCCGTGGCATTTCGGAAGCCAAGATGATGAGATGCCTGACGCTGTTGGACAGGGATGCGCAGATCGTTGTCGAACAAAAGCATCAACCCTGTGTCCGCACGACTGGAGGAAGAGGTTACAACCTCATCGGGCGTGTATGGGTGGAGAGTGCTGAAGGAGTATTTTTAGGCTTTGGCAGGATTGAACTTCTTGAGCGCATCAAAACAGAGGGCTCTATTAGCGCGGCGGCAAGGTCTATGAAAATGGCATACACACGCGCATGGCAGCTGGTCCACGCCATGAACCGACAGGCAAATTCTCCTCTGGTCACAATAGCGCAGGGAGGCATAAGGGGCGGGGGAGCCAGTCTTACAGACAGATGGGAAAAGGCTGTCGAGTTCTTCCGGGCTTTTCAGGGACGCTTCAAAATATTCCTCGAACAGGAGATAAAAACCTTCTCTCTCTGACTCGCGAAAGCCTCAAAAACCAAATAGAATATTTCGTCTTTTTCATGGCTTGCCTCCTAAATATTTCTTCGTTGCTTTGCTGTTTGGTATTATTGTTTTTAAAAATATACTTTTGTCATCCTCAACATTGCGCTTTATCAGAGATCCTCAACAAAAGATTATCGGCTTTGTATTGAACGCTGTAAGGGTTCGTAATGTAAAATTTGAGAAATCCTCTTAATAACTTCAACTTAATCGTTCCGCATGCCCCATATAGTTACAGATAGCTCAAACTGGAGCGGATGTTTTTCCATATATTGGTCGAGCCACTTCCGTTCAAGTGACCGCGGATGTCCGTAAAGAAGATCACTGTCGGGATCGCCGCATTCTTCGATCAGTTCCCGCTGACTCGGCATCGCAGCATATGCCGCCCGGACCCGTTGTTCCAATTCAGCAAAAATCTCATCGCATGACATGGCTTCAGCCCTTTCAATATTAGTGTCATCCAACACAAACCTCAAGATCATATTTTTCCTGGGAGGGTCCTCATGCTTGCGCATGAACTCGATCCACTGCCGTTCGGAACGGAGGTCAGGCAAAAACCTCTTTGCCTGTTCGGGCAGACGCTCCAAATCAGCTTCTGTTACCCGCTCCGCCTCTATTTTGGCGGCGCGGCCTGAATAGTCGAGCGGCTGAATCACACGTCTTTTTAGTTTGCCGGGCAGCGCATCCAGTTTATTAATTAACTCTTCCATGCAGGGCAGCGTGCTTTTCATTAATAAAAGCCGTTCCTCCATATTCATTCCCAATTCGGCTGAGATTTTTAACGTACTCATCAAAAAATCGAAATCGCCCGGCCGGTCGTTCCAGTGATCATGAACAGCCCCGTGACCGACAAAGGACACAATAACATTTCTGATCCCTACAGTCTGGCGCTCGCGGAGCCACGCACGCATTTCATTTTCGGACCGCATACGCAGTCCGCCGAGGTAAAGTTGCATATAGCCTTTTTCCCTGCGTTGCAACTCAATCACCTTCTTTGTTGTGACGAGGTCATAATCGTCGCAGTAATATATAACAAAAGGAATATTAAAGTTTTTAAGGCGGCGTGATTGTTTCCAGTCAAGAAAGCGCTCTACAACAGCCAGGTAGCGGCCGGCAGGGAATTTGGAGCCTTTATGATTATCCACACAGCAATAGAAGCAGTTATGAGCGCACGGATTTATATTGAGAACAATGTGTATGCCCCCGATATCAGCAATCTCTCTCAATGACTCCCCACCTGCATAAATCAGCTTTTTCTGCATCTCCCCATGTTTAATATAAGCATAATGACATTAATTGCTCAAGCACGGAAACTGTTTAAAGACAGCTGCAGAAAAAACAGCCGGTGTAAAAAGGCCGATAAAGACTAAATAAAAGCTTGACAAGCGTTATATTAAATAATATACAATGATGCGTATATTCGCGAGTAACCTTGCGAATTTACGTTACCTGTGCTTTTTTTAGTATTCCAACTGAATAACATACCTTACACTGAAACGGGAGGTGAAGGTTTTGGTTATGCGTGTTTTTCTATGTTGCCAAGCCTGTTTCTTGAGGTTTGGCAATTTTTTATTTGCTCACTTCAATAACACGTCAGCCGGCAGAAGCATGAGGGCTCCTCCGGCAAACTGATATCCGCAGCAGCTCAAGTCTGAGGTAATGTTGCTGAAACGATACTGGGTCTATACCAAATGTACACTACGAAATTCAGGGGAGACGATGATGAGAGTGAAGAATGAAAAGATAGGATCAATCTTTTACAGTATGGCGCTGGTCGCGCTGATGTTTTGGCAGATGCCGGATGTTGTGAGGGCGGATGATATGCAGCCAGAGCCGGCTGCGGCTAATGCGCCTGTGCAGACAGAAGCGGCTTCGCCGGACGCAAAGAAAGTGCCTCTAACAGAGGTAGAGGTAACGGCTGAGAAGGAAAAGACGCCCAGGGAGGGCAGCGCGGAAGTCGGGTATAAGGTGGAGAACGTCTCCACCACTGGTCCGTGGGGAGAAATGAAGATACGGGACACACCGTATTCAATTAATGTAATGTCGTCTGACCTCATTGAAAATGTGCAGGCGAGTTCACTGGACCAATTATTCAGGATGAACCCGTTGACGGAACCCAATTTTATCTTTAAAACAAATGATAATGCATCTGTCTATCTGAGGGGTTTTGCTCAGGCTAACCCTTTGATTGATGGAATACGAACCTATGCCTCCTATGGGCTTTCCGTAGAGGAATTGGATCGCGTGGAGATCCTGACAGGCTTGTCGGGATATCTCTATGGCGGCGGTGATGTGGGCGGTCTGGTCAATTATGTGCTCAAGCGCCCGACGCCTGAGCGATATGACAGCGTCACAATTGGAACATACGACGGCACTAACGAGTATATCCATGGTGATTTCGGCGGCCCGATAGACAAAGACGGCAAATTTGGCTACCGGATAAATCTGCTCGGACAGAACGGAGGTACGGCTGTTGATGATCAGTCTCTGAAAAGATATCTGGTCAGCGGGGCCTTTGACTTTCACATTGCTCCCAACCTTCTGCTTCAGGTGGAAGCTGCGCACCGGGAAGAAAGAATGAACGGTGATGACCAGACCTGGGCTGTGGTTGCAGGGGTCCCGTATCCGTCAGCGCCCAACGCGGACAAGCTGTATTCCCCAAACTGGACATATAATGATGTTAGGGATAACAGGGCCTCTGCCAATCTAAAATGGGACATCAGCGATGTTTTTACTGTGAGGTCCGCTTACCTATGGAAAGATGATGACAGGTCATATGTGCAGGCAAAAGCCACGCTTCAGAAAAATGGGACATGGAATGAGGTTCCGCTCAAAGCTGCGCCATTTGAAATGATACAGGAAAGCGGATACCTGTTTGGCGACGCGCATTTTAATACGGGATTTATAAAGCATACATTGACAGTGGGTTTTTCCGATTTGATGTATTATTCAAAAGGTCCTAAGGACGCCAACAGCAACTTTACAGTCACCGGTATCAGCTTTGCCAATCTGACTAATACTTCTCAACCAAACTGGGCTCCGACCGGAGACCAGGCGTTTTATATGGGAACCTGGGACAACTGGCGGAACTGGAGCATCGGCGACGATATAAAGCTGAATGAGCAATGGTCAGCGCTGGTGGGAGTAAATCGGACAGAAATCCAGCAGCAAGGTTTCAACACCAGCGCCTTAAAGACATCCGATTACGGTAAGGCACAGGATACCCCGACGGCATCACTGATTTATAAACCGATACCCTGGATTTCCACCTATGCCACTTACATGGAGGCTCTGGAACAGGGAGCCATAGTCGGTACCGGCTATAGTAATACCGGCACCGTCCTGCCTCCGCTTCTGGACAGGCAATACGAAGTCGGGGCCAAAGCCACCGTCGGAGGCATGCTGCTGACTACCGCCTTGTTCAGGATAGAGGAGGGTGCACAATACTCCAACAATACAACGCCCCTGCCCACATATGTGCAGGATGGAAAGGAAGTGCATCAGGGCGTCGAATTTACGGCGACCGGCAAGGTAATGCATGATGTCACGCTTGTGGGCGGTTTCACAATTTTTGATGCAACGTTGGAGAAGAACAGCAACCCTTTGCTGATAGGCAAGACACCGGTCAACGTTGCGCAGCAGTTTGCAAAACTTTACGCCGAATATAGCCTTCCGTGGATAAAAGGTTTAACACTCACCGGCGGCGGCTATTGGGAGGGAGATCAGTATGCGGACACTATGAATACCCAAAAGCTTGGCTCCTATATCGTCGGCGATCTAGGGGCGAGGTATGAAACTAAAATCTATAGCTGTCCTACGATATTTCGC
>CAWHNC010000086.1:0-94129 GCA_963830245.1 Nitrospirota bacterium
GCATGATGTGCGGTCGGCTCTTGAGAGTGTGGGGCTTGACCCGGCAGTCGGTTTCTTGCACCGGGATCGTCCGGGACGCTACGGTCTTGCACTTGACCTGATGGAGGAATTCAGACCGTTTTTTGCCGACCGTCTCGCTCTTTCTTTGATCAATCTCGGGCAGGTGCAGGCCAAGGGATTTAAGCAAAAGGAATCAGGGGCTGTATGGATGGATGACGATACAAGAAAAACGGTACTTGTTTCATATCAGAAGCGAAAGCAGGAGGAGATTGAGCACCCATTTCTTCAGGAGAAGGTGGCGATTGGCCTTCTTCCTTATGCCCAGGCTCTGCTGATGGCGCGTTATCTCAGGGGAGATATCGACAATTATCCGCCGTTTATCTGGAAGTGAGGATGCGTTATGTTTGTGCTCGTTAGTTATGATGTGGCAAGCGACGGCAATGCCGGACAGAAGCGGCTGCGGCGGGTGGCGCGCGCATGCAAAGATTTCGGCCAGCGGGTCCAATATTCCGTATTCGAATGTATTGTTGATCCGGCGCAGTGGACAAAACTGAAAGAAAGGCTGATTTCCGAAATTGATCCTGAAAAAGACAGTTTGAGATTTTATTATCTTGGTTCCAACTGGCAGCATCGTGTGGAACATATCGGGGCCAAGGCGACACTTGATCAGGAAGGGCCGTTGATTGTGTGAAATGCTGTTGCGAACCCTAAGCGCACATGATTTTCCCTGAAGGTTCGCAAGCTATGATAGAGCCATATAGAACATGGGGTTTTTGTAAATTGCTCTTTGACAATGTTAAGGTTCGCGGGAACAAAAAGATACCTTCGCAAATAGTAAACATATTTTCCTTTATTTTTAGTTAGTTCTATCTTAACGGTCGCTCCCCGCGGTCGCTCCCCGCGCGGGAGCGTGGATTGAAACATATTTCACAGCTAATGGTGGCAACGGGGCAAGTCGCTCCCCGCGCGGGAGCGTGGATTGAAACAAGGAGAATGGCGCCATCACCTTCAATGCCCTGTGGCGTCGCTCCCCGCGCGGGAGCGTGGATTGAAACTCAATAGACTCCGGGCAATAATTATACAGTCGCAGTCGCTCCCCGCGCGGGAGCGTGGATTGAAACTGGATAACCCGACAATTAAATCATGTTTCCGTCGGGTCGCTCCCCGCGCGGGAGCGTGGATTGAAACTCACATTGCTGAGAACGCCAACAAAATGGGCCGGTGTCGCTCCCCGCGCGGGAGCGTGGATTGAAACCACTGACCAGAAGTCATTGACTGCCCTTGCTCGATGTCGCTCCCCGCGCGGGAGCGTGGATTGAAACGTATTCATTTGCAGCATTTTTTATCGCCTGACAGTCGCTCCCCGCGCGGGAGCGTGGATTGAAACTGGCCGGCGATTTTCGACACCATGATCGATCCATTGTCGCTCCCCGCGCGGGAGCGTGGATTGAAACAGGAGAATGGCACCATCACCTTCAATGCCCTGTGGGTCGCTCCCCGCGCGGGAGCGTGGATTGAAACTGCGTCAAATTGGTATAGATTGCTGTAGAAAGGCTGGTCGCTCCCCGCGCGGGAGCGTGGATTGAAACGAGTTCAAGCTGAATTGCCTCTGTCATAGCAGTCGCTCCCCGCGCGGGAGCGTGGATTGAAACGAGTCTCTATTTGCGAGCATAGGGAATTCGCTCTGTCGCTCCCCGCGCGGGAGCGTGGATTGAAACAGGCTGATCGAGACATAGAGTCAATGAAGCTCGGTCGCTCCCCGCGCGGGAGCGTGGATTGAAACCCTTGCTCAAGGGCGGCAATTTCAACCCTATGCTTGTCGCTCCCCGCGCGGGAGCGTGGATTGAAACATACAGGCGGTGAACATGGGAGCCAATACGGTAAGTCGCTCCCCGCGCGGGAGCGTGGATTGAAACATCTACAATGCCCTGTATACAATAAAGGTTATCGTCGCTCCCCGCGCGGGAGCGTGGATTGAAACGCCTCTTGCTGCTGGGTCGGGCAGCGGTCAGTTGTCGCTCCCCGCGCGGGAGCGTGGATTGAAACATATGCAGAAGGGTTATCGACTCTGTGAAGGAAAGTCGCTCCCCGCGCGGGAGCGTGGATTGAAACGGCCATCCCTTCGCCTGTATGACATGCAGAGCATGTCGCTCCCCGCGCGGGAGCGTGGATTGAAACCAGCAGATGGTCATGTCCATGCTGGGTCTTGACCGTCGCTCCCCGCGCGGGAGCGTGGATTGAAACAGCATTATGCCAACACTCCTGAGTTTCAGGAGCGTCGCTCCCCGCGCGGGAGCGTGGATTGAAACATTTGCGACAGTGAAACTCTTTAAAAGGGCAGCTCGTCGCTCCCCGCGCGGGAGCGTGGATTGAAACCCGATGTGGATAATGCACCTGGTAGCGAAAAGAAAGTCGCTCCCCGCGCGGGAGCGTGGATTGAAACTATTACAGCTGCAACTGTCACGATGATGGATAAGATGTCGCTCCCCGCGCGGGAGCGTGGATTGAAACCAGAAATTTGCCCTACACATGTACATGAGCAGAGAGTCGCTCCCCGCGCGGGAGCGTGGATTGAAACATTTTATCCTCATCAAGCTACCCGAATGCCCCAAGTCGCTCCCCGCGCGGGAGCGTGGATTGAAACCAACGGATGCCCCTCTCATTCAATTTATTGCGTGTCGCTCCCCGCGCGGGAGCGTGGATTGAAACAGTTCCATTTCGAGGGTTGTGATCTCTGTCTTTAGTCGCTCCCCGCGCGGGAGCGTGGATTGAAACAATCCTTTCAGGACTGGACAGCTATCTATGAGCAGTCGCTCCCCGCGCGGGAGCGTGGATTGAAACCAAGTCAAAGCTCCGCCCATGACTGTGAAGCTGGAGTCGCTCCCCGCGCGGGAGCGTGGATTGAAACATTAACTAACCTCCATATAAACTCAGTTTCAACGTCGCTCCCCGCGCGGGAGCGTGGATTGAAACTTAAAACAGTATATAGGCCCCGCAAAAGTTACCGTCGCTCCCCGCGCGGGAGCGTGGATTGAAACAGTTTCGCAGAGTTAAGTGTGTTCTCAAGCCTGGAGTCGCTCCCCGCGCGGGAGCGTGGATTGAAACTGCTTTGTGACGCCCAAGTATTTTCGGTAAATCGTCGCTCCCCGCGCGGGAGCGTGGATTGAAACTGAGATACAATATAAAAGAAGTTAGCCGGCGGGAGTCGCTCCCCGCGCGGGAGCGTGGATTGAAACTTGGTCCCCGTGGACAATGGGTATCTGACCTACGTCGCTCCCCGCGCGGGAGCGTGGATTGAAACGCGGACTCGGTGTTATGTCCAGCGTGCGACTCAGGTCGCTCCCCGCGCGGGAGCGTGGATTGAAACCTCTTGTCATCGCTATAGCCGTCGATCATCAATGTCGCTCCCCGCGCGGGAGCGTGGATTGAAACGTGACCGCTGATACTTGGTCATACCTGGCAAAGGTCGCTCCCCGCGCGGGAGCGTGGATTGAAACTTGTTCCCGACGAAAAGAATAATTTTATGCATGGTCGCTCCCCGCGCGGGAGCGTGGATTGAAACTACCGTATGCTAATCCATGATAACAACGACATGTCCCTCAAAAAAAAAAAAACGTCCCTCAGAGCGTAAGGTCGCTCCCCGCGCGGGAGCGTGGATTGAAACGGTAAAATTCCACGACAAGGTTATTCACATGGCTAGTCGCTCCCCGCGCGGGAGCGTGGATTGAAACATATATCACAGCTAATGGTGGCAACGGGGCAAGTCGCTCCCCGCGCGGGAGCGTGGATTGAAACCTGGATTGCTGATCGGGTTGCCGGCGTTGGCAGTCGCTCCCCGCGCGGGAGCGTGGATTGAAACTTGTATAGTTTTGCGGCATGTTGGGGATCGTCAGGTCGCTCCCCGCGCGGGAGCGTGGATTGAAACTTGATGGTGTCGAGAACCGAGCCTCCGCCTATTGTCGCTCCCCGCGCGGGAGCGTGGATTGAAACCTGTGCAGTATATCGCACAGAGACCGGCCACAACGTCGCTCCCCGCGCGGGAGCGTGGATTGAAACTGTCGTATTGGAGTGGTTGAGGTCGTCTATAGCGGTCGCTCCCCGCGCGGGAGCGTGGATTGAAACACGAACATTGATTTGTGCTCGTACCGAACTGCCTTGTCGCTCCCCGCGCGGGAGCGTGGATTGAAACTGATACTGTTTGGTTGTGGTTTGTATAAAACTCCTTGTCGCTCCCCGCGCGGGAGCGTGGATTGAAACTTTATAAGCACATGGATCGTTATCATTGGTATGCAGTCGCTCCCCGCGCGGGAGCGTGGATTGAAACAATATTATTGACGGTCCCTTTCTCGATCTGATAGTCGCTCCCCGCGCGGGAGCGTGGATTGAAACGATAGCGGATGAGACCAGCAGCTTCACCAACTCGGTCGCTCCCCGCGCGGGAGCGTGGATTGAAACTGATGGGATGGGATGAACTGCCCTGCCCGGAATGGTCGCTCCCCGCGCGGGAGCGTGGATTGAAACATCGTGAAGCTGATAAGTTTCATCGGATAACCGTGTCGCTCCCCGCGCGGGAGCGTGGATTGAAACTAAAGACACTGGAATGCCTGTAGCTGAGATAATCCGGTCGCTCCCCGCGCGGGAGCGTGGATTGAAACCACACAACACACACGTCCATTGCCTTACCGACAGTCCGTCGCTCCCCGCGCGGGAGCGTGGATTGAAACTAATTCGCGCCGGACCGACAAATGAAAAGTTGTGTCGCTCCCCGCGCGGGAGCGTGGATTGAAACAGGTCTTGGGGCAACTGTTGTATCCATGCAGGTGTCGCTCCCCGCGCGGGAGCGTGGATTGAAACGATGGCATGAGAGAGCGGTTAAAGCTGGTACAGATGGTCGCTCCCCGCGCGGGAGCGTGGATTGAAACATCAGTTGTGCTGTTGTATGTACTCCCAGTTTTGCGTCGCTCCCCGCGCGGGAGCGTGGATTGAAACGAGAAGGTCCGGCAGGGCCAACTCACCGCAGCCGTCGCTCCCCGCGCGGGAGCGTGGATTGAAACGAGGAAGACCCTGCAATGCCGCTCGATACTCTTGGTCGCTCCCCACGCAGGAGCGTGGATTGAAACTTTGAAGGGCAGACAGGAGAAGTCTTTGACGCCGTCGCTCCCCATGCGGGAGTGTGGATTGCCCCCCTTAATTGTTTAAGTGGCGTCTGCTTATAAACCGACAGAAAAATTGGCTTTATCAACAGACCCTAAGTATTGTAAGTTTATGCTTCCTGTCGAACGCTTTTCTGCGGGGCGCTTTATATTCCTGTGCAATTCAATTATAATTCTCACAGATAGTATGGTTAATGCAGTGATTATATTTCCTTTGCGCCTGATAAGAGGTCAGATATAAATGTACATAGTTATGATCACCACGGAATGCGCTCCTGCCGCAAAAGTGGGAGGCCTCGCTGATGTTGTTTATGGTCTCTGCCACGAACTCGACATACGGGGAAACGATGTCGAGATCATACTGCCGAAATACGACTGCATGCGGTATGATCAGATCTACGGGTTACACGTTGTCTATAACGACCTATGGGTCCCTTTTTATGAGCGATGGGTGCATTGTTCCGTATTTTTCGGTTTCGTCCACGGCAGAAAATGTTTCTTTATCGAACCCCATTCTGAGAAGAACTTTTTTAACAGGGGTATTTTTTACGGTCATAACGATGATCCTGAACGGTTTGCTTTTTTCTGCAGGGCGGCTCTTGAGTTTATGCTCAAGTCGAACAGGCATCCCGACATAATCCACTGTCACGACTGGCAGACTGGAATCGTGCCGGTACTGCTCTTTGATATGTATAAGGGCTATGGCATGACCCATCCCCGCGTCTGTTATACCCTGCACAACCTCAGGCATCAGGGAGTGACCGGGGGGGCAATATTACGTGCTGTAGGACTCAACAGTCCGGATTATTATCTTCACCCCGACCGGCTGAAGGACAACTTCAATCATTCCGCCGTGAACCTCATGAAGGCAGGCATCGTATATTCGAATTTTGTGACCACCGTGTCTCCCAGTTATGCCTGGGAGATCAGGCATTCCGACCTGTCTTACGGACTTGGTCATACGCTTGATGTCCATGGGCAAAAATTCGGCGGTATTCTTAATGGTGTCGATTATGAAGTATGGAACCCCGAGATCGACCGGCATATCCCGTTCCGCTATAACATCGATACGGTCCAGGACAAATACAGGGACAAAGAGGCACTTTGCCACAGGCTTCTCCTCAGGCAGTCTTACAAGCCCATAGTGTCGTACATAGGCAGGCTGGACCATCAAAAAGGGGTGGGACTGATAAGAGATGCAATATTCTATTCCCTGTCAAACGGCTGCCAGTTCGTTCTTCTTGGCTCTGGCCCGGACCACGGGATCAATAATGATTTTCTCAGGCTCAAGCACGAGCTGAATGACAACCCCGACTGCCACATCGAGATAGGATTCGACGAGGAGCTCTCGCACCTTATATATGCGGGGTCAGATATGATTATTGTCCCCAGCCTCTTTGAGCCTTGCGGGCTGACCCAAATGATTGCCCTGAAATATGGGACAGTGCCTTTAGTGCGAGCGACCGGCGGATTGCGGGACACAGTATTTGATGCCGATTACAGCCAGAGGCCCTATCACGAGCGGAACGGATATGTATTCAACGACTTCAATTCAGGGGGAATCGAGTCGGCGCTTGCGCGCGCTGTCGGCATGTGGTATTCCTACCCCCAGTACTTCAGGGAACTTATGGTAAGCGGCATGCGTTATGATTTTTCATGGAACCACCCCGCACATCACTATCTGAATATCTATGAATATATCAGGGACAAGTAACCCAAAGTTTTGCTTCTTCCGCCGGCTATCCCATAAGCCTCTTGTCCCTGACAATGAAAGAGCCGCTCTGCATCTTCGCCGCTTTTTTCACTTCAGTGGCCAATGAGGAAAGCTGTGCAAAGGATTGCACATTGAACACTTCAGTGCTTACGATGCCTATGGAAAGGGCCAGGAGATTGAATGATTCCATTTCTCCCTTACGGTTTTCCGACTGATAAAGTCCGCTGCTAAAATCGTCCTCTCCATGGAATGCCGTCAACTGCCGCTCGAAGTCGGTGATAATACTATTGCATGCGGAAAGTGAATGCTGAGGCCTGGTGATTATGATGAAGTCGTCGCCGCCTATATGGCCTGCGAAGCATAAGTCATCGCCGCTCGACACAAGGGTGTCTTTTATGATTTCCGCCAGGGTTTTTATGACCACGTCTCCCAATCCGAACCCATAATGGTCGTTGTAGGGCTTGAAGTTGTCTATATCTATATAGCAGACATCGAAATGCATTTTCTGAGAGATCCTTTTTTCGATCTCCTTACGTATAAATTCATTCCCCGGCAGTCCGGACAGAGGATTCGAGCCTTTTGCCATGAGAAGGTTCTTTTCGGTCAGGGCGTCCAGGAGGTCTGTAATGGATACGATGCCGAGGTACTTGCCCTTCTGCGTAACGCAAATATCGTGGTAATGGGACCTGAACTTTTTTGACCTGATTTTCCTGGCAACATCCTCAAGCAACGTATTGGATTCCAGGGCGATGAACTGCTGTTCCATAACATGGGAAACATCCTTATACTTGTTCAGGTGCATCCCGTAACTCAGTTTACCGAGGAAATGTTTTTCGAGGAAACTCGTCCTGAAGAGTATCCCAGCCACCCTTTCCTCCTGAACAATGGGAATCAGGGAAAGCTCGTCGTCACTCATGAAACGGTTGAATGCGTCCGGCACTGTAGCAGTAAGCGGCAGGGGCTGCACGTAGGAAACGATGTCTGAGATAAAATATTCATCTCCCTGTGAGAAATGGAGGTTTCTGGGAGAGCTTGTAAACTCATCCAATACAAGGGGTCTACCCGTGATGGACGGGGAGGGCATACCGAGCAGGAAACCCTGCAGCAGTTCGCAATCGAGGTTCAGAAGTACTTCAAGTTCTTCCTTCGATTCGACTCCCCCTGCCACCACCTTTATGCCCATACGATGGCATGCGGTAGTCACCGCATCCACGAGGTTGAACTTCACAATGGCTTTGTCGATGTTAGAGATGAAGTGGCGGTCTATCTTCACAAAATCCGGCTCGATGACTGATAGCATCTTTAATCCGCCGTATCCCGCCCCGAAATTATCGATGGCGAGTTTGTAGCCGTTCTTCTTGTAATAAGCAATGGATTTCTGGAAGAAAGCAAAATTGCTGATGGCATTTTCTTCGTTCACTTCAAGAACTACCTTGTTCTTCTGTAACCCCAACTCTTTAATGAGAAGGTCGATCCTGCAGACGTCGTCGAAATCCTGGAGGAGGGCCTCCGGGCAGATGTTAACGAAAAGAAGAGCGCCGGCATCCATCAGGGAAAGCTGCGCAGCCTTTCTCAGGGCGTTTTCCCGGCAGCGAACATCCAGTTTAGCGACAATGCCGTATTCCATTGCCACGCTGAACAATTGCTTGATTTCAACCGAAGCTAACTTTTCGTCGTCTTTTATTCTTGCGAGGGCTTCATACCCGAAAACAGAGCCGTCTTTCGATGAAAATATTGGTTGGTAGTGAACCGTAAGAGAGTCCTGAGACAGGAGTTCTTCGATTTCATATTTTTCCGGCGTAGAGGCTTTTTTTTCGCCGGCGGCGACGTTGCTGCTGCTTTCAAAAGACCATTTAATGCGCACGTTGGACATCGAAACGCTCCTTCATCCTTTGTATGAATACTTCCCGGTTTATATTTTACTCGTATGACAATTGAAAGGCCCCTGTCATACGATGAATATTGTACACCATCCCATTATACAAATCACATGTTACAGCATTGTTACAAATGTTAAACAAGAAACATGAAGGTTGGATTTAATACTCGGAAAGTAAAGTTCATCTTGGAGCTGCGAGCGAACCCTTGACAGAGGCAAGGGGGAAATCCCGGATATGAGCATTCAGGGCGCTTTCGGCATCCCCGGCGGAAAGTTTTGTTTTTATTGTGCAGTAAATCAGCACTGACGGCAATAAAACAATAAAGATATCGACCCACCCCAGCATGTAATCCCGGATTGCGAAGGTTACAGAGATGTTGAAACCCAGAATCCCGGCATAAAGGACAGGACCCACAAGGTGTCTCCACGGATAATGATATCCCGTATAGTCAGCTGTGCCGCAGCGGCACAAGTAATGATCGATTTTTTGCAGGGCCCAGATCATCAGGAATCCTACCACTGCCCAGCCCGCGAAATTTGAGATGGGAACGCCGAAATATGCCCCACTCTCAGGATACCCATAAAGCTGTCCCAGAAACCACTTGTTGCCCTTCAGTGCAACAGGATCGATAATGATGTCAAGATAAACGAAGAGGATGGCCCCGAGCATTCTGACAGCAGATGAATTCCTGATCTCCCTTGTTTCAAGAATATAGAGCATTTTCTTCAGGCGCATGAGCGGGGCACTGACAAGAAGGGCCATGGAATAGCTTGCATAGGCAAGAAACACATAGCTCATAGAATCTATCAGTGGTACTCCGAGCACCCAGATTTCCCTGCCTTTTGTCTGCTCAATATAGAAGTAGTATCCGTACGGGATGCCGTTGTGAATGGAAGAGTATTCAGACAGCCATGCAATGGCGTATCCGGCCATGATGAAAAGCAGCGCCCTTTTTAATCCCAGGTGAAGCGAGCAGCCAAGCATATAGACCAGCAGGAACACAAATACATACGGTCTCAAGGCAATTGTGCTCAGGAGCAGCAGGAGAAAGTCCGCCATCAATGTCGCTGCAAGTTCCAGATTAATAGTCTCAGGAGGTCTCCCGGGTTTGAGAAGGAGGTCCTCATGACAGTTGCTTCGTACCCGCTGTGCACAAGACAGTTTTTACATCTTGGGTCTTTGCCTGTTCCGTAACTGTCCCATTGGGTCTTCTCCATCATTTCGCTGAAGGAGGCATAGTAGGCGTCGGTAATCAGGTAGCATGGCGATTTCCAGCCGAGGGGATTGCGTGTCGGGTTGCCCCAGGGAGTGCATTGCATGTCCCTCACGCCCTTCAGCAAGTCCACATAGAGCGGTGTAGTCATAAACGGGAACTTCTCAAAGAATGGCGCCATTTGATTGAATTTTTCATGTATCTCATCCCTGTTCAGGAAGATATTGTTTTCAACGCTCTCATAGCTGAAGGCCGGCGCGATCAATGTGCCGTCAATTTTGATATCGGTGAGCAGTTTGAACAGGCTCTCAAGTTCTTTTACTTCGGAGTTTTTGTAAACTGAAGTGTTTGTGCTTACTCTGAACCCCAGTTGCTTGGCTTTTTTTATATTCTCAATAGCCTTCCTGAAAGTCCCGCTTTTGTTGGCAATGGCATCATGGGTTTTTTCCAATCCGTCCAGATGGAAGTTGATGGTGAGCCTGGGGCTTGGCTCGAACTTCTCAATAAAGGATTCGGTAAGGAGGCCGTTGGTGCACAGATATACGTGTTTCTTCATTCTCAGGATTTCTCTGACAAGCGGAATGAGTTCCTTGTAAAGGAGAGGTTCTCCTCCTGTTACAGTAACGACAGGGGCATCTGCCTCGGTAACAGCCCCGATGCACTGCTCAAGGGAAAGGTCAGGGGACTGCGCATCCTCTTGCAGGCGAATCCTGTCACATCCTGCACAGGCGAGATTGCACCTGTGAGTAGGCTCAAGCATCAGCACGAGCGGAAAACGCTTTCTCCCCGCCAGGGCGTTCCTGATAAAAAATTTAGTAAGCGATACGTATAAACTGACCGGGAAACGCATTAATATTCATCTCCTTAAATAATTATTTTCTTTAAACCATTCTATTGCCTGTTCCATGGCATGCTCAACGGGACTTTGAGGCAGGTGCAGTTCCCTGACCGCCCTGGAGGCGTCGAAATACATATATTTTCTGGCCATTCTCACACCTGTCAGCGGAATTCTCGGTGGCCTGTGGGTCAGCAGTGTTGAAATGGCTTCGTCGATGCAAGCTGCAAAAAGTACCGGCAGATATGGAAGTCTGATTTTGGGAGGCCGGCTTCCGGTAATGCGGGCCAGGGATTCGAAGAATTCCCTGAGGGTGATATTTCTGTTCCCCAGAATGTATGATTGTCCGGTTACTCCTTTTTCTGATGCGAGCCAGTGGCCGGCGGCTACATCCCCGACATCGACGAAGTTTAATCCCGTGTCCAGAAATGCCGGGATCCTGCCGTTTAGAAAATCAACAATAGTTTGTCCTGTTGGGGTGGGTTTCCTGTCCTGGGGACCTATAGGGGTCGAAGGACAAACAATGACTGCCGGAACTCCCTTACCGATGAACGAATGGACCTCATTCTCGGCCATAAACTTGGACCGTTTGTAATGACCGACCATTTCACTCAGGGAACCCCGGCTTTCTTCATTTGAAACCTTCCCGTTTGATGACGCAGCGAGTACTCCCACTGAGCTTGTATAGATGACCTTTTCAACGCCGAGTTTAAGGGCAGCTTCCATGCAATTTCTCGTGCCGTCAACATTGACAGAATACATAGTTGCAGGATCCGGGACCCAAAGCCTGTAATCTGCGGCTATATGGTATAACTGCCGGCATCCGTCAAGTGCGCGGCAGACAGATTCAAAGTCCCTGATATCGCCATTGACCAGCTCTATGTCCAGGGCTTTCAGTGCAGCTGTATCGCTTTGTCCCCTTACCAGCGCTTTTACCCGAATTCCTTTTTCTGTTAAAAAACGGGCAACATGAAAACCGATAAAACCGGTTGCGCCGGTAACAAGGACCCTCACTACTTCCCGGCCCCTTTGTCCTCGACCAATTTGTTGAACTTGCCAAGCGCCATAAGAGGGAAACAGTTGCGGTAATTGTGATACCTGATCATGAAGTACTTCGGAAATCCGGTGCCGGTGAAGAACTCCTTATCCCAGGTCCCGTCCGGCTGCTGTTTGTTGAGAAGGTACTTGATGCCTTTGTGAACTTCCTCGCTGGCGCCTTCACCTGCTGCGATAAGCGCCAGGATGGCCCACGCTGTCTGTGAAGGGGTGCTCCAGCCCTGGCATTTCAGTTGAGCCTTATCATACGACTCACAACACTCGCCCCAGCCGCCATCAATCTTCTGATGGCTCTTAAACCACTTCACCGTTTTTTGTATATACGGTTTTGACATGTCTTCCCCGATGGCGCTGAGGCCGACAAGCACCGCACTGGAGCCATAGATGTAATTTACTCCCCATCTGCCCCACCATGTTCCGTCCTCTTCCTGCTTCTTTTTAAGGAAACGTATTGCCTTAAGCACAATATCGTGTGATGGCGCAAACCCGACTATCCCGAGGAGTTCCAGTACTCTTCCGGTGAGATCCGGTGTGCTGGGATCAATCATAGCCTCAAGATCTCCGAAAGGCAGCTGGTTTAATATCCCCAGGTTATTGTCAACGTCAAAGGCGCCCCATCCGCCATCTTTTCCGCGCATCCCAAGTATCCACCGGAGGCCGCACTGCAGGCTTTCAGGTGTAACAGATGAATGATCAGTGTACCTGTTCAGAAGCATCAATACAACGGCGGTATCATCCACATCGGGGTACCAGTCATTGTCAAATTCAAAGGCCCAGCCCCCCGGCTGAAGGTCAGGTCTCTTGACACTCCAATCGCCCTTGCTGAAGATCTGTTTCGAGACTAGCCACGTACAGGCAGAGTGAATGGCAGGATGGTCCCTGTCCAGACCTGAATACAGGAGTGATAGAGCGGTCAAGGCCGTGTCCCAGACAGGAGATATACAGGATTGGAGGATCACCTCATCGGCCTTTTCTACTGTAAAGTTTTCAAGGGCCTCAAGTCCTTTTTTGACCGGCTCATATGCTGTACCATAGCCTAACGCCGAAAGCGCGAGTATCGCGTTGACCATTGCGGGCTGGATTCCTCCCCAGTCGCCGCTCGACTCCTGATGCTCGTGTATCCATTGTTCTGTTTTTTTCAGCGCCTTTTCCCGGAACGGTCTTACAGGCAGGTCCTCAAAGGCTTTTATCAGGTGGTCCAGGATGATAAAAAACCGCTTCCACGACAAACGTGATAGTTTTTGCGTTGTAACCGGCGGAAGTTTACCATGATCTTTATAAAGTTCGCGCACGCCTGTTTTCTTCGGCAAGGGTCGGGATGGCTTGCGGTCGAGGACTGCAGAGAGCGGTACGAGCGTAGATCTCGCCCAACTCGAAAAATTGTAAATATTTATGGGAAACCAGGCAGGCAAAAGGTTTATCTCCACCGGAATAGATGGAATTGCCTTCCAGTCGAATTCTCCAAAAAGGGCGAGGAAGATTTTCGTGAAAACTCTCGAGGCCTCAATGCCCCCTGATTCGATGATGAAAGCCCTGGCTTTTCTCAGTGGGAGGTCATCGGCTGAAAAGCCGGCAAGTTTGAGCGCAAAGTAGGCCTCAACTGTTGTGCTGAGGTCTCCCTCACCGCCCCAGTGTATCGCCCAGGTGCCGTCGATCCTCTGGTTTTTTAGTATGTGTTGTGCTATTTTTTTGTCCCTCGTGGGATTTTTCAAGCCAAGGAAATGAAGCATCATTAAATACTCGGCAGTAATGGTAACATTCGATTCCAGTTCGTAAAGCCAATACCCGTCTTTATGCTGGTCCTCTATATAATACGCATGACATTTCCGTATGGCTTCGCCTACCTTTTCAGCCAGCCTTTTTGAAGTCAAAACCGGAAGCTTTTTTTCTTCTTCCGGTTTTGGAGGCAGTGACCTGAATTGAAGTCGCGATATTGTCCCGCTCATCAGGAGTTCCTTCCCTTTGCGGCACAGTGTGTTCCGCTTCCGCTTATGCCCTGCTGAAACACGGCCACCCCGTTATCTTCCGAGCGCTGCCTGCCATCGAGCGCTACTAGAATGATGCCCAGGGTGATTACTATAGTTCCGGCCCAGCGAAACCAGGACAGGTCCTCCTTAAGCGCAAACTTGGCAAGCAGAGCAGCAAAAATATATGACATAGCTGTTAACGGCATTACAAAACTGAGATCGGCCCAGGATAGGGCAGCAAGGTACAGGAAGAAAAAAACGGCCAGGAAGATTACTCCGGCCAACACATAAGGGTTGCGGATTACCGACAGTACAAGCTGCCCCCACTGAGAAGGGACGGCAAGGTTTATCTCCCCGTTCCTCTTCATTCCGTAGCTTAATAACGATTCACCTATTGCGGCACTCAAGGTCGCCAATAATATCACGATAAATGTTTTCACTACATCTCCTTTTTGCATTTAAAATTTTTTTTGGCGCGGTCAAATCTTTGTACCCGGCCGGCAATTTATGTAATTCTTTTATAAGATTATGCACACTGGGGGAGACCAGCGCTGCCAGTTCCCGTCGGCCGGCAGGTGTAGCGGTATCCGGGTGGGTGAATATTTCACTAATCTCCGTGCCGGTAAGTTCCAGAATATCAAGAAAGAACTGCTCATCAATGTTTCCGCTGCCTGAAAGGCCGCAAACGCGGGCGGCACTGAGCATCCCGTATTTGCGGGCTATCCGGGCGTTGTATTTCCCGAGCATTCCAAAGACTGCCCATTCCACAAAGGGCAGGGACCCGCGCAACGGTGAACGAAAGGCCCTGACCATTGAAAGCGACTCGTTTGGTACCCTGATCCAACAAATGTCTCTCCGGGAGGCCTGCCGGCAAAGCACTTCGAAAATAACAGGGTGCATATGAAGATGATGATGGCCGTCTACATGGTGAGGACGGATACCGGCCCTATCCAGGCGCTCGAACTGAGCGGCCACTTCAGCCTCTATTTGGCCGAGAAGGCCTGGTCTCGTATAGTGCAGTCCGGCACTGAAAGGATCTTTTATGAAGTTACCGTCATGATCCGTAATATCCGGAATATCCGCATGGGGCAATACAGCTTTGCCGTCGCAAAGTGTTACGTGGAGCCCTGTGGAGAGCCGGCTGCGCTCAAGAGCGGTTTGCACCGCTTCATCAAAAGCCTCTCCCCCTGCCATAATACTTGCGGCAGTCAGTATCCCATTATCATGGGCTTCGGCGATTGCCTGGTTGACCGATGCTGATTTGCCCATGTCATCGGCAACAATAACCACACAGCCTTTCCCCTGAAAATTAATATCGGACATCAGGACGAAACCGCCTCTTTCCTTTTTGCCATAAAAGAGAAAAATTCTCTCCCCTCTCTGATCCGCCTGCTGAATTCATCCTTGTCCTGAAGCATTTCTTTCAAGATCCGCAGGATGGGCCGGGGTCTCAGGTAAAAACGGCGGTAAAAGCGCTCCACTGACTCGAACAACTCTTCGCTCGAAATCGATGCATATGACAAGGTTGAATTCTGAATGCCATTGCTGACCAATGGGTCTCCTTTGCCAGAAAGCCAGCCCTCGCGCAGCGCCTGTGCATACAATTCCGTGCCGGGGTAGGGCGCTACAAGAGACACCTGTATGCTGTAGGGGTCCAGTTCAAGTGCAAAGCGCATGGTCTCTTCAATAGTCTCTGCAGTTTCACCCGGCAATCCCAAAATAAAGGCGCCGTGGACCAGGATGCCGAGCTCTTTCGTAGCTTTGAAAAATTCTCTTATCCGTCCGATTTTAGTCCCTTTTTTTATATTGTTCAAAATTTGCTGGTTGCCGGATTCAACGCCTACAGTAAGCAGCCGCAATCCGCTTTCCTTCAGCGAACGCAGCGTATCTTTCTCAACATTGGCCCTGGCATTGCATGACCATGTGATGTCCAGCTTCCTGAACTTGCCTGCGATTTCCACTGCCCGGGAAGGATTATCGGTAAACGTGTCGTCGTCCAGGAAAAATTCCTTGGCCTGGGGGAAAAGACGTTTTGCATTGACCATTTCATCATAGACATTTTGAGGGCTTCTTACCCGGTACTCATGACCTGAAATCGTCTGCGGCCAAAGGCAATATGTGCAACGTGCCCGGCAACCACGGCCGGTGTAGAAAGAAATGTAAGGATGCTTCAAATATCCGTTATAATAATCTTCGATCACAAGGTCGCGGGCATAAATATCTGTAACAAAGGGGAGGGCGTCCAGGTCCTGCAGCGGCGGACGGTCTTTTGTTCGGTTTATTTTGTCGTTTTCGCGGTATGCAATACCATCCACCCGGTTAAAGGGAATGCCTTTTGCTATTTCCGCTAACGCATAATCGTATTCTCCAGTGGTGACAAAATCAATAGCTGCCGACCTTTTAAGCGTATCCTCGGGAAGGACTACAGTAAGGGGGCCGACAAACCCTATTATGCTGCCCGGGTAATGCTCTTTCAGTAGTTCTGCAATGGCGATATCGTTTGCAAGGGTCGGCGTGCTCGTATTTATAACAATAAGCTCATACCCTTGCGCCTGCTGAACAACCTCTTCAACTCCCATATCCGCAGGAGGCGCGTCTATAAGACGGCTTTCGGGGATGAGCCCTGCCGGATATGCAAGCCATGTCGGGTACCAAAAGGAACGTATCTCACGGCGTGCCTGGTATCGGGACCCTGCAGCGCCGTCAAACCCGCCATAAGAAGGCGGGTTCAGTAGTAGTGTGCGCATTTTTCTCCTTATATTTGAGAGTATCCATATAAAAATAAGTCATATGGGCAGCTTATTAAACGCTAAGCAAGCCAAATGACACAATCATATAATTTATTATAACACACTGTTTTTTGCAAGTTTAATTTAAGGGTCTGCGAATAAATAACCTGAGCATTCAGGAGCTCAAAATCCCTAAGAACCTTCCCTGTCAATTTGTCTGCCGGAAGCGCGCCGGTGCTTTGAAAGTTGAAGCAAGGCCGGCAGTAAGAATAGAGTTCCGACCAGAACAAAGCATAGGCAGATGCTAAGCAATATACCCATGCTTGAAATCCCGCGGTGGAGTGAGAAAGAAAGACTGCCGGTACTGATCAGCAGCGTAATTGAACTGAACAGTATAGCGCGGGCCGTGCTTGTTTTCAGCATATTGCCGTGCTGCGGTGGTTCTGTTTGAGCACGGAGCATGAAGATAATCCCGCTGTGGACGCCGATGCCCAATAAAACCGGCACGACAATAACGTTTGCAAAATTCAGGGGGATGTGCAGCAGAACAGACGCCGCGCCGGTCATCAGCATCGCCAGAGCCAGAGGAGTAAGAATGAGCCCGGTCACAAAAATGCTCCTTAATTCAATAATGAGAAAGATGGTGATGACTATTATTGCCGAGACAGTGGCCTGCTGAAATGATGTAATAACAGCCTTGCCTGATTCATAAATGGTGATAGGTGAATCGGTAGCGTCCTGTGTTACTGAGCCCACCGCTTTAACGAAGCGTTTGAGAGAGTCAGTATGCATGATATCTTCAACCGGGAATACCTGGACGCGATAGCGCCCGTCCGGTGTTACATATTGGCTCAAGAGTTGGCGCGGCAGACTGGATTGGGTAACAGCTGTTGCTTTCATTGATTCCGAAAGCATATCAAACAACATGGGAAGGCCGGACAGCATGCTGTTTTCCATAGCTGAAAATGCCCTGGCGCCCTGGTCCCGTCCGGGAAAGAGCTGTCTGAAACGCCGTATCGATTCATAAAGGCGACGGCTCGATTCAAGTCGCGATTTCTTCAGTGTTTTTACAAGGCCTTTCAGGGCCGCCATATTCTGATCATAATTGAGGTGTTTGACTTTTGAATTAGCCAGGTCCGCCGGCATGAAAAGGGAGGTGCCGGAAATAATGCCAAGCTTTTCGGTCTGGTGGTCCGGTATAAAGTCTGAGACGTCGATGACCATCTTCACCTCTTTAAGCCGCCTCAATTCTTCGGCAAGGGCATGCGCCTGTTCCTTTCCCCTGACGAGTATAGAGGCGGTCCATGGTTGGGTGTTGACATCCCCGCAAAGCTCGCGGATGGTAGTCACGCATTCAGAAGATGCCTGGTAAAGATCCAGGGGGTTATAGTCGAAAAAAACTTTCGGAACTATCATTATGGAAATAATTCCAAGTACAAACGCTGCACCTGTTATTGGCGCCGGATAGCGGTATGGGAGCGTGACAAGTGTTTTAGTGAACGATAGGGAGGCACGCTTTTCTTTTTTTCTGACCGGGGCAATAGTCAGTAACGCGGGCAGCAGGGTAAGCGTTGCAAAAAGGCTGATGAACATACCGGTCCCGGATATGAGGCCGAGCTCGGCTACGCCGGAATAGGCAGTCGGCACAAATGAATAAAAACCGATGGCAATGGTTATGCAGCTGAGCATGAGGCTCTTGCCCACACCTTTGGCGGCAATAATAATGCCTTCCCTGTCCCCGCATCCGGAATCGACCGACTCTTTGTACCTCAGGCAGAACTGGATGCAGTAATCTATGCCGAGGCCGATGAACAATACTGCAAAGGTTATAGATATCAGGTTAAGACTGCCGATGGCGAGGAGGGCAAAACCGGTTGTCCATATAAGTCCGGTCAGAAGAGTTGCAAGGCTTGCAGCTACGAGGCGTAAGGAGCCCCCAAGTCCCACATAGAGAACAATTCCCACCAAGATAAGCGATACTATTGTTGCAGCGCCTGTGCTGTTTCGCACTTCATCCATGTTCTCCTTGGCAAACGCCGTATCACCGGTAAGGCGAACAGCTACCCCGTGGGCTTCATCGATGTCGAGCTGTCGGGCCATCACATGAACCGCCTCCAGGGCTGTCTCACCCGGAGAGAATTCCGATTCCTTAAAGACAGGTTGCGCCATGATAAATTGGCGGCGCTGGGAATCTGTTTCCTTACTGCCGAGCATCATCTCCTCCCACGATATTTGTCGGGGCTTCCCTGCATTGACGCTGTCAAAGGCGCTGGTAACCCTGTCGAGCAGCTTGTTCAAAGTGCCGCCCTGGGCGCCGCCTAACTCTTTTCGTGTCAGCGCCATTTCCAGAATAGAGAAAAGCCCCCTTGAACTGAGGTCCTGCGACAGGAAGGCCAGGAACGGTTGGGCCTCGGCAAGCTTATCCGAAAGTTGTCCCAAATCAGAACTGCTAAGATAGAGGAGACCGTTTCTTTCGAAAAACTCTCCCCCTCCAGGTTCATAAACAGTCCTGAAAAGAGACGGTTGTTTCCTTAACTGGGAGGAAAGTCGCTTCCGCGCCGACATTGCATGTTCCGGGGTATCTGCATCGAGGACGACAACAATCGTATCGGAGAGTTGCGGGAAGGATTTGTCAAAATCCTTTTGCAATTTACGGAAGTGCAGTTTATCTGAAATCATACTGTTGAAGTCAGTATTAATCCTGAAATTCTGCACGGAATAAAAGAGCACTCCTGCAGTGGCTGCTATTACAAGGGTGATGACCGCTGCAGCATAGCGCTGCATGAGAGCTGTCCACCACCCTATAAGGCGCGTTGAACGCCGGGCCGGAACCAGGTTTTGCGGAGGCGCCTCTGGCGCCGTGATTTCGTCGTCTTTGTTCTTGCTCATTATCTTCTCAGTATTTGAAAAAGAATTTTTTTAAAGTATAATCTATAATAATAGCACACACAATGTGCAACGCTGTTAATAAAGGAATTCAATGCCATTCGCTGAGCTTGCAACACTGAACGCACAACGCCTTCCTGCAAAAGTACGTATTTTGGGGGTGATACTCTTAGTCGTCCTTTCCTGTTCTGCAGCATGTTATTCTTTTGCAGCCGCCGAGCAACCGGGACCGGCAGATGTCATCAAGGGCTTCAATGCGGTCCTGCTGGAATCCATGAAGAGGGCGGGTGAACTCGGCTATACCGGACGCTATAAGCTCATGGAGCCAGTCATTAAAGAGGCTTTTGCTATTCCCTTTATGGCGAGTGCGACTGTCGGGACCAACTGGAAGACCTTTACTGAGAAACAGAAACAAACCTTTCTGGAGACTTACACTGAATGGACCATTGCATCATATGCAGGGCAATTTAATGATTACTCGGGAGAGCGGTTTGAAATAGTCTCGGAATCAAAACCGGTGCAAGGTATTGTGACTGTTGTCAGTAAGCTCATTCAGTCTAATGGCGAGCACGTTGATTTCCACTATCAACTGCGCAAGGTGGATGGCTCGTGGCGCATTGTGGATATAAAAATTATGGGTGTCAGCCAGCTTGCTCTTACTCGCGTACAGTTTGTGAGCGTAATTAAAAACAAAGGGTTTGACGCCCTGGTTGCCATGCTTAAAAAGAAAACCGACAATTTCTCGCAGAAAGCGGAAAAATAGGGCTGCTGATTGCCTGACGCTGCCGGCCGGTGAACACTAAAATTATGGGGGGGAACAGCTTTGAAGGAACTTCGCATTCTGCTGATCATGATCATTTTGTTATTAATGGCAACGTCTGCCTATTCGCAGACGCCGTTCACCGGTCTTGTGGGTAATGATGAGAAAGCAAAGGGGGATGCCGTCAATAATGAGAACGAAACAGAACAACTCTCCGAAGGAGAAACTATCCCTGATCCCCTTGAGTCATTAAACCGTTTTGCTTTCAAATTTAATGACAAGTTGTATTTCTGGTTCATGAAACCGGCTGCCAGCGGGTACAACGCTGTGGTGCCCGAGGTAGCAAGGACAGGGATAAATAATTTTTTCCGCAATCTTGAAATGCCCGTAAGGTTTGTGAATGCGCTTCTGCAGGGACAGCCTAAGGCAGCCGGGATAGAACTTGTCCGCTTCAGCCTGAACAGCTCAATGGGCTTCGGAGGCCTGATGGATATAATGAAACGGAACCCCGACTTTCAGCCTCAGGAGAAGGACCTGGGCCAGACACTCGGAAAGTATGGCATAGGAAATGGTATGTATATTGTCTGGCCTTTTTTGGGCCCTTCAACTATCAGGGATACGGTTGGCCTTGTCGGCGACGGCTACCTGACGCCTATCGATTACATAACCCCGATTGAGGATATGATAGGGGTTAACGCAGGTGACTATTTCAATAGAACGTCATTGCATATCGGTGAGTATGAGGATTTTAAAGAAGCGGCCATCGACCCTTACATCGCGATAAAAGATGCGTATCTCCAGCACCGGAAATATTTGCTCGGCCGGTAGTTGAGTGCACAAATATTAACCTTTAAATGCAGTGGGTTAATGTCTTTACGGCCTGTCCTGGATTTAACTGCTAAAGTTTACTCATGAATGGCCGATAACATAAGTGACCGATAATAGGCTTCAGTTGAGCAGAGGGGTCATTTTACAGCAAAAGGAGAGAAACAATGCAAATTCCAGCAAACATACCAATAACAGCAGGGCAAGGCATAACCGCTATAAATTCACCAAGACAAACAACGCCGACACCTGAAACAACAGGGGACACTGTAAAGCTTTCGTCTTACGGCCAAGCCAAACAACTCAAGTCACAGGGAGCAAGCGATTCAGTGATTGCCGCCCAGTTGGGTCTGGATGTTAAAACTGTCGAAAGTTATTTTGGGACAACGACAGCTGCATCAGCAGCAGCGACAACTCCTCAGCCTTTCAGCGCTGCGCACGAGGCAGTAACAAACACTGCCGTGAAAGTAGCGGCGGCGGCGACTCAATCAAAGAAATAAAATAATTATAAGTTTCAGAATAGAGATAAATGGATATGTCCAAAAGGCAGGTCCATTTTTTTTGCCGTTTTTTTGTCGTTAAAGGGGGGGATATTGTAAGTCTTGTAATTCAACAACCATGCAAACACCGAATCTTTATATTATACCACTGCCCATAAAATCTTAATAGCTTTACAAGTTAAAAAAAATGAGGTATGCTGTAATCATAAAAAGGGAATAAGATATCCCTGGGAAGGCGAGCCCGAAGAAGTGAAAACAGCAGTAGAGCATGGGTAAGCCTCTCAGGGAAACTTTCTTGGAGCCATACAGAAATAAGGCAACGTGCCGGCGTGTTGGTTGCGGTTGCAGATAGCCAAACGTTTAGACATCGGGCCTATCCAATGAAAATTGGAATAATGTATGGCTCTATTTATTTTCTTCCGGGATAATTTCAATATGGAAAAATAGATATCTTTTAGGTAATATATATCTTGATTGATTGCAGGAAAAAGATTTTATTTGTACAATTAGATTTTACACTGTGCCGTTGCCTCTCTATTTTTTAAGCACGCAGAACATAATTCATTAGTAAGTGGGAGAGCTCTAATGTGCGCATCAAATGTTAAGACATTACTCTTTGTCGTCAGTGGACCAAGTGGCGCCGGTAAAAAAACTTTAATAGATTATGTCACCGCCCGGTTCACCAACATTGAGCGTGTTTCAACTTATACTACCAGAGCGCCAAGACCTGGTGAAACGCCGAACGTTGACTACTTTTTTATTGACAAGCCTGAATTTGAACAATTGACGGAATCAGGTGAAATCTTTGAGTATACCAAGACTTATGGAGATTCCCTTTATGGTTCCCCTAAACGTTTGATTGATGGCAGCGACTGTAAAGATATCATAACTGAGTTAGACTATAAAGGCATGTTCCGTATTCGTGCGTCAAGTAATCGGAGTGTCATCAGCATATTTATCTTGCCGCCATCTCTTAATACTCTTGTTGAGCGTATTGAGAGCAGGTCTCAGATCGATAATTTAGAGAGGCGATTGGACCTGGTATCGGAGCAGTTGCAATTTGCCTGGGCTTATGACTATATTCTGATCAACGAAGATAAAGATCATTTTCTTGAAGAAGCAGAATCAATAATCAGGGCAGAACTGTTGAGAAGAAAAGGCGTTACAGAGTTATTGAGACAACGTCATTTGTATGACGTGACGTTGATGGAACCAACTAAATAAAAGCAGAATCCTAAAATTTTGGCTTGAGTCCGGCCTGTTTACACAACTCGTTGGCTGTTATTCTATCAATCGTTGAATGTCTTTTTACCGGGATTGTCTTGTCATTGTTTGTAAATATTGAATGATTGTTGCCTTCCCGCAATAGATAAAAGCCGTTTTCTTCAAAATATTTGACGAGTTCGCGGCGTTTGACAGACACTCTATACCTCTGCAGGCATCTGTTCAAATAGAACCCGGCCCATGGGGATTTCTATTTTTTGCTGCTTATACGCCTTGATCATTTCATCCAAAGCATCCTGAAGCATTGCCCTGCATTTTTCAATTGTCCTGCCCTCTGTTATAACTTCAGGCCATTCAATCAGTTGCCCCATATAACCGGATGGGATTTGCGTATATTTAGCAGTATATGTATGTGTCATATCATCGCCTCCTTTTAAGCTAATTATAACACATACCTCCGATACCCCTTCTCGCATAGGTGCATATAAATCGCCACTTTTTATGGGCCTTATTTGAAACAACTTTCCATAATCACTCGTTCCTCCCCAATTGCATTTATCGTTACCCGCGTTGTTTTTTAATCCTTACATTAAACTTGTATCCCTTTTCTATCGCCCAGGTATTAACGATACTCTCTATGACCGCGAGTGAAAAGCTACAGGAGTTGATAACGATCAGCCAGGGCCGGGGTGTGATCCCTGATCCCTCTATAATTTTCTGTGTCATGATCGTCCATGTCCATGGCAGGCCGCATTGCCGATTTATTTCGTCACTATAGAGGTCGACGGACCAGGCTTTTTTTGCGCCCTGACGGAAAATATCGGTGTAATAAACATCGAGTGTTTTGGCTTCAAGGTTTTCGAGTGCCTTTAAAAATTCTTTGTGTACAGACTCTTCCAGAGCGGCTTTGTCGAACTTAAGCGCATTGCCTGTGTACCACTGTGATATCTTATCCTGCAATTTCATGTCATCATGTCCTTACCTGTGTGAAGGTTATAATAATTGTGACTTTCGGCCAAGCCTATTTATCTATACTTATCGCTTAAAGTATAAAATACTGACGATAATAAAGCCACGAGGCGGGTAATACTGAAAGTTGGGGACGGTGTCAATTCCGTCATTCCCGCAGGTAGTAAGCGGGAATCCATGTTTTATCCAAATAGACCTTATAGGACTGTTGCTAATAGAAAATGAAAGCGGTAAACTAAAAACTAAGCGATATTCCTGAGGAGGTGACTATATACCGTTCTGCTTCAACGGCTCCCATAGCTTTTATAAGGGCTTTTGTCCCTTGAATTTTTATTCGGTATCCGTTTTCATTTTTCCTCCAGAATGCTTATAAGCTCAATCGGATTTAATGCTTTTATTTTATCAAATCCGCTAAGTTTTTTGAGTACTGAATCGTCAGTTGTCAGGAAATAATCACATCCGGTTTCAATAGCACAGGCTATATGCAAAGCATCAAAAGTCTTAAGTCCCAGCTTCTGTATTGAGGCATAAATATAATCGGCAAATAAACCGGCAAAATAAGTTCGCTTAATTTCCTCTATCTTGATAATTTTATCAATTTTATATATAGTTACCATATAAAATAAGCGGCAAATAAATCGGCAAATGATAGGTCAGGTAACTATGCAAACTCAGAAAATGACACCTTTATATCCCGAAAAAGCCGAGGAGCTTAATGATCTTGCTCTGGCTGTAATCCAAAAATCAGCCGCCCTTGGTAGCCGGCAACATCCAGTTACTCTAAATTCGCTGCATGAATTCCTTAGGGTCATTAACAGCTATTATTCTAATTTAATAGAGGGTCATAACACGCATCCTTATGATATTGTGCGTGCGATGCAAAAACAGTACGATACAGAACCGGCAAAACGTGGTCTCCAGATGGAGAGCGTTGCTCATATTACCGTTCAAAGGGATATGGAAGGAAGATTGCAGCAAGAGCCTGAACTCAATATTTCTAGCCGAGAATTCCTCTGTTATGTGCACAGGGAATTCTATCAACTACTGCCGGATACGTTCAGAATCGTGAAAAATCCAGAGACGGGGCGTAAAAGCCGTGTTATTCCTGGTGAGTTGCGTAAGGAGACAGTTAAAGTAGGGCGCCATGTGCCGCCAGGAAGCGATACCCTGGATGCATATCTTGATCTGTTTGGCAGGTCTTATGCACCTGACCGTCATCATGGAGCGACAAAGCTTGTTGCAGCTGCCGCCGCACATCATCGTCTCATGTGGATTCACCCTTTCCTTGACGGAAACGGTCGCGTGGCCCGGTTATTCACTGAGGCATATTTTCAACGCATTCCGGTTCTCGGCTACAGCCTCTGGTCAGTGAGCCGAGGGCTTGCGCGCAGAAATGTTGATTATAAGGCGGCCCTTAGCTCGGCGGACGCGGCACGGCGAAATGACCTTGACGGCAGGGGAAACCTATCGAATGAAGGACTGTTACGGTTTTGCCGGTTTTTTCTTGAAGTCTGCCTTGACCAGGTAGAATACATGGATAACCTTCTGAAGCTTGAAGAACTCGCGCAGAGAATCAGGTCATATATTGACCTTCGGAACAGGGGGGTAATCCATAGCCCATCAGGGGAAAAAAAGTTGCTCCGGATCGAGTCGCTCAGAATGCTCCAGGAAGTCCTGATACAAGGTGTTTTAACGAGGGGCGATGTTATTCAGGCCTCGGGCCTCAAGGAACGCACGGGACGAAATATACTGGGGCTGCTTCTTGAAGAGGGCTTGCTGGTTTCGGATTCTCCCAAAGGAGAGGTCAGGCTAGGATTTCCCATCCATGCAGCTGGATGGTTTTTCCCGGATCTGTATCCGACTTTAACAAAGTAGCCATCAAATGAAATGCACCAGTGAATATCAAAGGCCCCAATAGTTGGTTGGAGAGTGGCGGTTGAACGCGGTGAATCTGTTTCTGTTGGAGACTTAAAAAGAGAAATGCAGTCGTAGTAAAGTGGTACGTGGTGCCCCCTAGAGGTATCGAACCTCTGGCCCCAGGTTTAGGAATTAAAAAAGGCATAATTGGCTTCTACCTTGAGCTACAGGGATATTTAGACAAGATATTGATAATTAAGAATATTTACCAGTCCATATACTCCGCTATTTTCCTATATTTTCTGTCCTTTAAGCATAATTCTGTCACAATTTAGTCACAGTGAAATATATAGTGGCTGCTCACATATTTGCGATTACATCGTGGAAACGGTAAACTAATATCTATCCGATATGGAGGTGTAAATTATGAATGCAGTAAAAGCTATTTACCATGACGGAATAATCGAACTGATTGAAAAGCCGTTAGTAGAAGGGACGGCAGAAGTCCTTGTCATATTTCCGGAGAAACAAAAAAAGGTTGTGAAAATCGGAGGACTTTTTAAAGGCCAGTCTATTGATTATGAAGGCATCGAAACCGATCTCAAACAACTTAATCATGCTTCTCAGAAACATTTATTGGACGAGGCCAATAATTAGGCATGAACAAGTATGTGATTGACACCCAGGCGATCATAAAATTCCTGAATGGTGTAAAGGTTATAAGCGATACCGTTGACACGATCCTGAAAATGGCGGATGAAGGGGAAAATATTATTGTCATCCCTGCCGTAGTGATCTTTGAAATCGCCTACCTGTATGAAAAAAAGAGAATCCCCGTTTCAGTGTCTGATATAGAAAAAATAATTTCAGGCTCCATGAATTACATCGAGGAACCACTATCGATAGATATAATCAAAGCGGCCTTTGAAATCACTGATATTCCTGAACTGCACGACAGACTTATAGCAGGAACAGCAAGGCATCTTAACCTCCCGTTGATCACCAACGATCCGGAACTTCTTGACAGCGCATTTGTAAAATGCTTTAAATAAATTCCAAATTGAACCTCAATTTCGAAATTAAGTAAGGTATCCCCGGAATTAGATACATCGAACTTTTCGAAAATTAATTAAAAGATAAATGCATATCTCGGATATTAATCGCTTATTTGATCGCATAAGGCGGCTCTCCTCAAGACTCGAAAAAAAAGAGGGCGCTGGCTGTCAGTGGAGTTATACTTTCCCCGATGGGCTTGAAACAACATATATTCTAAAGAATATAAGGAATCTCGAAGAAATAGAAGATGATATAGCCAATTTGTTTATTTGGGTTTGGCATTTGAAGGACTATCTTAAGGCGCTTGCCGAGGCAAACGGTCGAAGTCCTCAAGAAGTAGAAGACATTGTAAATTCGGATCGAAATCTACAAGTCTGCGCTGACATTGCAAACAGGCTTAAACACGGGCTTTTAAGAAAAAGTCGTTCGAGTTCTTATCCGAAATTAGACAGATTACGATATGAAATCCCACACACCGCTCTCTCCTCCATTACTTATAGTGGCCAGGAGATCGAGCTTAATATTTCAAAAACTGCAGATGTATTATTATCAGTAGCTGTTCTTAATAAGGCCGGTGACGAAATAGGCGACGGATTCAAAATTTTAGCTGCTGCTCTCTCTCGATGGGAAAAATATTTTAGAAAAGTAACAAGCACCTGTTAAAAATGGGAAAATATCCCCACAGACCTATGTATTCTTTAACAGCGTCGGTAATAAGCATGATGCCAGCAAACTTAAAGGTGCATTCAGGCAGGCTGTAAAAGAATCGGGCATTGAGCATTTCAGGTTTCATGATCTCAGGCATACCTTTGCGACGCGGCT
Organism: Nitrospirota bacterium; assembly: GCA_963830245.1. Taxonomy (GTDB): domain Bacteria; phylum Nitrospirota; class Thermodesulfovibrionia; order Thermodesulfovibrionales; family Dissulfurispiraceae; genus JADFXI01. The sequence continues at coordinate 27,447 of CAWHNC010000086.1, forward strand.
GGTACAAAAAGGGATAGACCTCTACAAGGTGTCGAAACTTTTAGGGCATAAGGACATTTCTACCACTCAGCGGTATGCACACCATTATCCTGAATCCTTGAGGGATGGGGTGGAGATTCTGGATGTTTGTCACAATTCTGTCACAGTAGATGAAACAGGGAATTCCGACAAAATTGCAAATGATTGAAATTTAGGGAAAAACTTGGTGCCCCCTAGAGGGATCGAACCTCTGGCCCCAGGTTTAGGAAACCTGTGCTCTATCCTACTGAGCTAAGGGGGCTTACCTTTAAAAACAACGAGTTCCTTGACCTAATTTGATTATTATAACATGTTTCTCAACCCTGCTGTGCTAATTTTGTGCTCAAATCGTTTTGATTTGGACAGTTAAGGCCGTCCAGAATGTCCACCCCATCCCTCAAGGATTCGGGATAGTGGTGTGCATATCTTTGAGTCGTCGCGATGTCCTTATGACCGAGTAACTTGCTGACCTTATAGAGGTCTACCCCTTTCTGCACTAAACGGGTTGCGAACGTGTGCCTTAGGTCGTGGAAGTGGAAGTCAGCTATCTTGGCATCCCCGGCTGTTTTCCTGAATGCTTTTTTTAGCTTATTTGCATCGATCTTTGTGCCGAAGTCATTGAAAAAGACAAAGTCTCCGTTGATCGAGCGTACTTTGTAACGACGCTGAAGCAGTGCAAGCGCGGTATTGTTAAGAGGTATAGTTCTAGTTGGCAGGTCATGCCGTTTTGTCTTCTTTCTCGTTGTCGTAAGAGTCTTTCTCGGAAAGTCGATTTGCGGCCACTGCAAATTGAGCACCTCTTCCTGAGACAACCCCGTATGAAGGTCAAGCAATACAATATCGGTTAAATTCCCCTGGAGCTTGCCTTCAGTCTTCTCAAAAAGCTTAGATTCCTCTTCAGCGGTTAACCAGCGATCCCGGGAGCCCGGCTTAAGTCTGAGTTTGATTTCATTGAATGGATTTTTAATTGTCCAATTCCATTCCTGAAGAGCGACATTGAATGAATTGCGCAGCAGCGCCAGTTCATTCCTTACAGAACTCTGAGCCGCACCTGCCGCCAGCCGCAGATTTTTGTACGCGATAATCTCTGCAGCTGTTATGCCGTGGATCGTGGTGCCTCCAAAGAAAGGCTTTAAGTGGTTCTCAATCATTCCCTTGTCTTTGTCGTAAGTCGATTCGGCCTTGTTGATTTTGGAGTAGTCGGCCAGGTATTTTTCCATCAGCTCATCAAAAGCATACTCTTTTTTTTCTTCGGAGTCCTGCAGAGTTTCCGGATGCCACTTACCTAGGGCGATCTTGCCTTTGAGGATATCGAATATTTTCTGTGCTGTATCCTTATTATCGGTCCCGGTGCTGCGCCGGTAATAGGTACCGCCGTCAGTAAAGCGCATCCAGTATGTTTTGCCTCTTAAGAACAAACCGTCAGTTTTGCGATGTCCCATAATTGATTATCCTCCTATAGGACCCGCAATCCTTTGAATTGGCAGTAAATCGTGTTGTCAAAGAACTGCGGGTATTATAGCACGGTTTCAGACCTACTCTCATTGTCCCTTTTTAGCCTTTTTCGAGAACGTTTCTATCTTACGGAGCGCCCCATATGTCTTTTTATCTTTTACCCGTGCCATAATCCCTCCGCTTTTAGAAAATCCCGGAACTGTCCATATCGAGATCGTTATCCTTCTCCATCATTTCTTCTTTAATTTGAAGCTTCTGATCGAGACTCGATTTCTCGCTTTTGGGTTGTGCCTCTTTGTACCATTCCGGTATTGGCGTTATTTTCTTGATTTCTTCGGCTGTCTCGCGATAGTTCTCAAATTTATCCTTGACGGAATGCATTTCCAGGCCCGCCCTGAGCTTGAACTTCTCGGCGCGACGCGGGTATCTTTTTAAGGGTAATTGCACTATGCAAGGGCTATATTCACCGATCTTAACCCCTGCCTGACCGTCCTTGAAACTGCCTATGGTGCTGTCCATGATTGCTTGTTTCATCTCTCGATGAGTGACAATGGAGACGCCATGGCGTGAGTTAGAATGGCCTGTAGTGTAGTTTATGTGTTTGACGTCGAATTGTCCGTGGCCGAATCTGTCCTGCATAATGACCTGCATCTCCTTATCGACAGACCTGAAACTTATGGTATTGTTTAGGCAGCTGAACATGGTGTTTGCTAGATCGGGACCATAGACGGAATTCAATTCGGACTTACTGTGGGCTCCGATAAACACGCGCGCCCCCATTTTACCGCCTCGTGTAAGGAATTCCTCGATGTTCATTCGCTGCAGAGTAGCTATCTCATCAAGGAAAATATAAATTTTTCTTGATTCATCTTCGAGCAGTTTCGTCCGCATTTTTTTGCCCAGGTAATCGACAAACAAACTTAAAGAAGGACGGAGAACGTCTTTTAGGTCGTCGTTACTGCTGAGATAGATAACGGACTTTTCCTGTTCGTCCCGCAGCCAGTCGGTTATGGAAAAATCTCCGGTGATATTGGCGAGATATTCAAAGGTCATTGCGTACTGCATAAGAGTCGCCATAACGCCCTGGGACTGATTGGATCCCGGCTTTTCTATGAACCTGACCCCGCGCGCCCCTTGGGGGATTGCTTTAAGCTTATTTAATATTTTTTCTGTCGGCTCTGTTAGCAGTTCCCATATCGCCGCATTTGTTTTTGCTCCTTTTTTGTAGAGCCAGAACATGCACCCGGTCATGACTGCTCGTGCCGCGTCTTGCCAAAATACATCGTTTTTACTGATGCTGAAAGGGATTAACGAAGAAGCGAATGCAGTTATCTCTGGTTCTGTTTTTATATCATTCCAAACGACCCAGGGCAAACACCTTTCATCGAGAACGTTCATTATATGGTGCCCATGCTGGTAAAACTTCTCAATGTGGTCGCCCTCAATGGTATAAATCAACATCTTAAATTTATTTATCAGGACTTCGATAACTTGATTGAGGAAGTTGGTTTTTCCCACTCTGGTAGAGCCTGCGACAAGCGTTTGTTTATTTTCATAGGTGTCGGGCATGAAAAGCCCCTGATTGCCGATCTTGATGGTGCCCCTTAAGCCGTCCTTGCGTATTTTCTTGGCAACGGCCTTGGGCGGCTCGCGCCTGCTGCCGTCTATAAACACATCAGCGAGCAGCTTCCTGGTTGCCCGCCGATCGTTCATGATAAGGCCGCCTACACACAAAAAGAATGGGGCCAGGAAAGCAGCCGCATACATATAACCGGTGCGGCGGATGTCATCCATCCACTGCTCGTCATCCTCAATGACCGGCTTGACTCGACTCGCAGGATACATTGAGTCGGCATACCTTACTTTGAAACCACCACCGCGAACTAACACCGCGGCATATGCTTTGGTATATGTCCATGCATGGTTCTTAGCTGAATCGTCAAGATAATGGGGAAGGATGTACATGTATATCAATATAAACGATGCGATAGCAATCGGAAAGCTATAATATATGCAAATCTGCATAAACCTGCTAATCCGCATTCCTAATTTGTTGTGTGAAATAGTTCCCCCGATGAATGAGTCCATAATTATGCCCTCCTAAAATTTGGTATAATCGACGTTGTTTGATTTAATGAGTTCCCCGGCCATAGTCTGAGCTTTCTGTCCGAGCGCTTTGGCGTGGTCCTCTCCCTGGCTTTTTTTGATTTGAGCCATTAATGTGATATATATTCGTGCAACCAGATCAAGCGTCTGGACTATATAGAGAGTCTGATCAATACCTTTATTGACCAGACCGGCTTTGATTTCATTAAGCGTCTCGAGTATTTGCTTGCCTTCGGATTCTTTGCCATATGATCGTATCGCTTCACGGACTATGTCAGCAGAGGTGACATTACGTTTGTCGGCAAGCTTTGTAATTTTGTCGAGGTCCTCATCGCTTAGTCTTATAGATGTTCCTTTCATGTTGCTTTTCTCAGTGAAAATACGTCTTTGAGGGTTATTATTTTGTTGTTTTTGCGATTGACCCATAGAAGATATAGAGTACGCGGCAAAAAAAACATAGTGAACAAAAACACTGCAAACCCGAAAATTTGTACCGCTAATTTTATGCTCATAATTACATCACCTCCTCCCTGGATTTCATTGGGTGCTTGTGTTAACGGCTGACTTGAGGTCCTCAATAGAGAAGTTCTTGAAGTCGTTCTCCGCCGCGTGGAGAACAAGCTTGCCGATCCTGATAGCTTTAGCCTGTTCGATGCGCTCCGCCTGCTCCAGCAGTTTTTTCGCATCTGCTCTTAATTGACTTGCTGTTTTCTTCATGAATTGCCCTCCATATGTGAGTTTTCATTTAATAATTCGTCACGCACTTTCATAAATATTTCATCGCTCACCGGGTAAAGCGGATGCTGAATCAGTTTGGAGAGGGTCCCTTTCGACACCCCGAATCTACCCGCTAAATCCTCGAACGTAGTACCGTCTTTCTTGAGTTTTTGTATGGAAGCTACTATGGCGTTTTTATCCAGCCCGACTTCCGATTTTTCAATGTCCTGAATTTCAGACTTAAAGGTTTTCGGTTGTTCAGTTTCCGTGTTTCCATTGTTTCCGTTATCGGGTTTCCATGTTTCCGTGATTTCGGTTTCCGCGGTTTCCATGGAAACTGCGGATGGAAACCTGGAAACCGACTGGGCCTGGTTTTGGGTTTCCCCTTTTTGGTCTATCCTGCTTTTTAGGGTCATGGCGGTATAGACCGAGACAAGTTGAAGGACTAAAACCAGCACAAAGAACACGGCAGAGTTGAATAGGGTTAGCTGCCCGGCCTGCCCTTTTGCCGATAAAGCGATCTCGGCGATTCGGTCCTTGATTGCCCGTTCTCGCTGCAGGGTCTTGGTGGTATATTTATCACCCAGGTCAAACTGTTTTTGGGTTTCGGTAAGGTCTTGCTTAAGCATTTGGATGGCCTGCGCTGTCTGCGCCTGGGCCTCCCTGGTTTGAAGAAAGCTCTCAAGTGCCGCCTCTTTTTTGGTGACATACGACATGGACGCTGACATTACCGAAATAAGAAACAGGGCGATCAGGAGTAATCGACTGGCCCACGCCTTCATGAGTGCAAGACTGATCAGCATTCCTTCAATAAGCAGCGCTGCGGTCCATGCAAAAATTGGATTCGGCTCTATCCGGCCTATGAAAATTGAAGTGTGAAAAGCCATAAACATCGAAGTAGCTATAACAAGAATTGTCCGAAATGTAAAAAGCGGCTTTGACATTATCGCTCCCCTCTTTTTTTAATAGCTTGGACGTTTTCAGCAATTTCTTTTAATAGGATTAGAAGGTTGTTTGTTTCTTTTATCTCTTCGCCCTTGCTCTTGGCAATCAAGCCTTTCAAATAAGCAGAGGTTGTTTTATCGCCTCTGTGTCGCTTCATCTCCTCGTATTCACTTTCAGTAAATCTGACTGACACTTTTTTATTTTTCTTTTGTGTCATTTAAGCCTTCCTTTTTGTCCAAAACTGCAAAAAATGGTGTCCGACATGTCGGACACCATTTGAGGAAGTGGCGTAATACGTATGAAAAACAGCTCTAATAGCCAATTTGCGGGGACAAAATTTGCATTTGTATTACAGCTGCGTATTACGCGTACCACGATGAAATACAGTTGTAAGGTAAGCCGAAAAAGCGCAAGCGTATCACAAATGAAATACGTTTGTACCACCCGAACGCTCAATGCAATTGCGTTAGGTATGTTGCTTCCCCGCGATTTTTTCTTGTTTAAACACTCATTCATGCTGTTCACCAAATTACCGCCTTTTGCCCGTTGGTTATCTACTCACTCATCTGCATCTCACGATCATTAACGTCATGTTCTATTGTATTTTCTGACTCGTAAGCAGCCTCTTTCCCTTCCTCTATACGGTGCTCATTATGGTGTTCAACTTCCGATTTGTTGACTTCAACGGTTGTCGTTATTTCTGCCCTTTCATCTGCTGGAAGTTGGTTGATTCTGTTTTCAATTTCTTCATTCAACACTTTGGCTTCCTCAAACTTGCCAGCCTTCAACTCTTCAATTCTCTCCGTTATCAACTCAGATAATTTCTGTTCCTGACCCTGACCGTTCTCAAGTTCCTGGACAGCCAGAAGTTGAGTTTCTGTATTTGAGATTTCTTGAAGGACGCTCTGCGTATCCTTATAGAAAGTCACTTCGTTGCCTTCGGCATTGACGATTTCTTTTTCGAGCCCTCCGTCTTTAACGCCGTGCTCAAGCATCTGGCTCACATCTGTTTCAGTCGCCCGGATGCCGAGTTCGGCGGCGCTTCCGACGATATCGCGGGCGGTAAAGTCCTTGCCTTCGAGCGCATATTCTCTGGTGATGGATTCAATCATATCCCGTTTTGTATCCAGCTCAATTCCCGAATTTCCGTTGGCAGTTTGTTGAATTTTTGTACCTTCGGATTTCTCAATTTCTTGTCCGGGGCCTGTGCTTTTATCTTCGATCCGATAAAATGATTTACCGTCGTCGCGATCCTTGGTCGTGATTTCACCGCGCCCGACAAGCTCGTGCAGAGCTTGCTTGATTTGTCGTGACGACATGGTTTCGTCCATGGCTTTCAGCTCGGTTTGCAGCTGTGACGTAGTGAAATGCCGCCTGCCGTCCTCGCGCAATTCCGCAATGGCGTGACGGACGTTTTCGATGCGCTGATGGTCTTCAGAAATCCGATTCCAGCTGTAGGTTTTATCCTCATTGCGCGTAACTTCTCCGCGACTTTCGAGGATGGATAGTGCTCGGTTTATCCTTTCTTCGGGCATCTGGCCGATGAGATTGGTCTGTACTTTTGCTATGGTCATACCTTGACTCCCAATTATTGCTTTTTCAACTTGCCCGACTTCCCGTTTAAGTATTTCCATTCCCGGACGGCCTTTGTCTGGGACTTTATTCTTGAGATAATCTAGAGCCATTTCCTTTAGAGTTTCCCGTTGAACCAGGGCTTCCAAATGCTGCACGTTGTCGGTCATGAGCGTATAGTCATGGGTCATGCGAGTGCCGGCAACGTTGAAGGCTTCTTTCATTGTGCTGCTGTCTGATGCCAGTTTTTGGGCCAGGTCTCCGTAACCGGTTGGCATGTACGATATGCTTTGTTTTACATCAGCGCCTTGGCCGCCATACACGGTTGAACAATAGCCGTAGCCTATATAGTTATATTTATCCAGCGGTATGTTTTTTGTTTGACCGCTGTCGGTTATCATAATAAGTGTTTGGCCATCAATCTTTTCGGCGATTCCTGATTCCTTGTTTGCGACCCCGACGCCCTTAGCTCTCAAATCGTTTTTGAGACATGTGATTTTATCGCCCTGGCTCAATTCGATCTGCCGGACGGCATAGCTGGAGAAATGCCTACCCGCTGCTCGCATGTCGATGTCCTGTAAGCTGCCATCGAGTCTGGATATCGAGATTGTATTATTCTGGATATTTACGCCTCTGATGTTTACAGCTTCCCCAGGCCTAAACCCGTTCCACTTGTCCCGGAAGTAGCCATGGTCTCCCTGTGAGTAATTGCCTGCATAGTTCTTTTGCACACCCATCAAGTCGTTGGGCTGACGTACTTCAATTATCACGCCCTGGGCGATCTCTCCACTGGCCTTTCTCGCTTCCCGGATCGCGCTGTTAATGCCCTCGCGGTCGATATGCCGAGGGGTATAAACAGCTGTATCCCCGAGTTTTCCCTTTTCCATGTATGCAGCTGCAACTTCTTTATACGCCTGCTGCCGGTCGGCTGAGACTGTCCGTAAGGTATCATGTGCGTCCCGATGTTTCTCGATTGCCTCAAAAGCTCGTTTCACGTCTCCCTTATGGAGGCAGCCAGCGATCTCCTGTGTGTGGGGAGTCTGTTGGCGGTGACTGATATCAATTATTGCCGTGTCGATCAGTTTGTTCTCCATGGCATAGGCAGCTGGCCTGCCGGCACTTGGTCCTGACAGCTGTTTGATGTCGCCGATAAACACCGCCCGTCCTTCCGGCTGAGCGTCCACGGTCCTCAAGTAATCTCGCATCTGTATCGTGCTTAGCATCGTCATTTCGTCCACAATCCCCAGTCCGGGCTTACCCGCATCGCGGTACACGAGACTGTCGAGGGTTTGCGATGCTACGCCGCCCTTAGCCTCTAATTGCTTCGCTGCCGTGGCCATGTGGCTCGTTCCATATATCTCGATGCCTTTTTGCTCTACATAGCCTCGTATCGCGTTTACGAGGGTGCTTTTGCCCGCACCGGCAACACCGTTGATAGCCACGTAACGATGGTCAGTTGTGAGCACGAGACGGACTGCTGCCTGTTGCTGCATGTTCAAATGACCGCATTTCTCGGTTAGATACTTGTTCACGTCCTCGCTGGTGCCGATGGCCTGCACAGCTCCGCGCCCACTCAGGAGGCGCTGATTATTTTCGCGTTCCTCCTGAACAGTCTCTTTGGTCATGTAAATATTGTCATGACCTTTCGACTTTATCAGCTCGCCGTCTTTCTGCAGCTCCTTAAAACCCTCGCTGAGCTGACTGAGCGACACGTCACCCCGACTGAGTACCGCTGCGGCCTTCAAAAGATCCTCGCGGCTGAAAACGGGACGGGGCTCTCTTATATTGGCCGCTGCCTCTCGTAAAAGGTCATATTCGCTCGGCTTTGGCTCTTGCCGTGTCTGATTATATTCGTGCCTCTCAAGCCCTGCCCGCCGTATTCCTCGGTTCTCGGCATCGAGGCTAGTACCTTGAGCGACACACATCTCTCGCATGTCGTGCTCAATGCGATCCTGACTATGCACGGTGGTTTTGGGTGCCCTGGTATCGAGGTTTGCTATCTGCCGCAACTCGCCGTCCGTGAAATGCTTGCCGGGGTACTTCTGCGAAAGTTCCTCCCTGAGCGAGTCTACGCGGTCCATGATCTGTGAGGTTCTCGGCGAGGTCGCCTCCCGCGCAACATCTGAAACCCCGTCTACTCTCGCGTATAGGGATTGCCCGACGCTGTTTTCAGGACGGAAAAGAGATGTTGATATGTGCTCCCCAAGCTTTCCTCTCATTTCTTGACGCTCTTGCTCGTTCAAGTGTCCGTATTTGTTTTGGATAAAGAGATCGGGCTGCCTGCCGTAAAATGCGACCGAATTTTCATATTGCGAAATGAGGTAATCACGGTCCATCATCTTTTCATTCGCAATCGCCCTGGCTCCCCGATCGGTAAATGTGATGTTGGGGGTCACGCAGTGAGTATGGATGTCCTGCGATGCCCTACCGTTAACGTCTCGGGCAGAATAGTGGTTGAACAACGCGACAACAATATTGCCCGTATTCACTCGTTCCGTTCTGCCGCCGGTTGTTACTCTGGCTTGGACAAGGTTTTCCTGGCCGTCATTGAGGACATCCCTGACGGCTGAGGACTGCACCCACTCGACAAATGCCTTCTCTACGGCATTGCCGGACGCATAGAAAATAGACCACTCTTTTGACATACTGTACGTTTCGTCCCAGCCTACTCTATGTTCCTGCGCTTCCCCGCCAGCTTTGACAATGCTCTGTCCGGTATTAGGATCTCTGCCTTCCAGAACGTGCTGGAATTTGTCGAAATCCATGGGCCGCCCGGCGAGGCCGAGCTTTTCGGCGCCTTTGCCGAACCACTCGCCATACGACTTGCCGGCATCTTTGCTGTAGTAATTATCGGATTTCTCCTGATAATTTCGGGCGTCCCCTGCAGAACTCAGCGGTGCGATTGTTACCATTGTTAATTCCCCTGCATCATCATGCTTATTTTTGTTTCAAAATAATCTTCCTCGAAATCAGATTTTGTCTTGAAAACATTGCAAAGCCTGTTGTTGGTCCGCCGGTCAACGATAATTTGCCACTGTAATCCTCTAATGCTTAGCGGCCATATCTCATCAGCGAATACCGGCTTACGATTTTCATTAGCGCAGTTGCTTGCAACGAACAGGCCCTCTTCTAAGGTCATAAAAAACTTTTTTGATAGCCTCTTCCTCTGTAATTCCCTCATTGCAGTCCTTGAATATATTTTCTTAGTTCGTCTGGATCGACGAGGTCGGCCTTGGCTTTTTGTTCGAGATCTCTACGCTCCGCTTTTTCCGTCTCATCGGCGCGTTGCGACGCAAGCTTGGCTTTTAGCTTATTGAAAATGCCGCTTGAGGCAAAAAATGAAATTGCATAAGAGGACTCTGTAATAGCCGGATCCTCCGACCGGAAGTACTGGGATATGAGCTGCAGTAGATCCTTCCCCTCTACTTGAGCACTTAGCTCTTCCAAAACAGCCTTTTCCTTGGGCGAGATGCGAGGTTGGATGGCGAAGCGCTTTTCGTAGCACCGTCGGTAATGTTCCTCAGCGCTTAAGGGAGAGACCTCTTTTTCTTTCTCTCTCTCTTTTATATTTATATCTTTACTTCTTATATCTTCCGGCGTTACAGCCGTTACAGTAACGTTACCTGTAACGTTACATGATATGCGTTTACGTTGATTTTCCCTGAATTTTTGTACTCTCAGGCGGCTTTTTTCTCTCCATTTTTCAGTAGAATCGAGACTTTGCTCAGCTTGCCATTCAATTATATTAATGAGATTATCTTGATCAATTGATATCATTCCTAGTTTTTGGAAGGTTTTCAGCGCCAGCCTAACGGTACTCAGAGGCCGATTGAAAATGACAGAAATCCTTTCTATATCGAGAGGGATTCTTTCAGTGAGATAAATGTACCCTCCAGCATTGCATTTTCCAGCCTGAACAAGTAGCTTTATCCAGATCACAATTAGGGAGTCGCCGTTCGGAAGACTCTCTATTATTTTGATTTTTTCATCATCAAAAAAAATTAATTTAAGTTTTATCCATTGAAGTTCTGCCATTTATTTTCTCGCCCCGGCTCTCAACTTATTTATTTATGGGTTCCCATGTCTTGGTCTTCCTGTCCCACAGAAGGGATCGATAGTCGTAGTAGGAAAAAATCATACGCCTGCTTCCTTTTTTGCGATTTCGAGTATGGAATCGATTCGGTGCTTATTTGTCCCATTTTTCCGGAAGGGTAAGTTCTTCTTGTTCGTTGTCGTCGGCGCGAGCCGGACGGATTTAGTTTCTGTTACCTGGAAGCTCTTGCTTTGGATGAATTGGGCTATTGCCGTCGGAGAAAAACGAACACAGCGACGGCTCAATTTAATGACAGGTATTTTCCCCTTGTGAATGAGCCCAAAAACACCGGCCTTACTAATTTTGAGGATTGTAGCTAAGGTTGCAACATCGATTAGCTGCTCCATAATTATTGCCTCCTACTAGTTCGGTTACAGTTACAATAATCCTTAAACTAGTTACATTGTACTAATTATGCTTTTGTATGTCAAGTTAATTTTTTCACCTTTATAGTTTCATATTGTTATCTCCTCAATCCCCGTGCTATTATAAATTTATGGTTATGCAACTTAACGTTTTATTTAAAATGTCGCGTGAGGCACAATCGGTGAAACAAATTGATGTGGCCGCAGCCGCGAACATAACGCATGTAGCCCTCTCCAGATTTGAGAGTGGAAAATCTACTCTCTCACGTGAAACGCTGATGAAAATTGCCCCGTTGCTTAACATCAATCCGCAATTTTTACAGGGAGACAGCGCAAATCCATTTCACGCTAAAAATCTCATAAAAATGTCGTTGTCAGAAACGTTGTCTGGGCCAAATTTTGATCTGATTTATTTTCTCGCTGAAGTGAATCAGCGGCTTGATCTTATTTATCTGCTTCTGCCGCCTGTTTTTGGGAGAAAACTCGCGCGTGTCGGGTTAGGCGGCGGGCTGTATACCATTGCGATTGCAATTCGAGATGGGGAACACAATTATTTTATCGTTCGCCCGAAACTGACCGTTACTAAAGTTGGCGAAATTACCGGCCTCCAAGAAATGCAAACACTGCTTGAGGCAAAGGCCGCTGCAAGCGGCTGCAAACCGCCCTTATTCACTCCCAGGCCTATTGACTCAGGACTGCTCAAAAAAATTCAATCTTGGACTGTTGAACGCGCCGATATAGAGCCCCTTTTCGGAGAATCACAAATTGAAGTTAAAAAAGAGTCAATGTACTCGTTTTCCTCTAAAGAAAAAAAGATTATCAAAATACTATCTGAATTCAATACTGAAGAAGGAGAGAAAATTTCAGAACGGTTAAAAAAAGGGGGAATAACCCCTGACATGGTCAGCAAGTTAATGCAGAGAATTTTAAATATGCATTAAGGGGCAACTGCGTAAATGGGTTTACTATAGGGACTTTCATCTTAATTGTTGAGAACGAGCTTAGATTAACCCTTCAGAACCTCAAATGACAGGTTTGCATATTGTTTCTTTAGTTTCTCAGTGTAAGCTTCCAAGCAATAGTTTGGTCCATTTCCATCCGGATTTGGAGCCAACTGAATAGTAATAAACGTCTTCTCTTTTAAGATTAGGAAAGAAAGAGCCCTTTCAATTAATTTTTTTGCTATTCCCATACGCCGATAGTCAGGGTCTACATAAATACCAAAAAGGTCAGCATAATTTTTAACATTGAAATAGTAAAAGTAATGAATCCCGACTATGATTGTGGGTGCCGCTCGAAAGGAACCGAATGTGCCGGCGGCGTGTGTCTGCTTTAGCTGATCAGGGCGCAATCCGGCGTCAAACGCCCGGAATCGAGACGAGTTGTTTTAATCAGTTGCAACCCTGATTCGTAACTTTTCTTTATTATTTTAAACAGCTCACTGCTTATTTCTATAGGACCTCCCTTTCGAATGTGATGAACTTTCCGTTCATGCTGAGACGATCAAGTATCGCCGAAGCAGTAACGGTATCGAATACCTTTCCCCAGTTTGACGGGACAAGGTTGGTAGTGACGATGGTTGTGCCCACTTCTGCCCTTTTTGAGATTATCTGGAAGATGCAGTCAGCCTGCTCCTTGGTCGGGATAACGTAACCGATCTCATCCAGACAAAGAACATTGGCACGTGAATAGTATTCTATGAAACTGTAGACACTCTTTGCCTTAGCCATTTTGGCAGTGAGATCGAAGAGCGTAAGAAAGACAGTCTGATGGCCCTTTGTGAGAGCATCGTGGCACAGTGCTGTTGCGATATGGGATTTGCCTACCCCGGCAGGACCTATGAGTACGAGGTTGCCGGGTTTCGTGAGCCACTGCGTGTTCATGAACTCCATGATCTTGTCCCTCGGCACTTTAGGGTTATATTTCCAGTCGAAGTCATCCAGCAGCTTTATCCTTTTGATGCCGGACTTTTTCATGAGATACTGGATTTTCTTCTGCTCTTTCCGGTGAGATTCTTCAATGAGGAATTTAAGCATGAACTTCTTTTCTTCCTCTGAAAGCTGCTCGGGATCAGTCAGTAGTCTGAACCGCCGCCATAATTCATATAAGTTGATCATAATCGCTCAATTGCCTCCCTTCATAGGTGATATGCAGCAGTCCCGCGTTCTGCGGATGCACCGGATTGTCCTGATACCCGGCTGGACTAAGCAGCCCCTGGATATATGACACTCTGTAGGTGTCGATGCTGTTTGCCGACTTGACCGCTGAAATCAGCGTCTCTTTGGCTGTGCCTTTGAGGAGTTTGAACAGTTGGTAGGAAACCTCAAGAGGATCCTGTCTCTCCTGTTCGGCTCGTATAAGGAAGTGCTCAATGCTTTTATCCATAGACTTTAGAAGTTGGTACATCCTTTGATATTTGAAGTGGGGAGTTGTATTGAGCAGTTTCTCGCGGTGAGAAGGATGTTCTATCTTTTGTTTCCTGTCAAATACCCGTTTGTGAGTGGCTACTTTTCTGCCCTGCACAGCTATTTCTATGTACTGAGGATAAGCAAAGATGTCGCAGGGCACATCTCCGTACTGCGATGGCACCGAGTAGCGGTTGGTGTCAAACTCCACAAAGCATGTCTTGTTGATAGCTGCCGGGGCCTGTCTGTAAGGCAGGTAATGGATTTGGGGAAGCGCTATTAGTCTCTCCTGCTTTAATGCCTCCACAGGAAGTGTCCCTGTGGATCGGTGAACCCTGCTGTTTCTTTGTATGCGCCAGAGGCCGAATCTTTTGTTAAGATCGTCGATGTCGGCGAAAGTATTAACTACAAGGAAGCTCTCAATGTCTCTGATAACCCGCTCAACCCTGCCTTTCTCATTTGGCTTGCCGGGATTGCAGGCACGAATCGAAAAGCCATAATGCCTGGCGAAGTCCAAAAAACGTGCATTGTAAGTTACATCCGGCTTTCTTTTTATAACTACTGACTTCAGATTGTCATATGTATGCCTGTTGGGGACCCCTCTTATTTCGTTGAAGGCCTCAATATGGCCGTCCAGAAAGAACTCCATGGAACTCCTCAGATAGAAGTGAGCGTAAAGGTACCGCGAATAGGACATGATGTAGACGAACCCGTAGACTACTCCGAAAGGCATGCTCCGCTGCATCCAATCAACCTGGGCTTCTTCCCCAGGCAGAAACTCCAGCGCATGGAAGGAGTTGCCCTTTCGCTTTTTCCTTAACGAAAGTGTGTAATCCTTCACTGCCGTATAACCTCCCTCATAACCGTAGTCCTTCAAACGTTGCAGTACCTGTATGGCCTGTAGAAAAGGATATTCTGTGTACCACTGCTGAATTAACCGCTCATAGGGAGCTATGATGTTTCCTGAGGACCTTCTCCTGAGATTGTCTTGTCTAATGAGGCGGGTAACCTTTTTTCTCGATATTCCCAGTTTCTCCGCCACCTGATTCAAACTCAACCCTTCAACCTGATACAGGTGCCGCGCCCGGTTTTGAAACGATTCTTGCATTGTCGTGTCATCTCCTTTCCTGATGTGATGACCCAGTTTACTGCAGCACTGATTCCAAATCCATTTCGTCTTTTATCATGGCCCATACGCGGCAAACGTATGACTATCAAGCCTTCGCAGCCGTATCTCGTCTTTTATCATCCCCAGAGTTTCACCCGGTATCAACAGAACCAGCTGCTGTAAAGGTTTTGAAGCGGGTATCTCGTCTTTTATCACTTGTCTCGCCAAGGAAGATGCACGCAACTCTTTGCGCCGCTGCCGCCAGGGTTTTACATAGTCGAGATAGAGGTTATCGAAATAGGTGGGATTATTTTGCTGCCACTGCTGCTGGGCCTGCTTCTTTCTTGCCCGCTTGCATTGCTCCCTCTTACAGACTTTCTGCCTTTGGCCTATACGTTTATCAGGCGTAAAATACCGCCCACAGTGCATGCATCGCTTGGTCAATGATTACCTCCATCTGCTTCGTTGTGGTAATCATTGTATGTGAAGGTTGCTCTATAAGGTGGGTTCCTCGATTAAAGATTCAAAAAGTGCCAACTACAAATTCCAGCCCGGTTCCATCAGCGCCGCTTTCGGTTCCTCCAGGATCAGTTCTTTTTCTCCGCCGCCCACAATGATATCCCGCTCACAATAAAAATATACACAATGCTCTCTTTCTTCCATTCGTATCGGAAATTTCCCCGGCTTTCTCATATTGTCCATAAGACTCAAAGCCGATGAATATAACTTACTCTGGATGTATGGGGTCATCCTTTCAAAGTGCTTTGCAATAAACGGCTTTGGGTCATCAGTGACAATATGTTCTTCAATTGACATGTTGCATTTGTCCTTAATTGAAAATAATCGCAACCGGCGTAAGCATTTAAATCCTTATCCAAGCTAGCTCAAGCGTAGCGTGGGGCTTGCTACGGTTTTACAACTGATCGATCAATTGTTTCCTTTTAGCATCGTATTCTTGCTGGGTGATAACTCCTTTCTGCAACAATGCCTTCAATTCAGCAAGCTTGTCCTCGATGCTCCCCTTGGCCGTACTGGCTTTCGGTTTCTGCACTTCTGCCACATCCTCTAATTGCGCCTTAAGGTCTTTCAGTATCACGCCAAAGTCTACTACATTGTCTGACGTAATGGTTCCCGGAACGACTAAATGCAGCATAACCTTGCTTCCACTTTGATACGGGTATATATCTAACGTGAAATATATTTGTTTGTCTTTATAAGGGATCACAAATTTGTCTTTAAACGTCTTGCCGGTTATTGGGTCCAGCTCGCCCTCGTAAAAGTGCGCTTGCTTTACAAGTCTGACAAAATTAGAGTATACCGCATCCGTATTGTATGGGGAATCCATTTCCAAAGTGTAATGTACCGGTTGCTTGACTATGTAATCAATAACGTCCTGGACGGGAAAATCTGGAATTGCCGGGCCATTACGGAAGAACTTTTCTTCCTGGTATTTTTTATATTTAATTGGCTGGAATTTCACAACGGTATTATTGTTGCCGTTTTCAACACTGAAATTCACGGTATATATGACCCCTGACCCTACATATTGATTACCCCTTCTCGTTTCAACAGTAAAGCTATTATTCGTTACAGTGGCACCAGCCCAGCAGTTCCCGGCTGGTTCAAATTTTATTTGCGTTATCATGCTGGGATCGACAGACTTGTCGTTTGGAATTATTACTGTAAGTGTTTTCGGGCTGTTCAACTGCACTTCTTCTTCAAATGCCTGTGCAATACCGGCCGGGCTCATTGATATTATCAGAAGGGAAATCAAAAAAAGTGCTATTTTTTTCATCTTAGAGGTCTCCTTTTTAGTAGGGTTTTATTTATTCAAAGTGTAAGCTGTATTTTCTTGTTTCTCTATATGACGGCCGGAATATCAGAACCGTGTTGCGGTAGGGCGCTATACTGCTCTTTTGTGTACCACCTTGCTTTTCAAGCAGGACGGCTTTTTACTAGCGAACTTATACCAGTCGGTCTTTTTGTCCTCTTCGGTCACTTTCTTTAAGCTTTCTTTTTTTAGGAAGGCCTCTATCTCTTTTGCTGTTGGTCTGATCTTAGCCATTTTATAGACCTCTCTCTGTAAAAATCATATCTCGACTACGCATACATCAGCTTTCCTTTAGGTTGAGGGACTGGTCGCTTAAGTTCTGTTGCGGTCTCAATCCACTCCTGTATAATAATTTCAACGTTTGAAAGGGCCTCCTGATATGTCTTTCCATCGGCCATACAACCTGGCAATTCTGGAACTTCTGCAATATATGACCGATCCTCGGCACTCCAATAAATTATTATCTCGTATCTACTTTTCATGGTTTCCCTCCAATTCTAACCTGTACTTGAAAATTAGGTTTCTGATTTGTTTTACCTGATAGGACTTCGCCTTGGAACCCTTGGGCTGCAAATTTAGGATTTCATCAACATCCTTTCTTGTAAAAATATGATGACCGCCCCGAATCCTCTCCGCAAAATCAAGTTTCCTTAACAGCCGGCACAACTCAGAAAAGGGGATATTTGAATCTGACACCCCCTGCATAATTTTAACCAGCAGTTTGTTGTATTTCCCCATACTTATATTTCCTAAAGGAATTATACCAAATAGAACCAAGTTATTGTGTCAATCTATAGATGGGGTTAGTTATGATGTCGGCGCTATTTACAGCGTCGTCGTTGTTAAGTCTGTAAGGATCTATATCCGTTAATAATTCTTTGCCTTCATCTGGCTTCTTGGTATATTTGTGTTGTAGTGGCTTGATGCAAAACCTGAAAAACAGTAAAAATATCGTAACGTATATCAGTATTGCCCACATTTTAGTTTCCCTTGCATCATTGGTATTTTAGTCGTCATGGTTGTAAATATTGCCCTCCAGGGAGCTGTAAACAGGGCTGAATATCATATCACTCCCGCTATCTGTCATGCTGGAGCTTGAGTCGTCGTGGTGGTAGACATTGCAGGGGAAGGAGCTATAGGAAGGATCATAAAAAATATCACCGCTGGTATCTCTCATAGTCGGGCTATATTCGATATCCACCGTATCTGTCGTCATGCCTGAGCTGCTATGGATTGGTCTGTAGTCGCTGCCTCCTGATACTCCATGATAATACGCGAGTCCTTGCGGCATACCGTATTTTTTGAGATGGTTTTCGAGGCGTTTAGCCATAATCTGACCAATGGCCCAAATAGCTGCAATTACGATAATCAAAAATATCATGGGGTCCATGTATCCTTCCTGCTGAATTATTATAGCAGAAGGATGCGCGGGGATTACTCCCCGGCCTCCTTCCGCCGTCAATCTGCGAGGTTGCCGTAAAATTTGCGATTCAAGAAATATATAAGCCCGGACATTAGAACAAATAAATATCCAAACAGGTTGTCTCCCCATATAATCATTGCAGCGCCAAGGCAAACAAAAAAAATACATCCGCCTGTATTCATCTGCTTCGCAAGGCCAACGTTCTTTTTAACAGCGTCGGGCTTTAAACCTATGCTGCTTAAGATATTGCCCGGGTCGTGGCAACTTAACCAGGAGTCGGCCTTGTCCTGCCGCTCGTGCGTGACTGCCCCTAGAAGCTTGTCTCGTAGTTCCGGGTCTTTAACTTCTTCCATAATTTTTTCGATCATCTTTTTGTCGTCCATATAAGTGCCTCCTGATAGGGTAGGGACGGGGGATCACTCCCCGGCCTCCTGCTTATTCAGTATATAGTCCGCTGCCTTCTGAGCTGCTGCGGCTGCTGTGATAACTATTTTCTTATCCTCTTTTATGGCCTTTATCCAGCCTTGAACATATGCCGCGCTGTTGTCTATGGTCTTGTTCTCGATGCCGGTAAACCCGCATAAAAAGGCAGCTCCCATTTCTGCTATCAATTCCTCTTTGCCATAGTCAGAGGTCCCGAATGAGTTGTGGCCGGTGATACCTTTTCTGTTAAGCCTACTTTGATGGCCGCTCGCGTGGGTCAATTCGTGGTAGAGTACACTGTAGTATTCCTCTGCGCTGCAAAAGCTCTCCGGCTTTGGCATGTTCACATAGTGGTTTTGATAACCTAATATTGACCAGCAAAAGGGGTTAATGATAACCGAAAATTGACCACCCCGAGCAAACCTCCTCATGATAAGGTGGGGCGAAGTTTCAAAGTCGCCCCATTTTTATGCCGAGGAGGAAAGGAGTGCTCAATATGGATCAGTATGAATTGGTTAGGACGGCTCATCGGGTGTACGGTCAAAACATCAGTGAGCTATCAAGACTGACGGGCCATGCACGAAACACGATCAAGAAAGCCATACGCGGTGAGCCATGGAGGTACAAGGAACGGAACCATCAGCCGTTCCCCGCACTCGGCGATTATATGGTGACTATCGACAACTGGCTTAAGAGTGACAAGGACAACCCTAAGAAGCAGCGGCATACGGCGCACCGGATATACACTCGGCTGGTGGATGAGCATGGCTATAAAGGGTGTGAATCCACTGTCCGCCGCTATGTGAAACTTGCCAAGATAACTTTTGGCATAGAAAGCCCACAGGCCTTTATCCCATGCAACCCGGAGTCTGGCAATGAAGCAGAAGTTGACTGGGGTACAGCGACGGCAATCATAGCAGGGGAAGAGCATCGACTGAAGTTTTTCTGCATGCGGAGCAAATATTCCGGCAAGCACTTTGTACGTTTCTATCGTTGTGAACGGCAGCAGGCATTTCTCGATGCTCACATCCACGCATTTGCCTTCTATGGCGGCATCTTTCCGGTACTCATCTATGACAATTTGACGACAGCGGTGCAGAAGGTATTGCGCGGTAGGGAGCGCATTGAGCAGGAGGGCTTCAGTAAATTCAGGGCCTACTACAGCTTTGAAGCCCGCTTCTGTAATCCCGACAGCGGCAATGAGAAAGGTGGTGTTGAAGGAATAGTCGGCTATGCACGGCGCAATTACATGGTCCCTATTCCTGAGGCCGACAGCCTGGAAGAACTGAACGACAAAGTTCTTGGGAAGTGCTTTAGTTACGGGGAGCACAAGATGGCTGGTCGTGATCGTACCGTAAACGAATTATACGAAGATGAGAAAGAACATCTTCTTACACTTCCTGAAGCTGTGTTCAGCAATATACAGACATCAGGCAGCCGTGCCGATAAGTATGCCACAGTCATTGTGAACAAGAACCGATATTCCGTACCAAGCGGGTATACGGGATTCAGAGTGAAAGTGCTGCTCCATGCTGATCGGGTGGAGATATATACAGGCACGAAGAAGCTTGCAACGCATGAGCGGTTATACGGCAACAACAAATGGAGTCTCAAGCCGGATCATTATCTTGAACTGATTCAGCAACGGCCTCTGGCTTTCAATAGTGCCAGGCCTATCCAGCAATGGCGGAAGAGCTGGCCTCAGTCCCTGAACTTTCTTTTGGAGCGTTTTTGCAGATCACAGGGCGAAACAAACGGGATCAAGGACTTTATCACCGTTCTCATGTTCTACAGGGATTATAAGGCCAGCGAGATTGAAGCTGCAGTTGAGCTGGCCTTAGAAAACAGCATCAGCACCAGCGATGGGGTGCATCATATTCTCACTTACACTGGCACCACCGACACGTATATCGCCCCCTTAAAGTCATGGCCGACTCTGCCACCTCCTGATTTATCGGTTTATGCTCAGTTGGGAGGTGTCCAATGAAAGCCGGGGTATTGATGGAGCTGAAGGAGAATCTAAAGACACTGAATCTATCTACCATGGCTTCCAACATGGAGGGGTTCGTACGGGAAGCCAAGGAAAACGGGATCGGTTATGACGAGTTTCTCCTTAATCTGACTGTCGCTGAACTGCAGGCCAGATCAGAAAGCAGATTGAACCGTCGCCTCAGAGAGGCAAAGTTCCCCCTTATAAAGCCTCTGGAGACCTTCGATCTTGCAGCCGTCCCGGAGTTGGACCTTCGGCTTTTTCGGGAGCTTACAGGAGAAGACTATATCAAGGAACATCGCAACGTCATATTCCTTGGAAAAACCGGCGCCGGCAAGACCCATATGTCCACCGCCTTGGGGATAGAAGCCTGTAAGAACAACTTCAGAACCCGGTTTGTCACCTGTTACGGACTGGTCAATGAACTTATAGAAGCAAGACAGGAAAGGACATTGCAGCGTCTTATCCAAAGGTATGTCCGCTATGATCTGCTTATCCTTGACGAACTCGGATATGTCCCTTTTACCAAGGAAGGATCGGAACTGCTTTTTCAGGTCTTGGCGGAAAGACACGAGAAAGGGTCTGTGATGATTACTACCAATCTTGGGTTTGCCGACTGGACCCAGATATTTGGCGATCAGGTAATGACTGCGGCTCTGCTGGACCGGCTGACCCATAAAGCCCATATCATTAACTGCCCCTGGGATAGCTACCGTCTGAAGCAGAGTCTTAAGGAAAAAAGAAAAAATACAGGAAAGGAGAAATAACTTATGGAAACAACAGTATACAATCCCCAAAAAGGCAGACTGGAAACGATTAACGTAGATTTCACTAATGACAATACTACCTGGTTCGGCGGCCTATGTAGAAATACCAATGATATCTTGAAGATAACGGATTATGAAGGCGGTATCCTGATCAGTGAATGCAGTTACAACTATCCAATCAGGATTTATGATATTTCAAGGGCTGATATCGGGCATGACCAGAAGAAAGCAAAGGAACTGAGACGCCAGTACGAATAAAAATGCATATCGCGTCGATCAATAAGTAGGCAGGTGAAACGAAAGGAGGGTTTCACCTGCCATAGTAACACAACCAAGCACGGGGATGTTTATCGCATATCATCCCGAAATATTAACCGGCTCGGGGTGGTCAAAATTGGGTTATCGCAGGTGGTCAATTTTCGGTTGCTTTTTCCAACATAGTCCATGCTCGGCACATAATAGGCTTTCGGCTCGCTGTGCTTGATCTCTGGCGCGTTGGGCATTGCTGCAACGGTCATCATGCAAACTTCTATAGGGGCAAATTCGCGGGCTTCCCGTTCGAGTTGCGGTATGTTTAAGCCTTCGCATTGTTCGGCATTAAATACGTTGTAGTAGCGGAGTAGGGGGGCTTTTTTCTTGTCGCCTGTTTCTTCGTCCTCATACTCTTTGATGTTCCAGTAAACAATAGGAGTCGCTTTCTGTCCGGCCTTCACGGTTCCGCCTTTCTCCTTGCATTGGTTGTATGTTAACCAGTACGGGCTTGTATAGTTCGCCATATTAAGCAGAAAAAGGTTTATACCTCTGTATACCTTGCCTGTTACCAGGTTCCGCGGCATTTCCCCACCTGTCCAGGGCTTACACCAGGGCGCTGTTCCTTGTTCCAACTTCTCGATAATTCTGCCCTGTGATAATCTCGTACACGTTCATTATCTTGTCCTCCTGTTTAGTTTTAATGCATTTCTTTTTTCTTTTCTTTCCGCTCTGATTTTGTCTGCATGCTGCTTTCCGGCCATGCTGAATACTGCCTCTACGCTTGTCTCGTACCACGTGCGCCGGCCTTTCTCTTTCACCCGGATTATTGAAGGTGGCTCAAGTTGAATGATGATATTGCGGCCTCTGTATGCGGCTGCTGTCACTCTCTGCAATTTTCTGTTTAATGTCGTCATGGTTACGTCCTCCCATAAGTCCAGTGTTTGTGTTGAAATGTTTTCGCCCTGTCAATGGCGATCTGTGCCCTTATTGTTGCCTTACACACCATGCATAGTGTCTCGTCTCTCTCAAGTACAGGCTTTCCGCACCTGTCGCAATCCCTGAATACATGGATTTTAATTGGCATGTTCATATCTCCTTATAAAATCCCTTGCTCTTTCAGGCTTATAAACTGGCCGTCGCTGCCGATAATCACATGGTCAAGAACCTGTATACCAAGTATTTCCCCTGCTTTTTTCAAGCGCTCTGTAACTGCTATGTCGTCACGGCTGGGGGTGGGGTCGCCGCTTGGGTGATTGTGCCCTGCTATGAGGCTTGCAACTCCGCGATTAACCGCCAATCTGAAAACCTCACGAGGGCTTATCAGGCTTGCTGTAAGGGTTCCCAGGCTTACCAGGTCGATAAACTTAATAGCGTGTTTTGCATTTACGCCGATTATCCAGAAATGCTCTTTATCTCTGTCAATCTCGCTCTCTGTGTTAAGGATTGCAGATAATACACGTGATACCTCAAAGGCGCTGTTTACTTTCTGCTTTGTGTTCTCCTTGACTATCATTGTCCTGTCCTCCTTTTTCTTTCTCTAAAACCATTCCCCCGGTGGCGGGGGTGCTTTCACAAATGCCAAGCACCCCTGACAGCGGGGAAGTCTCAAAGATTCCCTTTGGAGTTGACAGCGAATGACCAGCCGTAGGCGCTTTAAGCGAACGAGCGGGAATTTAATCTGATAATTGATGCGTCAAACCTGGTAGGCGCCGTAGGCGAGTCATGACAGGTTCCTGGAAGGGTTCTGGCGTGACTTTTGTTAGCGTGCACCGGAGAGTGCGAAAAAGGGATTTACCGAAATGATCAGTAGTGAGGCGATCAAGTCGAACTGCAGTTGACTGAGTGACCGGGGTCCAGGGCCTGTAGCTCCTGGATGCGTTCACCTGGGGGGAGATAGGGAAGGGGGATAATGCTTTTCTCCTGGGGCATGTAAAAAAAGGAGCAGTATGATAATATTAGCGGAGAATGAGCATCAGCTACTTTAACTCGGCAGAAGAACTGATAACTGTGTTCAATATAGGAAGCAATACACCTTACGAGCGGATAATCACCTTAAACAATCGCAAGGTTGGATTTAGTGTGCAGAGAAAATATCCGCTTGATATCCGATATAAGCCGCCAAAATTAAAAAATGGAGAAGCTGACACAGTTGCAATAATCCATGTTGTTTATGAGCACCCAGAAGAAGACAATAAACAGAAAGAATCAGCTTCTCGAATACCCATTACTATCACGATTGGCCCATATGCTAGATATCCAACGACACATTTTGGTTATGATTATTCTGATAACGCTTGCCCGACAAAGGAATCGATAGAAAAAAGCAAGTTAACTCCGAAGCCAATTATGTTGGATTACACAAATGAGTTTTTCTACGATCATAATAATAACCAATTTTACGATGATACCGGACAGTTAGTTAGCGGGCTCGCAATATTAGATAAAGTTTATAAGGAACATTGCGATACAGTTCATCTTCTGAAGGGCCTGAAATTCGGGCTTAAAATAAGAAGTCTATCACTGGGGATTTCTACCCTTGATATTCTTGAGAGGTTCTTAACAAAGACGCTCGTTTGTGTTTTTGGTAGGACTTTGGATAATTCCAAATCATCAGCTGCGTATTGGTCGGGCTATAAAAAAGAAAACCTGAAAAGGCTGAGCACAGAAACCCTGACTATATTCGGCTATAGTACAGCCAGAAGGGTGATCATATTGTTCTGCCTATTAGCGGTTTTAGTTTTTACCTTTTGTTTTTTTGCCGGGGTAAAATATAAATACTTAAAAACTGTTATCGAAAATCCTTTTTTGTTTTTAGTATTCTCCATCATAACTATATGGTTATTAGATGTAGTTATCCCTGTACTGCTATTCCATATTATTGATGTGATAATTAAAATTAGAGGGAAGTTGTGGCGTGCCTTTTCTTAGCGTCCACCGGAGAGTGCGGAAAAGGGATTTACCGAAATATTGTGTTATGGATTATTCCCGGTTTTTCTCCCGCCTCAGTGCCGCGCACTACTGCAGGGGGGAAAATCGGAATAACCCATGATATTGACTGAGTGGCCGGGGTCCAGGGGGTCGGCTCCCTGGATGCGTTCCCAGGGGGAAGATTAGGCATTTCCTTGATGTGTTGCGATAAGGACACCAGCCCAAAGGGGCGAAACTCTACAAGAGTTTCGAGCTATGCCGGTGTGTCTGGCCGGGTTACCGGATTGCCCGTATGTTATTAAGTGGCAATATAACGCTCTTCTACCCCTTCTATATACCTTCCATTTGGTAGATCAAGAATTAAGGCAATATTCTGTCTTCGCACTGCTCGCCGAAAAGCTCGGACTTGTCTATCTGTCCAGCCCTTATGAATATAATACTCATCTTCATTTTGGCTTTTGGCACGGGGTCTATAATTATCATCGATACTATCCAACGGTCTGAATCGACAATCTACTACTCTGATCCTCCATCTTCTGCAGGAGTCGAGTTTTGCTCGCATTTCTTCAAACGACAAATCATGATTAAAGAGCATAAAAATAAAGATATCATCTAACTGAAATCTCGAATCTTTCAAAACTTGGATATGCGCTTTAATTTTGGGCCAATGAGCATAAGGGCCATCCCACGCGATGCGCGGATGTTGAAAACGTGCTTTCTTGAGGTAAACGGCAAGTTCTGGATCGTTCATCAATATTCGTCCATCCAAACCGCTTTGGCTTTCGCAATGGATTCTGCTCTGATCGGGAAATTTATATTCCGCAATTTCAGAAAGGATATCCCTTATATGTGGATTTGCAATGAGGTTATTGTCATAAAAAACTATTTTCTTTTTTTTGATTTCGTGTTTGATGCTTTTCTTGTAGCTTACATCCGGTTCAATTTTCCATGTACCACAAAAATTGCATTTTCTGAAACAGCCTCTCGAACAATGGACAATTTGATAATCAACATTTACCAAATCATATGCGGGTTCATGCTCTTCGGCTTTTCCTTTTTTGTAAAGACCAATTACGACGCTATCACATTCTGACCGCCGCGCATGTCCCGGCATCAGAGATGCATAAATACCGCCTATTTGAATCTGAGCTTTTGGATAAAGGGCTCTGTAAAAATTAACGCTATCCCAGACATTCTTGGACCAGTACGTAAAGAGAGAGGTTATTTTTATCTCATCCGGATATCTGCTTGCGGGGTGATTCCCGCGATGCAGAGAAATGCTGTCTCCTGAATTTCTGTGAAAAGCTCCAACTTTTAACAAGCCAATAGGCAAAAAATTGCAATGGTTTTTACTTTTGTCAGCTATAGGAAAATTGGGTTCGACGAGAAGAATATCAGCCATTTTTTGAGATTCCTATCTGAGTCACTACTGCCATAGACGTGAAAAATGATCAGTGTTTTTAAGCAAGGCTGCGGGATCAAAAGTAGCTATTGGAATGTCCTCAATTGAGGCATCGTAGTGTGATGTTAATTTATTATTTCTGACTGCCAGAAAAGGAGTTCTTAAGAATTCCTGAGGCTTTTGCATATGATACGTTCTGATATTTGAATCTAATACGCCGGCAATTGTGAATGTTAAGAGATTATGGCCGCCTGAGCCTTTGTAAGAAATAGGCGGCAACAGGTAAGAGGAAAAACTACAATGAGCAAAATAACGCCTTGTAATGTCTAAAATATACGCTTTCAAAAGTCTTATTTGCTTCTCTTCAGAGGTTAACCTTCTTATTTTATTGAAATAGTCTGTCAGATATTGAGATTCCGGCTGACTTTGAAATATTTGCATTTCTTTTTCTCGATATGATGCATGCACTGTTAAAAACATAATAAATTTTTTTGGTCGAGCGCTCGATGCGATATCTCTCTGAATTTCTAATATCTTTTTTATCGCGTGAGACTTATAGAGATAATGCACACTTCCTTTTTCATCAGATACCTGTAAGGCTGCAGTTAAATTGTTGCAAAAATCGAGATTGTAAATTGTTACAACATCACTTTGTGAAAATACGTTGCCCTTAATATCTCTCCCTCTTAAAATAACTTCTTCGATATATCCATCGTATAAGCTAAAAGTCTTAATAAGGCCCTGTCTTTCTAATGCTTGCAATCCTGCTTCCATTTCAATTACTTTTTTAGTTGATTGGGTTATTGACGACGGATTAGGATAATCCCTACATTGAAAAGCAATGATCTGATCTATATAGTCTGACCAGGCCGCAATATCGTATAAGTCAATTCCTGGGAGTCCGAAATACAAGAATTTAAACTTTAAGGAGTTGTGAATATAAGCAATAAGCTCTTTACACCAGCCAAGTCGTATTATTTTTTTTGATGGATTGTCTTTAAATTCACCCATTATTCTTCGCCGATTAAGTCCTCTATGTCTGTTTTCAACTTTTTTAGATTCTCAACATATTCTTGTTTATTCAAAGAGTGGGCCTGTATATATTTCTCATCTATTAACTCGAGGACCGTCTTCACTTGTTCATTTACAGGTATATCAAGCGCCTCAAAAATTTGTAACAAATTATCTGGTTCTTTCTCAGTGGAAGTCGTCATCGTCGGTGGCAACTTCCCCATCTGAGCAAATAACGTACTCTCTGGTGGAGTTTTTGACTTTGATGTCTTTACCTTTTTGTTCTTCTCATTGATAAACCGTTGAATTTCCTTTTCGAGCGCCCTTGCACTCTTAAGGAAATTTTCTGCATGTTCAACTCTCTCAGGTCTGAAAGAATGTCTTTTCAGCCTTCCTTCAATTTGAGAATGGTATTTTCTGATTTCGACAATCATTTCAATTAACTGTTCTGGATGATCAGAATAATATGATGTGTTCGTCAACAAGTCTTTTAGCTTTTTAATGGCATCATCCAATTGGTCATCGCCTTTAGTAAATTCCTGGTATTCATTAGCTTTATTGTTGTAAAAACTGGCCATATTACTTACCGCTTCATAGAAAACCGTTCTCAACGGAGAAAACTCAAAATCGCTTCTGGCAGCATTAGGCAATATATCAGGGTTGACGACAATTATTTCTCCTATGTATCTATCAAAAAAAGTCGTTCTGCCGAAATATTTACCGACATCTGCCCGCTCACCAATGGCAAACCCCTGTTTTTTGATTAAAAAGCCTCTCAGAGATTTCTCTTTAATTTTCTTCCTTTCAGGATTAAGGCAACCCCAAGCAACTCCAAAGAAAGCATCTTTACCTTTGACTTCCTTGAAATATGGCTCTAGATATCCTTCAAACTGGTCATCAGTATATGGTCTAAATAGTTTTTCGCTCCTGCTGTGAACCTGCAGAGTTAAATTGATTAGCTTGAACTCCGCTTTGTGTAGCTTGCAAATGAATGCAACTTTATCCTAATCTTCTTTGCCCATTTAAAATTGCTGGTATTAAAATGAAGTGGTACAACTTGTTGAAGATAATTTGAAACCTCCTCAAACTTTGAGAGTGATTTAAAAAAGTTAGGCTCAAGGCCAATCATCTCGACTCTTGTGCCGGTCCTCTTGTAATCACTCTGCTTCAATTCAGTCAAGGTTATATGCCTTTCCAGTAAAGTTTGGAGGTCTATTAACTTTTCAGGTGATATTTTCCCTGCCAAACGAACTGACTGCTGGCGACTTAACTCGTCTTTCATTGAGTAGAAATCAAACGATAAGAGATGAGGTGGGGATGAGCCATTGAGTTTTTTTGAATAAATATCCAGGCGATTACAAAGATGAAAAGAGCTATAAATACCAATACCTCTAAAACCAACATCAATACTAGGATTTTTGTCTGAAATGCCTATTCTTATCGCTCTTTCCAATGTTCCTTTATTCATGCCATAGCCGTCGTCCTCAATTACAATCGTATCAGTCCGTATCTTTATTCCTATATCATTGGCATTCGCATCAACCCCATTCTGAACATATTCACGTAGCGCATCTCGGGGATCAGGATATATCCCCTTTGTTAAGATCGATATTATTTCAGCTCCTATGTCTTCTCTTTTAATTGTAATGCTCATATTTGTAGCCGGCTTTTTTGCATATCGATCCCATAAATAAAAATTAAACTATCATAAGCAAAATTGGTTTAAAATCGCAACAAAGACATAAAAGCGCGTATATCTGTCAGCGGTTTTCTCCGGACTCCGTGACGTGCGTTACTCCGTCCGGATGGGCTGAGACACATCCTTACGTGGCTCATCAGAGTAGCGCCGGTGCCGGAAGGGAAACGCTCAAAAGACAACGATTATTTACAAGACAGCCCTGCATTCACGGAACTCGGCAGCTTATCTTATCGTAGCTCGGCGAGTATCGACAATGCGTAAAAGATGTGACGCGAACAAGACGATCTCTTGTGCTTCGCTTGGATCGGTAATACTTACTGTGCGATGTGAATGAGGATTTTTGTATGAACCTATTGCACCAGCGAAAAGATGCGCAAGAGCCTCACGTTCTGCCTCGGGCTGTTCGAGGTTGGTCAAAGGGCCATCTGTTTTATCAAACGCTTTCCGCATTAAAGCAACGCCAATGTCGGTAGGTCCAAAACTTCCTGCCTGGCGCACTGCCTCTTCGACAGCTTTAAACGCTATAAACACGGCATCCTCAAGATCGCCTCGTGCTAAATTAAGCCATACCTTGTCGGCAATAGAAGGGTGTAGCAGCGCTTTAGGAAAAGCTGCGGCTTCAAGGAAGCTATGAAATTCTTGGTCACTCGTAATCTTGGCAGCACGGCGGCTCAGAACCATCCACCCATTGTTACCATTTATACCCATGTCAGGAATAATTAGCATGTTTATTAGTAGCCATTGCCAAGCTTCCTTGATAGCAACCGAAACCTCGTCTTGTCGTTTAATAGTGTAGCCATTTTGATCTGTTATCGCATCAGGAAGGAATGTTTGTCTTGGATGTGTTTGTGCCATTTCTTTAGCAAGCTTGAGAAGGTATGGCGCGAGCTCCTCAGGGGCCAGTGCTAAAAGAACTTCGACATCCGGAATTAAAGCCCGAAGGGTATCCATGTTTTCACCAAAAGTATTTTATTAAAAAACACGCCGAAATATCCATAGAAGCAGTTAATATTCATGCTATGACGTTGCTACAGCCATACTTATTGGTCGTATAATATTCTATTTCAGATGTTATACTGAGTAATCGAATGGAAAACAAAGAAGCAAAAGCCCGTATAAAGATCAACAAGCTGCTTGAAGCAGCAGGCTGGCGCTTCTTTTCGGAAGGGAACCTGCCCGCCAATATCCGACTTGAGCCAAGCGTCACCATCAAATCAACTGATCTGGATGCCTTCGGCGACAACTTTGAAAAGACGAGCAAGGGCTTCATCGACTTCCTTCTACTCGACGCCAAAGGTTTCCCGCTCATAGTACTCGAGGCCAAATCAGAGGACAAGAACCCTCTTGTGGGCAAGGAGCAGGCCCGCAAATACGCTAAGTCACAGAACTGCCGGTTCGTGATCCTCTCCAATGGCAACCTGCACTACTTCTGGGACCTTGAGCGAGGCAACCCTTACATTATCACGTCGTTCCCCACGCCGGACTCGGCGACCGGATACCAGAAGGTTACGCCCAACCCGCAACGCCTCGTCGAAGACAAGATCGGCGAAGACTACATTGTGCTGACCCAACGCCCGAATTACCGATCCGAAGCGGCGTGGCGCAGCGAGGCCGAACGACCCGGCTATATACAGGCAAATAAACTTCGTTTTTTGCGGCCATATCAGTTGAATGCCATTTACGCCCTGCAGCGGGCTGTAAGGGAAGGTAAAGATCGTTTCCTGTTCGAGATGGCCACCGGCACCGGCAAGACACTCACTGCCGCCGCCGTTATCAAGCTCTTCCTCCGTTCCGGCAATGCCCGGCGTGTGCTGTTTCTGGTGGATCGCCTCGAACTGGAGGATCAGGCCAAGAAAGCTTTCACGGCGCTTCTATCTGCTGATTTTCAGACAGTGATCTATAAGGAGACTCGCGACGACTGGCGGAGGGCGGAAATCGTTGTAACGACGGTTCAGTCGCTGCTCTTTAACAACAAGTACCAGCGGCTCTTCTCGCCGACCGATTTTGACCTCGTTATTTCAGACGAAGCACACCGCTCCATAGGTGGTAACGCCCGCGCTG
Organism: Nitrospirota bacterium; assembly: GCA_963830245.1. Taxonomy (GTDB): domain Bacteria; phylum Nitrospirota; class Thermodesulfovibrionia; order Thermodesulfovibrionales; family Dissulfurispiraceae; genus JADFXI01. The sequence continues at coordinate 58,018 of CAWHNC010000086.1, forward strand.
TGTTCGACTACTTCATTGGCTACAAGCTGGGTCTCACTGCCACGCCCCGTGACTACCTCAAAAGGTTTGACCAGGCTTCCCAAAGCATCCGCGACCCGCGAGAAGCTGAACGCCGTCTGCTGCTCGACACCTACCGTACTTTCGGCTGCGAGAACAGTCAGCCCACTTTTAGATATTCTCTGTTGGACGGTGTGAAAGAGGGGTATCTGATCAACCCAACTGTGGTGGACGCCCGTACCGAGATCACCACTGAACTGCTATCCGAAGAGGGCTTCGTTGTCTCGTTCACTGACGATACCGGCGAAGACCAGCAGGAGGCGTTCAAGCAGCGCGAGTTTGAGAAGCGTTTCTTCGCCGATGCCACTAATCAACTTTTCTGCAAGACGTTCCTGGAGAATGCCCTGCGTGATCCGGTCAGCGGCGAGATCGGCAAGTCCATCGTCTTTACCGTAAGCCAGAAACACGCGGCCAAGGTAGCTCAAATCCTGAACCAGATGGCTGACCGCATGTTCCCCGGCAAGTACCAGTCTGATTTTGCCGTGCAGGTCACATCTCAGATTACCGACGCTCAGCAGTTTACTATCAACTTTTCTAACAATAACCTGCTGGGTTCTGGCAACTTTCTCCCAGCATATAAGACCAGCAAGGCGCGTGTCTGTGTGACAGTTGGCATGATGACCACAGGCTACGACTGCACTGATATCCTCAATCTCGGTCTGTTTCGTCCCATCTTCTCCCCGACCGACTTTATCCAGATTAAGGGGCGCGGTACCCGCAAGCACAACTTCCTTGAACAGCTTTTTGACAACAGCCTCAAGGATAGCGTCTCGCAGTCGCAGAAAACTGCCTTCAAGCTCTTTGACTTCTTCGCCAACTGTGAATACTTTGAAGAGGAGTTCAACTACGACGAAGTGCTGAGGCTCCCCAGGCCGAAGGGTAAGGGCGGAGAAGGCCCAGGACCAGACGGCCCTGTTGTGGTAGGCGGCACTTACGAGCACCTTGGCACGGACATCCTTTCAATGATAAAGGAAGAGACCATAGGCTTTGAGGGGATGAAGATCGACAGGATGTTCTTCGAGAAATTCGAGGACACCGTGCGCGAGAATGAGACTATCGCCAAAGCCGTCGAGGCTGGGCAGTGGGATCGAGTCATAGATTACGTGAACCAAGAGGTCTTTGACAAACCCGAAGAGTACTACACCCTCGATAAGCTGCGCAAGGCCGCAGCCGTGGACCGCCGTCTGACGCTACGCGAGATTCTGGAAAAGATATTTGGCCTTATTCCGCGCTTTAAGTCCAAGGACGAACTGCTGGAAGAGGAGTTCGCCAAGTTCGTAGCCGACGCCAAGCCGGAAGAAGCTGCAGCTATACCGGCCATCAAGACCTACTTCAAGGCCTATGTGACCAGCAGCCAAGTGCGCCAGATCATCGAGAGCAAGAACTTCACTGATCTCGCCACCAACCCAGTATTCTCAACGCGTGATTTTCGCGCCGTACCTGAGAAGTATCGCAACCTGATTCCCGAATATGTCAAGGACTATGTACCCTTGAACCAGTTCGCCACATAAAGGAGACCCATGCTCGACACTGACACTAAACGCCGCATTGATACCGCCCGCGACATCCTCGTCGGCAAAGTGCCAGACCCTAAGAGCCAGGTCGAGCAGATCACCATTGCCTTGATCTACAAGTTCATGGACGACATGGACGCCGAGAGCGAAGAATTCGGCGGGAAACGCAAGTTTTTCGCCGACGAGTTTGCCCGCTATGGCTGGGCCAAGCTAATGCGCTCCGGGCTTGGCGGCCACGAGACCCTTAACCTCTACGCCGAGGCCATCGCCAAAATGCCGGAGAACCCAGGAATTCCGCTGCTTTTCCGCGACATCTTCAAAAACGCCTATCTGCCGTACCGTGACCCGGAGACCCTGCGAGCCTTCCTCAAAGTCATCGACGAGTTCACCTACGACCACTCCGAGAGGCTGGGCGACGCCTTTGAGTATTTGCTCTCCGTATTAGGCTCCCAGGGCGATGCAGGGCAGTTCCGCACCCCGCGCCACATAATTGATTTCATTGTTAAGGTGATTGACCCGAAGAAGACCGAGACCGTGCTCGATCCGGCCTGCGGTACTGCAGGGTTCCTGATCTCATCCTACAAGCACATCCTCAAGTCCAATACCGACGCCCAAGGCAACAGCACCTTAACACCAGACGAAAAGGGCCGCCTCGCTCAGAACTTTAAGGGCTACGACATCTCTCCTGACATGGTGCGCCTGTCACTGGTGAACATGTATCTGCACGGCTTCACTGCCCCGCATATATTCGAGTATGACACGTTAACCAGCCAGGACAAATGGAACGAATACGCCGATGTGATTCTTGCCAATCCGCCGTTTATGTCGCCGAAAGGTGGCATCAAGCCGCACAACCGCTTTTCTGTGCAATCCAAACGCAGCGAAGTGCTGTTTGTGGACTACATGGCCGAACACCTTACACCCAGCGGTCGTGCAGGCATCATTGTTCCTGAAGGCATTATCTTCCAGAGCCAGACCGCCTATAAACAGCTGCGCAAGATGCTGGTGGAGGAGAGCCTTGTTGCAGTAGTCTCACTACCTGCAGGGGTGTTCAATCCCTATTCTGGCGTCAAAACATCGATCCTCATCCTTGACAAGTCGCTGGCCAGGAAGACCAACACTATCGCTTTTTTTAAGGTTGAGAACGACGGCTTTGGCCTCGGCGCTCAGCGGCGGGAAATTGACAAAAACGATCTGCCGCAGGCTCAGGTCGAGATAGCCGAATACCTGAACTGTCTGCGATCTGGCGAATCTGTTGAGGCCTGCCAGCCTACGCTTGGCCTGATTGTGTCAAAGGAGAAGATCGCCGCTAATGGGGAATACAACCTGAGCGGGGAGCGGTATCGGGAGGGTGCAGCACAGAGTCACTTTTTTCCGTTGGTGAGGATCGGCGACATATGCACGATCAATCCTCGTAAGACACAGTTGGCCGATTTGCCACCTGATACCCGTGTTTCGTTCGTCCCGATGGCTAATCTGAACGAGCACCGTATAGTGTTTCAACCCAGTGAAGAGAAACGACTTTCTGAGGTATCAGCCAGTTACACTTACTTCGAGGATAACGATGTTCTTCTCGCAAAAGTGACGCCATGCTTCGAGAATGGGAAGGCGGGCATAGCGCGAGGTCTGCTAAATGGGGTCGGATTTGGTTCTAGCGAGTTTTATGTTTTGCGACCGACCGACCAAGTTTTTCCAGAGTGGATTTATTTCTGCGTGATGCATCCGTTGTTCAGGGATGCTGCTATCGCCCAAATGACTGGCACTGGCGGGTTGCAACGTGTTCCAAGAGGTTTTGTAGGCGACTCCAAAATTCCTCTACCACCGCTGGAGGTGCAGAAAGATATTGTAGCGGAGATCGATGGCTACCAGAAAGTCATTGACGGTGCCCGTGCCGTCCTTGACAACTACCACCCCCATGTCCCTATCAACCCTGACTGGCCGATGATCAAATTGGGTGAGGTGTGCGAGAAAATTCAGTATGGACTGTCGGTACCACTAAATACTGTTGGTTCAGGTTACAAGACTTTCCGCATGAACGAACTCGTGGGTGGGAGATGCATTGATCGTGGTGACATGAAGTGCGCCGAAATATCGCAGCAAGAATTTAATAAATATCAACTTGCTTTTGGGGATATTCTTTTCAATCGGACCAACAGCTTTGAACACGTCGGGCGCACTGGCATCTTTGATTTGGAGGGAGACTACTGTTTCGCGTCCTATCTGATCCGGCTCACCATCACGGATGGGAAAGCCGATCCGTTCTTCGTCAATGCATTTATGAACTCGGATAGCTTTCAACAGGGCATAAAACAGTTTGCCAGTCGTGCGATTGGACAGTCGAACATTAACGCGAAATCACTTGCCAGCTATCCCATCCCCTTTCCACCCATCGTCACACAGCAAGCCATTGTCGCCGAGATCGAAGCCGAGCAAGTGCTGGTTGCCGCCAACCGCGAATTGATTGAACGCTTCGAGAAGAAAATACAAGACACCCTCGCCCGCGTATGGGGTAAAGAACCATGAACCTAACAGTCGTGGGAATCGATGTGGGCGGTGAACAAAAGGGTTTTCATGCCGTAGCCTTAAGCGACGGTAAGTTCCTGGACAAAGCCACAAATCGTGATCCCGCCGCTATTGTAGACTGGTGTCTTGATCACCAGGCCAGGGTGGTAGCCGTAGATGCTCCGTGCCAGTGGAGCAAATCCAGCTCGTCACGCCTTGCTGAACTGAAACTTGAAGTGGCTGGGGAGAAGATTTTCTGCTTTGCTACGCCTACACGTGAACGCGCTGAAAGTCACGGCAAAGGGTTTTACGATTGGGTATTCAACGGCGAGAAACTCTATGTTGTGTTGCGGAAGCACTATCCACTATTTAACGGTGAGCGGCAGAAAGGTTCGGCGTGTATTGAAACATTTCCCCACGCCATTGTGTGCGCCCTTGCAGGTCGGGTGGTTTCAGCCAAACCAAAGGCAACGGTGCGCCGTGTGGCTCTTCAAGGTAAAGGTTACGATATCAGCGGTCTCCCAAATGTTGATTTTGTAGATGCCGCTCTCTGCGCCGTAACTGCCGATGCATTCCACAAGGACAGCTACCGGCCTTACGGTGACCGTGACGAGGGATTCATTGTCGTACCAAGCATCAAGTAAACCCGCGTCAACAAACAGATCGCTTGCTGGGTATTTATATTTACGGTTCTGTTAATAAAAGAGGCACAAGATAATGAGTATTGAGGACGATGTAAAGATATTAGTCACGCTTCGCAATTTTGAATCTGACAGCGAATATCTGCATCTCGGAGATTGTTGGATTCAAAAGATTACGCACGAGGACACGAAAGAATTTATCCATAATCTCCCATATTTAGGATTCAGCTTTCTTGATATTGAGGGATACATTTCAAAGCTCATCCTCCTGGATATCTGCAACTTTCATAATTGCTCTGAGCATGCCCACTTTTAAATCTTCATTTCCGTGGACGGGAACGCTTATTCTTTCGTCGTGGTCTTCTTTTGTAAATATGTGGTGGCTTCCGTGCACCCTTGAGAGTTTCCAGCCCTTCGTTTCAAGGACACTACACATCCTTTTGCCCGATATGCTTTTCATACAGCTATTTCCAGAACCTCATCCTCCGGGGCAAGCTGTATCTTTTCAGGTTCTACGGACAGCCAGCCCTCAATTGCCTCATGAATATTAGCTGTCAACTCTTCCATTGATTCACCTTGAGAGAAACATCCGGCAAGGGCCGGCACCTCAGCCCAGAATCCTCCTTCTTCGGCCTTATGAACTACTATTTTTAGCTTCACGATTTTACCTCCTGCCTTTTGACCTACAAATGATTATATCATGTTGCTGCCGGTGAACAGCTGTAAAAAAATGACACTGTGCTAAATTTGTGCTAAATGCAAGGGAAAAGTAGTAGAAATAAGACATATCATAAAGCACTACGAAAGATAGTGAGTTGGCCGCAAATCCAGTATTTAAGCTGGTTTAGAAGGAAATTCAAAGAATTGCGGGTAGTGTTTAATTCGATTTAGGAAACCTGTGCTCTATCCTACTGAGCTAAGGGGGCTTGCACTTAAAATCAACGGGTTCCTTGACTGAATTTAATTATTATAACATGTTTCTACGCATTATTATGGAAGTTCGAGGCCGAAGGCTTCAAGGGCTGTGCGAGTGGATTGATAACTTGTGTGGTGAATGCCATGGATATCAAGGCTATTGGCAACTTCTACAAATATTTGACGGTCATCTATATAGACCACTTTCGACGGATGCACTCTTGCAATGTCCAGCGCCATGCGGTACATATCCACATCCGGCTTTCTGAAGTGCACGAAACAGGATGATATAAACATATCGATGAAAGTATCCAGTTCAAATTTGTTGATGCGGTGTATGGTGAGTTCCCTTCCCTCGTTGCTGACGGCGACTGTCCTGAGATTGTAGCGTTCCTTCAGTTTCCGTATTAAATCTATCATATCGGGCAAGGCCCTGGATTGTTCGAACATGAAGGCGGTAAACTCCTCCCTGGTAAAAGAGCGTTCCTTATAAAATATCACCTGGTATAAATAATCGTACAGGCTAAGTTTGCCTTCCTCGTAAGTGCCGAAGGTAAGGTGGTGGCGCTCGTCAATTTCTTCGTAATCCAAACGGAATGTCTCAGCAGCCTTCCGCCGCATTCCCCGGTCCCAGCCGTTGTTGAGCAGCACACCTCCTATGTCAAGAAACAAAGTTGTGATGTGTGAAGATGGCGTCTCGGAATACAATTCGATATGCCTCCTTTTTTGAATACGTTAGTCTAATTTGAATCCCGGCAACAACGCTTCTAATTTAACACATTGGGGCAAAAAGTTAAACTTGAGGTGCAAAGGGAACTGCAATTCAGACCTCTCCGTTATGCTGCGAAATGGGCGTATTAATGACTCACTGAAAAAAGATTTATTAAAAAATTTGCCCATATCAAAAAAATGTGGTAAGCTTTTTTTAAGAAATTTCTTCAGACCAAGTGGAGGAGAGGCAATGGAACAGAATGGCTATACTCCGGAGGCCGGACAGGAGGAAACAACCCGGCGGCGCTTTCTCAAATGGCTGCTCGGCATTATTGCAGCAGTGAATGTTTTTATCGCGGGCATCCCTTTTTTAAGTTCACTGGTCGGCTCATCGGCCAAAGCGCGAAAAAACGAGTGGTTGAAGGTGACAGCAATAAACTCGCTGCCGGAGGGGAGGCCTGTGGATATACGGTTTATGGCCGATCTCAAAGAGGCATACATACATGACACGGTATTGCATGCTGCCTGGGTTATAAAGCATTCCCCTGATGAGATAACTGTCTATTCTCCTGTTTGCCCCCATTTAGGGTGCTACTACCAATGGGACCAGCAGACAGGGCGGTTTGAATGTCCCTGCCATGCCAGCGTGTTTGCCCTTGACGGCAAAGTGCTCGGCGGTCCTGCGCCTCGCCCTCTCGATACGCTACAGGCAAAAGTTGAGAATGGAAACCTGTTCATAAAGTGGGAGCGCTTCCAGGTAGGGACTCCTGCGAAAATTCCGATAGCCTGAGGAGGGATATATATATGGAATCACGCCTGATCGGATGGATTAACCGGTGGATCAATGAGCGGTGGCCGCTTTCCAATTTGCTCCGCCTGTCGCTGGATGAAGAGATTCCAGGCGGCTCAAGTTTTTTCTACACTGAGGGCAGTGCTATCCTTATAATTTTTGCTATTCAGGTAGTTACAGGAATCCTCCAGATATTCTTCTATGTGCCGACCATTGACCATGCATACGACAGCCTCAGCTACCTGAGGACCGAAGTACCGTTTGGCTGGCTGATACACGGGTTGCACTATTGGGGCGCTAACCTTATGATCGTTATGGTGGTGGTCCATATGCTGCGAGCTTTTATCTGGGGAGCATACAAGAAACCTCGGGAACTGGTATGGCTTGCAGGGGTGTTGCTTGTACTGACCACTATGGCGTTTAGTTTGACGGGCGCTCCGTTGCCCTGGGACCAGAGCGGCTACTGGGGCGGCGAGGTGGGCACCAGCATGGCCGGTACGGTACCGGTAATGGGCGACTTTGTAAAACGTCTTATGCGCGGGGGTGAAGAGATGGGGCAGTTGACCCTTTCGCGATTTTTTGTTGTGCACACCTCTGTCTTGCCGCTGGCGCTCCTTGGGATGTTCGGAATACATTTTATTGCATTCAGGACCTCAGGCGCCGTAGGCCCGTGGGATGCGTTGAAGAGAAAAGTGAACGGGCCGTTCTGGCCCGACCAGGCATATAAGGACATAGTCACGGGGACTGGTATCTTCGTCCTGCTCATCTTTCTTTCGGTATTTTTACCGCCGGGGTTTGCAGGGAAGGTAGATCTGCTGGATACCTCATATGTGCCAAAGCCGGAGTGGAATTTTCTCTTCCTTTACCAGTCATTGAAATATTTTCAGGGACCTCTTGAGCCTGTCGGCACCGTGGGTGTGCCGACGGTCATTGTGATGCTCCTTGTCATGCTGCCATTTGTTGACCGCAGCCCCGAGAGGAATCCTCTCCGCCGGCCATTTGCAATGCTCTGCGGTTTTATTTTTTGCGCAACGCTCCTTGTCCTGACGCTCATTGGGTATTATAGTCCCGGCCGCGCCGAGGTGACTGTCAGCAGTTCTGCAAAGCCCGAGGCGGCGGCCCGGCAGCAATCAGCTCTGCCGGCGGAGGGCGGACAAAAGGAAAGCGGAATTCAAATATTCCAGTCCAGCGGATGCACCGCTTGCCACAGTGTAGAAGGCACAGGCGGCACTATAGGTCCTGTATTGTCGAGGGGTGCGCTCAAAGGGAAAGGCCGCGCATGGATCGTTCAGCAGATACGAAATCCCAGATCGCACAATCCCAATACTATAATGCCTGCATTCACTTCTCTGTCAGGTCCTCAGGTCGAAAGATTAGTTTCATATCTTGCGGGTACGGACAAAGTCAGCGCATCAATGCAGGGCAGTGCTGCAGCGGCGGGATCGGCAGCGAAACAACTCTCTCCTCAACTTGAAAATGTTCAACAAGTGGGTGGGAAACATCAGGCATCCATGGAAGCGGTTTCAGAGAAAATGGTTGGAGAGGCTGCTCGCGAGATCGGGAACAGCGAACGCGGCGCCGAATTATTTAAAAATTATTGTTCCAGTTGTCATGGCCCCAAGGGGACCCTCGGCATGTCGAACCCGGGTTCTGTTCAGGGTAATGTCCCACGGCTCAATCCTGTGGACCGTGAATTATACAGCGGCGACCCTAAGACATTTGCGGCGAACATAGACCGGTATATACAGCATGGTTCGGTACCTTCCGGAAGCCGGCCTTCGCTCAGCATGTTGGCCTTCGGCGATACAAATACGCTTACCCAGCAGGAGATTGCTAATATCGAGGCATATATCATGAGCATAAACGGCGTGGAACGGGCCCAGATCATCAATCCCGGCATGACGCCGCGCCATTTCTTTATTTTAATTATATTCATATATGTTCTCATACTTCTTCTCCAGGGAGGGATAAGGATAAAGAAGAATATAAAATAAGAGCAATAGGCAATAGGTTATGGGTAATAGGTACGTCATTATGGGTTTCTTTCCCAATGACCTATAACCCATAACCCATAACCTTTTTTTAAGGAGATTCTATGCAAATAGGCATGATTGGGCTTGGGAAAATGGGAATGAATATGGTTAAACGCCTGCTCAAGGGCAGGCATTCGGTTGTTGTGTACGACCAGTCTGCTGAAAAAGCTAAAGAGGCTGTGCGAGGAGCGCCGGGTGCCAGGGCTGCATCATCACCTGAGGAGTTGGCCGGGCTTCTGAAACGACCCCGGGCAGTGTGGCTGATGATTCCGGCAGGCAAGCCTGTTGACGATGCCATTGAACATCTGAAAGATGTGTTGGGAGATGGAGACCTTGTTGTGGATGGCGGTAACAGCTTTTATAAGGACGATATAATGCACGCGCAGCAACTCGGGGAGCGTGGGATAAGGTACATGGATATCGGGGTCAGCGGTGGCATATGGGGACTAAAAGAGGGTTACAGTCTTATGGCAGGTGGAGACAGAAAAGACTTTAAGCACATAGAACCGATTTTGAAAACGTTGGCGCCGAAAGATGGCTATCTCTACTGCGGTCCTGTTGGCGCCGGGCATTTTGTAAAAATGGTGCATAATGGCATCGAGTACGGTCTTATGGCCGCTTACGGCGAAGGTTTCCAGATTTTACATGCCTCGCCTTATAATGCAGGTCTCAATCTTCAGAAAGTCGCCCATTTATGGAACCGCGGCAGTGTTGTCAGGTCGTGGCTCCTGGAACTCGTGGAAGATGCTTTCAAAAAGGACGAAGATCTTTCCGGTGTTAAAGGCTATGTTGTTGATTCAGGTGAAGGGCGATGGACCGTGCAACAGGCTATCGAACTCGGTGTTCCCGCGCCTGTGACGGCTATAGCGCTGTTCGAGAGATTCCGGTCCAGAGAGACCGAATCTTTTTCTGATAAACTCCAGGCAGCCCTGCGGAACGAATTCGGCGGCCATGCTGTTTTAAAGGAGAAAGAGAAGCCGGACGATCCGGGTAGACGAAAGAAAGGCCGCACAAGAGGCGGCTCGAGGTGAGCAGTTATTCAGCAGCAGCTTTTTCTTTCTGGCCTCTCGCCGTATATTTAGGCGCTGTCGTCGTACTCATAGCATCGATGCTCGGGATGTCCTACCTGCTGGGTCAGAAGCACAAGGAGCGGATGACCGGCGAGCCCTACGAGTCAGGCATTGTGCCGACCGGCTCTGCACGTGTCCGTTTTGATGTCAAGTTCTACCTTGTGGCAATGTTCTTTGTAATTTTTGATCTCGAAGCTGTCTTTATCTATGCCTGGGCTGTTTCGATTCGTGAGTCCGGGTGGGCAGGTTACCTGGAGGTGTTGATCTTTATAGGCATCCTGATGGCCGGACTGGTCTATCTCTGGCGCACTGGGGCGTTGGATTGGGGTGCAAGGGATAGATACATAAAAAAAGAGGTCAATTTTTGAAGGAGGCATATCATAAGCACTACGCAATGGTCATTACATAAGCCGGACGAGACCGGAAGACCCGGCACAGACCCGGTAGCAGACGCAGTCAGGGGCAACCTCATCTTTGCCCGTCTTCAGGATCTTCTTGCCTGGGGCAGGAAGAACTCGATCTGGCCTTTCAACTTTGGTCTTTCCTGCTGTTTTGTCGAAATGGCGACAAGCCTCACGAGCAAATACGATATCGCCAGGTTCGGCGCCGAGGTGCTTCGCGGCACGCCGAGAGAAGCGGACCTGATCGTCATAGCCGGGACGGTTTTTATAAAAGCTGCTCCGATTGTAGAAAGGCTTTACCAGCAAATGATGCTGCCCAGATGGGTGATCTCTATGGGATCGTGCGCAAATTCGGGGGGCATGTTTGATATTTACAGCGTGGTGCAGGGCGTGGATTCATTTCTTCCTGTGGACGTATATATACCCGGCTGTCCGCCCCGCCCTGAAGCATTTATGGAAGGGCTGCTTCTGCTCAGGGATGCGGTAGGCAAGGAACGGCGGCCATTAAGCTGGGTAGTAGGACCGCAAGGGGTCGAGCAGACAGAAATGCCTGTAATGCGTGACCTTAAAAGGGACGCAAGGCAACGAGCAACTGTATTACCTTCACCTGATAAGGTTTAAACTACAAGAAGAGTATAAGAAATGGAACTACAAATGTACCACAGAGGAACTCTTATATATAAGAAGCTCCATAAAGTCTTTCAGAGTGCAGAGAGTATTTCTCTGCGTCCTCTGTGGTTTGATGGTCTCTGTGTTCTCTGTGGTTAATTCTTTACAATACGTCTTTTGTAATCGGGAGAAATTTCATGGGTAGCGGCGGCACTGACATCATCCGGGAATTGCAAAACAGGTATGGCGGCCATGATGTAATATCTCAGACGACGTGCGACGGCATGCCCACGCTTTGGGTCCCTAAAGAGAAGGTTCACGATGCGCTCCGGTACCTTAAAACTGAAGCAGACCGGCCCTATCGTATGCTCTACGATCTCACCGCAATAGATGAACGTGAACGGGAACACAGACAGGGTCAACCGGAAAGTGACTTTACAGTGGTTTACCAGTTGCTCTCACATGAGCGTAATGAGGACCTCAGGATCAAGGTGGCGCTCAGGGGAGAATATCCCGACATTGCGACAATTACCGATGTCTGGCCGTCAGCCAACTGGTATGAGCGCGAAATGTGGGACATGTTCGGGATAACTGTCGCGGGCCATCCCAACCTTCGCAGGATCCTGATGCCCCAGCTATGGAAGGGGCACCCGCTGCGCAAGGAACATCCGGCTCGCCGCACCGAAATGGGTCCTTTTCACATGTCGGTGAAAAGAGATGAAGCCGAAGAACAGGCCCTGAAATTCAGACCCGAAGACTGTGGTCTGTGCGAAACCGGTCGTGACAGGGATTATATGTATCTAAACCTGGGTCCCCACCATGCTGCAACTCACGGCGTACTCCGCATCATTCTTGCCCTCGAAGGAGAGGAGATTGTTGATGCAGTGCTGGACATAGGGTTTCACCATCGCGGGCAGGAAAAAATGGGAGAGCGGCAGTCATGGCATACATTCATCCCCTACACGGACCGCGTTGATTACATGGCTGGGGTTTTGAACAACTTTCCCTATGTCATGGCAGTCGAAAAACTTGCCGGCATCGAGGTCCCTGACAGGGCAAAGGTAATACGTATTATGACTGCCGAACTGTTCCGTATTATAAGCCATCTGGTCTGGTATGCTACTTTTGCACAGGACCTTGGACAGCTTTCACCTGTTTTTTATATGTTCAATGACCGCGAACGTGCCTTTGACATTATTCAGGCCATTTGCGGAGGTCGCATGCATCCGGGCTGGTTCAGGATAGGCGGAGTGGCACAGGACCTTCCTGAAGGCTGGGACACTCTGATGCGTGATTTTATCAGGTATATGCCTGCGAGGCTGGATGAGTACGATACTCTGGTCATGGAGAACAGCATTATAAAAGCGCGTACTAAAAATGTCGGCGCTCTCACGCGCGCTGAAGCAATTGATTTGGGCGCCACCGGCCCAAACCTCCGGGCCTGCGGCATTGAATGGGATTACAGGAAGAAAAGGCCTTACTCAGGATACGAACAATTTGAATTCAGTGTGCCTACCGGTGTCAATGGAGATAGCTATGACAGGGCTGCAGTGCGTGTTGAGGAAATGCGCCAGAGCCTGAGAATTATCTGGCAATGTCTGGAACATATGCCGCCGGGCCCATACAAATCGAATCATCCTCTGGCAACTCCGCCGCTTAAAGAACACACTATGCATGATATTGAAACACTTATTACGCACTTTCTAAATGTGAGTTGGGGGCCTGTTATCCCCGCGGGTGAGGCGGCGTTCGGCATAGAAGGCGCAAAAGGAAATACTACTTATTATCTTATCAGTGACGGAAGTACGATGTCATACCGCACGCGTATCCGCACCCCCTCGTTCGCTCACTTGCAGATGGTACCGGTGATGACGCGCGGTCTTGAGATTGCGGACCTTATAGCAATTATAGGGAGCATTGATTTTATCCTGGGGGATGTGGACAGATGAATAAAAGACAGGTAAAGGTAGAGGTAGAGGTAGAGGTAGAGGTAGAGGTAGAGAAAGGATTGGCAGAGGTTAAGGGGAAAATAGAGACTTTACCTTACCTATACCTATACCTATACCTTTGCCTGCCTTTCTACCTTTGCCTATTTTTTGGAGTTTTATGTTGACTGAAAAGGAATTAGAGGAGATTGAAGGGGAACTCGCCAAATACGGCGATGCTGGCACGAAAAGGGCTGCCTGCGTCGAGGCCCTGAAGATTGTTCAGCGTTATCGCGGATGGATTTCCGACGAGAGCCTCCGTGATATTGCAGGGGCCCTGGAGATGACGCCTGATGAACTGGACAGCGTGGCAACTTTTTACAATCTTATTTTCCGCCGGCAGGTAGGCAGGCATGTAATCCTGATATGCACAACAATCAGCTGCTGGGTTATGGGATATGAGGAAATACTTAACCGCCTGCAGGAACGGCTGGGAATTCTGCCTGGTCAAACCACTGCCGATGGCAGGTTTACGCTGCTGCCTGTTCCCTGCCTCGGCGCGTGTGATGGAGCTCCTGCGATAATGATTGATGACACGCTTTACACCAATGTAAGCCAGGCGCTTATTGATAAGATCCTGAACAACTATGGCGAGGGGCAAGGGTGATGGAACGTCCGCTTACCGGGAATATGCGGCCTGACGGAAGGCCTTTGAGCATGAAGGAGTATGAAGAGAAGGGCGGGTACCAGGCTGCCAGGAAGGCGGTTCGGGGAATGACGCCTGAAGAAGTGCAGGACCAGGTAAAGAATGCAAACCTGCGGGGCCGCGGCGGCGCAGGGTTTAACACGGGACTGAAATGGAGTTTTGTTCCCATGGGTGAGGCCGCGCCGCGTCCCAAGTACTTAATTGCTAATGCCGATGAGCTGGAACCCGGAACTTTCAAGGACCGTATGCTCATGGAGGGAAACCCGCACCAATTCATCGAAGGGATGCTTATAAGCGCTTACGCAATACAGGCGGAGATCTCATATATATTTCTCAGGTGGGATTACAAAGCAGCCGCTAAGAGGCTGGAAGCGGCTATGGCAGAGGCTTACAGCAGTCATTACCTTGGGGAAAATATATTTGGTTCGGGGTACAGACTGGAGTTGCATTTGCATACAAGCGCAGGCCGGTACATATGCGGAGAGGAAACAGCGCTCCTTAATTCCCTGGAAGGAAAACGGGCCACGCCGAGGGCAAAACCTCCGTTCCCTCAAGTGAGCGGCCTCTGGGGTAAACCCACTGTGGTCAATAACGTCGAGACATTCTGCAACATACCTCACATTATTAATAATGGCGCGGAATGGTACAAAAGTTTGGGTCGCAGCGAGGACAGCGGTACAAAGATATACGGTGTAAGCGGCAGGGTAAAATATCCGGGTTTGTGGGAGCTTCCGATAGGAACAACAATAAGAGAAATTATCGAGGAGCATGCAGGCGGCATGCAGGAAGGTTACAAGTTCCGCAGTGTTATACCCGGCGGGGCCTCTACTGAATTCCTGACAGAAGAACATCTCGATGTGAAAATGGATTTTGACTCGGTGCAGAAAGCAGGCAGCCGTATGGGAACCGGCACGATGATCGTCATCGATGACCGTACATGTCCAGTGGGTGCGGTGCTTAATATCGAGCAATTTTTTGCACAGGAGTCCTGCGGATGGTGCACCCCTTGCAGGGAGGGACTGCCGTGGGTTGTCAAAACCCTCCATGCAATCGAAAACGGGCAGGGCGAATCAGGAGACCTTGAGATCTTGCAGCAGCTTACTGATTCTTTGTGGCTGAATAAGACCTTCTGCGCTTTCGCGCCAGGTGCGATGGAGCCGTTAAAGAGTGCGCTGAAAATATTCAGGGATGATTTTGTCAGGCACATCACCGAAAAACGTTGTCCGTGGAAATGATATAAAAGGCAGGTTGAGGTAAAGGTAAAGGTTGAGAAGTAGGGAGAAATAAAATGGCTAATATTTATATTGATAATAAGCCTTATGCCGTTCAGGATGGGGACAACCTGCTCCATGCATGTCTTTCCCTGGGCTTCAATATACCTTATTTCTGCTGGCATCCCGCAATGCATTCTGTAGGCGCCTGCCGGCAGTGTGCCGTGAAGCAGTTTAAAGACGAGCATGACGAACGCGGAAAGATAGTAATGTCCTGCATGACGCCTGTTACAGAGGGTATGCGCATCTCTATTGACGACCCGGAAGCATTGGCTTTCAGGAAGAGTATATTAGAGTTCCTTATGATCAATCACCCGCATGACTGTCCTGTCTGTGATGAAGGAGGAGAGTGCCACCTCCAGGATATGACTTTAATGACAGGGCACAATTACCGCAGGTACAGGTTCAAAAAGCGCACTTACCTGAACCAAAACCTTGGTCCTTTTATTAACCATGAAATGAACCGCTGCATTCAATGTTACCGCTGCGTCAGATTTTACAGGGACTATGCAGGAGGGCGTGACCTGGATGTCTTTGCATCTCATGACCACGTATACTTCGGCAGGCATGAGGACGGCGTTCTCGAAAACGAATTCAGCGGCAATCTTGCCGAGATATGCCCCACGGGGGTTTTTACAGACAAGACGCTCAAACGCCATTATTCGCGCAAGTGGGATCTGCAGACCGCACCGTCAGTATGCGTGCATTGCGGATTAGGCTGCAACACTATTCCCGCAGAGCGCTATGGCATCCTGCGACGAATACAGAACCGTTACAATGATGAGGTGAACGGGTATTTCCTGTGCGACCGCGGACGTTATGGTTATGAGTTCGTGAACAGTGAACGCCGCTTAAGGGAGCCTATGCTTAAGCGTTCCAGTCTCCCGGTCCCCAAAGGAGAGGTCCTGCAGCACCTGTCTCAGCTCCTATATTTCGGCGCACGGGTGATCGGCATCGGTTCTCCCCGCGCTTCGCTTGAGGCAAATTTTGCCCTGCGTTCTCTTGTCGGAGAGGAACATTTTTATACCGGCCTGTCGGAAGAGGACGGGCGTCTTCTCGCAAAAATCATAAAAGTATTGAAAGATGGTCCGGCCCGTTCCCCTTCGCTACGGGAGGTCGGGTCAGCCGATGCGGTTTTTGTTCTCGGCGAGGATGTCACTAATTCGGCCCCGCTTTTGGCCCTGGCGCTGCGCCAGTCAGTCAGGCTCAAGCCGATGGAAATTGCCAGGCGGCTGCATATCCCGGAGTGGGATGACGCGGCAGTGCGCGGGGTGGTGCAGCAGGAGAAGGGACCGCTTTTCCTGGCCACTCCATACGGGACCAAGCTTGAGGAGGTGTCCTCATATGCCTACCATGCGGCGCCTGATGATCTGGCAAGGTTCGGATTCGCCGTGGCCCATGAGCTGGACCAAAGGGCTCCTGCGGTGAGCGGCCTGTCGAAGGACCTGCATGAACTAGCTGCCGGTATTGCCAAGGCTTTAAAGGAGGCCCAACAGCCGCTTGTTGTTTCGGGCACTGGTTGCGGCAGTGAGGCTGTGATTGAGGCTGCTGCGAATATTGCCTGGGCTCTTTGCACCGAAGGTCATTCCGCAGACCTCTGCTTCGCTGTCCCGGAATGCAATAGTCTTGGCGTTGCGCTTATGGGCGCGGGGAGCGTGGGCGAAGCATTTAAAAAAGTTTATAATGGCGCGGCGGACACTGTTATTGTGCTTGAAAATGATCTTTACCGGAGGGCCGGGAGGGAAGACGTAGACAGGTTTCTCGACCTGGCGCGGCACGTGATTGTCATTGACCATAGCATGACTGAAACGGTGTCTAAAGCCGATACTATTATACCGTCTGCCTCATTTGCAGAGACGAACGGCACGCTGGTGAATAATGAGGGCCGCTCGCAGCGATTCTATCGGGTATTTGTGCCTGAGGGAAATATGCAGGAGAGTTGGCGATTGCTGCGGGACATCATGTCTGCTGCCGGACGCCCCGGTGCAAAAGAATGGATGGCGCCGGAAGATCTTGCGCGGACAATGGAACAGGACATACCTGTTTTCAGAGGGATTACAGAGAGCGCACCATCGGCAGGCTTTCGCATTGTCGGGCAGAAAATTCCCCGGCAGAGCCATAGACAGAGCGGACGGACCGCCATGTACGCCGACATTTCAATACATGAGCCAAAGCCGCCTGAGGATTCTGATTCACCTTTTTCTTTCTCTATGGAAGGATATAAAGGGCAACCGCCTGATGCCGTTATCCCACGCTTCTGGTCGCCAGGATGGAACTCGGTGCAGGCTGTGAATAAATTCCAGACTGAGGTCGGGGGCCCGCTGCGCGGCGGGCATCCAGTGCAGCGGCTTTTGGGTCCGGCAACGGGAAGCGCCCCTGCTTTTTTTAATAAGGCGCCCGAGGCTTTCACCATTCGTGAGGATGCGCTGTTTTTTGTCGGGATCTCGCACATATTCGGTCAAGAGGAGTTGAGCGCCATGAGTCCCTCTGTTTCGGAACTCTCTCCAGCGCCGTATGTGGGGCTCAGACCGGAAGATGCGGCACTTTTCGATCTGCATGAAGGAGAAGAAATGCAGTTGATTCTTAATGGTGCGGAATATTTTCTACCTGTGAAGTGCCTGAGTAAACTGCCGGCTGGAGTCGGCGTTTTGCCTGCCGGATTGCCGGGGCTTAAAGGAATAACATTGCCGGCATGGGGAAGTATAAAAGTCGTGAATCGTGAGACGTGAATCGTGAAAAGCTGAAAAGCAAAACACAAAAACAATAAATTTTTTGAGACTTTGACGATTCACGTCTCACGATTCACGATTCACGGCCTTTGGAGGATTATGAGACAACTTGCCGTAATTTTTGGGGTCCTCTTTGTCCTGACCACCGTCAGTGCGGGACTTATCTGGCTTGAGCGCAGATTGCTCGCATTATGGCAGGACCGTTATGGCCCGAACCGGGTGGGTTCTTTCGGCCTGTTGCAGGTACTGGCCGATATGATAAAGATTTTTGCTAAAGAGGATTGGACCCCGCCCTTTGCCGATAAAACGGTGTTCATCCTTGCTCCCGCCATTATTATGGTCAGCGCCCTGATGTCTTTTGCAGTTATACCTTTTGCTCCCGGTATCATCATTGCAAATATGGATATAGGCGTGCTCTTCTTTCTTGCCATGTCCTCATTGGGGGTCTACAGTGTCGTTCTGGCTGGTTGGGCCTCGGACAGCAAATACTCGCTTCTTGGAGGCATGCGCGCAGCTGCCCAGATGGTGAGCTATGAAGTGTTCATGGGGCTTTCGCTTATGGGGGTCGTGATACTGGCCGGATCGTTTAACATCAATGCAATTGTGGAGGCGCAACGGAACCTGTGGTTTGTAATTCCCCAGTTCCCGGGGTTTGTCATTTTCTTTATTGCCGGTATTGCCGAGACGCACCGCTTGCCTTTCGACCTGCCCGAGTCCGAGAATGAGCTTGTAGCAGGATATCATACGGAATATTCCGGGATGAAATTCGGAATGTTTTTTGTTGGAGAGTATCTGGGGGTAACGTTGATTTCGGCGCTTATCGCCACACTTTTTTTCGGAGGGTGGCTCGGTCCTGTATTGCCGCCTGTCGTGTGGTTCTTCCTTAAAACTTTTGTGTTTATCTGTTTGTTTATATTGTTCAGGGCGTCGTATCCCAGGCCGCGCTATGACCAGGTGATGTTCCTTGCGTGGAAGATAATGCTGCCGCTGGCGCTGTTAAATCTTCTCATCACCGGCGCCATAGTGCTCATGGCAAGGTAAATAAAGGTATAGGTTGAGTAAAAAATAGGGGCTTTAGTTTTTTGTTTTTCTTTACCTCTACCTTTGCCTTTACCTGTCTTTAGGAGGTTGTAATGCTTAGTCTTATAAAAGGCGCATGGGCTGTTCTGCTCCACATGTTCAGTCCGAGGGTGACAATCCAGTATCCGGACAGAAAACCCTATGTGCCGCCCCGATGGAGAGGTCGTATTATTCTTTCGCGCGACCCCGATGGCGAAGAGCGTTGCGTGGCCTGCTACCTTTGCGCTGTTGCGTGCCCGGTCAGCTGCATAGCGCTGCAGGCAGCAGAAGATGAACATGGCAGACGCTATCCCGAATTTTTCAGGATCAACTTTTCACGTTGTATCTTTTGCGGCTTTTGCGAGGAAGCATGCCCTACTTATGCCATACAGCTTACTACTGATTATGAGATGAGCGAATATAAACGGACTTCGCTGGTTTATGAGAAAGAGGATTTGCTTATAAGCGGAACAGGGAAATACCCGGACTATAACTTTTACCGGGTCGCGGGATTGGCAGCCGGAGTCAAGGCCAAGGGTGAAGCCGAAACCGAGGAGCCGCCGGTGGATGTGAAAAGTTTGCTGCCATGATAAGCAGCAGGTAAAGGTAGAGGTAAAGGAAGCAAAAGTGAATGTGGAGGAAAAAATAGGATCTTTACTTTCCTTTTCTATACCTATACCTTTGCCTATACCTGTCTTTAGGGGAGGTGTTTGAATGAATGATCTGTTTTATATATCCGCTGCAGTCGCAGTTGTATCGACAGTTATGGTAATTACAAAACTGAACGCCGTGCATGCGCTGCTTTATCTGATCATATCACTGCTGGCAGTCGCGATGGTGTTTTTTTCACTCGGGGCCCCCTTTGTCGCTGCGCTTGAAGTGATAATTTATGCAGGCGCCATCATGGTGCTTTTCGTATTTGCGATCATGATGCTGAACATCGGCCCGGAGTACGCGGAAGTGGAAAGAAAATATCTTGGCCGTGCAGCATGGATAGGACCGGTGATTCTGGCCGGTATATTGACAGTCGAACTGCTTTCCGTGTTTGTGCGCGGCGGAGGGTCTGCTGCCGGTACCGGTATTATAGGGCCGAAACAGACCGGCATAGCTCTTTTCGGTCCTTACCTGCTCGGTGTTGAACTGGCTTCGATGCTCCTGCTCTCGGGCCTGATCGGTGCAAACCACCTGGGACGGCGCGACAGCGAACGCAGCAGCGGGCAGAACAGCGGAGTGTCATAATGGCTGCAATACCTGTAGAACATGGCCTTATCCTCGCAGGACTGCTTTTTGCGCTGGGCCTGTTAGGTGTGCTGGTGAGGCGTAATATTATTTTTATGCTGCTTTCGATAGAGATCATGTTAAATGCCGCTGGTTTGGCTTTTGTAGTTGCGGGATCTCGGTGGCGGCAGCCTGACGGTCAGGTTATGTTTATTTTTATCCTCGCTATGGCCGCAGCTGAAGTATCGGTCGGACTGGCCCTTGCCATGCAGACGTATCACATACTTAAAACGCTGGATTCCGATGCTGCCGGCAGAATGAAAGGGTGAAGGTCAGAAGTTGCGAAGGTGAGAAGTTGTGAAGATGTGAGCAAGAGAAAAGATATTAGGGAGAGGGGGACAATATGCATTTGTTGTGGTTAGTGCCGGCAGCGCCATTTGCAGGGTTTCTGCTTCTCGCACTGTTGGGTGGCCGCCTCTCACATGTTGCCGTAGCTGCAATCGGCGTCGGTTCAGTCGCGCTTTCAATGCTGGCTGCTGTTTTGACCGGCTGCTCATTTATTATTGCGCCGCCGCAATCGCATGCTTATGTGCAAGTGCTCTGGACATGGATGGACGTGGCAGGTTTCAGACCCGGTATAGCTTTTTACCTGGATGCCTTATCTCTGATCATGATGCTCGTAATAACTGTTGTGGGTTTTTTGATACATCTGTATTCAGTAGAATTTATGAGAGATGAAGACGGCTACAGCCGCTTTTTCGCCTATATGAATCTTTTTGTCGGCTCTATGCTGACCCTTGTTCTGGCTGACAACCTGCTGCTGCTTTACCTTGGATGGGAAGGAGTGGGCATTTGCAGTTATCTGCTCATCGGGTTCTGGTACAAAGACAAAGCTAACGGCTATGCCGCCCGCAAGGCGTTCGTTGTAACGAGGGTGGGCGATACGGCATTTGCCCTGGCTCTCTTCCTGCTGTTCTCCAATCTCGGCACTTTGCAGATACAGGAACTGATGTCCCGCGCGGTACATCAGTGGGCCCCCGGCTCGGGGCTTGCGGTTGCCGCAGCCGCTTTGCTTCTTGGCGGCGCTGTGGGAAAATCAGCGCAACTCCCTCTCCAGACATGGCTGCCTGATGCCATGGCCGGGCCGTCTCCGGTCAGCGCGCTTATCCATGCTGCAACGATGGTTACCGCCGGAGTGTATCTTATTGCCCGGACCCATGTCCTGTTTACCCTCGCTCCTGCTGTACAGACGGCAGTTGCCGTGATCGGCGCAGCGACGTTGCTGCTTTCAGGCTTCAGCGCGCTTGCGCAGACTGATTTAAAACGTGTGCTGGCCTACTCTACCATCAGTCAGATCGGCTATATGTTCCTTGCGCTCGGAGTCGGGGCCTGGTCTGCAGCCATCTTCCATTTCATGACTCACGCCTTTTTCAAGGCCCTGCTCTTCCTCGCTGCAGGTATTGTTATCGTCAGACTTGACGATGAACACAATATGCTCAAAATGGGCGGCCTCAGACTAAAGCTTCCTTTGGTATTTTGGACTTTCCTTATCGGGGCCTTATCGCTATCGGCGCTTCCGCTTGTTACAGCCGGTTTTTACAGTAAGGATTTGATCTTGTGGGACGTTTGGTCTTCAAGGGAAGGCAGCCCCTGGTTGTGGGCGGCAGGCCTGGCAGGCGCTCTGCTGACCTCTTTATATAGTTTCCGCATGGTGTTCCTTACCTTTTTCGGCGAGGCAAAAACCGGTGTGAACGGTAAAACCGGTATAGTGATGTCGGTTCCGATTGTCATTCTCGCTGTTCTCTCTCTGACAGGAGGTTTTGTTGAGTTGCCTCTCACGGGATTTTTGAGCACGGCGTTGCCGCAGGTGCAGACCGTGGGCAGGGGCATAGCCGGTGAATCCGTTCTGAAGATTATAACTGCAATGGCGTCTGTTGCCGGCATTGTGTTTGCCTGGTTCCTTTATTTACGGTCTCCAGGTTATGTCCGGACGTTTTCAGAAACCCTGCCCGGAGCTCTTGTGCGCCGGCTATGGTTGGCCGGCTGGGGCTTTGACTGGATTTATGATACTTTTCTTGTCAGGCCCTTTGTATGGGCCGCCAAAGTTAACAAGGGCGATTTTATTGATCTTATCTACCTCGGGGTTATCTGGACGAGCAGAGGCGTCAACAGGTTCCTTGCGCTCACCCAGGCCGGAAAGCTGCGGTGGTACGCCGCCGGTATAGCGATGGGAGCTGTGATTACCCTGGGATTCGTGGTGTTCTCATGATACTTATATGGCTTATTCTTGTCCCGCTGATGGGGGGTGTGGTTGCATGGCTGTCCGAACGCCTCGATCCCGTGCTCCCGCGCTGGATAGCGCTTATCGCGCTTTTTTTGACCTTCGGACTTGCGTTCGGCATTTGCGTGCATAGTCCGGGCATTAGCGGCCTCAGCGGCGGAACCGGTAACGGAGTGTGGCTGGCTGAGTTTGATAATGAATGGATTCCCCAGGCGGGCATAAGCTTCCATCTGGCCATGGATGGTCTGAGTCTTTTGCTGGTGCTGCTCAGCGCCTTTCTCGGTATAGCATCTGTGGCAGCTTCCTGGAAGGAGATTCACTACAGGACCGGTTTTTTTCACTTGCAACTGATGCTGGTGCTTGCCGGAATAAACGGCGTTTTCCTTGCAATGGACCTTTTTGTTTTTTATTTTTTCTGGGAACTGATGCTTGTGCCCATGTACTTTCTCATAGACATTTGGGGCCACGAGCAACGCCATTATGCGGCTGTCAAATTCTTTGTGTTTACGCAGCTCAGCGGCTTACTGATGCTTGTTGCCATACTCGGACTTTATTTTACGCACGGCGCCTCCACAGGCTCCTATACATTTGATTATATGCAGTTGCTCCGCTCGCCGGTCAAGGGAGACGCCTCATTGTGGCTCATGCTCGGTTTCTTTATCGCATTCGCGGTGAAGCTGCCTGCACTGGGTGTTCATACCTGGCTTCCGGATGCTCACACTGAGGCCCCTACTGCAGGAAGCGTCATACTGGCGGGTTTGCTGCTTAAGACCGGGGCGTACGGTTTGCTCCGTTTTGTTATTCCCTTATTCCCTGATGCCTCCCGCGATTTCGCTCCTGCTGCCATGGTTCTGGCGGTTTTGGGCATCCTTTATGGTGCGGCCATGGCGTTTGCGCAGACCGACCTCAAGCGTCTTGTAGCCTACAGCAGCGTCAGCCATATGGGATTCGTGCTTCTCGGTATTTATGCCGGAAATATGCTGTCACTGCAAGGCGCTGTCATGCAGATGCTCTGCCATGGAGTCAGCACCGGCGCACTTTTCGTCATCGTTGGCGCGCTCCAGGAGCGCATTCATACGCGTGACATGGGAGTCATGGGGGGCCTGTGGTCAACTCTGCCGCGCATGGGTGCTGTCACACTTTTCTTTGCTCTGGCATCTTTGGGGCTTCCCGGTCTCGGAAATTTTGTCGGCGAATTTCTTGTGCTTCTCGGGGCATACAAGGTGAACTATGTAATTACAGCTATTGCCGCGCTTGGATTTGTTGCCGTCGTAATCTATTCATTATGGATAATTCAGAGTGTTTTTCAGGGGCAGGAGCGGACGCCGGCCGCACAAAGACCGCGTCTTCACGATTTTGGCTTTCGTGAAATGGCTGTAATGGGAGTAATGATGTTTGCTCTCGTATGGATGGGGCTCTATCCGCAGCCGGTGTTCGACATTGCCAAACGGCCGCTTGAGAGCATACGGCTCAGTGTTGCCGCTGCGCATCAGGACGCCGGATATGGGGGCAAACAATGAATTCTGCCGATCTTGCAGCCTTATTGCCTGTTATTGTAATTGCCGCGGCTGCTGTTATCGTGATGATTATCATAGCCTTTCACAGGAGTCACAAACTGACCGCCATACTGACACTGGCGGGTCTTGTTATCTCGTTTGTGATGCTGTTGGCGGAGGCGTCAATGCTGCCCCGGCAGGTGACGCCTCTTATTATTCTCGACCGTTATGCCTTTTTCTTTATGGGGCTTATTATTGCCGCGAGTTTTTTTGTGACGGCGCTCTCATACGGGTATCTTAACGGCCGGCGTGGAAGGCATGAGGAATATTATATCCTCCTCCTTATTGCAACGCTCGGTTCGGCAGTGCTTGCCGCGAGCAGCCATTTCGTATCCTTTTTCCTCGGGCTGGAACTGCTCAGCGTCTCTCTATATTCCCTTATAGCATATCAACGCTCCGATGAACGCGGTAATGAGGCAGGCCTTAAGTATCTTGTCCTTGCTGCCGCATCTTCGTCTTTTTTGCTTTTCGGTATGGCGCTGGTTTATACACAGACGGGGACTATGCAGTTCGCCCTGATTTCGGAGAGGGCTGCCGCATCCGCATCTTCATTCCTTCTGCTTGCCGGTTTGGCGTTGATGATCGTTGGGATCAGCTTCAAACTTGCGCTGGTCCCTTTTCACATGTGGACGCCTGATGTGTACGAAGGCGCCCCTGCGCCTGTAAGCGCTTTTATAGCAACAGTCTCAAAGGGCGCTGTATTTGCCCTGCTGCTGCGGTATTTTAACCGGCTCTCTTTTCATGATTTTCCCTCTATCTTTATTGTGTTTACCGCGATTGCAATAGCATCCATGTTTATCGGCAATTTGCTGGCCCTGGCCCAGAACAATGTAAAACGTATTCTCGCCTATTCGTCCATTGCACATTTGGGATATGTGCTTGTCGCGTTTCTTGCCGGCGGACCCCTGGCGGTGACCGCTGTAAGCTACTACCTGGCAGCTTACTTTGTGACCATCCTGGGCGCCTTTGGCATTATTGCAGTGCTTTCTTCGAACGAGAGGGATGCTGATGAGCTGGATGAATACCGGGGTATGGCATGGAGAAGGCCGTGGCTGGCCGGGATGTTCACTTTGGTGCTGCTTTCCCTTGCAGGAATTCCGCTGACTGCCGGTTTTTCAGGAAAGTTCTTCGTTATAACTGCAGGCGCAGGGTCAATGTTATGGCTGCCGCTGGTGGCTCTCGCGATAAGCAGTTCAATAGGGATCTATTATTATCTGCGCATCGTTACTGTTTTGTATGCGCCCATGCCGGCAGGGCAGGGCGTGCCTGCTGCCGGAACAGTACTGTCTTTGACAGGCGGAGTTGCCCTGGCAGTGCTTGCCCTGCTCCTGGTCTGGCTTGGAGTATCACCCGCTCAGCTTCTGGGGCTTATAAAAGCGACGGCGGCACATCTTATATACTGATGTCATACTGACGATTATATAAAATAGCATGCGATGCTGATATCTCTCCTGCACAATCTCCGGATACCACCGGCAAAGTTTATGTACTCTCTGCAAGTTTACAGAAAATCATTGACATTACCATTTTTTTTGGTCTAAACTCAGAAAATATGGTTAAAAATTGTTTCACAAAACCATTGCTGACACGCTGTCTTTTCCTTCTGATGGTTTTTTTTATTTGTATTCCCCTGGCGCCCTCACCCGGGTCCGCTCAAGACCTTGCTGATATACAACGAAGCGGGGTCCTTCGTCATCTCGGGATTCCTTATGCTAATTTTGTGACTGGTAGCGGCGACGGTATGGATGTCGAAATTGTGAAACTTTTTGCCCGGCATCTCGGTGTCGAATATCAATATGTAAAGACAGATTGGGACAGTGCCATTGGTGATCTTACCGGCAGCAAGGTGGAGCCAAAGGCAGGAGTGGTGGCAATCGTGGGGAAAGTCCAGGTAAAAGGCGATCTCATCGCCAACGGAATGACTGTTTTACCCTGGAGGCAGGAAGTTGTGGACTTTTCTGAACCGACGTTCCCAAACCAAGTCTGGCTTATTGCGCGCTCGGATTCACCCCTCAAGCCGATCAAACCCTCTAATGATATGCAAAAGGATATATCGGCAGTAAAAAAACTGCTAAAAAATCGCGACCTGCTTTGCAAAGCAAAAACTTGTCTTGACCCTTCATTGTATAATCTTGAGGCTACAAACACGAGGCTCAGGTATTTCGAAGGTTCATTAAATGAGATGGTGCCCGCTCTTCTTAACAGAAAAGCGGAAATAACCCTTCTTGACGTCCCTGATGCCCTCGTAGGCCTGCAAAAATGGCCCGGGAAAATCAAGGTAATAGGTCCGGTCAGCACTATTCAGGAAATGGCAGTCGCGTTCAGAAAAGATTCACCGGCACTTCGGACGTCCTTTAATAAATTCCTTGAGAAAATAAAAAAAGATGGGACCTATAGTCGTATAATTCGTAAGTATTATCCCTTTGCGCCTAATTATTATCCGTCTTTCTTTAAGGACTAATAATGTTTAAAGGGCGTTGTAATGCCTTTGCGTCATCCGTATTTTATGCGATTATGAATTATGGATGCTGATTCAGCGCCTAAAACGCTAAAAAGTCTCACGGTTGCGACCGTCCTTATAACATTTTTCATGTTATCCTACGTCTTTTTCCTGATCAAAACAAATTTCGATTCTCAAGTCAGCCTGCAGCAGACATTCCTTACGCAATTCAAGCTCGAAAATGAACGACAGGCTTCTATTCTCGGCGGCTTGTTCGAACAACGAAAGTCGGATCTTATAAATATTGCAGATTCACGGGCCATTGACGGTTTTTTTGAAAATAAGGCCCTTGGAATGAGCATGGCTTACGGTCTGAGGCAGAGTCTTCTGCCAATCAGAGAACGGTTTCGCGCTCTTCTGGAAAGATCCGTGAGTGATCACAAACTTATTTATATAAGAATAATTTTCTGTGACGAAAATGGAAATGTGCTTTCCGATGTGTCTTCCGGTCACAACAGACCTCAAGTCCCGGTAGATGCGAGAAAACTCCTGTCTCGTTCGCTGCGAAAACCGGCTATCATCATAAAGGACAGAGGCAAAGACATGGTCGTGTCTATGGCTTATTATTTTAAAGGAAAATATTCCGGTCAGATAGTGGCATGGCTGTCACCGGAATTCCTGCAGGCTCAACTGTCGTCTGGCGGACGTACCTCCTATATCTCAGATGATAAAGAAATAATCTTTGGTTCGGGAGAAAATAAACTGCTGCCGGGAATGGGAACCTTTACAGCCGACTTGCCTCATAAATTCTGGATGGAATACAGGACTGGGGAAAAACTGAGCATGGTAGGCGTAAAGAGCCGGATTTATGATACGCCTTTTTTTCTTTTAAATGTGGTTCCCGAGCAAAACCTCTTTGGCGGACTCCGGCCAAAGGAGCTTCCGGTCGGAATGGGGATTTTGGCTGTTTTGATAATTACTGGGGCTGTTTTTACATATCGATTACATGTGAAGGCCATTGTCCTTCAGACCCGTCTGACTGAATCAAATCTTTATAAAAAAGAAATACTCGAAAAGAATATTCAGCTTGAAGAAGAAATTGCAGAACGCACAAGGGCCGAACATGAACGCAGCCTGACTGAGGCGGAGCTGAGAGGCAGTGAAGAGAGATTCAGGGAATTGGCTGATTCCCTGCCTCAGGCGGTATTTGAATGCGATGCAGCGGGGAATTTCACTTACCTTAACAGCACTGCCTCGGAAATTTTTGGCTTTGCACCGGAGAAACTCGAAAAAGGCGTCGGTATATTTCAAATGCTGGTGCAGGAGGACCACGCAAGAGCAATGGATAATATGCATGCTAAAATTTCCGGAAACATAAAAGGATACAGTGAGTATACTGCGTTGAAAAAGGACGGGACTGCATTTCCCGCCATATTAAATGCCAGTCCTATTATGCGTGACGGCATTGCTGTGGGGTTAAGAGGGGTTCTCATCGATATTTCAGAGCACAAACGCTTCGAGGCGGAGATGCTCAAGTCGCAGAAAATGGAATCGATAGGGATACTTGCCGGTGGCATTGCCCATGATTTCAACAATATTCTAACCGGCATACTTGGGAATATCTCGTTATCGAAGACAGCGTTGTCCAATGATAATCCAATATTTAAAAGGCTGGAACAAGCGGAGAATGCTTGCATGCAGGCGGCGGCCCTAACCAGGCAGTTGCTCACATTCTCCAAAGGAGGTTCTCCCATAAGGCTCACAATCCCCCCAGGTCCACTCATAAAAGATTTCGCTACCATGGCTGTCAGGGGGACCAATGTTAGAATCGACTTTCATATAGGAGATCTCTGGCCTATCGAAGCGGACGAAGCACAGTTTGGCCAGGTAGTGAACAATCTTATTATCAATGCCTGCCAATCCATGCCGGAAGGAGGAGTTATAACTATCACCGCAGAGAATACTTTGCTGGATGGTAAAAATGAATTTCAGATAAAACAAGGAAGATATGTAAAGGTAATGGTTAAAGACGAGGGGATAGGGATACCGAAAGAGCAGCTTCAGAAGATCTTTGATCCCTATTTTACGACAAAAGAGAAGGGTAGCGGTTTGGGTCTCGCTGTTGTATATTCCATTATCAAGAACCACGAAGGTCATATCGATATTGAATCGACAGTCGGGGCAGGGTCAACCTTTACCTTTTATATTCCAGCCTCTGAAAAAGAGCTTATTAACAAAAATGCTGAAAAAAACGGGTTCCATTCCGGCAAGGGTACTATTCTTGTAATGGACGACGAGGAGTTTATACGGACCGTTGCAGGTGCAATGCTGAATCAACTCGGCTATGAGGTCGTGTTTGCCGCGACCGGTACGGAAGCGATAGAAATATACAAAAAGGCTTCGGAGTCCGGACAGGTGTTGGCCGCCGTCATTATGGACCTGACTATTCCAGGTGACATAGGAGGAAAGGAAGCCGTCGGGGAACTCCTTAAAATAGATCCGGGCGCGAGAGTTATAGTTTCAAGCGGATATTCTAATGACACGGTTCTGTCGGATTTTCAAAAATATGGATTTTCAGGAGTTATTGTAAAACCCTATAAGATCGAAACCCTCGGCAAAACATTACAAAAAGTAATTAACGACTCATCGACGTGATATACTCGTAAATCAACGGATAGCAATGAACCAGGTCGAAATTTATAAGAAACTTCCGGGGACTAACTGCGGCGACTGCAGGCAAAAAGCTTGCATGCCCTTCGCCTTTGCCCTTTTGAAGGGAGAAGCGGATATTTCAGAGTGTCCGTGGGTGACCGACAAAGAAAAAGGAGAGATGGCATCATCAATCAAAGAAAATGATTGGCGGGAGTCTTTGATCGCAAGTCTGAAAAAGGAAATAAAAAAGGTCGAATTTAATGAGGCCTCCGGCAACCTCGGCGCCGAATTACAGGACGGAAAGCTCTTTATCCGATGTTTTGGCAGAGACGTTATTGTCGGTCCTGATGGAGAGATGCGGACGCAGGACAACCTTACGCCCTGGATGAGGATGCTTGTGCTTTTTTACATCAGGAATGGAGGCGGACATGGCATCTCAGGCAAATGGGTCATGCACAGCGAACTGATGGGCGGGTTGATGAAATATAAGGCCTTCCAGGGGGAGTGTGAAGAGCCGTTGAGGGAATTATTTGACAGGCATTTTGAAAAGGTGTCCATGGTACTGGATGGATATGGCTCAGTTCACCCTGAGGGGTTTGCGACTCCGCACGCATGGCTGCTGAATGTGTTTCCCATGCTGCCGGTAGTCTTTCTTTACTGGCCGGAAGACGATGAATTCGAATCAAAAGTGACTATACGCTTTGACTCCACGGCAGATAAATACTTTGATGTCGAGCAGTTGATATTTCTAATAAAAGAAATTGTCAGGGAGATTGAAGAAAAAAACTGAGAGGTTTAATTTTACTGTTTTTTCCGATACAATTAAATAGTGGACATGGAAGGTCAACCCAAAACTTGATAGACTGCGTTAGAAAAGGAGGCTTTATGAAGCGGAAATCATTTTTATGTATCACTGCTCTCATGCCATTTTTTATGGTGATCGTTCTGGGCGTTGGTACTGGAGAAGCAGCTAAAGTCAAGGTTTCCAGAGAAGGGCAGGACTGCATAGGGTGTCACAACTCGCAGTCACCGTCACTTGTGAAGGAATGGGAAATAAGCAGGCATGCTGCCAGGGAAGTTGACTGCTATAGTTGTCACAAGGCTGAGAAATCAGACCCCGATGCAATGGACCATAACGGTTTTACTATAGCGGTGCTTGTTACGCCCAAGCGTTGTTCAAGGTGCCATCCAAAAGAGGTCCAGGAAATGACAACGAGCCACCATGCCATGGCTGGAGATATCCTTAATTCACTGGACAATTATCTTGGTGAAGTGGTCGGCGGACCTGAGGCGGTTGCAGTCGGATGCCTGCAATGCCATGGTGGAAAGGTTAAGGTCCTGGCCAACGGGAAACTCGATACCAACAGCTGGCCCAACACCGGCATCGGGCGTATCAACCCGGACGGTTCAAAAGGTTCATGTTCAGCCTGTCATACAAGGCATAACTTTTCAAAGGCCCAGGCGAGGGAGCCCCAGACCTGCGGCAAATGCCATCTCGGTCCCGACCATCCGCAGATGGAGATCTATCAGGAATCGAAGCACGGCATCCTCTACGAAGCCAACAAGGAACGGCTGAATATGCACAATGATTCATGGGTAGTCGGAAAAGACTACACTGCGGCCCCGACATGCGCGACCTGCCACATGAGCGCAACGCCGGAACAACCTGTAACCCACGATGTAGGGGCCAGAATCAGCTGGACACTCAGGCCGCCGATATCGAAGAAACTCGAAAATGCGGACAAACGCCGCGAGAACATGAAAGATGTATGCTACAGCTGCCATTCGGCCCCATATGTGGAAGGTTTCTATAAGCAGTTCGACAACCTGGTAATTTTTTATAACGAAAAATTTGCGGTTCCTGCGACGAACATAATGAAAGAACTTAAAGAGAAGGGCAAAATACCCAAATCGGATTTTAGCAGCAAGCTCGACTGGATTTACTTCGAGCTGTGGCATCACGAGGGAAGACGCGCACGCCACGGCGCAGCCATGTCCGGTCCTGATTATGCATGGTGGCACGGTATCTATGATGTTGCAAAAAATTTCTACTCTGAATTCCTGCCCGAGGTAAAAAACGTGGCCGGTCCCGAGCTATACGGAGAACTCACGAATAAGTATCTGGAGCCCGATGTGCGGCACGAGTGGTATCTCAAAGGAATGAGCAAGGAACAACTGGAGAAGATAAAAAAGTTTTACGAACAGAGGTACGGTGGAGCAACCGCAAAATAAAAGAACGATAACAGGCTCTACAACTAATGGCCAGGAGGCGGGATATGTCGCTGTCTAGAAGAGAGTTTCTTAAGATCACGGCTGCAGTTTCTGTTGCGACTGCAGCCGGCATGTCAGTTCCCGAAGAACTGTTCGCGGTTGTAAAGAAAACCGAGGCAGGCTGGAAATGGGACAAGGCGGTATGCAGGTTTTGCGGCACCGGCTGTGGCATTATGGTCGCGACAAAAAACGATATGATTGTTGCTGTAAAGGGAGACCCTGCCGCTCCGGTGAACACTGGTCTCAACTGCATCAAGGGCTATTTCAATACCAAGATAATGTACGGCGCAGACAGGCTCACACAACCCCTTTTGAGGGTCAATGAAAAAGGGGAGTTCGACAAAAACGGTAAGTTCAAACAGGTTACCTGGAAAAAGGCCTTCGACGAGATGACGATGCAGTTCAAGAAGTATTACAGGGAACTGGGGCCCGGTGGCGTCGCTGTCCTGGGTTCGGGCCAGTACACGATCATGGAAGGCTATGCAGCAGTAAAACTTATGAAGGCAGGGTTCAGATCCAACAATCTGGACCCAAACGCCAGGCACTGCATGGCAAGCGCAGTAGCGGGATTCATGCAGACCTTTGGCATTGATGAGCCGGCCGGAAACTTCGACGACATACAGCACTCCGACACCATTATCCTCTGGGGCTCGAACATGGCCGAGATGCATCCAATCCTGTGGTCCAGGATAACGGATAGAAGGCTGAGCAGTCCTGAAAGGGTGAAAGTGGTGAATATTTCTACCTATAACAACCGCTGCTCCAATATCGCCGATATCGAGATCATCATCAAACCTAACACCGACCTCGCAATCCTTAACTATATCGCCCATGAAATCGTTTATAACCGGTCTGAAGCGATCGACTGGAATTTCGTGGATGGCAACTGCGTATTCGCCACCGGCTATGTTGATATCGGATACGGGATGCGACCTGACATCAACCACCCGAAATACAAGCGGTCCGAACTTGATACGGCCGGCAAAGAGGCCTTCAAGGTGCTTACGAAAGAGGAGGCTGCGGCGCTCGGGTTTCTCAACATGAAACCGGGTGAAAAGCTCGAAATGAAGCACACGAACGACGCAGATGCCCATTGGTTGATAAGTTTTGAGGATTACAGGAAAGGACTGCAGCCATACACTCTCGATTTCGTTGCAGAACTCTCAAAAGGAGACGCCGACGAAACCCTTGATGATTTCAGGAATAAATTAAAGGCGCTGGCAGATCTTTACATTGCAAGAGAGAGGAAGGTATTGAGTTTCTGGACAATGGGTTTCAACCAGCATACCCGGGGCACCTGGGTAAATGAGCAAATCTATGCCGTGCATCTTCTCCTCGGGAAACAGTGTCAGCCCGGCAACGGCGCATTCAGCCTCACCGGACAGCCGAGCGCGTGCGGCACAGCGAGAGAAGTAGGCACCTTCTCCCACAGGCTGCCGGCTGACATGGTTGTCGCAAATCCAAAGCACAGAGAGATTGCAGAAAATATCTGGAAAGTTCCGGGAGGCACAATAAACCCTGTTGCCGGTTCTCACTTCGTGAAGATCATGCGGGACCTCGAAGACAGCAAGATCAAGTGGGTCTGGGTGCAGGTGAATAACCCCTGGCAGAATACCGCGAATGCTGATCACTGGATAAAGGCTGCACGGGAGATGGATAATTTCATAGTCGTGTCCGAGGCCTATCCGGGGATAAGCGCCAAGGTTGCGGATCTTATACTGCCGAGTGCAATGATTTTCGAAAAATGGGGCGCTTACGGAAATTCCGAAAGAAGGACCCAACACTGGAAGCAGTTGGTTACCCCTGCAGGCTCCGCCATGTCGGACACCTGGCAGATAGCTGAATTCTCGAAAAAGTTTACGTTGGCGGAAGTATGGAAAGAGCACAAAATCTCAGATAAAGTAACTCTTCCTGATGTGCTTGATAAGGCCGGACAGTTGGGATATAAAGAGACTGATACTTTGTTCGACGTACTTTTTGCCGGTAAAGATGCAATGTCATTCAAATGGCCGGACCCTGTTGGTTCGCAACACTACAACAGCGAAGTTGCCGGCGACAAAAGGAATGTTGAAGGATTCAAGGGCTACGGCTTTTTTCTGCAAAAATATCTTTGGGAAGAATACAGGAAGTTCGGTATCGGCCATGGCCATGACCTTGCCGATTTCGATACCTATCATAAGGTGAGAGGTCTCAGATGGCCTGTTGTCGACGGCAAAGAGACGCTATGGAGGTTCAACTCGGATTACGACCCCTATGCAAGGGCGGCAAACCACGGCAAATTTGCCTTCTACGGAGCTGCCTTCAAGGAGCTTCCCAACGGAGACCTGCTCGGACCGAAAGGGACGGGAAAAACCAGCTTCCCCAACAAGGCCAAGATCTTCCTGAGGCATTACATGGAGCCGCCGGAAGTGCCTGACAAGGATTATCCATTCTGGCTCTGCACAGGAAGGGTATTGGAGCACTGGCACAGCGGCACAATGACCATGAGGGTCCCCGAACTCTTCAGGGCCGTACCCGAGGCGCTATGTTTTATGCATCCGGCAGATGCAAAGAAAAATGCCTTGACGCAGGGCGAACTTATCTGGATTGAGTCGAGGAGGGGGAAGGTAAAGGCCAGGATCGAGACGAGGGGCAGAAACAACATGCCGAAAGGCCTTATTTATGTCCCCTGGTTTGACGAGAGGGTGCTGATTAATAAGGTGACCCTCGATGCGACATGCCCGATATCAAAACAGACAGATTATAAGAAATGTGCGGTAAAGGTATTCAAGGCTTAAGAGAGCAGACCAATAACATGTCATCTCAGGAGGGATAAGATGCTCTGGATGAAGAAGAATAAACTTGCGGCAGCCGGTCTCGCAGCCGTTATGCTCCTGGTATGCGAAACGGCAATAGCTGAAACAAATATTCCCAAAGAGACAACGGAGGATGAACTCGGCATAAGAAAAGAATCACTTTATGATGAAGAGAAGGTGAAACCGGAACATGGCGAATATACAACGACTCAACCCGGGGAAAGCAAAATAATAGAAAGGGCATTCGAAAACAGTCCGCCTCTTATTCCGCACGATATTACAGGCATGCTGCCGATTGATAAATCGAACAATACCTGCATGGGTTGTCATATGCCGGAGGCTGCGCCTGGCAGCGGCGCCACAGCGATCCCGAAGTCCCATCTTGTAAACCTTCAAACAAGGGAATACCTGAAAGGCAAACTTGACCTTATGCGATATAACTGCATCCAGTGTCATGTGCAGCAGGTCAATCTGACCCCTCCTGTTAAAAACACGTTTAAGAGTGAATTCAGATACAGGCAGGGAGAGACACGTTCTAACCTTATCGATACTTTAAATGAGGGTGTAAGTCCTTAATGATTTTTATGCTCTGAAAGGAGAGGCAAATGAATGTGTCCGGTATTATCGTAAAAACATCTCCCGAACATTTTACGCATGTAGCTGCGGCGATCAACTCGGTTGCAGGCTGCGAGGTTCACTTCCATGATGAAACCGGAATGATCGTTGCGACCATTGAGGTCTGCTGCGCTTGATGTTCGCCCTCTGCAGACTCTGGTTGTGGTCGATTCCCTTGTATTCGACGACCTCGCAGGTTCATGATTGATCGCAAGTACTGACCTGATGATTCGGAAGGTCACCAGCGCAATCGTGATGTTGTTGTCGTGGGGGAGTTGGTCGAAGGTCGGATTGTTAGCAGAAATGATCTTGGTGGGATTTTTTGGAAAGTTAGCGCGGTTTAAGCGAAACCAAGCTTTAGGTCACGTGCGCACTAATGTCTCAAGTTTTCACGACCTCCCTTTTCCTGTTTTCACTTCTCACAACCTAAGCTTCCAAGTTGGATATGTCTTTCTTGATTGAGTACCAGAAGGCTTGGTTCTCCCCTTTGTTGAATTGTTTCACCGAGTCCTACTGCAACGTTGGTCTACAACACGCTGTCAATAGCGCCCTGGATCAAGTCACGAATCACGGTTTCGTCAATTTACACGTTCAAGGACATTTGGGAGTGAATGATTATTGCAAGTGCATCAATTCGCAGTCTATTGTCTACTGTCTAGGATATCACGCTCAAGGGCGCCTGCTTTCTTGCATTCATATGCTGAATCCTCGTTCATATCTGCTGCTTCCTGTTCGCCCTGTAAATAAAAAATCATCTTACTTTCCCAAAACTGCAAATAATAAGTCACTACATAACGAAAGCTCGATAATGGGTGTAAATTGTTTGTGCAATACGTGCTAGTATAAGTTGGTGATCTCGATTTTCCGCTTTCAAGACTTCTGGAGACAGCCTGCACAGAACCCACTTCGCCAAGTTTCTTCTGATTTTTTCTAACTCTCAAGCTAATCCAAGCGAACAGGCTAGGTCTCTCGGCTGTTGCCATCCGAGTCAACTCCGTCCTACTAACAAAGAGACCTCTGGATACAGCTCTGCGTCTGGCATATTTGAATTCCAGAAAATCTGTAGATCTCGAACAATTGCCTCGTGCCTATCTTGTTCGTCGTTATCTTGTTCATCGTAAGCAGGATAGCCG
The DNA here is from genome assembly GCA_963830245.1 of Nitrospirota bacterium. Taxonomy (GTDB): domain Bacteria; phylum Nitrospirota; class Thermodesulfovibrionia; order Thermodesulfovibrionales; family Dissulfurispiraceae; genus JADFXI01. The sequence continues at coordinate 93,912 of CAWHNC010000086.1, forward strand.
TTCTTTTTGTGCTGGTACTCTAAAGTCAGAGTCTTCATAGCTCCAAGGTTCTCCATGAGTTTAACGTCGTCTTTGCTGATGACGAAGTCCCGAAGGGCCAAGTGGCGAAACTTTCTCTGCCAGGTGACAATATGTGGTTGGAGGAGACCAGCATCACGTTGGACTTGGACTACACCGCAGAACCAACTGAACGGAACCCAATCGTCAAACAACAGGCA
>CAWHNC010000087.1:0-6998 GCA_963830245.1 Nitrospirota bacterium
GTGGGCGGCGGAGAAAAAGAACTGATCCTGGAGGAACCGAAAGCGGCGCTGATGGAACCGGGCTGGAATTTGTAGTTGGCACTTTTTGAATCTTTAATCGAGGAACCCACCTTATAGAGCAACCTTCACATACAATGATTACCACAACGAAGCAGATGGAGGTAATCATTGACCAAGCGATGCATGCACTGTGGGCGGTATTTTACGCCTGATAAACGTATAGGCCAAAGGCAGAAAGTCTGTAAGAGGGAGCAATGCAAGCGGGCAAGAAAGAAGCAGGCCCAGCAGCAGTGGCAGCAAAATAATCCCACCTATTTCGATAACCTCTATCTCGACTATGTAAAACCCTGGCGGCAGCGGCGCAAAGAGTTGCGTGCATCTTCCTTGGCGAGACAAGTGATAAAAGACGAGATACCCGCTTCAAAACCTTTACAGCAGCTGGTTCTGTTGATACCGGGTGAAACTCTGGGGATGATAAAAGACGAGATACGGCTGCGAAGGCTTGATAGTCATACGTTTGCCGCGTATGGGCCATGATAAAAGACGAAATGGATTTGGAATCAGTGCTGCAGTAAACTGGGTCATCACATCAGGAAAGGAGATGACACGACAATGCAAGAATCGTTTCAAAACCGGGCGCGGCACCTGTATCAGGTTGAAGGGTTGAGTTTGAATCAGGTGGCGGAGAAACTGGGAATATCGAGAAAAAAGGTTACCCGCCTCATTAGACAAGACAATCTCAGGAGAAGGTCCTCAGGAAACATCATAGCTCCCTATGAGCGGTTAATTCAGCAGTGGTACACAGAATATCCTTTTCTACAGGCCATACAGGTACTGCAACGTTTGAAGGACTACGGTTATGAGGGAGGTTATACGGCAGTGAAGGATTACACACTTTCGTTAAGGAAAAAGCGAAAGGGCAACTCCTTCCATGCGCTGGAGTTTCTGCCTGGGGAAGAAGCCCAGGTTGATTGGATGCAGCGGAGCATGCCTTTCGGAGTAGTCTACGGGTTCGTCTACATCATGTCCTATTCGCGGTACCTTTACGCTCACTTCTATCTGAGGAGTTCCATGGAGTTCTTTCTGGACGGCCATATTGAGGCCTTCAACGAAATAAGAGGGGTCCCCAACAGGCATACATATGACAATCTGAAGTCAGTAGTTATAAAAAGAAAGCCGGATGTAACTTACAATGCACGTTTTTTGGACTTCGCCAGGCATTATGGCTTTTCGATTCGTGCCTGCAATCCCGGCAAGCCAAATGAGAAAGGCAGGGTTGAGCGGGTTATCAGAGACATTGAGAGCTTCCTTGTAGTTAATACTTTCGCCGACATCGACGATCTTAACAAAAGATTCGGCCTCTGGCGCATACAAAGAAACAGCAGGGTTCACCGATCCACAGGGACACTTCCTGTGGAGGCATTAAAGCAGGAGAGACTAATAGCGCTTCCCCAAATCCATTACCTGCCTTACAGACAGGCCCCGGCAGCTATCAACAAGACATGCTTTGTGGAGTTTGACACCAACCGCTACTCGGTGCCATCGCAGTACGGAGATGTGCCCTGCGACATCTTTGCTTATCCTCAGTACATAGAAATAGCTGTGCAGGGCAGAAAAGTAGCCACTCACAAACGGGTATTTGACAGGAAACAAAAGATAGAACATCCTTCTCACCGCGAGAAACTGCTCAATACAACTCCCCACTTCAAATATCAAAGGATGTACCAACTTCTAAAGTCTATGGATAAAAGCATTGAGCACTTCCTTATACGAGCCGAACAGGAGAGACAGGATCCTCTTGAGGTTTCCTACCAACTGTTCAAACTCCTCAAAGGCACAGCCAAAGAGACGCTGATTTCAGCGGTCAAGTCGGCAAACAGCATCGACACCTACAGAGTGTCATATATCCAGGGGCTGCTTAGTCCAGCCGGGTATCAGGACAATCCGGTGCATCCGCAGAACGCGGGACTGCTGCATATCACCTATGAAGGGAGGCAATTGAGCGATTATGATCAACTTATATGAATTATGGCGGCGGTTCAGACTACTGACTGATCCCGAGCAGCTTTCAGAGGAAGAAAAGAAGTTCATGCTTAAATTCCTCATTGAAGAATCTCACCGGAAAGAGCAGAAGAAAATCCAGTATCTCATGAAAAAGTCCGGCATCAAAAGGATAAAGCTGCTGGATGACTTCGACTGGAAATATAACCCTAAAGTGCCGAGGGACAAGATCATGGAGTTCATGAACACGCAGTGGCTCACGAAACCCGGCAACCTCGTACTCATAGGTCCTGCCGGGGTAGGCAAATCCCATATCGCAACAGCACTGTGCCACGATGCTCTCACAAAGGGCCATCAGACTGTCTTTCTTACGCTCTTCGATCTCACTGCCAAAATGGCTAAGGCAAAGAGTGTCTACAGTTTCATAGAATACTATTCACGTGCCAATGTTCTTTGTCTGGATGAGATCGGTTACGTTATCCCGACCAAGGAGCAGGCTGACTGCATCTTCCAGATAATCTCAAAAAGGGCAGAAGTGGGCACAACCATCGTCACTACCAACCTTGTCCCGTCAAACTGGGGAAAGGTATTCGATACCGTTACTGCTTCGGCGATACTTGATCGTCTCAGCATGAACGGAAAGTTCATCACATTCGAAGGGAGGTCCTATAGAAATAAGCAGTGAGCTGTTTAAAATAATAAAGAAAAGTTACGAATCAGGGTTGCAACTGATTAAAACAACTCGTCTCGATTCCGGGCGTTTGACGCCGGATTGCGCCCTGATCAGCTAAAGCAGACACACGCCGCCGGCACATTCGGTTCCTTTCGAGCGGCACCCACAGATGTTAATAAAAGACATAAGAAAAAAATATTTACCTGGCTCATGTGTATGGAGACTATTTTCATTGAGCTATCTTACTCTCCTTTACGGTTTTTCTTTTTCCCAGGCATCATCCATCCAAATAATAAAAGCTCTACAAACATTCTTATTTTGTCAAAAAGTGAATATTTCTCATCTTCTACCGCTACTGCCGTCTGAGCTAAATAATCTTTTATCAGTTCCGAAGCTCTCTCACATTGATCACTTTGAACCGTAACTGTCTTGTTGTTAAAAAGCTCTATACGCGGCCCTACTTCCATGGAGCCAAAATTATCATTCTTTACAAAATAATTTATCCCTTCAGCATCAAGAATACTCTTAATCAAAGCAAGCTCACCCTCATTGCTTGGAGAGTAAAGGTCAACCATTGTAAGTTGTTCATTCGCTTCGTCTTCTGGATGATCATCTGGCAATTCACTACCGAGTTGGACATTGCAGTCACTGCATACAGTGAAGCCTGGCCGATATTCAACTTTACATATAGGGCAATACATATAATTTTATCTCTCCGATTGATGGCCCGATTACTAAGTTCTGTTACTCCGCAAAATTATACCAACATTATGGTATGCGAGTACAGGAAGCAAACCTGCGAATACCATCACTTATTTCGCGCAGCGACTTTCTTCCGGTACTGTTCCCCGCTTTTTTCTCCGATTCACCGACGCCCACTGCAGGCAATCCATCGAGAACGTTGATTTATAAAAAGAATTAGGAGAGAAAGACCAAAATGTGGAGCAGTGGAAACACCTCTGCAAACACCACGAAGGCTATTCAGTGTCGCCTCGATTTATTTGTTGGCCTCCGTTGTATTTATATTCAGGATAGGGACCAGTAAGTATGGCCGTGGTCTTGTCAGTAAACCACGGCACCGGAGTAGGTTCTTCCTTCTCCATGGCAGCAAGGCGTGTTTGCTCGAAGCTGTAAAGATAACGACGATAAATAGCAGGGCGATTAAGTGCAGGATATAATTCTGCTGACGTAGGATTAAAATCAAACCATCGTCCAAACAAATAGAGTCCAGAACCCCGTTTAGGTTCCCAACCATTGAGCCATTGCGTTGCCAAGAGGCTGCAATGATTATTTCGCATATCGCGCGTAGCAAAGCCCATAATACCGTAGTCCTCGACCGGCACGGCATTTGAAACAGTATCTGCAACGACCGCGCGAACTTGCCAGCTTTGAATTCCGATACCTTGGCTTTCGGATGTCATGGTTGCGACCAGAAGGTCGTCATTGCCGCTACCAGTCAAATCGGCTTTATCAACACGAAGAACTGCCCCGCCCGCTGGTGGATAAATTGTTACACGCCAATGATGGCTAACGTTGCCTTTCTTTGCAATAGATATTTCGGCGTCGTCTGAAGTTGCAGAGTAGTCCGATTGAGTCCCGAGTATGCATGCGCACACTCTTGAGTCCTCGGAAATGGTCACGCAGTAAGCTCGGACGCAGCCAACCATTTCTGCATTCTCAGTTTTAAGTTTATGGCCGCATACTTTATCTTTTCGCCAACTTTGAGATTCGCCCGCTGACGCATGCGCTATGGCAACGCAAAGGCTGAGAGACGAAAGAAGTAAGACGCTGATAATTTGTCTTGTTATCTTCATTTTATCAATATGATATTCGGCGAACATTTTTTTTATAGAACACTATTCGGGACCTGGTGTTCTAACTGTCATAACCATTGCAGGGCCTTTTCTTAATGCTCTTCTATTGGTGCGGTCAGCCATTTGTCATCTCGCTCTATACTTTCCGCTCATTGCTCTCTTGATCTTTGCCTTCATTTCGTGCAAATTGAGCACATCCCGGTTTTACTACTTCGAATTAATTGTGGGATGCTGTTCAGGCAACTGTGCCCCGTGAAGAGAGCCCCTATGACTTTCAACAGCGTTGCTGTTGCCGGTGTCAAACTGCAAAATTTGGGCGTATCTTTCGAGTGTAAGATCAACACAGAAGTTCGTTACATCTTTCAAAGTGTCGAGGAAATCCTTTGAGTTCCAAGCTGATTTAAATGGTTTTCGAATATATATTTCCTTTTCATTCACTTGGAAAGGCTGACCATTAATAGTCCCAGAAACGTAACACATAACATAATCATTTTTTTGCAAAGCGTCCTGATCTTTTAGAACTGCAGTTATATAACTTAATCCGGCAAAAGCCGCGGCAACAGCTTGTCCATGCGACTTTTTCGCTACTTGGAGCACTTCAAAATGCTTCAAATGTACAGAATTCTCCTTTGCCACTGTCCCAAACTTGTTTTCTATCTTCTCATCGATCAACTCAATAGGACTCGGCTTAAATTGCTTCAGAGGCACTCTGCTAACTGCACTAAATATATTCATATTTGATGGATCAATTTCACTATCGGGCCTTTCATCAGTTACATATTTTAATCGCCGCTCTGAGAAGCTGTTTTCTGCCAAAGAAATGTTTTTCGCTGTAGCACACCCTATAATGGATAGAGCTACTAAAACCATCAGAATATTGAAGGCTTTAATATTGCCCATAAGTGTTACTGGGGTCAGCCCTTGACAGGCTGTTGCCCAAATCCGAAAAAAACATGGCAAGGGAATTGCTGACAAAAGGTAAGAACTTTTTGTTGGGAGGCAGTTCCAAATGATGGGATACGAAGACATACCGCAGAGTAAATTATTTTATATGGGCATAGACCTTGATAGAAAGGTACGAAAAAGCCATCCACTCAGAAAAATAAATGAGATAGTGGATTTTGATTTTATCTACGGAGAGGTAAAGGAAAGTTATGGAGGCAATGGAAATGTTTCAGTGCCTCCGACAGTCATACTGAAGCTGATTTTATTGTTGGTATTTTACAATGTGAGATCAGAGAGGGAGTTAATATAAACCTTGCCTGAGAGAATAGACTGGCTGTGGTTTTTAGGATATGACCTGGATACTGTGTTGCCAAATCACAGTGTGTTATCTAAAGCACGCAAGAGGTGGGGAGTAGAAGTTTTCAGAGGATTTTTTGAGCGCATACTTTTTCAGTGCGTGAAGGCCGGGCTGGTCAATGGCGAGAAGATATTTATGGATTCCAGTTTAATAGACGCGGATGCATCGAACAACTCGGTAGTAGACACTCATTCTCTCAAGAGACATTTAAATAAACGTTACAGAGAACTGGAGAGAAGGCTTGAGGACCAAGTCGGAGAGGATGATGATGACACAGGCGGAGTTAATAAACGCTTCATATCCACTACTGATCATGAGGCGGCAATCGTGCGGCAGGGAGCGGGTAAACCGAAACTCACGTATAAGACACACAGGGCAGTAGATTCTGCATATGAGGTAATAACGGCAACAGAAGTGACAACTGGCGATATAAATGAAGCGCACAGAATGGCCTCATTAATAGATATCCATCAAGATAACACAGGATACCAAGTGGAGACAGTTGTAGCCGACAGCAAATACGGGACAGTAGAGAACTTCCTAGTCTTGTAGGAATTTCGGGGAGTGAGTGCGCACATGCCTGATTTAAAACAGCGGCAGGACAAGGGGGATAGGAGAAGTGGGATATACGGCGAAGAGAAATTTTATTACGACCATGATACTGACACATATGTGTGCCCGACCGGCGTCAGATTAAAACGCAAATCATTACATGGGGACAGACAGAGCGTAGATTACGGCGCGCCGAAAAGACAATGCGCACAATGTGCTCAAAGGGAAGTTTGCACACGCAACAAAAGCGGCAGAACGGTAAAGCGGCATCTGAGGCAGGATGCTTTGGACCTGATGCGGGCGAATGCGCGGTCTGCGACAGCAAAGAAAGACATACAGACGAGGCAGCACCTGATGGAAAGATCATTTGCACGAGGGAAGCGATACGGATATGATCGGAGCCGATGGAGAGGACTTTGGAGAAATCAGGTACAAGAGTATATGACGGCTGCGATACAAAACATAGAGGCACTTATCCGTTATGCAAAGGGACCCGGCAAAGCAGTTATGGCAGGGTATCTCATGGATAGAGGCTTATATGCCAGTCTTGAACCGTTTGGAAAGTTAAAATCAGTTCTGTTGATGACAAAAATCTATACCGGAAAGAAATGGCAGCTCAATTTAGCGTTTTAATACTGGTTTGGGCAACAGCCTG
>CAWHNC010000088.1:0-66705 GCA_963830245.1 Nitrospirota bacterium
ACGGTGAATCTCAGATTGTGAGGCTGCTTTATGCGCGATCCGGCGACTGCGTGAATTTCGGGATAGAGTCTTTGTTAGTTGCAGACTTGTGAAAGTGAGTAGTATCACGTGCAGTTCCCGGTGTCCAGTTGTGCTTGTTGATGCGGGTTATAGAATAAGAAACAAGTCTATGCAGAGGCGATCTTTAACAGCCTGGACAATCAGTCACCCTTAACCTTAAGCATAATCTTACCAATGTGAGTGGATGTCTCCATGAGTTCATGCGCCTTCCGGACATTGGCAAAATTAAAAGTGGTGTGAATAATTGGGCGGATTGTTCTCGCCTCAAGAAGGGGCCAGACATTTTTTAATAAGGCCTGCGCGATAGCTGCTTTCTCATCAACCGTTCTGGGCCGCAATGTGGAGCCTGTAAAAGTCAGTCGCTTGACCAGGATCGGCAGACAGTCCAGCTCGATTCTTGCTCCTTGCTGAAAGGCGATCTGTACCAGCCGCCCCTCCATGGCCAAAGATTGAAGGTTTTTTTGGATATACGGTCCGCCGACCATGTCGAGAATGCAATTCACCCCTTGCCGCCCGGCAAGTTTGGATATCTCTTCGGCCCAGTCCTGCTCCTTGTAGTTGATGACCGCATCGGCGCCGAGTTTTTTAACTGCTTCAATTTTCTCGGCGCTACCTACAGTAGTATACACATGGGCCCCAAAGGCCTTGGCCAGCTGGATGGCTGTGAGGCCGATACCGCTTGAACCTCCGTGCACGAGGAAACTTTCTCCGGACCGAAGGCGACCGCGATCGAAAACGTTTGTCCACACAGTAAAATAGTTCTCAGGCAGAGCTGCCGCTTCAAGCAGGGCAAATCCCTTAGGGATTGGCAGACAACTGGAAGCCGGTGCAGCACAGTACTCCGCATACCCGCCTCCGGGGACAAGCGCGCAGACAATGTCATCGATATTCCAGCTGGTAACATCACCTGCTCTGGCAACCACTTTCCCTGCTACTTCCAGGCCCAGGATCGGGGAGGCGCCGGCGGGTGGGGGATAAATACCTGCACGCTGCATAATATCGGGCCGGTTCAACCCGGCATAAGCTACTTCGATCATCACCTCGCCAGTTTTGAGTCCAGGTAACGGACCTTGTCTTACCTGCAAACATGAAACGGGTCCACCATTGCCATGGTCGATATATTTCATAATACCCGGAATCGACATCGCCAAACCCTCCTTATGCGGGATTTTCGAGGCTACAGCGCCTTCCTCCCTTGGTGCTACAATTTTCTCACAATATGCAGAGGCAAGCAAGCTATTCCTGAGAAAGGTTTTACTTAGTATGATTTATAGTATCGAAGGATTCGATTTTGATAGTTTTTGCCGAAAATCAACACTGTCGCTGAGATGCCCAGAGCGCAAGGTTCTCAGGTGCACATATCGTTTCACAGTTACGCTTAGCGTTACACGTAGGAGGAAGATATAGAAATATTTGTCTGACTTTTTAAGCCATAGTACTGAGCTAAACTTATCAGATAAGTGTAGTCTATATCCTGAAAACAGAAAAATGGTATCATGTATATGCGTGATAAGTGATACCTTTAAGAAAATCCTTAAGCTTATTGCTTTGGGTGAGGTTAGGATTTCGCACCATGGTTACGATGAGCTTGCGGAAGATGGTCTACTGGTAAGAGAAATTATTGCAGGAGCCAAGCACGGCAAGGTTGTTGAGGATTATCCTGAGTATCCGAAAGGCCCCTGCGTACTTGTTCTGCAGAGAGAGCGCGAAGGCGGTCCTGTACATGTAGTATGGGGTATTCCGAAAGGTGCGTATTCACCGGCTGTATTGGTAACAGCGTACAAACCCGATCCCCTTCATTGGTCGGAAGATTTTATGGAGCGAAGAAAATGAATAAAAAGCGACATCAGAAACTTGTTCATGAGGGGAGTTACGTTGCAGAGGTCGATATTGAGTTGGTCGATACTGGTGAGGGATGGTCGCCGTATATTTCTCTGGAAGATGCCGAAAAACTTGACGATGTGAGGGTTGCCTTACGTGGTGGGGATATTGCCGCTGCAAGCAAATTGGCTCGTGTTTATCATCTGAACCCTGTTTCGTAGAAGGACGGGTAAACATTTCGAACTGCGCGTTGCTTTCCTGAAGCCACCCATTTCTAATCGTACTTCTCTGACGTAGCCTAAATAACCCTGTGGGTGCTTCGGGACAAAACGTGAGAGTTCACAATCTGTTGATCCCCCATCGTTTTCTCTTTTCCCATAAAGACTTTCTTGTAATGCCAAGCATATCCGCGAGTTGCTGTTCAGTACATTCCTGCTGGTATGTTTGGATGACTGTCTTGGCATATTCTTCAATAGAAAGCCTGCCCTCCAGCACTTCCTGCGTAAAGGGTCTCTTTGTTTGCAAGTTGTCGGGCAGGTGTTCGACGCTTAGAATGCCGTCATCTGCGATGAGAATGGCGCGTTCAATAATGTTCTGCAATTCTCTGATGTTCCCCGGCCAATTGTAGTCAACAAGCAGTTGCAGCGTCTCAGCGTCTATTTGCTTTACAGGCTTGCCCAAATCTACTGAAAATTTTTTCCAGAAATATTTGACAAGAGGCTCTACATCGTCTCTTCTTTCCCTCAGGGGCGGCAACTTGATGGTGATAACATTAATTCTGTAAAAGAGGTCCTCCCGGAACACCCCCGCCTTTACAGCAGCGTCAAGGTTACTGTTTGTTGCACAAATAAAGCGGATGTCGATTTTGACGCTCTGTATTCCTCCGACTGGACGCACATGGTAATCCTCCAGAACTCTGAGCAGTTTTGACTGCAGCCCCATGCTCAAATTGCCTATCTCGTCCAGGAATACTGTACCGCCATTGGCTTCCTCAAGTATCCCCTTTTTAAAACTTATTGCCCCGGTAAAAGCCCCTTTGACATGGCCGAAAAGTTCAGACTCCAGAAGGTTCTCGGGGATCGCACTGCAGTTTATGGGAACAAATGGCTTGTCCGCCCTCTTACTGTTAAAGTGAATGGCCCGGGCAATCAATTCTTTGCCGGTACCGGTTTCTCCGAGGATGAGCACGTTGCTCTTCGCATCCGCAAACTTCTTCACCTCGTTGATGATTTTCTTTATTGCGGCGCTTTCCCCGATTATTCTACTGAAGTCATACTCTCTTTCCAGCTGTTTTTTAAGAAGGATATTTTCTGTCCTGAGTGCCTTTTGGCATAGCGCGTTTTTTACAATCTGCTTTATCTCTTCGTGGATAATCGGTTTGACGACATAATCATAGGTGCCGGCCCTGAGGGCCTCTATAGCAGTTTCGAGCGAGGCATAGGCAGTCATGATTACAACAAGCTGGTCGGGTAATCTTTCTTTTATAAGCTTCAGGAGTTCTATGCCGTTCATGCCAGGCAGAATAATGTCGCTGATGATCAGGCTGTAATTTCCTTCCTCAAGTATGCCAAGGGCAGCCTCGCCACTTCCTGCCACATCAACTTCATATCGCTCTCTTAAAAAAACTCTCTTAAGGGACTCGCACAAAGTATCTTCATCTTCAACGATGAGCAACCTCTCAGCCATCATTATTAAGCGGGAGCCGTATCGTGACCGACGCTCCCTCTCCCTTTTTGCTTGAGAAAGCAATTGTCCCTTTGTGCTCCTTAATTATACCATAGCAAATACTTAAGCCCAGCCCGGTACCCTTGCCCAGCGGCTTGGTAGTAAAAAAAGGATCAAATATTTTGTCCATTGCGTTTTCTTCAATACCCGGTCCTGTATCGGTAAAAACAATTGTTAAAAAAGCTCCGTCCTGCCAGGCCGTGACAGCAAGACTGCCTCCCCGCGGCATCGCATCAACCGCATTAAGCATGAGATTAAGAAAAACCTGCTGTATCTGGTCCGGATTAGCACGTATGCTGGGGACTTTAGATATTTTCATAGTCAGCGTTATGTCCCTGAACCTCTTGTCGTATTTCACAAGGCTGAGAGTCCGATCGAGAATATCGGGGATTGAGCATGCTGTTTTTTCCGTAGATGCTGTGCGGGCAAAATCTCCGAGACTTCTCACTATTTTTGCGATTCTCTCAATATGGCTATTTATCGTTTTCAGCGCTTCCCCTCTAAACTCCCTTTCCTCCTGCGTGTCGGTGTCCGAGGCCCTGAGCTCCTGCACGAGCGATGAGATTGAAGCGAGCGGATTACCTATCTCATGTGATATGCCTGCCGTTAATTTGCCTATGCCCGCAAGTTTTGATGCCTGCTGCAGTTGCTCCTCCATTATTTGCTTCTCGGTTACATCCTCGAGAATCACCACATAGCCTCCGGAAGGGTCCTTAAAGTGACTCATCTTTATCTTGAAGGTCAAATTTTCGCCGGTCTCGGCAAGCTCCTCATTTTCTTCCTTCTGCAGCAAGGCGTCTACCGGCAGCCAGGGCAGCAGGGCCACTATTGATTTATTGAATGCCTCAGCCCTGGTTATACCTGTAATCGCTGCCATGGACCTGTTCCAGTAATTGACTCTCAGGAGCACATCAACTGTAGCGATGCCGATCGGCGCACTTTCAATAATGTTTTCGCTGAATTCCTTGAGATACGACAGCTCTTTATTGGCGTCAGCCAATTCCTTGCGGGAGAGCCGCAGGGTTTCAGTAATGCTTTTGATTGATTCTGAAAGCACTCCGCGTTCGTCTTCGGTCAGTTCCAGCTTATCTTCAAAAATAATTGCAGCCATGGAAGAACCGATGGCCCCGGCGAGAACTGTTTCAGCATCGTTCCTCAGTTCATAAATATCATGTGGGGTGAGTTCTCCGCGCTTTTTATTCTTCTTCTGTAAAAAATTGGCGATGACATTGCCCGCATCACTCCTGCCAATGCATTGGGTGAGCAGTTCCTCGATATCATTGATGGAATAAGAGCCCCCTCTTGCAATGTCTCTCGCCTTTTCATAAGATTCAACAAAAATCAGCGACTGCAGTTCCTCCTCTTTAGTCTGACGCGTAAAAACCGACACCACTAAATAAAACATCACATTGGCAAGCATGCCCCAGAAGAGAGCATTGCCCCATTTGCCGAGGCCGCTTATACCGAACATGCTGTCTGGATTGAGCAGCCTGGAGCCGGTCATTGCTGCGACAAGCCCGATATTCTTTACAATACCGACCTCTATCAGCGGAGGCATTATAAGAGTATAAAACCAGATGCTGAAGCCCGCAGCAAGTCCCGCGATCGCCCCTGCCTTGGTGCCCCGCTTCCAGTAAAGGCCCAAAAAAAACGCGGGGGCAAAAAGCGCTACCGCTTCAAATGAGCGCAACCCCATATCCACAAGGCTGTAAAGCCCGCCTACAGACGTAGTGAACCAATACCCTATGCAGACAATCGCCATGATTACCAGTCGCTTTATATTGAGTATCACAGCAGGAAACCGGGGCGCGTCGTGGAAGTTTATAAGCGCGGGCATAATAATACTGTGCATCACCATTGTGCTTAATGCGATAGTTTCGACAATAATCATGCTTGATGCTGCGGAAAAACCTCCTATAAAAGCGAAAAGGGATAAGTACCTGGCGCCATGTGTCAAAGGGAGGGTAAGCACAAAATAATCGGCCCCCTTTGCATTGCCGGCTGTCAGTATACCGCCAAAGGCTATAGGCAGGACAAAGACGTTTATTAACAGCAGATACAGGGGGAAAAGCCACGCTGCCTTCCGTATATGTTCTTCGTTGTAATTCTCCACCACTGCCATCTGAAATTGGCGCGGCAGAAACATTACAGCCATCATGGAAAGGAAAATAAGGGAAGACCATTCAAAATATCCGGTGCCCGTACCTTGGCCAAGAAGGAGAAGGGCCTCATTGGAGGACCCATGAATCCTGTTTAAAATATCATCGGGGCCTTTAAAAAGACCGAAGGTTACAAATATCCCGACAAAGATAAACGCTGCGAGTTTTACAATGGACTCAAATGCTATGGCGAAAACAAGGCCTACATGCCTTTCAGATGAATCAAGCCGCCGGGCCCCGAAAATGATGGCAAAGGCGCCGAGGATAAAGGTAATTATCAGGCCGGCGGCTGCACTGCCGCCTGTTTCGCCTGATATCAGGGCGAAAGTGGCGTTGATAGCTTTGATTTGCAGACCAAGATATGGCGTAATACCAGCCACTGCCACAATAGTGACAAGGGCTGAAAGGGACAGCGATTTACCGTAACGGGCGCCGATAAAGTCCGAAATAGTGGTGATTCTGTTCGCCTTTGCGGTCCTCACCACTTTCCTGAGCACGATCATCCATATGGATGCCATCAGGGTAGGACCCAGGTAGGTGGGAAGGAATGAAAGCCCCGACGTGGCGGCCCTGCCTACACTGCCGTAAAAGGTCCAGGAGGTGCAATAGACCGCAAGAGAAAGGGAATAAATATAGGGGTTATTGACAATGCTTTTACCGGAATTCTCCCTCCGCTCCGCGTAATAGGCGACAGCGAAGAGGAGCATAAGATAACCTACTACTATAAGAAACAGGTTATAAGGAGTAAACACAGTGCGGCCGAATCACCTCAGAAGGCGCGGAAGCCGGTAACGGCCCCCAGGATAATAAATACAAACCAAAAAAGAAACAGGTAGGCCGCTACCCCTTTGTTAAAGATCTCGATAAACGGCCAGTTAAAGCCCAGAATGCCGACTATAAAAAGCATTACCCATAGTTCAGCCTTTTTCAATCTTCAACTACCCTTCCTATGCTTACGATCCGGTCTTCAGGCTCCAGATCCATAAGTTTAACTCCCTGAGTATTTCTTCCGAGCAGCGAAATGTTGCCGGCAACGGTCCTTATTAATTTTCCGGCGTTAGTGATGAGGACCACCTCATCCTCATCTTTTACCTGCAGGAGACCGACCGCATCGCCGCCTCTCTCAACCACCTTAATTGAAATAACTCCTTTCCCGCCGCGGGCATGAACAGGATATTCCCCGATTTCGGTCCTCTTTCCAAGGCCTTTTTCCGTCACTGTTAAAAGGCTCATTTTTTCCTCGACCACATTGGCGGAAACAACTTCGTCGTTTTTTCCCAGACGTATGCCTATAACACCTCTGGCAGTTCGCCCGACGGACCTGACGTCATCTTCCTCAAATCTGGCGGCAAGCCCGCGCCTGGTGCCAATAATGATGTCATTATTCCCCGAGGTTTTTTTAACAGCAATCAGCTCGTCGCCTTCGTCCAGTGTCACCGCTATAATTCCTTTTGCCCTTGGGTTGCTGTATTCGCTGAGCTTTGTCTTCTTTACAATGCCGGCTTTGGTGAACATCATCAGATAACCATCGTTAAAATCTTTGACATTCAGTGCGGTCGTAATCCGCTCTCCATCTGAAAGAGAGAGGACGTTTACAAGGGCCTTGCCCTTTGCAGCCCGCCCGGCTTCGGGTATCTGGTATATCTTGAGCCAATAGAGCCTCCCATTGTTGCTGAAAAAAAGCATGTAATCGTGAGTAGACCCTATAAAGAGCTGTTCGACAAAATCCTCTTCCCTGGTCTCCATACCGGTCAGCCCCTTGCCTCCCCGGCGCTGGCTTCTGTAAATCGACAGCGGATTCCTTTTAATGTACCCATTATGGGAGACAGTTATAACCATTTCCTCTTCTGTTATGAGGTCCTCTATAGTCAGATCAGCAGTCTCCGGGACAATATCGGTCCTTCTCTCGTCAGCGTATTTGCTTCTGACCTCGACAAGCTCGTCCCTGACGATTTTCCATACGAGGGCATCACTGCTGAGTATGGCCTTCAATCTATCTATCTCTTTCATCGTCTCTTCGTAATCTTTTATGATTTTATCACGCTCAAGTCCGGTCAGACGCTGCAGGCGCATATCCAGGATCGCCTGCGCCTGGATCTGGGAAAGCGGGTATTGAGTCATTAAACCTGTTCTGGCCTCCTCAGGCGTCTTTGACTGCCTGATAAGACTGATGATTTCATCGAGGTGGTCCAGCGCTATCTTTAGACCTTCAAGGATATGCGCCTTTTCTTCAGCCTTCCTCAATTCGAAGCGCGTCCTCAATAAAATCACATTCCTGCGGTGCTGCAGAAATTTGTCCAGCATATCCTTGAGCGTCAGAACAAGGGGTTTCCCTTCCACAATCGCGAGCATAATAACACCGAATGTAGATTCCATTGCAGTGTGTTTGTAGAGATTGTTCAGGATTACCTGCGCCATCTCTCCGCGCTTGATTTCCATAACTACCCGTATACCGTCCCTGTCGGATTCGTCCCTGATATCAGAGATGCCCTCAATACGCTTCTCACGGACCAGTTCAGCGATTTTTTCAATAAGACGCGCCTTGTTGACCTGGTATGGAAGTTCGCTGACAATGATGCTTTCATTGCCGCGGGCTTCGCGTTCAATCAATACTTTGGCGCGCACTTTAATCAGCCCCCTGCCCGTGGTATAGGCATTGACGATGCCCTGAGTCCCGTGAATAATCGCGCCTGTAGGAAAGTCCGGACCTTTTATGGCAGTCATCAACTCACTGACAGTGACCTGGGGGTCCTCAAGCAACATGGTCAAGCCGTCCACAACTTCCCCGAGATTATGGGGCGGAATATTGGTAGCCATACCTACGGCAATACCTGCGGAGCCATTTACAAGGAGGTTGGGGACCCTTGTCGGCAATACTGCAGGTTCTTCAGTCGTTTCATCGAAATTAGGAGTAAAAGCAACAGTTTCCTTATCTATGTCAGCAAGAAGTTCTTCTGAAATCTTTGCGAGCCGCGCTTCGGTATACCGGTATGCAGCCGCCGGGTCGCCGTCAATCGAGCCGAAATTGCCCTGTCCGTCCACAAGGACGTATCTCATATTAAAATCCTGTGCCAGTCGCACCAGTGCGTCATAAACGGCAGAGTCGCCATGCGGGTGATATTTTTTCAAAACTTCACCCACAACACCGGCGCACTTTGAGTATTTCTTATTGGGGAGAAGCCCTTCCCTGAACATGGCATAGAGTATTCTGCGCTGCACAGGCTTCAGCCCGTCCCGGACTTCAGGCAATGCCCTGCCGATAATTACGCTCATGGCGTAATCAAGATAGCTGACCTTCATCTCTTCTTCGATGCTTATCGAAACCTTATTCTGCAACATTCATTTCCTCTCTTTTCAATAAAATATCGACTATTATAACATATTGATCCATTTATAAAAAACCTCTTTGAGAAGGGTCCCGGTAACATGCTGTTTCAGTGTCGGTTTTTTATAATAAAAAGTATCGCCAGTGGCAGCCAGTGGGGGGAGGTGAGAATAAAAAATAAAGCCATACATTGTCCAATCTCGATTGGAGAGGGCCGATGCCTTAGAGTTTTGGCGATCCTTAACAACTACCCAAACACCGGCACGCTGCCCTTCGCTTGTATGGCTTTATATATTTTCTCCCTGAGACGCT
Source organism: Nitrospirota bacterium (assembly GCA_963830245.1). Classification (GTDB taxonomy): domain Bacteria; phylum Nitrospirota; class Thermodesulfovibrionia; order Thermodesulfovibrionales; family Dissulfurispiraceae; genus JADFXI01. The sequence goes on from CAWHNC010000088.1 coordinate 9,403, forward strand.
TACCCAAGCACTTTTTCAACTCTGGGGGCTTCGGAAGATGTATCAGGCTTCCCCCTCCCTTCCGGGGGCTTGCTCACAACATCCTGCACCCGCTCCCTTACTGTTTTTGTTTCTTCAGGCTTACCGTCTCAGGGATTTTTATTCCCCTGTTCTGGCTTTATCATAGCTCACTTTTAGAGACTTGTAAAGCTATTAAGATTTTATGGAAAGGTGTATACTTTGAAGATGTGACATCATTTTAACCAACGAGGTAAATGCATATGGGAAAGGTTTGCAGAATTCTCGGGTTTGCAGGAAGTTTGCGCAAAGATTCTTACAACAAATCTCTTTTAAAGGCTGCATTGGAACTTGTTCCGGAGGGAGTCGAACTTGAGATTTTTGACCTGGAAGGGATTCCGCCGTTTAATCAGGATCTGGAGAATCAGCCTGCAGAAAAGTTGAAAGAGTTCAAAGCAAAAATCAGGGATGCGGACGCCATACTTATTGCGACGCCGGAATACAATTATTCGATCCCCGGCGTGTTGAAGAATGCCATCGACTCTGCTTCCCGACCCTATGGAGACAACGCGTTTGAAAATAAGCCGGTAGCAATCATGGGCGCTTCCATGGGGATGATAGGCACCGCAAGGGCACAGTATCATTTGCGGCAATGCTTTGTCTTCCTGGGTTGTTTTGCACTTAACGCGCCGGAGGTCATGGTATCCTTTGCCCAGGAAAAGATCGACAAAAACGGCAAGGTGACAGATCAGCATACGAGAGAACTAATCGGGGAACTGCTGGAGAACCTCGCAAAATGGACAACAAGACTGACGCCTTAGACGCGGGTGTATTACTGCCACTCCGGAATCTTTTTGCGCTTCAGTATCACGACAAAGAAGACGATGCCGCTTATTAGCCCGCCGATTGCGAACGTAAGCGGCGTTTTGACACAGTGGGCAACAGACCCCGCAAACATGCTGCCAAAGGGCGTTAGCCCGCCGAAGGTAAAGGTGTAAATACTCATCACGCGTCCACGCAGGCGGTCTTCGGTGTTCAATTGGACCGTGGAGTTGGCCATGCCGAAGAAGCTAACCATGGACCAGCCGGCCAAGCCCAGCAGCAGCGCTGTCCAGGCATATGAATTCTGGGTGCCTATAAGGATAAGTACCAGTGAAAGGGTCATGCCTCCTCCCAGCAGCAACGACGGTTTCGGGCCCTGCCGGCTCAGGGCTGCCAGCGATACCGCGCCAATGAGCGCTCCTGTGCCGAAGGCCGACATCAGAAATCCGAAGGACGCAGCATCACGGTGGAGTTCCTGGCGGGCGAATACAGGCACCAGAACATTGAAGTTCGTTCCGAAAATTGTGACCACCGCCACGAGCAGGATAGTAACCAGGACAACAGGGGTCTTTCTGATGTATCCCATCGCCTCGCGGATATCGGCAATGATGTGATAGTCTCCCTGCCTCGTTGTCCGGGGCTCATCGAACCTGATGAGCCAAGGCCCAGGATGACCGCCAGATAACTCAGACCGTTTGCAAAGAAACAGGCCCCGGTACCAAGGGCGCCGATTAAAAGCCCGGCAACGGCAGGCCCTACTGCCCGGGCAGCGTTGAAGATCGAGGAATTGAGCGCGATAGCGTTCATCAGGTCCTCTTTACCTACCATTTCGATGATGAAGGCCTGACGCGCAGGCATGTCTACCGTGTTTGCCACTCCAAGGATAGTTGCAAGGACAACCACATGCCAGTACTGGACCACACCAGTCCACTGTAGGGCTGCCAGTGTAAAAGCGAGGATCATCATTACGATTTGGGTCCAGATGATGATCCTCCGTTTCGGGAAATAATCTATTAACACACCGGCAGGAAAAGACAGAAACAGCATGGGTAAAAACTGCAGGGCCGAGACAACTCCGAGTTTCAAGGACGAGTGGGTCAACTCCAGCACGAGCCATGCCTGACCTAAGTTCTGCATCCAGGTGCCGGTGAGCGAGATGAGCTGGCCGGACCAGAAAAGCCGGAAGTTCCGGTGGCGGAGGGAGCTGAACAATGTTTTTATCACGGATGGATAGTGCATAATGCAGTCAGTTGGCCTATAAACAGTATATCACAGCAGTAAGGGCTGTCAGCTTGCCTGCCGCCTGGATATGAGTGAAACTCCATAGGAAAGAATCACATTATCTCACGGAAGGACAGGATTTAAAATAAACAATACGGGAACGGGTATAATAGCAATATATTGAACAAGAAAAAGCAGCGCGTCGAGGTTGACGGGGGAAAGCATGGCAATTGAAAACGATGAGATCAGGCAAGGGCTTGAAAAGGGCATTTCTGAATTAAAAGATCTGCTGTACGACTTCGCGCTGCGCAAAATAGATAAACCGCAACTGCTGATCGAGGTTTTAATGCAGAAGGAAATCCTGAATTTTTTAGAGCTATACATTCAGCTCGTAGAGTCACCGGCAAAAAAAGCGTTGCTTAGGCTGAATATCATCGGGGAGAGCATAAGTGATGTAACGCAACTAAAGGCGCAGATCAAACTTTCAAAGGAGTTATTAGCGGAAATCGAGAGAGAAATGATCACGCGCTAAACAGAATAAGATTCACTGTTCACCTGGCAGCGGTCCGTCACAAATCAAGTTGCAATTGCCGGATTTTTTGCAATACAAAACAAATTCGGGTAAAATCATAGCTGTAAATTTATTTGCAATATAACAGGGGAGCGCTAAATGGTTAATGTTTTTATTCATGGGAATATGCGCAGTGGCGGGAAAGATAATAAATTCATTTCAGGTGCTGTATTGCTGGGTCGTGCAGAAACCGAGTCTGATTACGCGTTGGTTTTGATCAAAGGAGATCCATATGTTACTAAGCGGCCTGTGAGTAAAATTAAAGGAGAGGTCTACTCAGTAGACGATGATCTGCTCAAGCTGGTCGACAAGTTAAATAAACATACAAGAGTTACCAAAAGAGAACTTGTGAATGCAAAATTGGAAAACGGTCAAAAGACTGAGGCATGGGTATACTTTTATACTGAGCCTTTAAGTAATTCTGTCCTTGTGGAATCTGGAGAGTATTCATTTTAGTCTGCGCCATTACCTGAGCTTTTTTCTGAGGGTCAGCCGGTTTATGCCGAGGATACGCGCGGCCTCCGATTGGTTCTCACGGGTGCGCGATAAAACATAATCGAAGATCGGTTTGTCAACTTCACGGTGTATCGTTTCATAAATATCCCTGTCATTGCGTTCGATGGCCTGCCTTAAAATAGGGACTATGACAGAGCCGAGCGTTTCCGTCGCTGTTCCGTTCTTGCCTGGCGCCTGCTGATTAACTCCAAGTTCTCTGATCTCGTGCGTAGTAAGGAAATCTGTCTTGCTCAGCGCAATCGCGGAACGTACGGTATTCTCAAGCTCGCGGATATTGCCCGGCCATCTATAGGCAAGCAATTTTCTCAGAAAAGCCTTTGTGACTCCCTTTATGGGCCTTGGCCCGGTCTGCCTGTAACGTTCGACAAAAAAATTCAGGAGTGGAAGAATATCTTTCCTGCGTTCGCGCAGTGGCGGGATATGTATTGCTGCCACACGCACCCGGTGAAGCAAGTCTTCTCTGAAGGCGCCCTCTTTAACCATTGACGCAAGATCCCTGTTGGTTGCGGAAATAACACGCACATTCACCTGCACTTCTCTGACACTGCCGATCGGATAAAACGTTTGGGTCTGCATAAAGCGCAGCAGTTTGCCCTGTAAAGAAAGCGGCAGCTCGGCAATTTCATCAAAAAACACCGTGCCTTCATCAGCGATTCTCAGCATTCCCGCCTTTCCCGAAATTGCGCCCGTAAAAGCCCCCTTTTCAAAGCCGAAAAGCTCGGATTCAAGGAGCGGTTCCGGAACAGCAGCACAGTTAACGACAACAAAGGGCTTCCCGAATCTTGCGGAAAGCTGTGCAATGGATTCAGCAATGAGTTCTTTACCCGTGCCTGTCTCGCCGGTGACTAGTACCGGGACCTCTGTCTGCGACAAACGTGCCAGTTTTTTGCAAACTTCCATAATAATAGGCGAGCTTCCCACTATTGCACAAGTCGGTGCAAACGGCAGTTTTTTAACAGGGACGGACTGTTTCAGTTCTTCTCCGAGGTCATGGAGATCCTTAAGCAATTGGAGCACAGTTTCCCGCTGCAGCGGACGATGGATTATTTCGTATGCGCCGAATGTCACCGCCTCCATCACAGGCCCGATCCGCTTCAACTTTGCCACAGCAATAATAATGTTGTCCTGGCTCAGCTCTTTAATAAGTCCGGGCTTTACCGAGTCAATATCAAAGAAGACAAATGCGCCTCGTAGTCCGGGCGAATATGTCGTTATTTCGTATTCTCCCGGAAGTACGCCCGAGAGCTCTTCGCGCAACGCCGCATCCCCGGTGAATAAAAACACTCTGACTTTTCTTTTCATGTATAAATAATATACACCATGGTTATTTATTATTCAATAATAATTATTGGGTATATTTCTTTGTTGTTATTTCAGTGGGTTTTGTCTGGCATAACTATTGCTCTACTTAGATAAACATCAGAATCTTAACAGAGGAGTGTACAAGGATATGGAAACAGCGAGCATATGCGGGCTTTGTCTGGAACGATTGAAATACCAGATTAAGAATGCAAAAAAGAAGGCGTCAGACGGAAAGGTCTTGCTTGAGAGCTATTGTACGTCCGACCCGGGTGAAATCGTAGACATCCTTGAAATTTATCATGTGACAGACAGGTCCCTTAAAGGAGTAATGGAGACACTTGCGGACCTGTCGTGTTCAGCGTCAGCTCTTACCAGGGAATCACTATATTTCGACTTTAATGAAGACGGGCACCTTGGTCTATATCTTTCTCTTTGACGGCTTTTCAAATATATCGAACTGTTCTATAATTTTGCAAGGAGGCATTAATAACTATGGTACTACGCAACGCGGAATTTACTGAAGATCAATTAGAGCGGTACAATCGCCACATTCTGCTGCCCGAAGTCGGAGCAAGAGGACAGAAAAAATTACTCGATGCAAAAGTATTTATTGTTGGCGCCGGCGGGCTCGGAAGTCCTGTCGGTTATTATCTTGCTGCAGCGGGTGTCGGGACTATCGGGATTATTGATGATGACAGGGTCGAAGTCAGCAACCTGCAACGACAGATAGCTCACAGCACGAAAACGCTGGGAATGCTCAAAGTTGAATCTGCGAAAGCGACTTTTGAAGCATTGAACCCGGATGTTAAGGTCATCGGCATTGCTGAAAGGCTTTCCAGGGATACGATCACGGATATCATCGGAGATTATGATATCGTTGTGGACTGCAGCGATAATTTTCCGACCCGCTACCTCGTAAACGATGCTTGTGTCATGATGAAAAAGCCGCTGGTAAGCGGCGCAATTCTCAAGTTTGAAGGCCAGCTGACTACCATTTTGCCTGGAGAGGGACACTGCTACCGGTGCCTGTTTGAAGAAATGCCGTTGCCTGAAGATTCCCCCTCCTGCCGGGACCTGGGGGTCATGGGCGCCATTCCGGGCGTAATAGGCTCCTTGCAGGCTGTCGAGGTTATTAAGTTGATTCTTGGCAAAGGAGATGTGCTGAAAAACGCGTTTCTGATATACGATGCGCTTAAAGCATCTTTCAGGCGGATTACTGTCCACAAAAACAAAAAATGCGTGGCGTGCGGCGATAAACCTGCCCTTGCCGAACTACAGGATTACGAGGCCGGATATTGCAGGACATAACTATACACAAAGGCGAAAAGGAGAAGAGGTGATTTATGGCAAAGATATTCGATGATATTACTAAGACAGTCGGCAATACGCCGCTCGTGCGGTTGAACAGGATTGCTCAGGGGCTAAAGGCAGAAGTGCTCGTCAAACTCGAATCATTCAATCCTCTTTCGAGTGTAAAAGACCGCATAGGAGTTGCGATGCTCGATGCCGCGGAGGAAGCCGGACTCCTGAAAAAAAATTCGACCATAGTGGAACCGACCAGCGGCAACACCGGCATAGCCCTTGCGTTTGTCGCCGCTGCGCGTGGCTATAAGCTCATTTTAACCATGCCCGAGACAATGAGCATAGAGAGAAGACAATTATTGCAGATCTTCGGGGCTGAACTGGTATTGACGCCGGGATCTGAGGGAATGAAGGGAGCAATAAAAAAGGCCGAAGAATTGATGGCCTCAATCCCTGACGCCTTCATGCCGCAGCAGTTTAAAAACCCGTCAAACGTCGAGATTCACCGCAGGACAACAGCTGAGGAAATCTGGAATGACACTGATGGCAGGGTTGATATTTTTGTTTCAGGTGTCGGAACCGGAGGCACAATCACAGGGGTAGCAGAAGTGATAAAAAAGAAGAAGAAAGATTTTAAAGCTGTGGCCGTCGAGCCTGAGACCTCGCCGGTTCTTTCAAAGGGCACCCCGGGTCCCCACAAGATCCAGGGGATCGGCGCAGGGTTTGTGCCGGACATCCTTAATCGTGACATTATTGATGAGATCATCACTGTCTCCGAAGAAAATGCCGGAATCACCGCCAGGGCGCTGGCCAAGACTGAAGGGATTCTCGCAGGTATATCCAGCGGTGCAGCGCTGTGGGCAGCGCTGGAAGTTGCGAAGCGGGATGAGAACAAAGACAAACTTGTGGTTGTTGTGCTCCCGGACACCGGCGAACGGTACCTTTCCACATGGCTCTTTAAGGAGTGACCTCTTTGAGCAAACGTCTCCGATGGACACCCTTTCACGCCAGGCATGTACCAGTGCCTGGCGCACAAAAATAAAAACAACCGGTCCGAGTCAACCGTATTCGCTATCGGATTCGCTAAACCTTAAACCGCTCTATGGTGCCCTTAAGTTGCGCAGCGAGGCGCGCAAGCTCGGATGACGATTGCGCGATATGAGAAGAGCTGCCCGATATTTCATTTGCGCCGCTTGCAACAGCCTGAATGTCTCCGCTTATCGATTCGGAAGTCGTCGACATTTCATCTGTTGCCGATGCGATCTGATGGACCATGTTCTGCAGAGACGTCACACTTTGTACAATAGCGGTGAGCTGTGTTCCAGCCTCGACAGAATATTGAAGGCCTACGGTCACTTTTTCGTTTGTCTGGTTCATTGCATCAACGGCATTACCGACCTCGTTCTGAATAGCTTTAATCATAAGACCGATCTCCGAAGTCGCTTTGGCCGTCCGCTCAGCGAGTTTCCGAACTTCGTCCGCAACAACAGCAAACCCGCGACCCTGTTCTCCGGCGCGCGCGGCTTCTATAGCGGCATTCAGGGCAAGCAGATTGGTCTGGTCAGCGATGTCGTTAATGGCAGACACAATTTCTCCGATCTGTTTGGATTTTTCGCCGAGCGACTGCATCACACGGGCCGACGCGTTGACAGTTTCGGCAATTGTCCTGGCTTCGTCAACAGACTTGTTGACCACTTCTGCGCCTTTATTCGCGATTCCAGCCGTCTCCATTGAAGATTGAGCAATATCTGAAGCATTCTTCGCAATGTCTATAACGGTCTGTGTCATCTCTTCGGCAGAAGTAGCGATCTGGGATGAACGATTGGATTGATCGTTCATAGTTCTGGTGATTTCCTCAGAGCTGGAACTCAGCTGTGCGCTCCCGGACGCCACACTCGCGGAGGCCTGTTTGATGTCGGCTATTACGCCCTTGAGCTTGTCTGCCATTGATTTCATTGCAGTCAGCATCTGCCCCGTTTCGTCGTCGCTGATAACATCTATGTCGCCTGTAAGGTCGCCGTCGGCAATTTTATTGGCAGTGTCAACAGCGAGGTTAAGGGGCCTGATGATACTTCTTATAATCCACCATGCTATACATACTGAGATTAACGTTGCAATAAGAGCAATGGCGATTATCACCGTCCGCTCACTCCTGGATTGGCTCCTGGTATGCTCCCCCTCGGTACTGGCCTGTTCCTGGACGTATTCACCCATGTCCTTCAATGCACCGAAATAGCCATCCCTGAGCGGTATAATGGCCGCGTGTTCCTGGAGGACCTCTTCTTTCTTGCCTTCCTTTAGTAAGGCGGTGAGCCGGTCACGTTCTTTGATATATGGCCCTCTCTTGTCTACAATTGCCTGATATAAGGCCTTCCCTTTTTCGGTCGTAACAGAAGCCTTCAGGTCATCCATATTTTTGTTGGTTTCTGTCCGGTTTTTGCCCATAGCTTCGATTTCTTTCAGAGTGGTATCCATATCGCTGGCGATAATTGCTTCATCGATATGAAGATTGCTGCTATAAATCGCCTCAGTTATTGACGCGACACCTTTCACTTGCGGTATACGCCTGCCAAGCAGCTCGTCGACATCACCTATGAATATAGATAAGGTGTATAACGCCGTTAAGCCCACCATTACAACCAAAAGCGCAACAACGCCGAACCCCCCGAATAACTTTGTTCTTATGGTAATGCTCTTTTTCATACTGTTTCTCCTGTTGTCCATATATTTTTTCCAGTTGATACTGAGTGAATACGAGTTGAAAGGCTCTAAAATGGATTAAAGAATGTACAATGCCCCATCAGGTCAAGGCCATAGAGCCCTCTGCAGTAGAATTCAGGATCTGACTGATTTTCTCTTTGCTTTCCCGCAGCTGCTGTTCTATCAGCTTGCGTTCGGTGATGACGTCGAATACAGACACAAAGTGTCCTTTTCTGGGGCTGTACACTGATAGCAAAAACCACATCCGTAAGGAAGCCACATACATCTCAACACGCTCTGGGTTCCCGGATAAGGCCACTCGACCATAAATCTCGAACAACCCGGGATCCAATTCCAGTATGCCCGGAATGACCTCAGTCGCTTTCTTACCGACTACGTCCTTCAAGCCGGTCAGTGTTGTGAAGACACCGTTTACTGCAAGGAAGATGAAGTCTGGGGGCTGATCCTGGGGGAAAAGCATCCGGCAATAGGCGAAGCCGTTGAGCATATTGTCTAACAGGGAACGATATAATTCTTCGCTGCTGCTAAGCAACTCCTCTGTCTGGAATTTAGCCAGGGCTATTGCCAGATACCCGGCCAGACTCTCCCATAGTGCAATGGCCTCAGGAGAGAAACGGCCTTTTCGTCGGTCGTTCAACTGGAGTAGCCCCAGGCGATCCTCGCCGACGCAAAGGGGGATCAGGGCCACCGACTCGTACCCCTCTCCGTAACACCTTTTGCGGGTGCAGGCCTGCCGCTCTGATTCAGTGGTGCTTGTATGCAGTTGGGTTGTACCGTTCGTCCAGAAGCTTCCACCTTCAGTGAAAAAGGGTTTTGAAGGATCGAAACGTCCGCATATAATGTCTCCACACATGCAATCCAGTACAGGATTACTGATGCTATCGCAGATGATCTCGCCTGTATTAGAGCGAGAGCATAATAAATTTTCTGCCAGGACAAACTCGGCCGGGGACCCGTGGACCTCATAATAAGGGTAGTCGCCACCTTCGTGCAGCCTGACCCCAACAGCATCGCATCCGGAATGCTGCCGGAAGAAGGTCACCGCCGCCAGAATCATATCCTTCTTGTGCCTGCTCTTATTCACAAGACTGACGAATTCGACAGCTAAAGCACGCTCCCTCTCCGCACGTTTGCTTATGCTGATGTCCTGAACAAGGGCTGTGAAACCGCGCACCGGAAAAGGATAGATGGCCAGACTCAGTTGGCCTTCTTTAGGTTCCGCAAGTTCATTTCCATTAGCAAGCTTGTATTCCATACTATAACGTAGCATTCAGAAAAAAGCTTTCAAGATATGTGCCAGTAAGCCAGATTATAAAAATGCTTTTTTTTCAGGTGGTTCCCGTTAAGGTACTAAACTTGTTAAGCGAGCCGTGCCCAATAGTTGGCGCCGAAGTCGAATATTGGGCACAAATAGACTTGAAAATCAAAGCTGCGGTATCCAGCAAAGAAATACCATTTGCAATTGCGCCCCAACAACGCGATCATCAGGATTGAACAGAATTATAGCTGTCAGAGAAAATGGTATTCTTTAGCAGAGGACACTATTTTCATGCATAAGAGAAAAACAGGTTCATTTATTATTCTTTTCCTGATTGTTCTATTGTCCGGGCGCGCTTATGCGGAGAGACATACTATCGGGGATGAGGGGGTTATTGTCCGGTTTGACGACTCCTTTCAAGCATCGGCAATCGAAGTTCTCAAGTTATATCCCGGCATCCGGCAGGAGTTGATAAGAGATCTCGGATGGGGGACAGATTCACGCCCTGAAATTATATTAGTGAAAGACAGGGCCGGTTTTAAAGCAGTTGCCGGAAGTGACCTTGTTACCGCCCTTGCGATCCCACAAGATAACCTGATCATGATGGATGCCACAAAGATGAACATTTATCCCTTTACTCTTCGGGTTACATTAAAGCATGAGATGTGTCATCTTGCGCTTCATCATCATATCGCCCATGAGAAGCTTCCCCGATGGTTTGACGAAGGGATCTGTCAGTGGGTCAGTGGAGGGTTAGCCGAGATAATGGCTGATGGAAACCGGTCAGTTCTCAGGGAGGCCTTCCTCTCTGATAGCCTTTTAAGCGTCGACCAGTTAACTGATAACTTTCCGTCCGACGGAAGAGCCATGATCCTTGCCTATGAGGAGAGCAAAAGCATAGTTGAATATACAGAAAGAGAGTTTGGAGTTTCAGGGGTGCGCAGGATATTGGAACATATGAGCAGCGGGGATAATCTGGAAGACTCCGTCCAGAAAAGTCTCTCCATATCTCTATACGAACTTGAAAAACGATGGAGATCATCTCTCGCAGATAAAACTTTGTGGGTTTCCTTTATTGGAGATAATCTTTACGAGATACTTTTTTTGTTTGCTGCCGTAATAACTGTATATGGTTTTATAGTGGTGCTCAAAAAGAGAAAAGAGTATAAGGACGAAGACGAAAATGATAATGATATAGAATAATATGTCTGCAAAGATTAGGCCCCTCATAATGCCGGGGCTTTAAAATAAATGGTCATCGTTGAGAAAGTTGTTCACCTGACACTAACCACTGAGGACTTCCTTCCAGGACTCACGAATTCCGGTACTAACCCGCAATTTTATGTCGATGAGCAGGATTGTGAAATCTCGAGTGACTGTTTCCAATTTTCCTGACCAACAAAGCTAAATGCATATATGCAAGCCTGACCCCCAGGCCAGACCCCAGTAAGCTGTCATTCCCGCAGTGTTTAAGCGGGAATCTATTCTTTTCAAAGTGTCTACCAGCCTTCGCGGAGATAACGTGTGCTCTGCTTTCGAGACAGAGGTTAATAGTTGCGCAACAAAAAAGAGAGCCTCGCTGAGCTTCATCATTATTAATGGCCTTATAGCCAATTTGATGAGGTCTCAGCGAGGCCTTGTCAGGAAGTTATAGTTTGTTGTTTACCATCCTTTACTTTCCGTTTGGTGGAATTAAGGCTGCCGTTGCGGCCGCGATATCTGCTGTTGCATTCTCGGGCAGTATGTAGTTACTGTTCAAAGCCGAGTTTGCCGCAGCGGTAACCAAGCTGACATATGACGCATGCGTGGCATACGTGTCATTAAGCGTACTAGTGGGATAAGCGATATAGTACCCCCACCGACTGCAAGTCCCCGGCCCGGAATTATCGGCTGAGTTGTTGAGAATGGGGACCGCTACTTGCGAAAAGCGAATACCGCCTTTTGTCATGCCGAAAGCGTCACGATCCACTACCACATTGGGAGTAAACTGAACAACGGTAAGCGGCGTCGCCGACACTATTGGAGCCCCGCCATGAGCCCAGCCAACAAGCTGAGTCAGTCCGGCAGTAAGTGCATAGTAGAAAGGTACTTGACTGCCAACAGGCATGTACGTGCAGGTAAGAGAATCTTCGATTGCTATACCATTCATATCACGATGCTCAAGGAATACCCTGCTAAGCCACGCCCGGTAGTCATTGTGCGATGTGTTCGGCGTTTCCCATGTTACAAACTTGCTATCATCGGGCCTGCGATAGTTAGCTTCGGTAAAAAGTACAACATCGCACTCCGTCAACACCTTCCAAACGGGGCTGATGAGGTCTGTGCGAATATTGGTTCCGTATGTACTCTCCAGCGCAAAGGCATCAGCCACTGGCGCCAGCGGATGGACGTTATTTACATACGACGATAACATGACCGCCGATTGCGACTGTCCCATCGCAATGATGGTTTTGGGAGTGAGCCCGGCCAGCGGGTTTACCGGCCCCGGATGTTTTATGGCCTGCATTGCCTGGGAGAAAATATCGAAATGCAAGGCATCGCTGGTGAGTAACGTGCCATCTTTAAGATGCGAGACATCGAGAGTTGAGTAACGATTGGTTGCCGTAGGGCTGTTTGTTGGCGTCGCGTTTGTCGGTTTGCTCCAAGACACTAATGCGTTAACGCCGACCATTTGAGCTGAAACCCCCACCCAGACGTGTCCTTTGCTCATTATCCAGTCGTAAGTTTCATACCAGCAAGGCTCCATATCCATGTTGTTGGTTACGTTGAACCATTCGACTATGACCGTGCCGCTAAATGCTGCAGCGTTCATCGGTTTTCTAACAACAATCCGCGTCTTGTAAGGATTTCCAGAGTCAAGTACCGTTGCAGTTGTCGTCGCTGCTGTGCCTGTCGGAATGTTAAAACGACTCGCAGTTCCGGAAATGAAGTATTCCTCCTCAACATATCCTCTTGACGCAAGGTCGAACTGTGACGAGAAGAAATTAAAATTGCGAGTTGCCGGACTGGTAGTGGCGCCGGCAGCAGGCCTGTCTGGCGCTGCGATCGGTCCGGTTACCGTCGGATTGAGTACGGTAAATGCTGCAGGGGTGGCTACAGCCGCTGGTTGCGACCCACTACCACCACCACACGAAGCTATAACAAGTACTGCTACTGTCGCGATTATTAAAAAAAACACTGGCAATGGAACAATTACTTTTTTCATTTCGCTTAGTCCCCCTGTTGAAAATTCCCAACTTTTCCTGAAGTATTCTTCAGACGTGCTACAACAGCCATTGACAACTACAGCCAAACTCCAGATTACGGTAGTCTTGTAGCTACCAAGCTATTTTTATTTATCACCTCCTTTAACGCCCTTCGTATTAGGCGCTCATATATCTTTTTAATATAGGCTGAGGTGATATTACATGAACAGAGCACACGAAAAACACACGGATTCGCACAATTTCGGACGTGGGGAAGCCCTTGAAAAATTTTTGGATTAATTAATAATGGCGGTCAACAGGGAAGGTTTGCAGCAAATTTTATTGAAGATTACAGACTATACTATAGATTCCCTCTGTCTTTGCAGAGTGTGTGAGCTCGAGGGTCGCTTCCGAGTTTGTATCTACAACGCTGGTAGGTAGTTGCCGCTTCGGCCTTCCGACCGAGTTTATTGTAACAGAGGCATTCGAGTAATTCACAATAGCCCGATAGGAGCCAACTTGCGGGCAGCGTAAAAAAAGAATCCCCCAATAAAAGGCTTATTCAGCATGAAACGAGGCGAAATGAGGCAAAAGGTCTAAAATTCACCCCATCGAAAACGGTAGTTGTATGGGTGTATGAGGAATTATAAAAGTAGCCGTCATTCCCGCAGTCTGTTGAGCGGGAATCCAGGTAATAACATAGAAAATAAAGGGCGCATGCACATTTCTTGCAAATGTTTCTTCGACCAAAAAGAAATCACAAGAAAGGAGCAGCGCCCATGGCAAAGATTATACAGCAAAAGATATTTTCCTGGAAGGATGTAGAGGCGAGCGGGGAGTTGGAGAGACTAACGATGGTACTGGAAGTTTTACCCGATGATGAATTGATGAAAGAATTAGAATTGCAGCGGAAGGGCCGCCGTGATGATTATCCGATACGTCCTGTATGGAACAGCATACTTGCGGCAATAGTGTATCAGCATGCATCGATAGAGTCACTGAGGCGGGAGCTATTAAGGAACGGCGAATTGCGTGAGACATGTGGCTTTGATCCTGCTCAGGGAGAAAAGGCAGTGCCCTCAAAAGATGCGTACTCATCGATGTTGAAGAAACTGATAAACAAACAGAGTTTGATTGACGCGATGTTTAATAGGCTCATAGAGGAATTGAGGAAGTGTCTGCCTGATTTGGGGAAGCATGTTGCAATTGACAGCAAAAAGATAGAGAGTCATGCGCGGGGGAAAAAAGATTCCCGGGAAAGTTCAGACCCTGATGCCGACTGGGGCCGCAAAACCTACAAAGGCAAAAGAGCTGATGGAAGCCTTTGGGAGAAGATCACTTCATGGTTCGGCTACAAGCTGCATCTTGTAGTGGATTCGACATATGAGTTGCCCGTAGGGTACAAAGTGACCAGAGCTTCCAGAGCCGATGTCGAAGAGTTGAAGCCAATGGTAGAGGATGCTAAGAAACATTTTGAGACAATAGAGACACTGACTGGAGATAAAGCATATGACAGCGGCCTTCACAATGAAACGCTCTATGATGAGCATGGCATAAAGCCTGTAATCGACATACGGAATAGTTGGAAGGATACAGATGAGACAAGGCTGCTGTTTGCTAATATTGTTTATGATTATAGGGGGACAGTGTATTGTCATTGCCCCAAGAGTAATGAACGATACGAGATGGCATTTTGCGGATTTGAGAAGGACAGGAACACATTGAAGTACAAATGTCCGTCAGCGGCATACGGGATGAAATGCAAAGGGTATGCTCAGTGTTCGGAAGGGACACAGGGGAAAATAGTGAGGATACCACTTCAAACTGACCGGAGGATATTTGTGCCGATAGCGAGGAGCAGTTATAAATGGAAGAGACTGTATAATGGCAGGACTGCTGTTGAGAGAGTGAACAGCCGGATAGATTTATCCTTTGGATTTGAGCATCACTTCATCAGAGGGAAAGCAAAGATGACACTCAGGGTTGGACTTGCGCTGATAGTGATGCTGTCGATGGCATTGGCGAGGATAAAGAGGAATCAGGTGGAGGACATGAGGTCTTTGATAAAAAAAGCAGCTTAAACTGGAGCGAACTACAAAATTTGTCATTGCACAAAAGCAGATTACACGTCTGGAAGGCGTTTGGTCATTTTCAAAAGAATGGATTCCCGCTTAAACACTGCGGGAATGACGGCAAAAGACGTGCGAGTGAAAGAAATGGCATGCCCATACAAGACCGAGTGGTTGTCATCACAGCTACCACTCCGGATGTTATAGCCGGCGGTATCTCAAAGAGCTATTTCTCGAATGCCTCTAACAGATCATAAGTTGCTGATATAATACCTCGCTAACATCATCAATTTCCAGCCCTCGACGGTAACATTCTGTTGATTTTTCATACTGTCCCGTCTCCATCCAATG
This sequence comes from Nitrospirota bacterium, assembly GCA_963830245.1. Taxonomy (GTDB): domain Bacteria; phylum Nitrospirota; class Thermodesulfovibrionia; order Thermodesulfovibrionales; family Dissulfurispiraceae; genus JADFXI01. The sequence continues at coordinate 24,718 of CAWHNC010000088.1, forward strand.
ACGTCCTAACGTAATAATAATATGAATAAGTTTACTTTTGAGACGATCTCGTAATGAAATACTCCAAGGCTGCCTGACATCTCCATCAAGAAAATGCCCTTTGTAATTCTCTATCACTCTTTCCGTAAGCCGAACAACTCGTGTTATTTCGTTTTGCTCTTTTTTTGTTCTTTTTCCTCGCTGCCATTCCCTGAATCTCTTTCCATCCTTCTTCAACCTTTTTAATCACTCGCTCTAAGGCCCAAACATCCACATAACAATAACGTTCCTCCAGAGTTAAAGCGCCATTTTTAAGTAAAATGACTTTGTCATGACCAAGCAGTTTACGAAGTCGATATAGAGCCGATTCGAAGGATCGGTGTGCTGCATAGCCATCTGCGTCCGGCCAGAGCGCATCCGTAAGATCCCCTTCGGGTACAGCTATGCCTCCAAATGCAATCAACGCTTTGAGTAGCAACAGTGGTTTCAGCTGAATCTTGCAAAAGGAAAGAACATTTTCCCCTTCTTTTACTATGTTGAATTTCCCAAGCGTATGTATTCGCAGTGGGTATGGCCAGTTTTCCAGCAGGAGGGCCTCTGTGTCCGGAACGAGTTCCCGTTTGCGGATGAGTTTTTTAACGTACTCTATTTCGATCCCGGCGTGAAGCGCTTTAGCGCAAAGACCACTCATGACTGCCGGTCGCCACCAAAGCATGTTTATAAAACCTTTTTCACGTCCCAACGTCATGGCCTTCCGCAAGAGACTTAACGCCTTTAGTTCGTCATCACACTGAAATACTACATATGACTCCACGATAAGGCACATGTATTCCGTGAAGCTACTTCTGGTATCGTAGGCAATTTTGTAAGCGCTCGAAAGATGATTATGTGCCTCTTTCTTCCTGCCCAGAGTATGCTGTATTTCATACGCCACAATATGGGAAATTGCCATGGATGGGATGTCACCTGATAGCTTTGAGGCATTCATAAGTTCTTCACAATACTGCTGTGCCGTAACGTTGTCTTCCTCGATCATCGCTTTCCAGGTTTTCGCAAAATGATAGTAGGCGCTATTGAACCGTTCCCTTGCATTAGAATCAGGTTTTATTTTATGGAGTAATACATCCGCAGTTGCGAGATCCCCTCTACTCAAAGCAGCAACGATACCGTGACCAGTTACATGGGGTTCCCAAACGCGTATTCCGGTTTTATCACCCAGCTTGATTGTCTTAAAAACCAAATCCAGATAGTTTTCGCAGGATGCAGTAAAAGTATTATAGATCGCCTCCATGCTTTTGAAAGCAAGCATCACCATATCGGAGGTTCTCCCGGACTTAACTGCCTTACGAAACATGTCCAGCGTAAAACTTGCCTTTGCAAAATCACCCGCACGCAGATAATGCGAGGTAAGGTAGACCCCGGCTTTACGGCGCAGACCCAGATTAACGTTGCTACGGAGGACATCCAAAGAGCGTTTTTCCCAAATGCCGATGTCGGCATGAGACGGCTTCCTGCGACAGAGGGCTCCAAACATGCTTACTGATACAGAAGCCGCGATCTCGGAGGATGGGAACTCCAAATTATCTATCAGCATCTTTTCAAGTAAAGAGATCATGCGATCCAAAGGGCAAAAATCACTGCTGAAAAAAGAGACGTCCACAAAACCGCACCAAGCCAAAAACATCCCGGCTCGCTCACCATAAGCCTCAAAGGACTTAAACGCTTTATCGAAGTCTTTTTTGCTTTCTGCGGGGTTGAAATGCATTGTGCAAATACCGCGCCAATAGAGAAGCCAGGGATTTTTTTCAGTTACTTCCGTAGGCAATGTATCCACCCAATTCTTAACAACAAGGACCCGCCCCTGTGAAAACATGCCTGACGCCAAGTTACAGATCAGTCTACCAGATTCCAAAAAATCTTCGGTTTGCATGAAAAGCATTATAGCATCTTCGAGTTGACCGTCTTCCGCAAGAACATGCGCGGCTTTTTGTTTAAGACTTTTCATTTTCTCGGCGGTGTACGTCTTTGCTGCACGCGTAAGCAGAAACTCCCGAAACATCGGGTGATACTGATATATGTCCCCATGTCGGCTATACCTGGTTGTAAAAAAATTTTGGCGGGTAATATCCGCCAAAACATCATCAGCCTTGCCCATGCCGGTCAGTCTCCGGGCTGCGCTGGTACTTATTTTTGGTAATAGTGCGGTTTTCATGAACAACGCTTGTATTTCACTTGGTATCTTTTCAAATACCTCGGTTGCAAAGTAATTAAATATTGCTTCTCGATTAGAAATTCCCGATTGCCGGACTATCGACGTTGTTTCCCCTGCCCCTTCTGTAATGAGAACCAAACCTGCCATCCAACCATCTGTTTTTGTATGTAACTGCTCCAGTGTAGACTGACTAACCTTCCTCCGAGCGCGAAAATGAACGAAAGCTTGAGTTTCCCCAAGCGTAAGCTTTAAATCATCCCACCCAATATAACTGATCGCATTATTTGCACGGAGCCGTGCAAATGTAACAGGGGGTTCGGATCGACTTATCAAAATAATCTGCAGACCATCAGGGATAGAGGATATGCCTTCACTCATTACTTTGTGGAATCCTGAGTCGAGCGGTACGTCCTGATAATTATCAAACACCAGTACTGAGCCCGGTTTTAATCGTGCATAGAAGTTCTCAAAATATCTTCTGCTAAAGATGTGGATCCCGGAAAGGTACTCGGGAGTCAAAAGAGGCAGGGGTCTTCTGCTTTTGGGCGATGTCTTTCTTGCGGCAAGCCCCAGGTAGTAAAAAAAAGTGGCAAGATCGGCATCTCCCTCGTCTAACTGATACCACAAGTGGGGAAGTTTGCGTCTCGTCAGATAATCAGCGACAAGCGTTGTTTTTCCCGACCCGCCCGGTCCGGCAATCCATATAATAGTTTTTTTCATTGTCGTATTGAGAAGAGTAAAAAGCCTCTTTCGGTGAACTACATCGAGGATTTTTGGAGAGGTAATTTTAGCTATTGACAAATTTCCCCCTATCTTTCATGCTACACCAGTATCAAGTACTGTGCACGCCAAGAGTTTATGATACCGAAATCAAAAAAAACCGGGTAACACTTTCCCGTTCACGGTAATGGTTATGCAGCCAAGCTTCGCCGGCGATGCGCCAGGCTGCCTGCGGCTGAACCCCCTCACTGCATAATATATCATTTTGCAAGTTTGTTATCCAGGCATAGACATCCCTCCTTTCCCATTTGGAAAAACTAGGGACAGCGACCGTTTATTTTGTTTTCCTTGGTCGACGGCACGTGATATTCCAGGCACGGTTGGATAATACAGGCGCAGTGGATTCGATGTCAATAAAAACGGTCGCTGTCCCTAATTTTTTATTATTTACAATTTAGCTATATAGCTATATAATAAAATTGTTGCGTTTAAAAAAAATTTGCAATTGCAGGTGAAATCGAATGAAGGAAAACATATTTAAGGCAATGTCCGACCCAACGCGCAGAAAGATCATCGAATTATTAAAGGAAGGACCAAAAACAGCTGGTGAAATTGCGGACCACTTTTCACATGCGCAGCCGACAATCAGCCGCCATTTGAATGTGCTCAAAAATGCACATTTGATTGTCGATCAGCGTGAAGGAACCTTTATTATTTACAGACTCGACACAACAATTTTGCAAGAATGGCTTGCGTGGCTTATTGAACACTTTGGAGGTGGAGATAATGATGAAAAAAAATAGGGCAATGCCTTGGTGGGGCTGGCTTGCGTGGGTTTTAGCAATGACACTTGGATTTGTAGCTTACGCTTATCTTCCTGCACAGGTCGTTGGCAAGGCGAACCGAATGACTCCGCGTTTATTAGTGGTTTTGTATGAACCGGCATTCATGCTCGGCATCATCCTCTTATGGCACGTGCTGTGGCGGATTGATCCAAAGAAAAAGAACTACGAGTTCTTTTGGTCGACTTATCGATATATCGGCGGCGTCATTGTCATGTGTATTAGCTTATTCTACCTAACGATAATCGGTCATGCTTTAAGGATCGTATCGATGCGATTCGCGCCAACTGTATATGGTATCATGTTCATGCTTATAGCAAATATTTTACCCCGTATTCAACCAAATTGGTGGATCGGAATTCGAACTCCATGGACTTTATCAAGTACGGACTGTTGGAATCGTACGCATAGGCTGGGAGGACAATTAGGCGTCCCAGTGGGAATTTTAATAATAATTCTTGCATGGATTTTACCGATAACCCGAATTATGATGTTGGCTATTCTCGTGCCGGTACTGTTATGGGTACTCATTACGGTTGTGGCTTCGTATTTTTACGCTAAAAAAGAGTAGTTGTTGTTCTGTTATAATTATGCTAATTTATTTTGCGCGGAAATGGATTATGGAGCAATCGAAACTGTTCAATAAAACAAATAGTCTTAGAAATAAATACCGGCAATTTCACGTAAGGAGACATTATGACCTTCCGGACAACTGTTGCTGACCTGGTAAGGCGACGCTATTCCTGTCGCAGTTATCTGGAAATGCCAATCGATAAGGACCGACAGGGCTTGCTCTCGGAATTTCTGGCTTCGAATGGCACCGGGCCAATTGGCGCTCGTGCGCGCTTTGCACTGGTCGCAGCTACAACCGAGGACCGTGAATCCCTTAAGGGGCTTGGAACCTATGGCATCATCAAGGGAGCGACGGGATTCATCGTTGGCGCCTTGGAACGAGGACCTAAGGACTTGGAAGGCTATGGATATCTCATGGAGCACGCCATCTTGTTTGCGACCGATCTCGGCTTGGGGACGTGCTGGCTCGGAGGGAGCTTCTCAAAGAGCGGATTCACAAAGAAGATAGCGCCCGCGCATGGGGAGTCTATGCCTGCGGTGACGGCAGTCGGATGCATCGCTGGTGATGGGAAGTCCGGAGACTGGAATCGTCAATTGGCTCGATCCGATCGTCGACTCCAATGGGCCGGGCTTTTCTCCGAAGAGAAATTTGGAGTTCCGATTATGCCGGAACAGGCCGGAGCCTATGCCGAGCCGCTCGAAATGGTTCGGTTAGCACCCTCTGCCTCGAACAAACAGCCGTGGCGGATAGTCCGAAACGCAGGAAACTGGCACTTCTACCTTCAACGAACCAAGGGTTATGGAAAGGGCTCCATGCTCTTCCGGTTGATGAGGCTTGCCGATCTGCAGCGTGTAGATATGGGGATCGCCATGTGCCACTTCGAATTGGTAGCTCGAGAGTGTGGACTAAAAGGCCGTTGGGTGGTTGACGATCCCGGCATCGAAAATCCTGAAGAAAGAACAGAGTACACAGTCAGTTGGGTAACCGCCGCACATTAGGAGGAATGACATGAAAAAGATTCTTTGCATTATAAGTATTCTGATCCTGACAACTGCGGTTTGCCCGCAGGTCCGTGCCGCTGAAGATATTGCCTCCGGCATTGGGGATCAGACTGCTGTTGAAGTGACCATCTACAATAGCAACATCGGGCTGGTAAAGGACCAGAGAACGCTTACTCTCGGGATAGGAACCCACGAACTCAGGTTCATGGATGTGGCCTCCCAGATTATCCCGGCCAGCGTGAGTATTAAGTCCCTTTCCGCTCCCGGAGGATTACAGATACTCGAACAAAACTACGAGTACGATCTTCTGAGTTCCCAGAAGCTCATGGACAAGTACGTGGGACAGCAGGTAAAGCTTTATACTAAGAACCCCTATACGGATAAAGAAGAGATTGTCACCGCTGAACTCCTCGCTAACAATGGCGGAGAACCCGTGTTCAGAATCAGCAATGAGATCACCTTTGGATATCCGGGCAGGATAATCTTTCCCAAAGTGCCCGAGAATCTTATCGCTAAACCCACCCTCCTCTGGTCCCTGGACAACCAGACGAAGTCGCCACAGAAGATCGAAGTGGCATACCTGACAAACGGCATCAACTGGAAGTCCGATTACGTGCTCATCCTTGACAATAAAGACGTGAAGGCGGACCTCTCGGGATGGGTCACCATCGACAACAACAGCGGAGCCGAATATCGGAAAGCGCACCTCAAGCTGGTGGCCGGCGATGTAAACAGGGTCAGGGATGAGCATATGACGGAGATGGCCCCGCCCGCGGCATACGCGAAGAAAACAGCAGCGGGTCCTTCATTCAAAGAGGAATCGTTTTCCGAGTACCATATCTATACGCTGAACAGGCCCTCAACCATAAAGCAAAACCAGACTAAGCAGATCAGCCTCCTGGACGCCCATGACATTCCCGTTGCCAAGAAATTCGTCTATTACGGTGCAGATTACTACTACCGGAACAGCTACGGCGAAGTGATTTCGAACCAGAAGGTGGGCGTGTTTCTCGAATTCGCTAACAAAAAGGAGAACGGCCTCGGTATCCCTTTGCCGAAGGGAACGGTGCGGGTATATAAGCATGACAGTGAAGGGAGCCTTCAGTTCATAGGGGAAGACAGGATACAGCATACGCCCAGGGACGAAAAGGTAAGAATCAAGTTGGGCAACGCCTTTGACGTTAGCGCCTCGCGTAAGCAGATGACCTGGGAAAAGATAGCGCAGGACACCTATGAGACCACTATTGAAGCTTCTATCCGGAACCACAAAGACGAAAACATCATGGTGCGGGTAATCGAGCCCATACCGGGAGATTGGAAGATCGTGGAATCATCCCACAAAGCCATAAAGGCGGATGCATCCACCGCTGAGTTCGATGTGGATGTACCGAAGGATAGCGAGGCGAAGCTCACATTTAAGGTGCGCTTCAAGCTTTGACGGCATCGGCTGGCACGGATTCTGGGGACACGATTACCACACGTGGGGAATTATCCGGTAGCCGACTCTCTTCGGGACCGCTCCTTGAACTTATGGTCTCTCTCCTCTGTTTCGTATAATGAGGCCGTTCAGGAAATTTCTCAATATCTGATCGCCGCATTCTTTATAGTTTCTGTGGTCCGGGGTCCTGAAAAGAGCGGAGAGCTCAGATTTCGTAATTTGAAAACCCGCAAGCTTCAGGATCTCAATAATATCTGTATCTTTAAGTTCCAGTGCGATTCTAAGTTTTTTCAATACGTCATTATTGGTCATGCACTCCCCATTCTCTTTCTAAGGTGGTCAGGACCCCATCTCATAAGTTTCCTTATAACTTCTCATAAAACTTGCTCTCGTATTCAGGAAATCGCTCTAAATCGCATGGTGTTCTTAATCTCCTCTTTGCAGTTTTTTTTTGAGAGAAGATATTGGCATCTGGTGCCGCGGCTTTCTCTCCTTCGGTTCAACCCCGAACCGCGGGTCATCCATTTCTATGGCGTGCACAACTTCAGAAGCTACAGATTCAAAATCCTCTGTGTTCTCCGGCAAATATAACCACTTCTTGAGGACAGGGTGCTGCACTATATCGATAAACTCATTCAATATGGATTTATGGTGCTCATGTTCTGTAGGTATCAGCAAACCATTCCAGGGTTCTTCCCCTTGGCACATAAGCAAAACCATACGCCCGTTGAGATATACCGCAAGGCAACCAAACATGAGTCTTTCAATATAACTTGGCTCTTCCATGATGGATTCAACAACCCAGTGGAGCCTATATTGTTTCTTTATCTTTTTCGATCCCATACCAAATTTTTTCCCGGAACGTTTCCCCGTTGTCAAAAAAATTTCGCGGTCTTCCCGCCTCAGGCTATTCTTATGCAGATCTTGCCGAAGTGTGCACCGCTCTCCATGTGTCGGAGTGCCTGCCCGGTCTCCTCAAAAGAGAATACACGATCCAACACGGGATGCAGGTGGTGCAGGCTGATGGCCCGGTTCATCGACTCGAATACCTCACGCGAGCCAACGTATATACCATCTATCCGTATCCTTTTCATGACAATCGGCAGAGGGTTTATCGTTCCGGCAGTTCCTGTCAAGACCCCGATCAAGCTGATTCGTCCCCCGGTGCGGACTGCCTTGATGGATTGTGTCAGAGTGCCGGCGCCTCCTACCTCTACTACTGAGATCCACGCCCGTTCCCCCCGTAAGCTCTCTTACCCGCTGGTCCCAGTCGCTCACTTTCTTATAGTTAATGCAGCCCTTAGCCCCCATTTGAAGTGCCCTCATTAGTTTTTCGTCACTGCTGGACGTGACTATCACATTTGCGCCGGCGAGCCTGGCAAACTGAAGCGCAAAGAGAGAGACCCCTCCCGTTCCGAGCACCAGCACGTTATCTCCCAATTTCAGCCCCGTCTCAATGACAGCATTCCAGGCTGTAACGCCCGCGCATGGGAGCGTGGCAGCCTCTTCATAGGATAAATGCTCGGGGATTTGGACGACACCATCTTCATGAAGAATCACGTACTCTGCCAGCATTCCGTCGATTCCTCCGCCTAAGGCAGACCTCCCCTTGGACTCGGTCAATTCACCCGCTATCCAGGACTGCATGAAGATGGCTGCAACGCGGTCACCTACCTTTACCCGTGAAACGCCTTCACCGGTAGCGACAACATCCCCGGCTCCGTCCGAAAACGGGATAATAGGTAACGGGAGCTTTGGATTGTAGAGGCCATTTACAACCAGAAGATCCCGGTAATTGAGTGATACTGCCCGAACCTTCACAAGTATCTGTCCACACCCGGGCAAGGGCTGAGGGCGCTCGGCGAGGACTAGGTTATCAATGCCAAAATTGTCCCTGATCTCAAAAACCTTCACCATGTTCTCCTTTCATCTTGTCGTTTGCGAGGTCATACTCCGACTGATAGTCTTAATCTCTTCCACAGTTTCAGGGTTCAGGAGTGCGCTAAGATCACCCTACGTTCTCTCCAGGATAAGCGCTTTTTATAGTTCTTTTGAGAAGCATAGTCGAAAAATGCGTGTGAGTCAAGAAAAGAGGAACACGGTGTCCAAACTGAAATTGACAATGCCTTAATATCTGATATCGTTTTATTAGGGGTGGGTTTTAAGAAGATCGCTACCGACTTTGGCGGCGCCATTGCAGCACTGCTGTCGGGCGACTGCTACTGGATAAACGCCCAACGCATCGAAGCTTCAGGCGACATATTTATCTGATGCACCGATCCACGACGCGAGAGGCATCCATGCATCCATAAAGGGATTGTTAGTTACATCAATCAGGGAAGTAAATTTGTGAACAAGAGCAAAACAAGGATAGTTGACCATTAGATAAAAAGGAGGATACTATGGAAGTGCTTAATCTCAAGCAGTTGATAAAATTTAATCCTGACAAGATTGCGAGGGACATGCTTTCTGACAAGCCTGAAATGCGTATAGCCTTGATGTGTCTTGATAAAGGACAGAAGCTCGACCCTCACAAAGCACCGCTCAGGCTGCTCATGTACTGTGTCGAGGGGAAAGGAACTTTTACTGTAGGCGATGAGCGCATAGAGGCGGATGAGAAAACATGTATTCTCTGCGACCCTATGGTGCAGCATGGGTTTGAGGCAAATAAAGGTGAAAAATTGGTAGTGATGGCTGTGGTAACGCCGGTCGAATAGTAAAATGGGGGGCGACGAAATGAAATTGAAGTTGAAAACCTTTCAGTGCGGTGCGCCGGAAAAAAAAGGAGAGGGGCTGCGTATCGGGACAGTGAGATTGTTGCCAAGGGGGATCCGGAAGAAAGATTATATCAAAAAACATTTTTTTGATGTGTGGTTTCCCGCTGTTGCCCCCAGTCGAACTCTCGTTTCTAAAGCTAAAAAATTGGATTTAAGCGATAGTGCCATTCGGGAAAAATTTTTCGGGATGTATGAAAAGGAGTTGGAGACTAATACGGATGCCCGTCAGTCAGTCTTGCTGCTTGCAGAAATAGCAAAAAAAAGTCCAATTGCAATTGGTTGCTACTGTCCTGATGAGCAACGTTGTCACCGTTCTGTGCTTTTCAAAATTATACATAAAGCCGCAGATGGAAAATGGTTAAAACAGGATAAAATCTAAAATTACTTTTCTTGCGGAGACCGCACGCATGCACGTCTGGCGTTGCTCTTCGGCACCGGCGTACTGGTGATGGCGCTGCTTCTGGCGCGGAGTTTTGCCCGCTTTCACGGCGGGCTCATGTAGATGGGAAACATGGGGTCGGGTAAGCAGGGCTTTTTAACTTCATCTGTTAAAGGGAGCAACTTCTCATGGTAATTGGCGTGCCGAAGGAAATCAAAAAAGGGGAATACAGGGTCAGCATTACTCCGCCCGGTGTCGAAGAACTCAGGCGCCACGGCCATGGCGTGTATGTTGAAACCGGCGCGGGGGAAGGCAGCGGATTTTCCGATGCCGAATACCTTGCTGCGGGCGCCCGCAGCACAGACAGGAGAACGCTATTTACCGAGGCGGAACTTATTGTTAAAGTGAAAGAACTCCTGCCCGAAGAATTCGGGTTTGTCCGCGAGAGACAGGCGCTGTTCACATTCCTTCACCTTGCGCCGAATACCGAGCTCACCAGGATGCTGCTCGATAAAAAAGTAACGTCCTTTGGCTACGAAACGCTGCAGAAGAATAGTACCCTTCCCCTGCTTGCTCCCATGAGCGAAATTGCGGGAAGCATGGCGCCGCTGATGGGTGCTTATTACATGCAGAAAATTCATGGGGGTAGCGGCATACTGCCTGCCGGCTTCCCTGGAATAAAACCGGCAACAGCGCTCATCCTGGGCGCAGGGGTCGTAGGGACCAATGCAGCCCGTATTGCTCTGGGTTTGGGCATGGATGTTATCGTCATAGATGCGGACGAAGAGCGGTTGCGGCGCGTCGATGAATTGTTCATGGGAAGCGTTAAAAGATTGTTGCTTAAAGATGATACGATACGGAAGGAAATCAGGGATGCCGACATTATCGTAGGGGCGGTCCTGCTCCCAGGGGGCAAAACACCGATGCTCGTTACAAGGGAAATGCTCAAGACCATGAAGAGAGGTTCGGTAATCGTTGACGTATCTATTGACCAGGGAGGGTGCTTCGAAACATCCAGGCCTACCACACACGACAACCCCGTCTACAGCATTGAAGGAATCATCCATTATACGGTTGCCAATATGCCGGGCGCCTATCCCCGCACGTCAACGCTTGCCCTGACCAATGCTACCCTGCCATACATAGTCACCCTTGCTGATAAGGGCATTGAAGCATCAATCAAAGAGGATATAGAACTGAGAAGTGCATTGAATACCTGCAATGGTGAGATCATGAATGAGGCGCTGAAGGAATCGTTTAGGTTTTTGAATAAATAACTTGAAATTGAGGGCTATCCATCTCTTCTGTCAAGTCTGGTGATACCTTCTTCACGGGCCGCCCTTAAAGCCTTCTCATATTCATATCGGGTAACGGTTTTGTCTAATGACGGGTATTTTTTGGCATTGCCGCAAGGTCGGTATTGATCCATTATATTTACATAAGTATCAGGTGAAACCTCTCCGGCGATAAAACGCATTATATCCCTTGTCCCTGCTGCTCCTTCCGGCATTACCAAATGCCGAAGAAGAATTCCCTTTAAAGCAATACCGTTTGCATCAAGAGTGAGATCACCAACCTGACGATGCATTTCTTTTATCGCCTCTCTGGCCTTTTCAGGATAATCCGCTGCCTTCAAATAATTACGTGCCATTTCAGAATCCCAGAATTTAAAATCAGGCATGTAGATATCAAAGATCCCTTCCAACAATTTCAGGCTTTCAACACTATCGTAGCCACCGCTATTATAGATGAGGGGCACATTCAGGCCGTCCTCGATTGCATAAGGCAAGGCATCCAGGATTTGGGGGACAACATGGGTTGGCGTGACGAAATTGATGTTATGGCATCCTCTATACTGGAGTTCTATCATCATGCGGGCAAGGGCCTTTGAGTTGAATCTGAGTCCTTCCCCCAAATGGCTGGTCTCCCAGTTTTGACAAAATACACAGAGCAGATTGCAATTGGTTATAAAGATAGTCCCGGAACCATAAGTACCCACCAGGGGGGCTTCTTCTCCAAAATGAGGATTATAGCTTGAGACCATGGCTGATAGACCGGTACGACAAATACCTTTTTCATCTTTCAACCTGTTGACCTGACACTCCCGCGGGCAAAGCAGACAGTTTTCCAATATTTTGCATGCTTTTCTGATACTTTCAGCAAGCTTTCCAGTTCTATAAGCTTCTAAATAAGACGGCATATGCAAACACTCCTTCCGCCTGGATGGACTAATCAGTTCCTGCATGACCAAGTGTCCGGAACCCTCAGATGTGAACGATCCGTCATAAAGATAGTATTAACAGTATGAAGGACAAAAAACAATCTGGGTAGTGAGCGGTCTATTTTTTAAACTAACCCGTTGCAAAATGCAAGCAGGGGCTAAAATAAGAACCGGGAAAGAATTAATTAAAATTTAACACTCCTGCAATACTGGTGAAATGGTGCCTGTGCAATCATAGTAGCAGATGCTTAATGTCACCGGACGCTGCATACCCCAAAAATAATTTGTGACAAATAACAATAGCAAACACCGGGGCTCGCTACTTTTTGCTGCTATATGTGCTTCAAAAAGATCATTAACTGTAATGGGAGGCAACATTGGAAAAGCATTTCGATCTTTATGAAAATGGACTGGTTGAACATTATGAGGACTATGCCGCAACAGGAACCGGGGAAATAGCAACTATCGAGAGCTCACCGCAAGCAGATCCCGATAATATAAGAGAACCCATCGAACATGCGTATGATCCTTTAAAGGCATATCTGAAAAGTGTAAGCCTGATCCCCCTTTTGACCAGAGAAGAAGAAGTAGTAATCGCCAGGCAGATCGAAACATGCAAATCCAAAATACTCAGCGTAATTTTCACCATTCCTTTTGTCCTTGACAAGCTGGCTGAGTTGGGCAGGCTTGTAAAAGAAGGAGAGGCCCGCCTTTCGGAATTTGTCCAGGACATTGAAGATATGTCAGAAGAAGAAATTGAGGCTGAAAAAGAACGGTTTTCGAAGATTACAAAATCTATGCATGGCATCATCAAAAAAAGGGACAAACAAAAAAAGACAGGCCCGGCAAAGTTGTTTCAGAAAAACAAACAGAACAGCATCAGGAAAATTCAGGAACTCAATTTAAAATACAGTATAGTGGAAGCCTTCTCCGAGGAAGTAAAAAAAATGTGGGAGCATGTTGAGCACGGAAGGTGCTCCGGCAGCAGGCAATGCAGGAGTGAGATTAGCAAGCTGGAATCCAGCCTTGGTCTGGGCGCCTTTGAAATAAGAAGTACTGTCAAGGAACTGGAATTATCAGAAATAGAGCTGGCCCATGCAAAAGGACGGCTTATTGAATCCAACCTGAGGCTGGTGATCAGTATTGCAAAGCGGTATATGGGAAAAGGATTAAGTTTTGACGACCTTATCCAGGAGGGCAATATCGGTCTCATGAGGGCAGTAGACAAATTCGAGTACCGGAGAGGGTATAAATTCAGCACTTATGCTACGTGGTGGATACGGCAGGCGATCAGCCGTGCCCTGGCAGATCAATCGAGAGTAATCAGAATCCCCGTGCATATGATCGAGAATATGAGCAAGATAAATAAAATCACCAAGGAGTTAGTGCAGGAACTGGGGGTCGAACCCACACCTGAAGAGATAGCAAAGCGTTCATTGATGTCCCTTGATAAGGTAAAGGACATTATGAAGATAGCAAAGGAACCTATCTCCATTGAAACGCCTATCGGAGACGAAGACGATACCATGCTCAAAGACTTTTTAGAGGACAAGTCAAATCGCTCACCGCTGGAACTCGTTATGCTGGAAGAGTTGAAAATTCGCGTTGACGACATACTTTGCAACCTCACGCCCAAAGAAGAAATCGTGATAAGAAAACGTTTCGGGATAGGGGAGGATGACTCCAAAACCCTTGAAGAGGTCAGTGCGGTATTTGATGTGACACGTGAACGAATCAGGCAAATACAGGTCAGGGCAATCAAGAAATTAAGGTTCTACAGCAATATTAAAAAAAGAAAAGATTTGATAAAAAGAATAACCATTGCCGGTGACCCGGATTATTCCGGAGAGAGAATTGTAAACCCTTCAGTAGATGCAGCATGATTCAGCTTCTCATCAAGCAGCACTATGCACCCACTTAACTATTTACCTTGTGTGAATTTTTCAAATTGATGGTCCTGTACGAAAAATAAACGTTCTTGCAATATAATGCAGTCTGCGAGATTCAGGACCCAAAAAGAATCCGGTTTTAATTTCCTGGATTTAACAAAGAACCCAACTTCCTTATCGCTTTGGCAGGCAACAAAAGCATAATTATCACTATGGTCAATAACAAGAAAACGTTCTGTTTTATCTTTGAATGATCCCATAAAACCTCCTCTTTGAAAGGAATTTTAAAGATATTCATTTTCAGCTTAAAACAGACACCTGATTTAATCATATCATACTTTTCTTGACATAGATCCATCCAGATTTTACATCAGAGGCTACGCCGACAGAAGACCGCTGGTAGCGAATGATTTTTTCATTTCTTGTCAGTCAGGGGTGCCAATAATTGTCAGTTTTAGTCCTCTCCGGTATCTTCTAGCTGTGAACTCACAGAAAAATCTTATAGCACAAAGCTACACTTTTTTCTTTGTTGGACTATGTTGGCATGGAGTATGCATATTTAAGGACAGCGCCCAAGCACCAGACTTTTTAAAAGTTAAGCCCTTTATTCAGCAGCAAAGTAGTCCCGATCATGGGAGGTTTGAAATTAAGCAGATTATAAAGTACTATCCTTCAAGAATCATGTTCGCTCTCGGTATATCCATGCTGCTGGCTTCAGCCGCCTTTGCGGGAACTGCTGATACACTGACCACACCGACACAGAAAATGCAGACATCGGGTCTGCAGGCCAATTCCCAGTATGTGTTACGGGGGGATGCGCTGGCTAGTCAGTTACCCATAACTACGTCGAGTGTAACTGGTGAGCAAAAAATTGTTGTTCTGCTTATTTCATTTCCAAGCATGCCGTTGCTGAGTTCTGTTACTCCTCAGCTTTTGCAGACAACCTATTTTGGGTCAGCCAATTCAGTTGATAGTTTTCTACGCGAGTCATCCTACGGCACGGTCTGGGCAACTGGCGATGTATTCGGTCCATTTGTACTGGATGCCGATTATTTTGATCAACCTCTTGCTGTTCTGGATGATGCGGTGCTCGTGGCTTCTTCTCAAGTTGATTTTACCAAATATAATCGTATAGTTCTTGTAGTCCCACAATCCAGCGCCGGACTTGAATCGGGAGGCCTTGGTACGATTGGGAGCGAAACTGTTCCGCTTTCTCCGCAGGGGTCGATAACTGCCTCTACGACATGGTTGGGTGATGCGAGTGCCGGGAGCCCGACAGATCTTTTAAATGCAGCTTGCCACGAAATGGGTCACAACTTTGGCCTGGAACATTCACGGGCTGCTGATTACGGCAGTGAGATTCTTGGACCAGTCGGAGTGCTTCCCGCTCCTTTTGATCAACTGCACGACCTTGGCGACAGTTTCTCTAACATGGGAAGAGGGTCCGGCCATTGGGCAGCACCTCAGAAATTTGCATTAGGGTGGCTTCAGGAAGGCGCCGACATGGCGGATGTCAGCTCTGATGGCGTTTATGTTTTACAACCTTACGAAGCTGCCAACAATGGTCTTAAAGTTATCCGTGTGCAACGCGGCACAGGGAATAATGCCTGGCTTTGGATTGAATACCGCCAATCTTCGGCCGGAATTTTTGATGCAGGTCTTCCTTCCGCTGTTTTTGCCGGTGCACTCATTCATTATGAGGATGCCAAATGGAATGATACGGAAATTCATTCCAATTTATTGAGATTCAATCCGGATACTCCAGGCGGTTTTTTTGGTAATCCGGTCTTAACAGCAGGTGGTAGTTGGATCGATCCATACTCCAATCTTTCAATAAGTATTGATCAAAATGTTGCTAATGGTTTGAAAGTGACAGTCTCTTACGCACTACCACCCACTATCTCATTAAGTCCATCAACTACTGATGTCGTTGCATCAGGCGGGCAGGTTACTATTAATGTTACTGCTCCAGCCGGCTATGCCTGGACAGCGGTGTCCTCAGTCCCATGGATAACGATTTTATCGGGAAGCAGTGGTACCGGCAGCGGTCAGATCACCCTATCGATTGCACCAACTTCAGTTACCAGCGTCCGATGGGGCACGGTTACGGCAGGTGGAGCTACAGCGGTTGTCACGCAGGATGCTGCTGTTGGTATGCTTAGTTTAAGTCCTTATTACGTTAATTCCCCTGCTTTTGGCGGAACTGGTGAAATCAACGTAATAGCTAATGCTCCGGATTATAGCTGGAGCATGGCGGTCAACGATTCATGGATTCAAAGTGTCTTTTTCTCGAGTCTTCTGGATAGGGTCAGGAACATTGCGCTACATCGTTGCACAGAATACGAGCAACACCAGTCGGACCGGAACAATCGGTATAGGTGACCAGGTATTTACTGTTATACAGGATGCCGGCAATCAGATGATCAGCACATTGGACTGGGAGCAATTGACTATTACCGATGCACCAGTATCACGAATCGAGCTTTGATATGGCATTCTTTGCCGGTACCGGATATTCAATTCTGTTTGGTGGCAATTGGGATGCCTCTCCTTTTAACGACACCTGGGGGTGGAATGGCACAGCATGGTTCAACCTTAACCCGGCCCATAGCCCCGGTTACTTGTCAGGGCATGCTATGGCTTATGATGCCGCCCGAAACCAGATAGTGCTGTTTGGCGGATACGACTTCACAGCAGGAGGCTATTCTAACAAGACCTGGATATGGAACGGTGGGGATTGGACCCAGGCATACCCACAGAACAGTCCAAGTGCAAGGGCCAATCACGCCATGGTCTACGATCCGGATACTCAAAACATCGTGTTGTTTGGCGGGAATGATATAGAGGAAGGCGGGGCTGATACCTGGGTGTGGAACGGCAGCAACTGGATCCAGCAATCAACCCCAACAGCGCCGTTGCCACGCGATGGAGCTGCCATGGCATATGATGCTGCCAGAAAAGAGGTTGTGCTGTTCGGTGGTTCTCAAAATGTGGAGGCTACAAATGGACAAACCCCACCCGTATTTTTTAACGATACCTGGGCTTGGGACGGCACCCAATGGCAACAAAAGGTAACGACAGCTGCACCATCAGGAAGGATGAGCGCCAAAATTCAATATAACCCTGTCATTGGTCAGGTTGTCCTGATTGGTGGTTATGGAGCCGTTGGTGTTCCATCGACTCCACCATATGCCGGGTATTCCTTCGACTATCGCGAAGAGACATGGACCTGGAATGGCAGCAACTGGACGCAACAGTTTCCTGATCAGTCGCCTCCCTTTTCCTGGAATTATGGGCTGGTTTATGACTCTGTTCATAACGGCTTCTTCGCTTTCCTGGGAGATGACCTGCATTGTGCTGATCGCGGACCGCACGCCTATGCCTTGACTCCGGGACCAGGCGCCATATTGCTTGGATCTTATCAGGCAGCTATTCCATCGACTGGTGGTTCCGGGTCAATTACTATTACGGCATCAGTACCATGGATGGTAAGTGATGTGCCCTGGATAAATATAACATCCGGCAGTGGCGGAGCAGATGATGGCATAGTAAGTTATAATGTTACGGCTAATACTTCATCAAGCGTTCGGTCAGGGACAATAACCATAGCAGGCCAAACGTTTACCGTGACACAGGCAGGTCAGACATCCGGCAGCAATATCACTGTAGGAAGTGCAGGCACTAATCCAACAATTCAACTCGGCTACAACAAAGCGTTGACCGGGAATACTATTGAGGTTCAGTCAGGCACATACCCGGAAACTGATAATTTCAGCAGTACTGTATCAGTTACCCTTATAGGTGGCTATGACAGCAGCTTTTCAAACATCAGCTCGATCCCGGTAATTAACGGCACACTGACAATCCGCAATGGGACAGTGAATGTCCGGAATATAACAATCCAATGACAAACAAAGGAGAATGATTACAATGAAAACAAATTCTATCTCAAGCACGAAGATAATGACATCAGGCTGGCTCTCATGTTTATTTATGGCCATTATGGCTCTTGTGATTTTTGCAAGTCCCAATGCAGCGTTGAGCACCGACAGACTGATGGTTACTGACACCACCGGGTCAAATGATATGTTCGTAGCTGGAGACAGTGTGCCTTTAATAAGGCTCAACACCAACAATGTTCCGGCTTCTGCTCAGAACTGGTGGCTCATGTTCGGTGCAAACACCAATAACATTGCCGGATTGGACCTGGATTCTTACGGATCAGCCGCAACATATGGCGGAGGCGCCGACTTCAGGTTTGCCAGGGGCTCGCAGGCAGCGCCAACTGCTGTTGAGACTGGAGACAGGCTGGGATTTTTCGTGTTCAGCGGGTATGACGGGGCAAACTGGTACAATTCCGCCGGCTTAACAGCCAAAGTGGATAACACTGTTTCAACCGGCACTGTGCCGACCAAACTTATTTTTGAGACGCTTGCACAACCGGGCGAAATTGCCGACGATGGTGTCAGGGTAGAAAGGATGGCAATCTCTTCAAAGGGCTATGTCGCTATCGGCGGCTCCGGCTCTTTAGGTACAGGCATCCCAACCCCGAGCTATCCGTTCCAACTGGGGAACGGCGCCTATGTAACGGCAGGCGGCGTCTGGACAAATGCATCAAGCAGGGCATACAAGGAAAACATTATAGACCTCACAACTGAAAAAGCAAACGAGACACTGGACGGCCTCAACCCTGTGGAATACAACTACAAGGTGGACAAAGGAGACAAACATGTCGGGTTTATAGCAGAGGATGTTCCCGACCTTGTGGCAACAAAGGACAGGAAAGGATTGAGTCCGATGGATATAGTTGCAGTGCTGACAAAGGTTGTTCAGGAGCAAAAAAATACAATCTCCGAGCAGACGAACATGATATCCGACTTGGCAAAGAGACTCGATGCCATGCAGTATGAGATCAATAGAGTAAAGGCAATGAATGTAGTCGGGAGCATTGACCAGAGCATAAAATAACAAAGTGCTTTCGATCATCGCCGGGGCCTTCGGTGAGCATGGGCATGCAGTGCGAGGGCTGGATAAAAAGTTTTTGTAGGAAATATAAAGGAGTGCACTGATATGAAACGACAGAGGCTGCTGTGTATGTTTTTTGCTGTTGCTGTATTGCTCTTTTGCTATTGTGAGCTGTCTTATGCCGCCACTACTAATATAAATGTAGGAAGCGGAGTCGCGTCTAACGCGATTCAAACCGGCTATAACAATGCCGCGAATGGTGAGACTATCCAGCTCCAGGCAGGAACGTATGTTGAAAATGATTTATTCAACGTCGGGACGTCAGTTGCACTTATGGGCGGATACAATAGCAGCTTTTCGACCAATAGCTCTAATTCAGCAATTGCCGGGACACTAAAAATAAGCAGTGGTACGGTGACGATCGGAAACATAATAATCCAGTCGCCGGCAGCGACAGCATGCGCTACGGCAGCATTTAGTGTGACGGTGACGGGCTCGACAACCGGTAACCCACTCCAGGGGGCATTAGTAACAGCAGGCACACAGGCAGCAACAACAGGTGCGACAGGCATCGCCTCCTTTACAGGACTGTCGGCGATCCAGAACCAAACTACCCCTATAACAATAAGCGTGTCGGCGGCAGGATATAATACACAGGCAACGACAGCTGTGCTATCATGCGGAACAACCACTGCGGAAAACATATCGCTGTCACCTTTATCGCCAACACTTATGTCCATTGCTGTAACGCCTGCCAACCCAAGCATTGCTGTTGGGAATAGCGAATATTTTACAGCAACAGGGACCTATTCTGATGGCAGCACGCAGAATCTAACATCATCTGTTACATGGAGTTCATCGGACACATCTGTTGCCACAAACGGATCCAATGGGATAGTTACACCGGTTGCTGCAGGATCTGCAATAGTTACTGCTGTTTCAGGTAACACATGGGGAAACACTGCCTTGACCGTGACTATTATCAATAGCCACTATCAAGGAAGCACGACCAATGGCACCGTTTCCGGAGTTGTTGTTGACAAGAGGGGAGTTCCCATCCCCGGAGTCACGATTACGGCATTACATACAAACGTCAGCATCGGGGTGACAACAACCACCGATGCAAACGGCGCATATTCATTCACTACGTTGAACGCCGGTGATTGGAGTGATTATCAAATTTCTCCCGAAAAGGCCGGATTCGGGTTTTATCCTTCATATAGCGGCAGCGCCGGCGGCATTGTAAAAGCCGGTTTCCTGACCGTCATACAGTTTCCACTCATCCCGCAGGGGATCCCGCTGACCGGCGTTAACTTTACCGCATACCGGCCGGGAGATAAAGTCGTCAGCGTTCCCAGGACCGGGCAGACAACAAGTTATGTCGGCGGTGACGACTCCTCGGCGAACGCAGGGGTTACGTGGCCGCGTACGCGGTTTACCGACAATAATGACGGCACAGTAACCGACGGGCTGACCGGACTTGTTTGGATCAAGAACGCAGGATGTTTCGCCCCGGGTAATTGGCAGGTCGCGCTCGATTATGCCAATAAACTTGCAAGCGGTTCGTGTGGATTGACTGACGGCTCGACCCCCGGCCAATGGAGAATGCCCAACATAAACGAACTGGAAAGCCTGGTGGACATATCGCAAAGTAATCCGGCTATTTCGAACGGGAACCCTTTCACCAACATCAATTTCGTTAATGCCTACTGGTCATCTACAACCTATATGGGCTTAATTCAAAGCCCCTACGACAACTACCCGGCAGTCGCCTCGGATTCGCCTGCGATGGTCATTCGATTCACGGACGGGAAGTGGATAAACGGAACAGACGGCAGCTTCAGCAATTATAAGACATTGTCAAACAATTCGCTGTGGGCGGTGAAATCCGGTTCGGCCGGCGTGGTTAATCTTCAGGCAACCGGCGAGTACTATGTTTGGGCCACCGGGGACGACTCTTACCATACATGCCCGTTTTGCGAAGATATGGTTAATAGTTATTATATCCAACCTGATGGCAGAATCGACCCGGGTGGCGCTGTCGATACACCAGTTGCCGGAGATAGCGCAAGCCTGGTTAACGCGAGGCCTTTAACCTCCCCACGATTGATTGACAACGGGGACGGTACGCTCTCCGACACCGTAACCGGACTGAGATGGCTGAAGAATGCGAATTGCATTCAGGCGTCATGGGAGGACGCTATCACGGCGGTCAATAATCTTGCAAGCGGCCAGTGCGGATTGACTGACGGCTCTACCGCGGGTCAATGGAGAATGCCGAACCGCTTTGAGATGTTGAGCCTCGCCGACCGCTCGGTGCAATTCTCTATTGCCGAGTACTACAATGGGATTTACGGGGCAGACCTCGTAACCGTTGATGGGCCGGTGGTTTTCACGACCTTCGAAGACTCGCAATTTTATTGGACCTCCTCTACCTACGTGCCCGACAACACCCAGGCCTGGACGGTTTTTAGCTGCGACTTCGGCGTGTATAATATTCCCAAAAGCAGCATGGGATACACAATGGCGGTGCGATGATCTGACGAAAAAAATAAGCGCTGATGAATACAGGTAAAAAGTTGCCACCAGCGCAATAGCAGAAATTGCAAGCAAAACACTCCCAGGGTTTTTAGTGTTGCAAATGCAATCCTCCCATGTTATTCTTTTTTCGAAAGGGGAACTAACATGTCAATTCAAGATCATCAGGCCTGAAATCGTCGGACGTGTCGGAAAAGATAATTCTCTATTTTGTGGAGCACGGCATTCAGATCGTCACCGCCATTGTCCTGATGGGGATCGGTGTGCTCATTGCCAGGTGGATCGGCAATATCATGAATCGCTGGTTGAGAAAAAAGGCATTTGACGAGCCGGTCAGCATCCTCATCGTCAGGGTCGTTAAACTCCTGATCATTGCCTTTGTTGGAATCATGGCGATCGGTCAGATGGGGATACAGATTACACCGCTTATAGCAGGGCTTGGGGTAATAGGCGTGGGAGCGAGTCTTGCCATGCAGGGGCTGCTCGGCAATCTAGTTGCCGGACTCACCATTATTTTCACGAAGCCATTCACTATCGGCGAATACATTGAGCTGCTCGGTGTATACGGACAGGTGACTGATATCGCACTCTTTTCCACCACCTTGCTCCATGCAGACAAGTCCCATGTCATTGTGCCTAACCGCAAAGTCGTAGGAGAGATCCTTCATAATTACGGCAAGATCCGGCAGCTTGATATGTCTGTCGGTATAGCCTACGGTACGGACCTTACCCTGGCCCGCACCTTGGTAGAGAAAGTCTTGCAACAGAACCCCCGTATACTCAAAGAGCCTGCTCCTGTTTTCGGCATTGCTTCCCTGGGCGATTCATTCATCACCCTGGCGATCAAACCCTGGGTGAGCGTAGATGATTTTACCGTGGCGCAGACCGAGGTCTATCGGTCCCTTCTGGAAAGCTTCCAGGATAAGAAGATCGAGATTCCAGGCCCCAGACAGGCAGTTCGGCTTATAAATCAACCCTCCTGATCAGTGCTAATATAAAACTTTCTTGCATATCCGGGGGGGAAGGCTTTAAAATCAAATGCAGGTTCACGCCTGTCAAAATGAGGATCAATCATGCGACTATTGTTTCCAGGCAAAACAAAACTTATAGTCAGGCTGATGACTATAAAACCATTCCGCCTTCTTTGGTTATCAATAGTGTCTTCGATAGTTTTCACGCAGGTCATAGTAATGCCGATGAGCATCTTGTTTCATGGGAAAGTCAGGACTGATTTTTTTATCACGGGTGTTGTCTGTTCTTTCTTTGTTTCTATGATCATTTGTTATCTTCTCGTTAATTTAATCAAGCAGGTGCGGGAAAGTGAGGCGCGATATCACCATCTTTTCGAGGTGGAGTCCGATGCAATACTGCTGGTGGATCGTGAAACCTACCGGATTCTTGAAGCCAACCCTGCAGCATTGAAGTTGTACGGCTACACCCGGGAAGAATTTCTTCTTCTGAACGCCGACAATGTATCTGTGGAACCTGATAAGACCCGACAGGGTATAAGCACGGGCCAGACACAGATTCCGTTCCGCTGGCACTCTAAGAAAGATGGTACGGTATTTCCTGTTGAAATCGCATGCAGCTCTTTTGAGTACCAGGGGCGCAATGTCCATGTGGCTGCGATTCGGGATATAACCGAGCGCAACAGGGCGGAGCAGCAGATAAAGCAATCACTGAAAGAAAAAGAAGCACTCCTGAGGGAAATACATCACAGGGTAAAGAACAACATGGCGGTCGTGTCAAGCCTCCTCTCGTTAGAGGCCGGGAAAATAAAGGATGCCACTGTGAGGGCCCTCTTTGAAGAAAGCCAGCGGAGGGTCAGGTC
Organism: Nitrospirota bacterium; assembly: GCA_963830245.1. Lineage (GTDB taxonomy): Bacteria > Nitrospirota > Thermodesulfovibrionia > Thermodesulfovibrionales > Dissulfurispiraceae > JADFXI01. The sequence continues at coordinate 48,084 of CAWHNC010000088.1, forward strand.
CATGGCTCTTGTTCATGAAAAGCTCTATAAGACAAAGGATTTATCATCCATTAATTTTCAGGACTACATCAAGTCAATAGTCTCAGAGATAATCAGCCTGTACCGGATAAATACCAGTGCGATCACTTCTGAGATCAACATTGAGGGCATTGAACTTGACCTGGAATCAGCAGTGCCTTGCGGCCTCATAATCAACGAACTCCTCACCAATGTCTTCAAACACGCTTTTCCTGACAATAGGAGCGGGGTATTAAGCGTTGATTTTAGAAAGAGTGACGACACCTACACACTGACGATCAAAGACAACGGTGTTGGCCTGCCGGAAGGGTTTGATTATAACGAGGAAAGCACCCTGGGCCTTCGACTTGTCAAAGTTTTAACAGGACAGCTCGGGGGGACCCTCCAAATCAAATCTGATAAAGGAACTGAAGCTGTGGTTACGTTTATTGTCTTAAAACCTAATCCCAAGAATAATCGTGGCAGCTACCATGACTACAGAAACAATGGCTGAAGGGAGTTGTGTGCCCGGCAGAGCATTGCCGGGCACACAGTTAATCCGGAGCGAAAAAGAGCAGACCTACTATAGTTAGTCAGCTAAGGATTGAGTCCCAAGCCTTTCCTTTTCTCCATAATATGATCTGTAATTAGTTGGGCCGCTTTTACAGGGTCGGGTTCCACTGCGAAGCATGCGCCGAATACACCGTTCAATCCTGATATTGCAAGTTCGGTGACCTTCTTGCTTCCGAGGATAGGGGGCATCACCCCAAGCACTGTATAGATCCCGCTGGCCATCGCATAAAACGCGATAGTTGCGGCCTTTTCAGAATACCATTCGGGTGCGGCTCCGGCAAGCGGCAATTTATCAATGTCGACACCTATCGCATTTGCAAGTGCGCAGGCAATGACGACTATACGTGAATTGTCCACACACGAACCCAAATGCAGTGACGGCGGAATATTCAGAAGTCCGCACACCTCTTTCAGGCCTGGCCCGGCCATTTCCTTCGCCTCCGGCACCTGCAGCCCGGCTTTGCCTGCCGCAACATTGACACATCCTGTCGTAAGCACCAGGATGTCATTGGCGATAAGGCGTTTGATCAGTTCGACATGACCGTAATCCTGCTTTATTTTCGGGTTGTTGCAGCCGACCACACCGACGGCTCCCTTTATTTTGCCGGCCTTGATTGCATCGATCAGGGGTGTCAGGGTCCCACCGAGAGCCGCCACTATTGATTCCACTGAGAACCCTGTCATGCTCTTGACCGGTGCAACCGGAATATATACTTTGTCTTTGTTTCTGCGGCTAAAGTTCTCGACAGCTTCCTTCACTATTCTGAATGCCTGTTCTCTGGCATTCTCCGGCGTAAATTCAACATGCTCCATAAAAGGGAATTTTGCCTTGTCCGATGTCGAGTACATCCTGGTATGATAGCACTGCGCCACCTGTCCCAATGACGGCATGATGCACTGGTAGTCAACGATCATCGCTTCCACAGCCCCGGTAACCAGGGTCAGTTCAGTGGTAAGATGGTTCCCGGCCATCGGGATCTTTTTTCGCATCATAATCTCGTTGCCTGTACAACAAAGCCCTGCGAGGTTGATGCCCTTTGCGCCCTTGGACTTTGCCAATTCAATCATCGCTTTGTCGTCGACTGCGAGTCCTACCATCTCGGAAACGACAGGACTATGACCATGGACCAGAATATTAACGTAATCCTCTTTCAGTACGCCCAGGTTGACTTCTGAAAAACCGGGTGTGGGCGTTCCGAAGATGATGTCCGACAGTTCCGTGCCGATCATTGACCCGCCATAGCCATCGGAAAGGCTGTTCCTTACAGCTTGAAGCAGTATGGAGACATATTCATTGTCCACACCCATGTGAGTGCGATGCATGGTCTCAGAGGTCTCCCTGTCGATACCCCGCGGCATCACCTTCAGTTTCTTCCATAATTCACGGCGTTGTATGGGTACCCTGCTCATGAAAGTGATCTGCTCCTGCTTCATCCCGTAATCTTCCATCATGGCCTCTGCCAACCGCTTGGCAATCACCTCATTACCAAGTCCGGCAGTGTCTATCCCATATTCAGCAGCCACCCTTTTGAGCTTCTCCGCATCTTTGATAGTGTACCCCGGAGCTGTTCCTGCGCCTATTTTGTGCAATACTTCAACCAGATCGCGTCCGTGGTCCGAATGGGACGCAGCCCCTGCCGCAATCATGCGCGCCAGGTTTCTTGCCACCATAATGTCAGCATCTGCGCCGCAGACTCCGTACTGGGGTCCTTCGCCAAACGGATCAATACGGCACGGTCCCATAACGCATATCCGGCATGACACCCCCAATTCACAATACCCGCACTGAGGCTCCTGTTTCTTGAATCTGTCCCAGACAGTTTCAACGCCGTCTTCATGAGCCTTTCGAAGTGTCAGCTGGGCGTCTTTGCATATGGTAAGCTTCTCGTATTCACTCATGACTGCTTCCTCCTTAATTCTTCCAGTCTGTGTTTATATGCAGTTAAGGACTGATATGGGCCTTTCTCCTGTTCCTTTGATCTTATGCCAAGATAGACCAGGGAGGAGATTTCATCTGTATCCCTGTCCATTACTTTGTTATAGTCTTCGAAAAGAAGGGCTCCGACCTTGCAGACCTCGACGCATGCAGGCTCCATGCCTTTTTTCTGCCGTACGATGCATTGGTCGCATTTGTGCGCGGCTGTCTTATTGTTGACATAGACATGGTACCTCACTACCCCGAAAGGACAGGCCATCGCGCACATGCCGCAGTTTATGCACTTGTCGGGATTGATGAGTACCATGCCGGTCGAAGGTTCTCTGAATATGGCCTTCGGGAGACATGCCATTTCGCAGGGTGCAGGGTCGCAGTGCCTGCATTTGTTCGGGAAGGTGTCTTTGTCTTTGGTCAGCCCGATATGAATCCTTGGCTTTGAAAGGACAGGTTCGAAAGGTGCGGCATGGGGGGAGCCGCTGATCGAGTGCTCTACAGAGCATGCGAAACGGCATTGTAGGCATCCCACACAGCGCTCAGGTTTTACTACGACCACTTTCATAAATCCTCCTTGACGGTTTCGTAAAAAGCCCATATGCTGCGTTGCACTGCATACTTCCTCACTCGCACCCCAAAAGACTTCGGCTTTTGGGGACCCCGAGCGGCGTACAAATAGTACGCCTCATTCGTCAGTATTTGCGCGCCTTGCCTATGGACTTTTTACGAAACCGTCTGTTTCAAACATTAAGGCCTCAGTATGTCCGCTATGCCTAATTCGCCATTTACAATTTTGACAGGATCGGCATTAAGCGGCATACCCTTCTTGATAAGGTTTATATATATCCCTGCATCTTCCGGGCAATTATAGAAAGCCATCCCTATCGGTACGTTGTCTCTCACCGCCAATTTCCGGAATTGTTTACGGTGAGGGAAGTGTTTTTCATATACGGCAACCCCATCCTCTTCTTTCAGTATTCCGCCGGAGATAAGGTGAAAGGAATGGGTTTTGAGACTGTTCATCCCGATGCTTCCCCCATATGGGGTTCGGGGACCCAAAATATTCAGTGCGGCAAAATAACCCTGCTCTACTGCAACAGGCCATAGGGCATTAATCCACGGCACTTTTCGCGCCACATCCATAGTCTCGCAACAATCTCCTGCGGCGTAAACACCTTCTGCGGAGGTTTCAAGGAATTCATTGACCATGATTCCCAGATCGATCTTTATCCCTGATTTTCTCGCAACCTCAACTCTTGGCTTTACGCCCTTTCCCACGACAACTACATCACCATACAGCTCGATGCCTGATTTAAGGGAAACAGCAACACTTTCTTTTTTCAGGTTTATCTCTGCGATGTCATCCTGCGTACGTATGACAATACCGGCGTCCCTCATGTCCTTTTCAACAAACCGCGCAGTCCTTTCATCCAAAACCAGAGAAAGAGGGTAGGGAGATGATACAATCATTTCAACCTTGACCTTCCGCTCAAGTAATCCATAGGCGGCTTTTATTCCGACAAACCCGCCACCCAGGACCACCGCACTGTCTTTAACATGTTGTTCAAGTTTCCTGGCATCGTCCATGTAGCGCAAAGTGAAAGTCCTCTTTTTTTCGTCATAATAATCCGGTTTCACAGCGTTTGCACCAGTGGCAATAAGAAGCCTGTCATAGCTTATTTTTTTTCCGCCCGACAAGGTCAACGACTTCTTATGTACGTCGATTGTTTCCACCTTTTCTCCGAAAATCAAATTAACGTTGCCGGGGCAGGCAGATATGTCTTTTATTATCATCTGTTCCTCCCGGACAATCCTACCGAGATAGTGGGTAAGCATACATCTGCAGTACGGGGAATATTTTTCTTCTGATATTGCGGTGACGTTAACCTGGGGGGAGAACTTCAAAAGAGCATCAAGGCATGACAGCCCGGCAGCACTCAAGCCTATTATGACAGCATTCATGCTACAAACCTCCTTTCTGTTTCCTCACTTTCTCACAAAGTCTATCTCATGAATTGGCAGGTGTCAAGCCTTATTTATCAGCGGCCAGCGTTGCTGTCAGCCCCCGAATTGGTTTCATCGTATAAGCGCTTTTTTGTCTTTTAAGTGACTGGCAGAGGCGACCCGCTTGCGAAAGGTGCGCTCGAACACGTAGTTCCTTATGGCCCTCGCCGCCTGCACAAGGCCTTTTGTCGTCTCAGCGTCCTTGTCCTCCGGCAAATGCTCTGTTATCTTCTGGCGCAGGCGCATCTCGCCATTCACGAGCAGTTTTGCGAGTTTTGAGTAAAAAGCGATGTCGGCAAGCTCCAACCCCTGCGCGAATCCCGAGGCGTAGATTCTTCCAACCTCCAGGTCGGATTGATTGAACAAACCTTTTTCCATTGGCATGAGGAGTCCGTTGTCCATGAGTTCCCGGACTTGTTTACGGCTGAGGCCCGAGGTTGAACAGAAGGTCTTTTCATCCATGGATGGGGTGTCGTCTCCGGAGAAAATGACCCTGCTCAGATCAACGAGTTGGGTTATATCCTTTCCACGGTCCTTTGAATCAAGGAGCGTCTTGATCTTGCTGAGGGGAAACGAATATTTGCCCTGCAATTCCTTGATAAACTTTATCCTCTCTATGCACGAAGGATCATAATAGGCCATGTTCGGGCTGGTCTTTTCCGGCCCCGGAAGCAGGCCCTGGGCCAGGTAGTGCAGTATCGCGGACTTGGGAAGGCCCGTGGCAGCCATAAGGTCTCTCATCCTGAGCCCTCTCTTCTGTTTCCCTTCCTTTTTCGTACTTGAGTTCTCCGCAACGTTATTGTTTTTCATGAAAGATATCTGTACCTCCCTTTCTCGGGCACCCGTATTTTCAAAATTTTACCACAGAGAATACATTTCCGACGCGGAAACGCGGGAAGCATCATAGATACCACACGGCTCGCAATATTATGCTCGTAGCCCAAGGCAGGCTTCCGTGTTCACTGCGACCACTTCCTAAAGCTCCGCTTAAGTATGAACCCACAGTCAGCTTTCTCGAAAGAAAGTATTGCGCCGATGCTTGAGACAGGACCGATCCGTCATAAGGACTTATAAAGGCGACGGCACCAAGATTGAGTTTTGACGGAATCACATCCGGATAGTCGAAACGCACGAAGAACTGATGCTGCATAAGAGGCTCTTGTTGATCTGCTGCATATTGCCGGATGCCCCAGACTTCTCCCGCCAATGTGGGATTTGCGCTTCCAAGTGAAAGCCAGTGATTAAAATCAGCCCCGTTAAATCCTGCCTGATGATAGTGGTATTCCAGGTTGATGGTCAGATTGGAACTGTTGGTCCAGGAAGCTCCAAACGCAAGGTCATTTTGAAAAGTTGCACTTGAATTCGATTGCGGCACGACAGGCGCTCCACTTGGTAATGTTCCAGTATTCTTCCCGAATGCAACAGCCCTGCTGCTAAGATTCGCCTCAGAAACGCCTGCCCATTCCACATAGGCTACAACCCTGGAACTCATAACCTTACTCAGACCCATTCCTACGTGTGTGCCAAAGTTGTCGAAAAATATAAGGGCCTGTGGATTCAGACCGGCTATTTCGTAACTCAGGGAAGCGAGAAAGCGATTTGCAGAATTCGTTTGCCCGAATAGGGGGTTGAAGCTCGCAGCAGGAGTAATGAGCAAAGGGGTCTCTGTTTGTAACCTGGGAGCAAAAGCAAGTGTAAGAGATCCATAGTCCCAAATTCGTTGCCCCTCAATCATAACGGTTCCCAGCCGGTCCTCTTTGAGCGCCGATGGATCAATAGACGCAATATCCACCATTGTTCGGGTTTTAAAAAAATCTGTTGGATTATAGCCTAATGCGGTCCCGTTCTTTAGATTGATCCGACCTGCCTCAAGATAACCCCTTGGAACGACCTCGAAAGAGAGTAGCCCTTCGCGAAAATCATTTCGGGTGCTTCCGTTACTTGGAAATGGAATTGTGTCACCTTCATATCCATTGAATCGATCACTCAGACTAAATTTAATCCGCTCATCAAACTGCCATTTATAGTCGAGGTCTAAGCTTGTTCGGTTCTGCCAATTCGGGTTCCGGATTGGCGCCGGCGCCAGAAGGCTCCTGCGAGTTGACCACCCTGTAAAAGCAGCTTCAATAAAAGCTTTTCCACTAAGTGCGGAGTTTGTATCGGATGAAGTCTTACTTTCCGGCGGGTTTTCAATCGTCTCAGGGATGAGCTTCAGGTCTGAGTTCTCATCGCCGGGTCCCTCGGCCCGCACTTGCTGAAAATCCGAGAAAGCATAGAAAAAAGCATAGAAAAAAGAGAAGTTGAATCCACCTCCGCATCATTCCACCGTAAGGCGCGGAAGGAAATCCCGCTGATACCAGCTGTTTGGGATTTCTTTAGCTTTGTACCCGTAAGTGTTCATAGTTGTAACGAGTTTTGAATCTACGGCATCAATGATGATGATTTCCGATGGCCTCTGAGAACCAAGCTGTTCTTCATATTTATGATAGTAGACTATTTTAAGAAGCCTCCCGCTATCAGAGTAGAATTTGCCCTTCACCGGTCTATACGTTTCCTTTTCTACCCAATACTCCACCCTGCCGTAGATCGCGCTATCATTAATCGGGGAGAGGTCCGCGTGCCAACATTTTTTCGGCTTATGATCGGCGTCATAGAGCGTCTCTCCGTCGGCATTACCGACAAGCCTGGCAGAGTAATCTTTGGCCAAATTCACCGTAACCACGTCGCCTTCCGATGCCTGACCCAAAAGTCTCTGCTGCGGCGAGATGCGAACACTTGATTTTGATGCCGGATCATAAAACCACATCGTTGAGCCGCTCATGAGAACAGTTTTGCCTGCATCGCGCGGAGGTTCCATGTAACGCACCAGATTCTTAAATTGGCCGGATGCCTGGTCCACTTTTGAATATACGGCCAAAATAATTTCGTTTCGCGACGAACCATTTACGTATTCAGTCAGGCGAAGGTTCATCTGAAAAGGCTTGTCGGGATTTCTGACCGCGTCTGAACGTAGTATGACTGTCTGAGCAGCAGGCTTATTTTCATCAAAGCAAAGCGCCTTCAATGGAGTGATGACTGAAAAGGTCAGCATCAGGAGACAAATGAAAGTTTGTTTTTTCATACGTGCCCCAATGCATCGACTATTTTCAAACGGGCGGCACGATGTGCCGGCACCCAGGCAGCAATTGTCGACAAAGCACCAAGTCCGATCCAAATGCCGAACATCAAATGACTCACTCCCCGTGTGAGCACCTTCAAGGGCGTTGGAAATGCCTGCCCCGGAGGCTGCCAGGTTAATCCTGCATGATTGACGATATGGGCCACAGCAGAACCGACTATAAGTCCCAGCGTTGCGCCGATTATCCCGAGCAGCGCCCCTTCTAATACAAATTGGACCGTGATCCCCCTTTTCTTTATGCCCATTGCTCTGAGAGTGCCGATTTCGTGTGTCCGCTCCATCACGCTCATACTCATAGTGTTCACAATGGTAAATAAAACGATCACTGCCATAACTGCCGAGATAAATGAGAAGACAGCTGAGAACATTCCAATGACCTGTTTGTAAAATGGCTGCAGCTCTGATAATTCCCGCGTCTCAAGGTCCAGTCCCTTTCCTTTGATCAATTGCTCAAGTCGGGCCCGGGCAAATGGAATGTCCTCTGTCCTATGGAGCTGTAAGACAATCCCCACCGCCTGTTTTTCACCCCGCCCGTAAAGGAGCCGCTGGGCCAGCCTGAAGTTCATAATTACAAGGGAATCATCATACTCTTTAACTCCCTGGGAGATGGCTTTATCCACATAAAAATTGACTACGTTCGGAGCGCTGGCTGCAGTCGCGGCAAGAAGGTCCAATCGCGGCGCAGAGCCCCTTTGCGGCCCGGAGGCCGGCTGATCGGGTTTTTCCTCCAATGCGCTGAAATCACGTTTGCTCTGACCCGAAGGTGTCTGAATCAACTGCTTATCTCCACCTTTCAGCTCCGTACAGTCAGCAATTTTCAGAGGCCTGCAAAGCCCCAGGATCCTGCCAAGCCCCACCCCGATAAATCCGTGCGTATCGTCACTCTCATTTAGGGGCTCATTGCCAAAAATGGAAGCCAGTTTCAATTGATGCTCGTCCCAAAGATGCATTCGATTGTAGTCAGCCGGAATCACCCCAAGACCAAAAAAAGTCTTGGAAGCTTCAGCATCAAAATTCCCTGCAATGCCGAAAAGATTTATGGTGGGCGTTACCACATTGATCAATGGCTTCAGCACAGGGTCTTCAGCAATTAATCCAAGAACCGACTGGTAGTCATGGATGCCATAGGCCGCCGGATTGCCCGAGCCGTATTTGAAATACCCGGAGCTAAAAACAGTGATATGCCCGGACCGCGTCACATTCTGGGTTTCGATTGCAACAAAAACTTGTGAGATAAATTCACCAAATATCAGCATCGACATGGTCCCCACAGCGATGGCCAAAACGGTCATGGAAGAACGCCGTACATTTCTTAGAATATTTCTCGCAGCAATCTTTAGTGTGTTCATATGACCTCCGAACGATGTTCGATCAGCTCGCCGTCACGGATAGAAAAGACGTCCTGAGCATGAGAAATCAATTGAGGGTCATGGGTAGAAAAGACGAAAGTTGCCCCGTATTGTTCCTGAATCTTGTACATGAGATCGATGATGGAAGCTCCGGTTTTGCTATCGAGATTGGCCGTCGGCTCATCAGCCAAAACCAACCCGGGTCCTTTAACCAGGGCACGAGCGATTGCGACTCTTTGTTTTTGGCCGCCGCTAAGCTGGTTCGGTCTATGCCGCGAGTGATCCGAAAGCCCGACGGATTCCAGAATGCTCATACCTCGCTCCCGGCGTTCTGCTGTGCCCATTCCCAGAAGTGTCAGCGGATACTCGACGTTTTCGAAAGCAGAAAGCACAGGAATCAGGTTGAAGTTCTGAAAGATGAAACCGATGTTGCGTGCGCGAAATTCGGAAATCCTGTCATCAGAAATTTCCGCTACTCTTTCGCCGCAAACTTCAATCTTTCCATTGGTTGGCTGGTCCAAACAACCGATCATATTGAGGAGGGTCGTCTTTCCACTGCCCGACGGTCCTAAGACCATCGAAAAACGTCTCTTTGGAATTTTGAGCGATACATTGTTTAAGGCAGGGATCGACACTTCACCCATCTGATAAATCTTCGATACGTTCTCAAATACAACTACGGGCTCTTCTTTCATAAACACCTCCCCGCCTGAAACGTTTGTCATTCCCCAGGCGCTTTTTCGAGAGCGCTGTCTCTAATGGGAGAATAACACACAATGTATAAAGTGTCAAGTAACACTTTTCGCAAGACTGACCGGGTTGGTGTTTAGAAAGCTTGTTGCGTACACAGACTGAAGCACTGCTTTGCCCTTTCACTGAACAGAATGTTTTTATTGTAAATCCAAATTTGAATGTTATGCATAAAATTATAATAAACATAGACCAATTTTTCTGGGGGCATCATTACAGTAGCTTATTTAGGCGACAAACTGAACTGACAAACCTTGCAGTCAAACTTAAGGTGATAGTCAATCAGTTCAGGGTATAAAAAATGGGCTCACCGCTGCCATAGGATCAGGGCGGATTCCAAGGGGACCGCAACGCAGGGGTGGTATGGTCTTACCCGCGCTGTATAGTCTGAGGCCGGCCGCGCAGCCGGGACCTGAGCATTGTAAATATAGCCATTCTCTGCGCCGACGAGTTGCTGTCCAAGTATCATCGATTGCGTTAACGGGTCGCTGCCATCCACGCCATCTGCATAAAGTTCTACGCGTACATTATCAGGGTCCAGGCCATCGAGATAGACCTGGACTGAAAACAGGTGCTGCTCTTCGGCAGTCTCCACTTTAAAGTCCCCGAAGCGCAGGTTAGCCCATTTCTTCTCCAGTGTTTGCTTCCAGTTGACCAGCTCAGCACCTGCTATGCATTTCCCGGCGGCACGCCGGTTATACGTTTCTGCGGCAGGAATGTAGTATTGCTCCGTGTATTCAATGACCGCCCGGTTTGCGGAAAAGTGGGGCGTCAGTTGCGCCATGCTCTCCCTGATGCGCGCTACCCAGAAAGTGGGGACGCCGGTTGCATCGCGTGTATAAAACTCCGGGATCACTTGTTGCTCAAGAAGGGTATAGAGCTCTTCAGCTTCTGCCGCATCCCAGGCAGGGTCAGAGTCATGCTCCTTGCCGTCACCCAGGGCCCAACCCACTTCGGGCGTATATGCCTCGGCCCACCATCCATCAAGTTCAGAGATGTTGATTCCTCCGTTGACTAGCACCTTCATGCCGCTCGTCCCGCATGCTTCCCAGGGCCGCCGCGGAGTATTGATCCAGGCATCCACTCCCTGGACCATCTGCTCGGTCAGGGACATGTCATAATCGGTGAGGAAAACCGCATGCTTGCGCACTTCAGGCCGTTTAACGAAGCGCTGCCATTGCCTGATCATGGTCTTGCCAGGTTCATCTTCAGGATGGGCTTTCCCTGCAATGACAAGCTGAACAGGACGTTTGGGGTCTGCCAGTATGCGAAGGAGCCTGTCCTCATCGTGCAGAAGGAGATTCGGCCGTTTGTATGTTGCAAAGCGGCGGGCAAAGCCCAGTGTCAATGTGTTGGCATCAAATATATGTTTTGCATTTTCAATTTCTTCTATCGACGCATCTGAAAAGGCCAGATGTCGGGAATGCCGCTGCCGGATGTATTTAAGGAAAGACTCGCGGGCAGATGCCCGACACTGCCAGAACCTGGAATACGGGATAGAGCGGATCCGCTCTTCCAGGCCTTCCACTGTTCCATTCCAGGTATTTTTCCCACAAGGTTCAGCCAGGAGTGCTTCAGCCTCTTTTGAATTCCAGGTCGGCATATGGACCCCATTGGTAACATGTCCTACAGGCACTTCGCTTTCCGGCCAGTTTGGAAAGAGGGGCTGAAAGATGCGCCGGCTCACCCTGCCGTGCAAACGGCTGACCCCGTTGACCGACCCGCTTCCCCGCAGGGCGAGATAGGCCATATTGAAGTATTCGCCGGTGTCATTTGGGTTCTGGCGGCCAAGGGACAGCAGTTCCTGTGTAGAGATATTGAGCCTGTTCCTCGCATATCTGCCGAGATATTGTTCCATCAGGGAAGGAGAAAAGCGATCAAAACCCGCGGCAACCGCTGTATGGGTGGTGAAGATGTTGCCGGCACGCGTAACCTCCAGGGCCACTTCAAAAGACTGGCCTGTATCCTGCATAAAGGAACTGGCGCGCTCTAATACGGCAAAGGCTGCATGCCCTTCATTCAGGTGGCAAACATCGGGCTTGATGCCGAGCATCCTGAACAGACGCCATCCGCTGACGCCGAGTATCAGCTCCTGCATCAGGCGTACCTCGGGCCCTCCGCCATAAAGCTCGCTGGTAATACCTCTGAATGCCGGGAAGTTTGCCGGGTCATTGCTGTCCAGCAGGTAGAGCGTTACTCTGCCGACCTGGACCTGCCAGGCACGAAGCCAGACTGAGTATCCGGGCAACGCAATCTCAAGGCGCAGCCATTCACCGTTCGGTTTGCGTACGGGAGTGATAGGCAGTTGACCGGGATCATTGTACGGGAAAATGGCCTGTTGAACTCCATCCTTATCTATCACCTGCCGGAAGTAGCCGCGCTGATAGAGCAAGCCTACGCCGACTACCGGTACCCCGAGGTCGCTTGCGGACTTGAGCTGGTCCCCGGCCACGTTGCCGAGGCCGCCGGAATAAATCGGAAGCGCTTCGCTCAGCATAAATTCCAGACTAAAATAAGCGACGCAGCTCAATGAAGTCCCTGAATGATTTTGCTGAAACCAGGCAGGCGCTTTAATTGTCTCTCTCTTGGCTTCTACCAGGTCATCGACTTTCTTGCGGAAGGCAGCATCGGCAAATGCCTGCTGAAATTGGTTTCGCGAGACGGTCTGGAGCACAACCCATGGGTTGTGCGTCAGGTCCCAGAGCAGCGGGTCGAACTGCTGCCAAACTTCATCGGCCTCGGGGTTCCACGACCAGCGCATATCAAGGGCAATCTCTGCAAGAGAATCAACGCCCTCAATATCAGAGGGCAAAAAAGAAAATAACGGGTTGCCGACACTTTTTGGTTCGCTCATTTTTTATCTCCCTGGTGGCCTCACGATAGTTAAATTATATCGCAAGAAAATAAAAATGAATAGCGAATGCAACCGTATTTTTACGAACTATTCTGGTTTTGCTCTTGCAGCTTTTTCAGCAGCCGTTCATACTTGTCCGCGCCGATGCATTGCCTTGCAGCCGGACACCACTCAATGCATGAGGGGATCATATCCCGGGTTATTGTTTTTCCGCACCCTTTGCAGATCATGTCAGGCTCATCTGTCCATATTTCGTTTTTATGGGTGCAGAAAGCGCAAATTAAATCTTCCGGGTATGGACTCCTTATTTCCTTGCTTCCAGTGCAACTCTCTTTCATAATTTAAATATACCAAAAAGAAAGCTCCCCGTCATTGACATAAGTCAAAAAACGTGAATAGTGAAAAAGAATGTGAAAAGTGAACCGTGATAAACGCATGTGAAAGGTGAAACGTGAATGGTGAATAGTAAAAAGAAAATATTTAAAAGTTAAACAAGAAACAAAAGTAAGTGCTGTTGACCCTCACGGCATTCACTTTCACTTTTCACATTCTCTTATCACCCTTCACGTTTCACTATTCACATTCTTTTCACGTTTTTACGCCCCATTGTTTGAACAGGGCATGTCCTATGCTGAAACTATCCAGAATCTTGCCGGTGATGAAATCAATCATCGCGTTAAGATTTTCGGGGTGGTGATAGAAAGCGGCAACTGGCGGGGCAATAGTTACACCGAGGCGGGCAAGTTTAAGCATGTTTTCCAGGTGGATTGCGTTGAAAGGCATTTCCCTCGGGGACAGGAGCAGATGACGCCCTTCTTTAAGGGTAACATCAGCCGCCCTCTCAATCAGATTGTTTGCATATCCGTTTGCGATACCCGACAGGGTCTTCATGGAACAGGGCACGATAAGCATCCCGTCTGTTTTGAAAGAGCCGCTCGCGATTGGCGCCTCCATATTTTTATCTTCGTAATAATACAGGGCCTCTGCGCCGAACTGTCTTCTGAGTTTGGATTCGGTATCCCCTGTCCAGTCAAGGCCGGTCTCATCTGCGATAATGGGAAAAGTATTTGCGGATATGATGAGGTGTACAGCGGCTGTTTTCAGGAGTTCTTCCAGTAGCCTTACGCCGAAGGGAGCGCCGCTTGCTCCGGTTATGGCAAGTATAATGTTCTTCATGAGTTTATTATACGCATACAGGCTTTGGCTTGACAATACATGGCTTTTAATCGTTATTCGACTTTTTTATGTCAACGGAGCACAAAAGCTATCTTGCGGACGGAGACCTCGGGATGTTGATAGGAGACGGCAAATTGAATTATGGCCCGGAACAGATATTGGAAACCTATTATCGCATTCAGATCGGAAAATATGTTCAGGTTTCGCCCGATTTCCAGTACATTGTAAATCCCGGGTATAACCGTGACCGCGGCCCTGCTGACGTGTACGGCATGCGTCTGCACCTGATCTACTGAGCAAAAAAAGACTGACTCGTTATCTGAAATATGGGATAATTGAACTGATGGGATTTAATCATAGGAAAGAAAACGTTGCCCTGAGCTCGGTAATCGCAAGCTTCCTGCTGGCTGCCATGAAGCTGGTTGTAGGTATTGTCACCGGCAGCATCGGTATTATCTCTGAAGCAGCGCACTCAGGCCTCGACTTCGGAGCGGTTTCATTGACCTACTTTGCCGTAAGGGTTAGTGACAAGCCTGCTGACAGGGAACATCAGTATGGCCACACCAAAGTAGAAAGCATCGCAGCCTTGATTCAAAGCGGCGTCTTGCTCCTCACCAGCGGATGGATCATTTACGCGGCTAGCCAGAGGTTGCTGCTGCCCGGGACATCTGAAGTGCGCGTGGCATGGTACGCGGTGGTGGTCCTTGTTATTTCTATGGTTGTAGATTTTTCGAGATCGAGGATGCTGAAAAAGGTCGCAAGGGAAACCAGGAGCCAGGCCCTGGAGGCGGAGGCCCTTCATTTCAGCTCTGACATCCTCAGTTCTGCTGTGGTTCTTGTTGGTCTCATCTTTGTTGCGGCAGGCATTGTCTGGGCCGATGCCGTAGCCGGGATCGTGGTAGCACTGTTGATTGCCTATGCATCGTTACGTTTGGGCAAGAAGACGGTGGATGTATTGATAGATGCTGCACCCGAAGGACTTACGGACCAGATCGCCCTTATAACCGGGGCTGTTGATGGTGTCATCAAGATAGAAAAAATCAGGGTCAAACCTGCCGGTCCTTTTGCATTTGTCGAAATGTCGCTCGATGTGAGCAGGACATTATCACTGGAGAACGTTCAATCAATCTGTAGTTCTATCGAAGAAAAGGTCCGTGAATTACTCCCTGTGGCCGACATAACAATCAATACGAAACCAATCGCTCTTGACTGTGAAACCATTGCGGAAAGGGTACATTTGATAGGTGTCAACCATAATCTGCACGTACATAATATTTCTTCAAATATTGCAGAAGACAAGAAAATTATCAGCTTTGATGTCGAAGTGGAGCATAATCTTACAATTAAAGAGGCCCATGAAGTTGTATCTACCCTTGAGCAGGAGATCAGAAGAGAGTTCGATGGCAATCTGGACATCAGCGTCCATATTGATCCCTTGCGTTCAGAGGAAAGAAGAAGTCAGGCAGTGCCGCCTGACGAAGAGGCTGCGGTCAAGAAAGATCATTATCGGGGCAGCAGGGAGTATTGACCGTATTCATGAAGTGCATAATATCCTCATAAGGAAAACGGAAAAAGAAAAATTGTTTATAACCCTGCATTGTTCCTTTGATGACGGGGTTTTATTGGAGGATGTGCATTCTATAACGAGCAGGCTCGAGGGCGTAATATATCAGACTGTACCTGACGCAGGCCAGGTCATTATCCATGCAGAACCGCTTTTTGCAAAAGATTAATTTGTTTTAAGACTATGCCGTATCGATTCTATTGTTTATTGCTATGTACGCTATAAACAATAGAGCAGACACCGCTGCCGTAGCCGCTCCGAAATAAAACGTGGCAGATGGTGCAACGTGGTCCCAAAGCCAGCCTCCGATCAGGCTTGCGGGCAGCATGGCAAGACCCACAACACTATTATAAAATCCGAAGGCGGTCGCCTTGAAATCCTGGGGAATGATTGTAGCAAGAAAGGCCCTCTGAATGCCGTCGGTGAGACCCATAAAGAGACCGTAGAAAAGGAAAAGAAACCAGATTGTTTTTGTGTCAGAGGCCACTGCAAAGCCATAATACACTAATGCAAACAGAATAAATCCCAGGAGCATGATCTGTTTGCTGCCGTACCGGTCAGCTGCCATACCGGCAGGAATGGACGAGAGTGAATAAACGAGGTTGAACAACAGATATAGCATAGGGATCAGCGCAGGTGGAACGCCTGTCTGCTCTGCCCTCAGGATCAAAAACATGTCACTGGAATTACCGAGAGCAAACAGGGCCGCGATAATGACAAAAAACTTGAATTTCCTGTCAAAGTGCCTGAATGTCAGTTTCAGGCTGGCTGCATGAGGGGCAACCGCCTTCTTCTTTTCCGTGATGAAAAATATTATCAGGAAGACGGCAATGACTCCGGGTATCATCGAGAGCCAGAAGACCTTTCTATAATCGTTTGAAAGAATCCCAAGCAGAAAAAAGGCCAGAGCAGGCCCTACCACAGCGCCCATTGAATCCATCGCGCGCTGAAAGCCGAACGTTTTTCCGAGGGAGGATTTGTCTGTGGACTCTGCGATAATGGCGTCGCGGGGAGCGGTGCGGACCCCCTTGCCGAATCTGTCCATAAACCGGGAGCCCATCACATGCTGCCAACCTGTAGCAAGTGCAACAATTGGCCTGCTTAATGTTGATATCCCATATCCGGCGGCCATGAGCCACTTGCGGTTTCCTATCCTGTCCGAGAACCAGCCTGAGAAAACCTTGATCAGACTTGCAGTCGATTCTGCAATACCCTCTATTAGACCTATGACGGACTTGTTGACACCAAGGACGCCGGCGAGAAAAAGCGGAACAAGAGGATAAATCATCTCGGAGCTTATATCCATGAAAAAGCTGACAAGTCCGGTGACAAAGACATTCTTTCCGAAGCCAAAAAAACTGCTGTCTTTCTCTCTGTCACTTGCTGAAAGCCGTCTGCTTTCCTTCACGCAATCTCCCCAACCCCGGACTCTATTATGTAGAGCGCAAAATTCATCCCGTTATTTCTCCGGCATTTCGCTTTTTAATTGTAGAAATAATACCATATCGCGGCTGGGGCAATGGAAAAAGTTTCAGCGCCCCCAAAACGGCCTGGTCATGCCGGTCCAAACCTGTGATTTGCTTCTCTTTACCTTTTTAAATTTAATGTGACATAATAAACACATCCTGTCTAAAACACCCACTTTAAATAACTGGAGACTAACGGCGTGGAACCTGAATATATTATAAGACAGATAATTGTATCTGCTGTCCCGATTCTTATCGCAATTATATTACATGAAGTATCACATGGTTTTGTTGCAAACAAATTGGGAGACCCTACGGCAAAGATGATGGGCAGGTTGACGCTGAATCCTCTGGCCCATATTGATTTGTTCGGCACTATAATTATGCCTCTGCTCCTGCTTGTTTCGACTGGCGGGCAGTTTGTTTTTGGGTATGCAAAACCCGTCCCGATTAATCCGCATAATTTCAGGAACCCCAAGCGCGATATGGCGATTTCAGCGGCAGGCGGTCCTTTGATGAATTTGTTTGTTGCGGTCGTGAGTGTCGTTATATTGAAATACCTGATCGTACCGATGGCGAGCGGTGCATCTGAAGAAGTGATGGCAAAAATCATCAAACCACTGGGGATGATGCTTAACGCAAGCATACAAATAAATGTTGTTCTTGCCGCCTTTAATTTGATACCTATCCCTCCACTTGACGGCGGCAGGGTGCTGATGGGGTTTCTGCCTGAAAGGCAGGCATATGTATTAGGGAAGGTCGAGCCTTTCGGGATGATTATTGTCTTGCTGCTTTTGGTGACCGGTATGGCGAGTGTTGTAATTACCCCTTTGATAAGGCTGCTCCTGAACCTGGTAGGGATGGTATAGCTAAATGAAAAGGCTAAGGTTAAGAACCGATGACAGAAAGGAACTTTTATGAATAAAGAGCGCGTTTTGAGCGGCATGCAGGCGAGCGGAAAGCTGCACCTCGGCAATCTTGTCGGCGCCCTTAAGAACTGGGTAAGCCTTCAGGACAAGTATGACTGTTTCTATTTTGTTGCTGATTGGCATGCTCTCACCACTGGGTATGCCAAGCCGTCCTCGATAAAGGACAGTACGTCAGACTTGCTGGTAAATTTTATTGCCGCAGGACTGATCCCGACAAATCCACTATATTTATCCAGTCGATGGTCCCCCAGCATGCGGAACTGCATTTGCTTTTATCCATGATCACCCCGCTGGGCTGGCTCGAAAGAGTGCCGACCTATAAAGAGAAGCAGGAGCAATTGAAGGACAGGGACCTCTCCACATATGGGTTTCTGGGCTATCCTGTTCTGATGACATCCGACATAATCATTTACGGGGCGAAACATGTGCCTGTTGGAATAGACCAAATTCCGCATCTCGAAATTTCAAGAGAAATTGCAAGGAGATTTAATCACTTATATGATTCGGAAATATTCCCTGATCCGGAAGGTCTGTTGACGGAGTTCCCCAAGGTAGTGGGGCTGGACGGCAGGAAGATGTCGAAGAGTTATGATAATGCGATCTATTTAAGCGACCCGCCGGAGATAGTGGGCCAAAAAATCAGGACCATGATCACCGACCCTGCGAGACAGAGAAGGACCGATAAAGGGGACCCGGAGCTTTCTCCGGTATTCCAGTTGCACAAGATTTTCTCCTCGAAGGAGGAACTCGAATTTGTCGCGCACGGATGCAGGACTGCAGAGATTGGTTGTATAGAGTGCAAGAAAGTACTTATAAAAAATATTTTTGTCTATCTGGAGCCTATCTGGAAAA
>CAWHNC010000089.1:0-149204 GCA_963830245.1 Nitrospirota bacterium
GTGTTTCCGGCACGTCTGCGTGAAAAGATGACTTGAAATCGTATACCATCGGGATAGAACGTGAGTGAAGGAGGACACCCGATGGAAGAAGGCACGAAACTATACGAGCTTGAGGAAGTGGAAGGGCTCTTTAAGACATGGCGCAAACAAAAAGAGCACCGCTGCAGTCCGATCCCCACAGAGCTGTGGAAAGCAGCAATCTCCCTGACGAAAGAATACTCAATCTTTACGATAGCGAACAGTCTACGATTGGATTTCAACGAGTTCAAGAAACGGATAGCAAATAAGAACGCAGAGGAAGAATCTACGGCTCTGAACTTTATCGAACTCAACCCGATGCCGGCAACTGAAGTTACTGTTCAGATAGAGAGACCCGATGGAGTGACGATGAGAGTGAGCATCAAAGACAAAGGTGGTTTAGATATCATAGAACTGGGGCGGGCCTTTTGGAGTAATAGATGATACAGATCACGCCTCAGATGAGAATACTGGTAGCAGTGCAGGCGGTTGATTTCAGGAAGGGAATAGACGGCCTTGCTGGGGTCTGCAGGGGGCGGCTTCAAAAAGACCCCTTTAGTGGATGCGTGTTTGTGTTTCGAAATCGCAGGGGCACCTCAATCAAAGTGTTGATGTATGACGGTCAGGGATACTGGCTGTGTCAGAAACGGCTGTCGAGGGGAAGGTTTCAGTGGTGGCCAAAGGAGACAGATGGGGTTTCACGAACCTTGGCGGCGAATCAGTTACAGACGTTGTTGTGGAACGGAGATCCTGAAAAAGCGGAAGCCCCTATGTGGAGGAAGATAGGCGCCATGGCATAGGGCACTGGACACAGAAAACCCTTTTCTGTATAATGTCTCGTATGAGATATTGCGGACGGGAATTTACCGAAACTGACGTAAAGCTAATACAGCGCCTTATTGCCGATAACCCCGGCATCAATCGCAGCAAACTTTCCCGGCTTTTCTGTGAGGCCGTAAGCTGGCGGAAGGCCGATGGGGGCCTGAAAGATATGAGTTGCCGGGTTGCGATGCTGCGGATGAACCGGGACGGACATATAGAATTGCCTCTGCCTCAAAAACCTGCCAACAATCACTTAAAGATAGGTAAAAGGACACTGCTGGCTTTGCCTCAGTCGGAGGTGAATAAGAAAGCAGGAGAGTACACGCTGCAACTGCAGCTTGTCGAGAAGTCCGACAGCGCGCTCTGGAACGAATACATTGACCGCTATCATTACCTTGGCTATACACCCCTGCCCGGAGCTCAGCTACGGTACTTTGTAAAATCAGGCGATCAAGTGCTGGCGTTGCTGGGGTTTGGGGCGGCGGCGTGGACAACCGCACCCAGGGACGAGTATATCGGCTGGGACGCTGAAACAAGGAAGAGAAATCTTCATCTCATCATCAACAATGCCAGGTTTCTGATATTGCCGTGGGTCCATTCAAAGAACCTTGGCTCTAAGATCCTGTCGATGGCGAGCAAGCGTATTTGTGAGGATTGGGTAGCACGGTATAACTATGAGCCGGTATTGCTTGAAACTTTCGTGGAGAAAGAGCGGTTTCAGGGGACATGCTACAAGGCTGCCAACTGGATTTGCGTTGGAGATACGCAGGGCCGGGGGAAACTGGATGTCCATAATGAGTACAAGCTGCCGGTCAAAGGCATATATCTGTATCCGCTTAGAAAAGATTTTCGGAAACGGCTTATAGAGGGATGAAGGGACCGGTAGTCGAACTTACCACTGAAGAGATGGATAGACTGATTCAGCGACTCGACACTGATACGCTGAGAGATGATGACCTGCCGACGATTAAAGCTATCATAAAAGCATACCTATTGGTTACACAGGTATTACAGGATAAGAAGACTTCGATCAGGAAACTACTGCGGATGATCTTCGGCGCAGCTACAGAGAAGGCAAAGACGGTTCTGGCATCAGGAAAAACTCCAGGAGATGAGTGCGCTAAGACAGGGAAAGACGCCGGCAAGAAGCCTTGTGGCCATGGGCGAAACGGTGCATCGGCATACACTGGGGCGGAGAAGATCACCGTATCTCATACCACAATGAAAACGGGAGATATGTGCCCAGGTTGTGAGAGGGGCAAGGTATACCCGTCGGTGGAGCCGGGAATGGTTGTCAGAATTACGGGGGGAGCTCCATTAAAGTCGCGGGTTTGGGAGACGGAGAAGCTTCGTTGCAACCTCTGCGGGGAGGTTTATACAGCACCGCTGCCCGATGAAGCTGGGCCCGAAAAATATGACGAAACTGCCGGGGCCATGGTTCCTCTTTTACGATACGGCAGTGGACTGCCCTTCAATCGGCTTGAGCAGTTACAAGAGAGCATGGGAAGTCCTCTGCCCGCATCGACGCAATGGGATATCGCCGAGAAAGCTTCTGGTCGAGGGCCATGCGTAGTTTATGAAGAGCTGACACGGCAAGCGGCCCAGGGCCATGTCATTTATAACGATGATACGACCATGAAAATACTGTCTATGATAAACACTCACAATAAGGATGAACGCAGTGGGGTATTCACCACCGGGATGCTGTCAGTTATAGATGATAAGAGGATCGTGTTGTTCCGTACCGGACGCAATCACGCCGGCGAGAACATGACCAATCTGTTGGGACAAAGAGATAAGACCATGGCCCCACCCATCCAGATGTGCGATGCTCTGTCGCGAAATACATCCAAAGAGTTTGAGACCATATTGGCCAACTGCCTCACCCACGCTCGTAGAAACTTCGTCGATGTAGCAGATAGCTTCCCTGAGGAGTGCAGCTATGTAATTGAGAAACTGACTGATGTCTATAAGAACGATAAGACTGCTAAAGAGGAAAATATGACGCCTCTCATGAGACTGCGATATCATAAGGCCCATAGCGGACCTCCGATGAAAGAGCTCCACAAGTGGATGACCGATCAGTTGGAGAGCAGGAAGGCAGAGCCGAATTCGGGGCTGGGAAAAGCAATCTCGTATATGTTAAAGCACTGGGAGCCCTTGACCTTGTTTCTCAGGGTGAGAGGTGCGCCGTTGGACAATAACCTCTGTGAACGGGCTCTGAAAAGAGCAATCCTTCACAGAAAAAACTCACTCTTTTATAAAACCCTCCGCGGTGCACAGGTCGGAGACATCTTTATGAGTCTGATCCATACCTGCAAGCTGGCCAAGGTCAATCCATTCGATTACCTCGTGGCCTTGCAGAAGCATGCTATGGAAGTGTTGAAAAATCCTCAGAGATGGCTGCCCTGGAACTATAAAGCAGCCCTCGCCGCCTGGCAGTCATAAAATAACCTCACATCAAAGCTTCGTTCGTGATAATCAAGCAACCTTACCGGCAACTCACGATCGGAAATAAACGTTTTTAGGAAGAACTTTTTTTGCGGACTTCAGCCATTACTGTTTAAAAAATAAGTGTCGGAGTTGGCGTTCAGTACGGTTAAAAACAAACATATTAGAGAATTTGTAAGGGGCCTCGTGGACATACAATCATAGCTAAATCTTATCTGCACAGGCTTACATATAATTTATTGTTGTAAGAACTATGCTGTTCCGGGTCACCATACAAAAGTCCGAAAGGCTCCTATTCATAGACATCAGAATTTTCGGTAAAATGCGGATACGGTGAGACATTCCAACATGTGACAATGCCATTTTTCCACTTTACCACTTCCACATCTCCATCCTGGGAGATAACCATTGCCATGGTATCATGCGACTCATTACAAAGGTGATAAACAGCTCTGTGCCGCATACCTACCCCATCTACCGGTTCCAATGCCGTCCTGTCGCCCTCAGAATCCAATGCTCTCGCAACAAGGTCCACTTTATTCAAAGATTCAAGGATTACCCCCCCGAAACCGATGAGTTCCCCTCTTTGCGATAGTACAACGGCGCCGTCAACAGCAGTAAGGCCGGCGACGAAATGCGCGTATTCCAGTACGGCTTCATCAAGCTGTAAGAGTACATCATTTTTACTCGCAACATACTCTTTCCAGCCCACGGTCCGATTGGGCTGCCCCGGGTCTCCATAACTTTCTGCAAGAGTGTTCATAATTTTGATAAGAAGTGTGCGAAACCTGTTCCTCGGTTCTTCCTCCCTGAAGGGGTACTTAATGTTCAAGTAACGATTCTCGGAGCAAACCTCCGTTGTCACCTTTGTAGACAGATTGAGTATAGTACCACCGTGGTGAGAATTGCGTACCGTATTGATTACGCGTTTGGTGGCCTCACTTGCAATCATGTCAGGGAAGTTAGGTTCCAGCAAAGCCCAGGGACCCTCAGCTTTTAAACGTGCAGCGTCATGGAGATTCCAGAGGTCCATGTATGCCTCAGTGATACGATCACTAAGCCAACGCGAGTTGAATACACTCTTGCCTGGAGTGAAAATCTTTCCGCTTTTAAGCATAGCTATCATTACGGACCCTTTGCAAGCTACAATTTGCCCGGGACCCGTCACATACAGAACCAGCGATCCGGGCAGCCGCGAATATTCCAGACCTCCTCCCCTTATTGCTTGTATCCATCGCCATCCCGAGTGTATTACCCCCCAAATTTGCAGTTCTCCGCCGGCGTTTACTTTAACACCGATCAGAGAACGGGAATAATCGGCAGCAGGCGCCAATTTCCGCAACTCATATTCGTTGAAAGGGCGAGGCACACTAAAAATAAGCCTGTGCATGCCACCGGGTGGCCCATCTTCGGCGGCAAACTTTTCAGGCTCTCGCAAAATAAGCCTGAATCGTAAAGATCTCTCCTCTTCCAGCAACATACTTGTTTGGTAACACGTTGAAATAAGACCCTCTAATACCGGCGAGTCCGGTAACTGGTCAAATTTAGCATCTACTGATACACCGCTTGAATCAAATTTGGCTTGGCTGGCATCCCATTTTTCGAGAAGAATCTCCATTAAATTATGCGGATACGAATGAACCATACTTTTAAGTCCCCTCCCGGCTTATTGAAAGCTTTTGTATTAGCTGGCTAATACGCAGTTCAAAAACTGGTTATTTTCTTACAGCTGATGCTGATTTTCATATCGGGATGTTCTATCATTTCCCCGTGCAGTTGCATTTCAGCAGCAGCGATATCACCAGAAACTTTCAAATTGAACAAGTCCAAGTTACCAAAAACCGACTCTCCTGTCAAATTGTACCTAACGACTTTAATACCGGCTTCGACCCTGTTATCCCGGAGTTTGACTTTTCCATCAAAATAATAATGTGTGTCTCCACCTAATATCCGGTTATCCTTTATAACCACGATGCATGTACCGAAAAAGCTTGAATGAAAATAAGCCGTCCAAAGTCCTTCCAAATGTTCCATTTTATTCTCCTTTTGAATCGTTCCTCAACTCAAACGTCTATCACCGTTTTCTGCATATTTAGGAAAAATAAAATCTTGCGCGAACCTTTGAGGTTGATTAAGGTTTTCGCTGAAATTGCTTTCTTTCATCGTAGTGTCCTCCCTGTTGAAATTATCTTGCAGCCTTCTCCTGCCGGAAAACAGTAGGCTTCATTTGGCCGCCCCTTTACCCTCTTTCTTGACATCGCCGAATACGTATTTGCCGATCAGCTCCTCTATGTCAATGGGGGAATTCGTATCTATGATCGTCCCACCGGGCTTGAGGATATCACCGCCGCCTCCGGGATCGATCTTGACTAATTTATCGCCAATAAGACCTGAGGTCTTGACGGATGCGATGGCGTCGTCATAAATCTTGATGCCTTTCCTGATCTTCAATTCGACTGATGCCATCTGCTTCTCCTGGTCTATGCTAAAGCGTGCCACTCTTCCGACTTCAATACCATCAATTTCGACCGGGCTGTCGCCTCGCAGCCCTGATACCGAACCAAAGGCTGCATATAGTGAATAGTAATTATCGCCAAACAGGTCGACCTTGCCGAGTTTTATTGTCATATAGCCCACGCAGAGCAGTCCGATGACCACAAACACGCCGACGACCGCTTCCATTGAATACTTTTTCATTCCCAACCACCTTCCTTATCGTACTTATATGTTGCGATTACCTTCTTATTCGCCGCCGCCCTTTCTATGAGCTGTTCAATGTCATCGTTGAATCTGCCTTCAGTTATACCTGCAAACACAAGTCCTTCAAAGCACTCCTCGGCTACCATATCTTTTCCTATATATGCCTGTATCTGAGCCAGAGACTTTTGTTCAAGCTTCCGGGTAAAGTCATGCACTAATTGCCAGGCTTCTTCGATTTCTGTCCTTGGCAGAATTGTAAAAATATTGTCCCTGCCGCAACGCGACGAGACTCCTCCCAGAGGGCTGAAATAGTTGTTCACATATTCACCAAGGGTTTTTAGTACCTCAATGGCGCTCTGCTTACCGATCGCATCGGCAAGGAATCCGAAATTAATACTGAAAAACACGGCAGCGTTAGCGGAGCCGTCATTTCCTCCGCCAGACGTCAAGGCATGCCGGGATTTGAACAGCTCTTTTGAAAGCAGTCCCGTAAGTTCATCCCGCAGACTATCGTTGCTTTCCATAAATTCATCAACAATAGGATGTTTGAACTTCATCAGCTCATCATAAGTCCCATGAAAGGCTATCTTACCTTCCCATAGGAGGAGTATCCGGTCAGAGACGAAGAAGACATCCGGGATGTCATGGCTGACTAAAACAGCGGTAAATCCGAACTGTTTCCTGTAATGGGCGATCATGCTCAGTATTACGTTTTTCCTTATGGGGTCCTGCCCGGTCGTGGGCTCGTCAAAGAGTACTATAGAGGGATCTGTTACAAGCGCCCGCGCCAACGCCACACGCTTCTGCATCCCGCCGGAGAGTTCAGAGGGATATTTATAGGCAACGTCAGCAAGTTCCATCTGTTTGAGCCTAGACATAACTTTTTTTTCAATCTCCTTTTTTTTGAGGTTTGTAGTCTGCCGGAGCGGTAAAGCGGTGTTCTCAAATACTGTCATGGAATCAAACAGGGCATTGTTTTGGAACATATAGCTGATCTGCATTCTGCATTTGTCCCATTCTTTTTTGCCCAACTCATGGACCAGCTTCCCCCTGAAGCGTATGACCCCTTCATCCGGAGAGAGAAGGCCTATGATGTGTTTGAGGAGGACGCTTTTGCCGCTGCCGCTCTTTCCGATAATAGTCGTAATCTGGTTCTCATAAATATTGAGATTCAGCCCGTCCAGAACAGCCTTTTCGTTAAAGCGCTTGGTTACTCCCCTAAGTTCTATCAATGGCGTTTCCATAATACCTCTACATTAGAAAAGATGTAACAACATAATCTGCAATGAGTATCATGATACAAGAGAGCACGACAGCAGATGTGGTTGAGAGACTGACGCTTTTGGCGCCGTAGCTGCCGGTACGCAGATGAGTGAAGTATCCCTGGTAACAGCAAATGATTGATACCAGTGCTGCAAAGACGAGAGATTTAATGAATCCACCCCTGATGTCCGTCATTTCCACATACGCATGTATCCGATAAAAGTAGCCGCCTTTATTTACTCCGAGGAGAACTACTCCGGTTAGGTACCCACCGATAATACCGATAAGATCAAAAAAAGCCGTCAGCAGAGGAAAGCTGATGATCGAGGCAGCGATGCGTGGGCTGACAAGATACTGAATAGGGTCGATCCTCATGGTATACAGAGCGTCGATCTGCTCGGAGATGCGGAGGATTCCGATTTCGGCAGTCATCGCGGAGCCCGCTCGTGCGGTAATCATTATTGCGGTCAGCACAGGCCCCAACTCCCTGATAAGTGAGAGAGCGACGACGGAACCGAGAAATCCTTCCGAGCCTACTTTGGTCAGACTATAGTAGAGCTGCAGACCAAGGACCATGCCGGTGAAAAGGCCGATGAGCAACACAATACTCGACGACTTTGCGCCGATGTAAAAAACCTGCTGAACAATCTCGCGGAACTGTTTGGGCCTGAATATCCGCAGAAAGGCAAGGGCAGAGAAGATGATTGCGGCTCCAAGATCGTTTACGATCTTAATCGTCCTTTTACCGAGAAAATGAAAGAGGCTCCAACGGGAAATGTATTTTATGCTTGCTTCGTTAATCATATATATCATTCCTCTTCCTCATTGCATAACAAGATTCATTAATATGGCCCCCGCTGTTATTGCACCTTTTTCATAATTAAAAATGCCAAAGCTATAAAAACCGCCAGGACACCGGTACTGAAAATAAGCAAATCAATAATAATAGGTCCCTCATTCACGAGTAAGTCTTCCTCATTCGATTTGTGCTCCGTTTCTGTTTACTTTTTGCTTTTCAAAAAAGTGCGGCAACTGCCAGCGCTTTATTTATGTTTTCTCCTCTAATCTCTACCGCTTCCTAAATTGTATCCGGCCCACAGATATCTATATTCATGAAATCCTCAATTCCCATAAAAGCCATAACGAAGCTGAATTACAGCGAACAACGGAACATTTACTTTCCCTCTATAATAGGTTTTATATGCCAGACCTGATCGCAGTATTCCCGTATGGATCGGTCGGATGAAAACTTTCCGATGCGGGCCACGTTCAGGATTGACATGCGGATCCAGTTTTCCTGATCGCTATACGCGGAACTCACCCGGTCCTGACAATCAATGTAGGATTGGTAATCCGCCAGGAGCAGGAAAGGATCAGGGTCCAGTAAATTGTCGACCAACGGCCTAAAGAGTTCCCCCTCCCCTTTCGAAAAATACCCTGAACGGATCTGATCGATCGCCTCCCGGAGCTGCGGGTTTGACTCATAGTAGCTTCGGGGATGGTAGCCAGTAACTTTCAGGTCCTGTACTTCCACAGCAGTCAGACCGAAGAGAAAGAAGTTCTCGGCGCCGACCTCCTCGCGAATCTCCACGTTCGCACCGTCAAGAGTGCCGATCGTGAGGGCGCCGTTCATCGCAAACTTCATGTTCCCTGTGCCTGATGCTTCTTTTCCTGCCATAGATATCTGCTCCGAGAGATCTGCAGCGGGATAAATATACTGAGCATTCTTTACATTGAAGTTCGGGAAAAAGATGATCTTCAGCCTCCGCCCACATCAGTATCGTTGTTCACCACATCGGAAACAGAATTGATCAGCTTGATGATCAGCTTCGCCATGTAGTAGCCCGGCGCGGCCTTGCCTCCAAAGATAAACACTCGCGGAACAATCTCCATCGCCGGATTTCTTTTGATCCTGTTATACAAGGTGATGATGTGGAGCACGCTCAGGTGCTGCCGCTTGTATTCGTGAATGCGCTTCACCTGAATATCGAAGAGAGTATCAGGATCTATCACAGCGCCGGTCTTCTCCCGCAAAAGTGTTGCCAGTCTGGACTTATTAACGCGTTTGATTCTTCCCCACTCCTTACGGAACGCCGGATCATCGGCAAAGGGCTCTATCTTTCTTATCTCATCTTCAAAATGTTTGATCCACCGGTCTCCGATAGTCTTTGTCAGCAGCCCGGCAAGTCCCGGATTACTCAGGGCAACCCACCGCCTTGGGGTCACGCCGTTTGTCACATTAACGAAGCGCTCAGGGTAGATGTCGTAAAGGTCTTTCAGAACAGTCCTCGTGAGAAGATCAGTATGGAGGGCAGCGACTCCATTGATCCGGTGGCTTCCCACAGACGCAAGATTTGCCATGCGAACATACTTCTCACCACTTTCGTCAATAAGTGAAAGCCTGGCAACCCGACCTTCGTCACACTGATACCTGAGACGAACTTCATCAAGGAATCTCCGGTTGATCTCATAAATGATCTCCAAGTGCCTGGGAAGTTCCCACCCGAAAAGCTGCAGAGGCCATTTTTCGAGCGCCTCGGGCAACAATGTATGGTTGGTGTACGCCATGGTTTCCTTAGTGATGTTCCAAGCTTCCTCCCAGTCCATAAGATGTTCGTCAACAAGAAGCCTCATCAGTTCTGCAACCGCAATGGAAGGATGCGTGTCGTTCAGTTGGACAGCAAAGCTTTCATGGAACGTCTCGATCTTTTTTCCCGGAGCATCAGAATACTGATCATATCCTGAAGTGAGCAGGAGACGAAGAAATACTGTTGCGCGAGGCGGAGGGTCTTCCCTATTTCCGGCTCGTCGTTAGGGTAAAGGACCTTGCTTATTGTTTCGGAAATCACCTTTTCGTCTACTGCCCTATAGTAATCTCCGACATTAAATGCCTGAAAGTCGAAGGACTCCACAGCCTCTGATTTCCAGAGCCTGAGCAGGTCCACTACTTCATCCCGATAGGCAGGAACCGGCGTGTCGTAAGCTATACCTTTTATGACGCGGTCCGGTACCCAGCGTACTCTGAAATGACCCTCGTCGTCCAGGTATTTCTCAGTCCGCCCGCCAAAATTTACGTAATAAGCGATCTCGGGCCGGCAGATTTCCCAGGGGTTTCCCAGATTAAGCCACTTGTCGGTCTTTTCGACTTGCCATCCGTCACGGATCTCCTGATTAAAAATGCCGAATTCATACCTGATGCCGTAGCCGATCGCTGGAACATTCAACGACGCAAGAGAGTCCATATAGCATGCAGCAAGCCTGCCCAAGCCGCCGTTGCCGAGTCCTGGCTCTACCTCCAGTTCGAGGATGACGTCCAGATCCAGGCCAAGTTCTTTCAGCGCTTCCCGTACACGGTCCGTCAGGTCCATATTCAGGAGATTATTCCCGAGATGAGGTCCCAAAAGGAACTCTGCAGAGAGATAGCCGGCAATTTTCACTTCGGGCTGCCGCAACAATTTCATCCATCGAATAAAATGCTCGATCATCCTGTCACGCACAGTAAAGGCAACCGCCATGTACCAATCGTTTTTCGTTGCCAGTTCCGGAATGATCCCCTGAATATACCACAGGTTGTCGAGGATGTTCTGCTTCAGCGCAACAGCGCTCGTTCCCGTCCGTATGTCCTGGTATAATTCTCGTGCCATTGTGTCTCTCCTTATGTTTCGTCTATACGTCTCCGCCCTGAACCTTCTTGACCCAATCAATAGTTGAACCGGCCGGCGATCCGGTCGAGTTCTGCCTGGGCAAGTCGGTATCCCAATTTAGCCTGGAGCTCTTCCCATTCAGCTTTCTTGACTGCTGCAACCGATTCGGCATATTGCGCTTTCTTAATGACCCCGGCTTCCATACGTTTGGCGCTTAGTCGCTGGTTCTCTTTTTGCTGCACAACTGCTTCGCCTGCAACTTCCACTATCAGTTTGGTCCGCTCCAGCTTTCGATAAGCCTTGGAGATTTCAACCGTGATGTTGTCTTCTAAGCGTTTTACATTTTCTTTGGCCTGAATGAGCTGCGACTTCCTCTGACCAACAACACCCTTGCGGCTCCCCCAATCGAAAATATTCCATGTAATCTGTACACCGAATATCCCGATGTTATGCGTAAGGAACGGCGCACCGTGCTCATAGTTATGGCTCGCAATCAGACTGACATCCGGAATATATTCATCGTTGGCAGCGCTGACAGCATGATTTGCCTTTTCCACATTGTACTTTGCCGCCTGCAGTTCCGGGTTGTTGGACAGCGCTTCCTGAAGATACTGCTGGAGGGCTTGTGGAGCAAGGGAAGATCCATCGACATCAGCCATGTCCAGCACTGTTTCCAGAGGCAGCCCCAGAAGATTATTCAGCTCTGATGTCGTATCGGAAATCTGGTTTTCGGCCGTAAGCAGAAGTTGCCTGCTTTGGAGGAGTTGCACCCGGCTTCCGGTTTCAAGAACATCAAGCACATTACCTGATCTTACGGCATCTTCGCTTTCGCTTAATCCTTCCTGCGCAGCATTCAACGCGGCTTGCGCCGCTTCTTTTTGTTTCTGAGCGATCAGCAGTCCATAATAAAGTTGATGTACACCGAAAATGATTTCAAGTTCGGTCTTTCGTTTATCCGACTCTGATATCTTATGATCATCCTTTGCGATTTGGTTAGCCTCATCGATTTTGAACAGTTGCGTAAGCGGCTGAGTCAGTTTCGTGGTCGTCAACAGCAACGTGTTCGACCCTTGATTGATCTTGGTGTCTTGAGTCGGGAATGGTCCCAACCCGGGAACGTTGCCCAAGCTACCGGCAGGGATGTTCATTAGTTGGCGATCAGAAAGGCCAACATATGACGTCTCGTTTGATAATTGTGGAAAATATTTAGCTTTTGCGGATACAATGCGCTCCTGGTTTTCAAGAACTTTCGCCCGGGAAATTTTCAGCACGGTATTCTGTTTGAGTGCCAGATCAACAGCTTCGGGAAGGGACAGTTTTAACGTTTCTGCTGAAACCTGTCCTGCCCCAAAAAGCACACAACATACGATAATAGCGATGATAGGAGCGGAAGACTTGGCTGTTCTTGATTTGACAATCACATACAGGACCGGAACCACCAGCAGGGTAAAAAACATTGAACATATCAGTCCTATCGAAATCACGCTAGCTAGGGGGCTCCAGAGGCTTGATCCGGAGAGGATCATGGGCACCATCCCGATGGCGGCAGCCATTGTGGTGAGGAAGATAGGACGAAGTCGCCGCGCACCCGCTTCCCGTGCAGCCTGTTCCAGACCGGCGCCTTCAGCGATCTTTTCATTGCAGTAGTCGACCAGGATGATGCCGTTTCTCACGACAATGCCGCACAGGCTGATGAGTCCCATGAAGGCGGTGAAACCGAAGGGATTACGGGTGATGACGAGACCTAATATTGCTCCGAAGAGCGTGAGTGGGATCGATGCCATGACTACAAGAGGTTCCGAGATAGTTCTGAATTGTACGAGCAGGACCAGGAAGATAGCCACCAGACTGATCGCAAGGGCGACGATCATCTGCGGGAAGGTCTCGTGCTGATTATCTTTCTCGCCGCCGTAGTAGATCCGGTAGCCCGCCGGCAGTTCCAGGGCCTTAATTTGCGGGATTGCCTTCTCCAGGAGCTTCGAGGCGTAGTACCCAGGCTTCACGAAGGCACGGACCGTCAAGGTGCGCACGCCATTTCTGCGGACGATCCTGCTGGTCTGCCACTCAGGCGCCAACGTGGCAATTGCGCTGAGCGGGACTCTGGCACGGGTCAGCCACGAGTTGAGATAGGTGTTCCCGATGTCTGCGAACTGAGAACGGTCGGCTTGGTCGAGCCGCAGCTTGATGGAGACGGCGCGGTCTCCTTCCCAAAAAGTGCTCACTGCAGCACCATCGAATGCGCCGGACAGGGTTTGTGATACAGAGGCGTCCGTTATACCGAGACGGTTTGCCAGTTCGTCGTTGACGTTAACGTCCAACCTTAAGGAATCGTTGAAGTAGTCCCGATACACGTACTGGGAAGACGGTACGCTCTCCAGGATTCCCTGTACCTTTTCCCCCAGGCTCTTCAGTTCCCCTATGTCGTCACCGGAGATACGCACCTCGACCGGCGCCTCCATCTGGGAGCCCTGCTGGAGTTCCTTCACGATCACCATCGCTTCCGGCGCTAATGCGGCCAGTGAAGGACGCAACTCCTTTATCAGCCGTGAGGTGGCCTCCACCGACACGGTATTGACGATGAACTGGCCGTAGGCGCCGTCGGGCTGCTGCGGATTCACGTTGTAGTAGAATCTCGGAGCGCTCTGACCTACGAAGGTAGCGTAGTGAACGATCTCCTTCTTGGCGGCAAGTGCTTGTTCGATCCGACCCATGACTGCGTCGGTGGCCTCAATCCGCGTACCCTGAGGCATCCACACATCGATCACGAACTGGTTGCGCTCGGCGGAAGGGAAGAACTGCTGCGGCACGAATGCAAATAGCACGATCCCGATGGCGAAGGCAGACACTCCCAGTGAGAGAGCCAGCCACTTTCTTTTCATGAAGATGTTGATCAATATCCCGTATTTATCCTGAAGCCGGTCGAGCAGCCCTTTCTTCTCCTTACACTGGTCCTCTGCGGCATCGTGGTCGTGCAGCCCCTTCTTGATGAAAAAGCTGCAGAGCAGCGGGGTTAGGAATACCGCCACGATGAAAGAAACCGCCAATGCAACGGCTACCGTAATGGGGAGCGCCATGATGAACTCCCCGACAGAGCCTGTGATGATCAGGAGCGGCAGGAACGAGGCGATGATCGTTATGGTCGCAGTTAGGACCGGGACGAAGACATCGCTCGCACTCCTCCAGGCCGCCTCACTCTTCGGGACCTTCCGGTCCAAAAGTTCCACGTAGTTGTCGACAATCACGATGGCGTTGTCCACCACGATCCCGAGAACCATGATGAGGGCAGCAATGGAAACCTGATGGAGGGCTATCCCCATCGAGTCCATGACGCCGAGAGTGCCGCACAAGCTTATCGGTATGGCCAGGGCCGCGATGAGGGCGACCCGCAGGGGGAGGAGTACGATGGTGACGATGATCACCGCAATGATGGCGAGCAGGAATTCGTGACTCAGCCCCGTAATCCGCTCCTTTACGACCCCCGGCTGATTGGCTACCAGGTCCATTTCAACATCGGGGGGAAGGAGCACCTTGAGGCGCTGGAAAACCTGTTCCAGCTCTTCACCGAATTCGACGATGTTCTTCCCTTTCTGCATCTCGACTGATAGGAGCAGGCAAGGGTCGCCGTCGTAGCGCACCATGAACGTTGGGTCCTGATACCGGCGCTCCACGTCGGCGAAATCCTTAATGTATGCCGGGTGGCCGTCCCT
Source organism: Nitrospirota bacterium (assembly GCA_963830245.1). GTDB lineage: Bacteria > Nitrospirota > Thermodesulfovibrionia > Thermodesulfovibrionales > Dissulfurispiraceae > JADFXI01. The sequence continues at coordinate 14,606 of CAWHNC010000089.1, forward strand.
GGAAACGTCGACAAGCACGTTCCGCACTTCGTTTTCGGTGTTGAAAATTCCGGTGGTCCTGATAGGAATTTTCGACCGGTCGGCCTCGAAATGTCCTGCGCTCTGGATGACGTTTCGTTGCTGCAGGGCATTCGCCACCTGGCGCGGGTCTGCGAAATACTGGGCCATCCTTTGGAGGCTGCTGGTGATCCAGATTTCCTCTCCCTGCGTTCCGTAAGTCACGAGTTTCCCCACATCGCGAACAGTGCGCATCTCGTCGTGAATCTTGTCCGCATAATCGCGCAGCTCGCGGTATCCGTACCGTTTGCCATGGACGGCTATCAGCATCGCGACTGTATCGCCGAAATCGGAATCGACCACAGGCCCCATGACACCGGTGGGGAGTTCGGTGCTGCGGACAAGGTTCATCTCGTGGCGCAACTTAGCCCAGAACTGGTCGGAGTTCTTAACATTGTCCTCCAGCTCGACGTTGATGATGACGAGGCCGGGACGGCTCGTCGAATAGGTCTTTTCCTTTCGCACCTCAGAGAACTTGAAGATGTGTTTTTCAAGGGTTTTCGTTACCTGTTTTTCCACCTGTTCGGAGGTCGCTCCGGGGTATATAGCGGCCACAATTCCGGTTCTGATAGTAATCGTCGGATCTTCCGTTCGTTGCATTTTGAGGAAGGCATGGATTCCGACTATGACAACAGCTGCCGTCAGTATCAGCGTTACGGCCGGGTAGCGGAGTGAAAACTTTATCGGGCTCATTTCCGCACTCCTCCATTAGAATTCACTTCCGGCCGCTCTGTTGCTTCTGCAGCTGATACGACAGAACCGTCTCTGAGTTGCGCCTGTCCTGCCAGAACGATCCATTCGTCACTGGTAAGACCGCTTCTTATTTCGAGGTCTCTTTCGTGAGGTGCGCCTATTTCGACACGCTTGGCGTACACACGCTTCTGCTCGGGATAGTAGACGTAGACCATCGTGGCACCCTGTGGATCGCGCACAATCGCTTCTATTGGCGCTGTGAGCATCTTGACCACTTTATCTCCTCGAATTCGTGCTTCTGCAACCATACCTGTCCGAAGAGTGTGCTTCGGGTTCGGAATGCTGATGCGCGTCATAAAAGTGCGAGTGCCAGGATCGGCAGAAACATTCACGAGACGCACGACTCCCTCGAATGACTTGCCCAGCAATGCCGGCAGCGTAATAGCCGCCTTCTGTCCCACGCGAACGGAATGCACGTCGGTCTCAGGCACTCCGACACTGACCTCTACGGTATCAAGGTTAACGATTTCGAAGACCGGCTGCCCCGGGCTTGCCGTTTCCCCGGGTTCGATGGACCGTTTCGAAACAAATCCATTTACAGGCGAGTGGAGCGCTGCATCGGTAAGGTGTTTCCGAGATATTTTTTCTGAAGCTACGGCCTGCTCGTACTGTTGTCCGGCAGATTCATATGCGGCCTTGTATTTCTCATAATCGTTCGGCGCAAGGCTCTTCGAGTCGAACAACATTTTCATCCGTCGATGCTCGTCCTCGGCGCGTCCGTACGCTATTCGGGCCATTTCGGCTTGTTTCGTGGCTGTTGTCAGCGCCAACTGGTAATCAGTCGGGTCGATGGAGGACAACAGCTGCCCTTTCCTTACATAGTCGCCTTCTCGCGGCGAAACTTGTATTACCCTGCCGGATACCAGGAAAGACACATTGGAAGGAGCAGCAGGAGTACCAACAGTGCCGCTGAGCACCACTTCCTCATGATCCTCGATTGGATGCATTTTGCCAATTTTGACATTTATTGGCGTAGTGACTGACTGGTTGGCTGTTTTGCCCGATGAACACGCCAGAAGCATCATCATCAACAAACCCGCCACAATGATAATTATTGGTTTCATAATTTTCCCCCGTTGCTTAGTAAATTTTTGATATGTCCTTCCTATCCGATTCCAGGATGTCCCGGGGTCTGATGTCCCCAGAACTCAGAGGGAACTCCAAGGCCGCTGTCTCAACCCATACGGAATGATTCAGCAGTCCCAGATCGCTTAAGGCAGAAGAAATCCTTAACCCGATAGGACTCTTGTCCTGGCCCCCCGATTCAGATTCCCAATAGATATGGATGCTCAAATCGGTCTCCACTATGGAATGCTGAAATCCCCTTATTTCTGCCATATGCTCTGACGTATCCGACGCCGAATCAGACTTACTGATCTCCTTGAGCAGTTCGTTCACGAACCGTGTATCGATGTTTTTAGCACAACGTAATGAGATAATCTCAACCCATTTCATAGCTGACCTTCTTTGAATCAATTTTGTGTTTGTTTTCTTTATAAGCGAGTTTCGTGCCAAGGTAGAACTGCATATAAAAGCAAGCAGTTACATAAATTATTTCTTATGGGTTACCGGATATGGAAAAGCGTGCTACCATATTTAGTAGTTGTTCCACATATTGTAAGTGTGAGTTAAGGAAGTACTCTTTTTTTGATTAACGATTTTATGAGTGATATAATTTTAGCAATAATTAATAAATGAAGGAGAATCATGAGCCCGATTGCAATTTCCTTGATCGCTTTGGCAATCATATTTGGCGGCACAGTGCTAGGCATGTTCATTCGCCCTCTTCTGCTCGAACATCATCTGAGCGGTGATTCAAAGGATGTTATGGAGCTCGGGACCGGCATGATCGCAACGATGGCCGCTCTTGTACTCGGTCTGCTGATCGGCTCGGCAAAGGGTACGTTTGACACAATAAACAATGGGCTGAAGCAGACCGCCGCAAAGGTTTTCTTGCTTGACCACACCATGGCCCAATACGGACCGGAAACGCGAGAAGCCCGGGATAGTCTGCGCCGCGGCATCATTTCCACGATCCAGCGGATTTGGCCGGCAGACAGGACCACGATGGCACTGGATAAGGTTAGTCTAACAGAGAGCGGAATCGAAAATCTCGATGAAAAACTCCGGCGACTTTCCCCACACAACGACGACCAGCGCCTGCTTCAGTCACAGGCCCTACAGATCAGAGATGAAATGAACCAAACACGTTTGTTCCTCATCCAGCAGGTTGGGCAACGTTCGTTCCCTATGCCGCTTCTCGCACTGTTGGTTGCATGGTTTACCATCATCTTTTTTAACTTTGGTCTGTTCACCTCTCGCAATAAAACGGTAATGGCTGTCTTGTTTGTCTGCGCGTTGGTGGCCGCGAGCGCACTCTTTATGATTCTGGAATTGGACCAACCTTTCGGGGGGTTGATAAGAATTACCAGTGATCCGCTGCTTAATGTCATTACACATCTCGGTCGCTAGATCTTGGCCACTCCCGCGGTGGCAGAAGTCAACGGGCTGTCTGTTCCTTGATAGCACGAGTAAGCCCTCGGTATTAAAGCGCGTGGTTTCTCAATAACTCTGTTACGTACACACGTAACTTTGATCAGCCACTCCTTCCGGAAATATTATCTTGTCGGCTCCTGCTGGAGAACAGAATTGATTCCTCCAGAGATATCCCTGCTCAGTCTCTCAAGAGCACTACTCATCGCGGCAACAAGTGTCTCATAACTGCCGTCATTCATCTCTTCTCTGATCTCGGCTTCCTTTTGCAGGAGTAAACGTTTGTCTTTGGCGAATACTGCCCATTGGGCTTTCAGCAGCACTGAATTACCAAGTGCCCCCTCGAAACGGTTCACGAGCACTTCGACTCTGTACGAAACTGGCACTTGACTCTCCAGGTAGGGTGTCCAGCGTACGACTAAAAAACGATCAGCAGGCAGAAGGCTGGAGATGTCCTCTACTAGGACACGGGTGACATCGTTATCAAAGGAACCGGCCCATCTGTCAAATTCCGAGAGTTTGAGTTCATTTTTACCAGAGCGGGTCACTATCTGAGGTCGGTCAAGATAGTCGGGCACGCGAATTGGACCTATAGCTATGGTTAGGGTTTGATCAGGGGAAGCATCACGGGTGACCGAGGTCTTGTTCTGCACAGGGTTTAACTGATAGAACTTCGACGACGGAGAACTGGCACACCCAGTCAGAATCACCACTAATAATGTAAGGGTAAAGAGCGCACGCTGATTAAGAGAAATATTTCTCATTTCATTCTCCTTTAGAGGGGATCTTCCCTCTGATCAAGGCTTCAGGGTGACGTTCAAGGTAATCGGCCAGAACACGGATGGAGCGGGATAGCTTATCGATCTCCTCAAGCGTCCTTCCTATCTCATATCCGAGGTTTGCATTCTGAACGGCGACCCCGTTGATATTTTCTGCTGCTTTTCGTGTTTCTTTCAGAGTGTCGTTGGCTGAGGACAGGGTTTCCTTGATGCCCGATGCAAGCTGCCCCGGCACACCTTCATCAAGCCTTAGTGTTGTTTTAAGCTGCTCAAGGGTTGCCCGGGCTGCTTCCGATGTTCCCTTGATATCTGAAGCTATAGGCCCCACCTCGCTATTAAGATGCTTCACGAGAGAATCACTGTTTTTGAGCAACTGATTCAGCGAGCCGATGCTTGTCTGCAGTTCCCGGGAATTGACGAGCCTGTTTACCCCTGCAAGGGTTTCGTTTAATCTGTCGGCAATCTCCTTGAGCGGCAGTTCCTCGAATCTTTTTGTCAGTTGTTCCAGACTCGAAGGGATTGTCGGTATCTCATGATATTTCTTTTCGTGGCCCACAAGCCTGATCGGGGTATTCGGGTAGAAATCGAGATTTACGATTAGTTGGCCGGTGACAAAACTCTGGAACTGGAGTTGTGCCCTCAGTCCTTTTTGTATCAATGCCTGAAGATACCGCTGGTCGTGACTGTCGGCGTCCCACATTTGCACGATTTTTTGCGGATAGATTTCTGTATAGACCGGTACGTAAGCTGTGAGGTCCTTTTCATTGACCTCTAGGACGATGTTGGTTACATGCCCTATCTGGACGCCGCGGAACATAACCGGCGCTCCGACTTGTAGACCCGCCACCGAGTTCTGAAAGAATATCACGTTCTTAAAGGCCTTTTTGAAGAATTTGTCTGAACCAAAAACGACTATGGCCCCGACAACGAGAGCTATAGCGCCTATGACAAAAGCGCCGATGAGCGTCTTGCTTGCCTGTTTACTCATTGTTTTTCTCCTTCGGCATCGATATCTAATTTATGACGTCCTTCTCCCCGAGTCAGGAAGTTGATCACTTTGTGGTCCTTTGATTCGGTGAGGAGTTTCCCGGGCTCTCCTCCGGCAATAATCGTTTTCGTTTCGGCGTCGAGGAAGATCGAGTTGTTTCCAATGGCAAAGATGCTCGCCAACTCATGAGTCACAATTACTACTGTAGCCCCCAAACTATTTCTAAGCTCGAGGATTAGCTCGTCAAGCAAATGCCCGCTTACAGGATCAAGCCCTGCTGAAGGTTCATCGAAAAAAAGGATTTCAGGGTCTAACGCCATGGCGCGGGCAATTCCGGCGCGCTTCTTCATGCCACCGCTTATTTCAGATGGATAGTACTCCCCGAACCCAGCGAGTCCGACAAGTGCGAGCTTGAGCAAAACGATCCTGTTGATCTGAGCCGGGCTCAAATCCGTGTATAGCTGGAGCGGGAGGGCTATGTTTTCAGCAAGAGTGAGAGAACTCCAGAGGGCGCCGCCCTGATAAAGTACGCCGAATTTCCTCATGATAATCTTCTGTTCTTCGGACTCTGAAGACCAGAAACTCAAACCGTCATAGAGGACCTGTCCTTTTGTCGGCTGAAGGAGTCCGACCATGCTCCTCAAAACAGTGCTCTTGCCGCAGCCGCTTCCGCCCATGATTATGAATATGTCGCCTCTGTTAATGGTAAAGGTGAGATCATGCAGGATCACGTTACTTCCATAGGCAACGGTCAGGTCCTGTACAACTATATGGGGCTCTGCTTTCTCCATATCCGCTCTGTCTCCTCAGATATTCAGAACATTGCAAACAATAGTTATCACCGCCATCGCCACAACGATACTTACAATACTCGTCACTACTGCCGAGGTCGCCGCCTCACCGACTGCTGCGGCGCTACGTCCGCACTGCATACCTCGCAGACAGCCTGCAAGCGCGACGAGAACCCCGAAGACCGCTGCACTGAAGAGCCCGACCCACAAGTCGTTCAAGTGCACTGATGCACGGGTCTTGTTGTAGTATTCCATTAAATTCAGATCAAGCATCGAGACCCCGATTATCAGGCCCCCCAGTATTCCCATCACGTTCGCATAAAGACTCAGGAGAGGCATCATGAGAAAAAGGGCTAGCATTCTCGGGAGCACGAGGAATTCCATGGGCGAGATGCCAAGGGTCTTCAAGGCGTCGACTTCCTCATTCACCTGCATCGTACCGAGCTGCGCGGCGAATGAGGCTCCGGTGCGGCCGGCCATGATGATCCCGGTCATAATAGCCGCAAGTGCCCGGACCATCCCGATCCCGACAAGGCTGGCAACGTAAATCTGTGCACCGAAAATCTTTAACTGGATAGCACCTATAAAGGCCAATATTATCCCTACAAGTACACTGATCAGGGAAACGATCGGAAGAGCCTGCGCACCGCATTCTTGAACAGTCAGAAGAAGATCACAGGGGCGGAATTGGGCCTTTCCGGAGCACAACTTCACAAAGGCCACAGAAGCCTCACCTATGAAGCCGAGCATTTCGACCATAGAACGCCAAAAAGCTATCGCAGAGCCGCCGACCCTGTCCAGGAAAGAGAGACCAGATGCTTCCCTGCAAACTCCTTTCCTTTCGGGGACTGCAGAGGCAAGGGCCAGGATCCGCTTGACGCCGGCCGGAAGGCCGGCCTTCTCGATTGGAATATTCATTTCGGAGCCGACCTCGATTATATGCATAAGCAATATGATGAGGCCGCTGTCCCATCCTGTCATGGCATTAGTATCAAACGTGATACGCTTGACCGCGGGGCCAGAAGCAATCTGGCTCCGCAACTCTTCACCCTGCGGAAGCTGCCTTCCCAATTTCCATTTCCCTGATAGACGCACTGTCAGTGTGGAGCCGGGAAGACGTAGCAGGGTCAGTTCCGTTTTCCCCCCAAGTTGTATGTCACCAGCTGTGGTCATTTTATCAGCCGCCCTTCAAATCAGCCCATAGGCTTTGAGTTGCCTGGCTGTGCTCGAGACTAAGACCTTGAAGACGGTGATCATAGGTATCGCGAGCAGCACCCCGGCGAGATCGAACATGATGCCGCTGCCCACGACCCCGATTACCACCACAAGCGGGTGAAGCTTGACCGCGCCGCCGAGGACGAGCGGTTCGTAAAAAACGTTCTTGAGCAGCTCGGCCAGTCCCACGGCGGCAATCACCCAGATCGCGATGTTCTCTGTGTTCACCATCGGCAGGAGCGGATGGACCTCCTCCGCCAGGAGGGCGTAGGCCAGCCCTCCTATCAAGGCGACCGCCGAGCCCAGGTATGGAACCACGTTGGTCGCGCCGGCGAAGATCCCGATGGCGATCGCCCAACGGGGGGGTACGCCCACTATGGCGAGAAGCAACGTTACGGTGAGGCCCAGCAAGGCGCACTCCAGGAAGAGGCCGCGCATGTAGTCACCCAGCGCGCGGTCGAGATCTGCCAGGACAGCCAGCGCCGGTTCGAACAGGCGGTTGGGGATCGCTCTGAGGAGGCCGCGCTTGACCTCGCCGGTATCTCGCAGCAGGAATAGGAAGATCAGGGGTGCTATGATCCAAGTGGAAAGGATGTGGCCCAGCGTTGCGATAGGCGTCTTCAAGGCCGGTGTCGGCGTCTGGGCAACAGCCGGAGGCGCTGTTCTAAGCGCCCCGGTTTTAGGGAGTGCTGCCGGCTCGCGCACCCTGAGCGTCTGGAGATTTGCGCGAAGGTAATCGAGCAAATGGTCTGACCCGGCCGGCGTCCTCGGGACCACGAAAGCGCGAGGCGATGAACTGGGTTTGCTCTTCCGGCGTAAGGGCTAGAAGCCGGTTGGTCTGATCCACTATAGGATCCAGCTCGCCGTGCGCCAATCGGTAGATCCAATTGCCTCTGGTCAGCGACTGGTCAAGTCCCATCAGATTCTTGTATCCTTCGTTGATCTTATAGACCGTGCGCACCTTGAGCTCGATGGCGCCGATTTCACTGGGCATGATGGAGCGCACCCGATTCGCGATGAAAAGAGCCGCAAGCACAAACACGAAAAGCAACAGCCAAATCGCCAAGCCTCGCGGTACCTGGTAACGCTCCAAGTGGATAACGAGGGGTTGACAGATATACGCTATCAAGCTGCTGACCACAATGGGAACGATGAGGCTTCGCAGCTTCCAAAACAGGAATGCGGCAGCGAGTGCGCCGGCTGCGGCCACGACAGACTTGAAGAGCGTCCCGGCAGGGCTGAAATCATTGCGGGGGGGCACTGTTCAGGCTCCTTTCCTCGGTGAAATATTCAGCCTCCACAATAATCTGGAGTCTCATGGCGATGATGTAGGCCAGCTTCTTGAGAATTTTATTCGCCAGGAGTGGAAAGTTGAGACCGAGGGCGTCCAGGTCGGGACGGCCGATGGCCACCAATGAGCCGGGCCGCGAGCCCGGCCCGACGTCCAGTGAACCACATCTGCTCCCACAACCGCCAACTCTTCTAAGGTGGCGGGCGGCTCCAGCGTGACAAGGGGCACTTCTTCCCCATTCCGGTTTCGCCTCACGATCTCAACGAGGCCATCTCGCACGATGTACATCGCCGTGCCGGGTTTTCCCTCTTCAAAGATGTACTCGCCGTCCCGGTAGGTCCGTTCGTGGAGTATTCGAGCAAGCCGTCTGAGGTCCCCTTGCGTGAGGCCCTCGAAGAGAGACACCTGCTTGAAGAAGTCCACGAGGCCCCGGCATCTATCGCCCGCCGCCGTTTTCGGAGGGGGGCCGTACAGCGCGCGCGCCGGATCTGGGGTGTCCAGCAAGTCCGCGTGCTTGTGCCACTTGAGCAGGATTTTCTTCATTCCGGCGATATGGAACTTCTCCTTCATAAAGTCGCTCCGGCTGTTAAGCTTAAATATATGGTAATAATCTCAACCCATTTCATGGCAGACCCTCTTTAAATCAATTCTGTGTTCGTTTTCTTTATAAGCGAGTTTTGTGCCAAGTCATAAATTCACATAAAAGCAAACAGTTACATAAATTATTTTTATGATTTGCCGGATATGGTAAAGTGTGCTACCATATTTAGTAATTGTTCCACATAGTTAGTAAGGCGATTTGTCTTAAGGAAGGGACTTCATACCTGGAAAAACAGCCGAAGCGAGGAAAAAACGATGAACGTGGATGAAAACGTTTTTTTTCGAGAGGCGACCCTGCGCATATGCAGCAGCCTTGACATTGTAACGGCTCTCAAGCGTTGCTTCGAATACATACGAGCTTTCATTCCAACGAATGGAATGACCTTGCATATACTGGATCCTGATCTGAATCATTTGAAATTCGTAGCATCAGTCGGACTCAACCATGTAAATGAACGATTCCTGCCTTTGCCCGAGAAAGGCCGGGATAAAAGAGCAGCCGATTTACAGGCGGCCTTTTTGGCAAACGAAGGGAAGGTCCTAATTCTTCATCCCAACCAGGAGGCTGGCCTCCCAGAGATTCTGGAACAACTTGGGGTCAACGCTAATATCTCATTAATGAACATGATTCTGCAGCTTGAAGGAAATCAGATTGGCACCCTTTCGCTATATGCCGATGGCCTGAATCAATATACAGGTGAACATGCAGGGTTGCTACAACTGCTCCATGGGCCCATTGCTATTGCCATGTCTAAGGCCTTGGAACATCAGGAAATTATTCGACTCAAGGACATGCTGGCTGACGACAACCGCTATCTCAATAAAGAACTTCGGTCCATCTCGGGGGACGAAATCATCGGTTGGGATTTTGGTCTAAAACCGGTGATGGAAATGGTCAGGCAGGTGGCTCACCTCGACAGCCCCGTGCTGTTGCTGGGGGAGACGGGTGCAGGAAAAGAGGTAATCGCCAATGCGATCCACTATTCTTCACCCCGCAAGGATGGGCCTTTTATCAAGGTGAACTGCGGCGCAATTCCGGAGACTCTTCTCGACAGCGAGCTCTTCGGTCACGAGAAGGGAGCATTTACCGGAGCGATCGCTCAGAAAAGGGGCCGGTTCGAGCGGGCAGACAAAGGTACTATCTTCTTAGACGAGATCGGAGAACTACCCTTGCAGGCTCAGGTGAAGTTGCTGTATATCCTTCAAAAGAAAGAGATCGAGCGCGTGGGAGGGACAAGTTCCATACCGGTGGACATCCGCATTATTTCGGCTACACACAGAAATCTTGAGGAGATGATGGCCTCCGGGCGATTTCGCGAAGATCTCTGGTTCCGTCTCAATGTCTTTCCTATCACAATCCCGCCGCTCAGGCAGAGAAAAGAAGATATTCGGGCCCTGGTGCATTACTTCATCGAACACAAGACCAAGGAGCTGAAGCTCAAGGAAAGACCTGTGCTTGGCCATGGTGCTATCGACAGGCTTGTCGCTTATGACTGGCCGGGCAACGTTCGGGAATTGGAAAACATGATTGAACGGGCCCTGATCCAGCACCGGGGAGGTGCGCTTTCTTTTGAGACGCTTTTACCTGTATCGCATTCCGTAGTCAGCACGCCGATTCAGGACTCAGGCCGGAATCGAGATCTGCCGCGACTGGACGAGATTACCGTACAGCACATAAGGCAAGCCTTGGAGATGGCTGGCGGGAAAATCAACGGGCCGGGGGGAGCTGCCCAAATCCTGGGGCTTCATCCAAATACGCTCCGAAACCGGATGAACAAGCTTGGAATTCCATACGGCAAGAAAAGCTGAGAACCCCTAAGCACTCAGAGATAAAAAACTGTGGGCCTGTTTATGCTTGGGAAGCGAAGCAAATGGGTCCTTCCCCGAAGTTCTATCTCAACTCAAACTATTCGCTCGTTTTATTAACATAAACGCACCTGTGGAATCCCTGCTTTTATTGGTAGTAGTTTCTTTGAGGTTATAGATAAATAACCATCTCGTCATTTCCACTCGAAAGATCCTATGCAATTAGGCGTGTCGATATTGGAGACTTTTCTGTGAGCAGGCATTAAGCGTCGAGAAATTTCCTAATGCAAGGTTAGTAAGGTAGATTTGAGATCGTTACCCTGCCTAAAATTTGTTCTTTTGAGACTGTTCAAATTGCGTATTACAGTTTCTAACTTAGCAATTTAGAGGAGAACCCTACGGCCTTTAGTATGGGGAGTTATGTAGTGCCAGACTGTTCTTCCCAAAACGTTGAGTAGGAGCGTAAAGGAACAGGTCTCTGGGATCGAAACCCCACTTTGATAATATTATGATTTTGTCTGATATCGTTCTCCCAGAAGATTTCCAAGACGCAATAGGTGTCTCTTTTCCTCATCAATAAGCGAACCTAGGATCTTTACTGCATTTTTCTCCTTAATCTTCCTGGACATCTTAATGTAAAGATCAAGTGCGTTTACCTCTATCTGCATCGAGACTTCCAGGATATCCTTTAGACCTCCACCCCGTTCCTGCAGCAAGGCGATTACATCTTGAACCTGTGCACCGCTTTCCATGACTCCTTTAAGCGCCGCTTTCTCCACTAACACTGCATCAATGTTATTTCCCGTGGTCATTCTGTATGTGTCCAGAATGTTCTCCTTGTGTCGAGCCTCAGCCTCCGCCAGTGTGCGAAAGAGTTGCTTTGATTCATTGTCAGCTGTCAGACCAGCGGCCCCATCATAAAAAAGCCGGCTTCCATCTTCAAGCGACCAAGCAATTGTTATTAACTCTTCATCTGTATCTTCTCCCTTGAGGAGACACATTCCCTGATCGTAAAATCCTTTACCCACAAATCCGTTCCAAGCGTTAATTCCTCCTTCCATGCTGAGAACAGACTGAAAGCCTTCAGACAGGAGGATCGAGGCGGCTGACATGCTCCTAGTGCCTGATCTGCAATAGGCTATGATAGGCTTGGATTTATGTATCTTACTTGATAGTGAAATCAACGGTGATCAAATAGGGTTGCCGGCAATCTCTCTTGGTGGACACCGGAAAAAGAACAGTCCCGCGTATGAATTCCTGACTCCCCTAAGCTATCTATCAACCAATAAGAATGAGGCCGCTCACTGTTCCTGTTGATTCGCGTTCTAAGTGCGAACCGCTTTTGTCTTCATCTGAGGTCCATCCCGCGGTCTTCATCATCTCCGGTACATTCACGCCATAGCCGGACATAGATGGACGGGCAAGCTGGGGGTTACGGCACTCTCCTTCACCTGCCACAACACGGCAATAGGCATGGGAAGCACAAAAGAATTGCTTGCAGGAACCTCCTGCAAATGCCTTTGAATTGCCATATCCCCACCGTATTGCGGCCAGTTCAACGGACGCTACAATCTCATGGAGCAGCCTCATTATGTCCTCGCGTTCACTTAGAAGTATTTGCAAAGGAACATCTATCCTTACGACAATCGCATCATCGATTGTTTTTATCCATTCACGAAACATTGAAGGCCCTGCAACATGGGGCGGACAGCTCTTTGAGCGGCCATAACTTTCACAACATGTTTCTTTGCATATTTCTGCAAGTCGGTCTTCAACAAGGATATCACTGGTAGAAATCACACTGGCACCGGTTGCTCCTAAACGAGTTGCCAGTTCAAGCAGTGATGTCATCCTGGATTCGTGCATTTCAGTTTGGATCATCTTGTTGTTTTGTCCTGGTCAACCCGTTCAATGTGCATATTTTCCATTTATTGCGTTATAGCGCAAAGATTCTGAGAGGCAACAAATGATCAGTCAATTTTATAAATTATAACAAATATTACGTAGTCCAGTTTTGGCAGTTATTTCCCAAAATTAACATTTTTAGTTGGATGGCCAAGATGTTGACTACGCGTAGAAGGTTCATTTTTTGGTGTGACTATTTTTTTGCGTAGTTTGGGGAGAAATGGGTGCCAGCTTCGGACCTTAGTTTTTGCGCAGTATAAGCGTAAAAACGCAATTTCAGAAAATCCAAATTGTTCGGGTGTCCGGTCACAAGTCTAAAAAAAACGGGCTGACGCCGTTATAACTTTGTCCTCAAATCCATTTTTCATCGATTTTCAGAAAAATTTCATCCCCTCCATGATGGCATCACGATTAATAACGTATTTGTCACCATTTAATACTCCCCTTAAAGGGATGGGACAACAACCCCCGATTCCATCCCTTAAACTCACCAATGGCCACTGTTCACTGCAAAATCTGCATTTCATAAATCCTTCTTCAAAGCTGAAACCTAATTTTTTGGGATAGCATTCCCTGCATGCATTAAAATATGATTGGATTTCGCCGTTAACTCTGACAAGGAAAAAAGTGATTTTTTTGCCCTCAAATGACAAAGAATAAAACCTGGGCTGTTTTGGCAAAAGGGTGCTCACATCTATTTCAGATGTGTAACCGTTAAAAGGCGCCTGTATATATGATGGTCCCTTCGCACAGGAGCATAGAATTAATATCAGACCGGCAAGTACAAATAAATGTCTCATCCGCAATTTTAATATTTTCTGCCGGAATGCCGCAATGTCTTCTAAGAAAATAACATGGGAACAATAACATGGGATTGACATAGATGAACTTATCAATTATCATTTCAATCGATGAAGATAAAAATTTTTATAGTGCTTACTGTTTTTATCATTACTATTTTCGCCCCGTTTAAAGTCAATGTCAATTTCAACACTGCCAGTAAAACCGCGTCTATTTTAACACTCGACATTTGTCACGCCTCCGGTGCTCCTCTTTCGGCGCAGGTGGATGTCCCGTGCGTATTGCGATGTCCATGTGAACTGTCCCACTTTGTCAGTAGTCTTACGTATTCAGCTGCAAACTCTGTTTTCATTCCATTACTAACAGGCTTTAGACAGGAACGCCCTCCAAAAGCCTGACCTTGGCAATTCCAAAGTTAAGGGTCGTCTTGGCGCAGCCGCGAGGTAATTCCAGTGCTGTGAGCGTTTTTAGTTCTTGATGTTGCCATGAAGTTCGACTCTGCTTTGGAAGTTATCTTAAAAATATTTTCTGGGGTGGACTTTTTTAATTCCGCCTTTGCGCGCCGGATAAAAAGCAATCGTATTCATAATAAATATATTGATATTATTAAAAAGGAGAATTCAGCATGAAAAGATTCTTTCTTATACTGATAGTATTCCTGCTGTCAGCCGGTATTGCCTCAGGTGCGACAGACACTATGACGAATCCTAAAGCCTGTAAATTTTGTGCGATGGATCTATCCGATGCTGCTCGGAGCAAGATGCTCATTGTCTATTATGATGAATCCACTGCGTGGGTCTGTAGTCTGCACTGTGCGGTTGAAGAGATGCAGCAAAACAAAGACAAGCAGGTTAGATCGATAATGGTTGCTGATTACCCGACTGGAGAGATGATAGACGCCCGGACTGCAACATGGGTAATAGGCGGTGACAGGAGTGGTGTAATGACCGCTGTGGCTAAATGGGCCTTTGCCAAGGGAGAGAACGCCCAGAATTTTGTGAAGGAACACGGCGGGGCAGTGACCACCTTTGACGATGCGATGAAGGCTGCCGCCGATGAAGTAGCCGGCGAGGCCGGGCATCCCGCTCACCATCACCCTGGAGGTCAGATGCTGTATAATCCGGCTTTTGGCGACGATATATACCATACTCACCCAGCCGGCATGTGGATGTTCACCTACAAGTCCATGTATGAGAACATGGGCGGGCTGCGCGCAGGAGGGAACAACGTAGACACACACAGTGTAGGTTGGATGAGCAACAAGTCATACAATTATATGATGATCCCAACCTATATGGACATGTACATGCAAATGTTTATGGTGATGTACGGCATCACTGACAGCTTTACTGTTATGGGAATGGCGAACTATGAGTATAACGATATGCAGATGGTGATGAACATGGGGATGGGCATGCCTTACATGAGCCAATCCCCTATGCATACAGAGGGAGTAGGCGACACGGAGCTGCGGGGGCTGTACAAGATCAATAAATACCTGGTCGGCAGTCTGGGGCTCAGTGTTCCGACAGGCAATATAAAGCAAACAATGAACATGATGGGCATGGAATTTCGCGCACCTTATGACATGCAACTTGGTTCCGGCACATGGGACCTCAAGCCTGCGCTGACATACAACGTTCTCAGCGATGACGCAAAATGGAACTGGGGCGCTCAGGCAATGTATACGTATCACACGGCAAAAAACAGTGAGGGATACAGTCTCGGTGACAGCTTCAAGGCGACCAGTTGGCTGCAACGCGCCTTTGGCCCTGCAACAACATGGTTGCGCTTTGCCTATACTAATACGGGAAGGATCAGCGGTCAGGACCCTGAAATTCAGAAGATCCTCGATCCCATGATGGGTGCGCCAACGCCTGACGCCGATCCCCGTAATTACGGGGGGCAGCGGCTCGACGCTTTGATAGGAGTGAATATCGTGGCAGGTAAAATTACTTTTGGAGTCGAAGGCGGCATGCCACTATATCAATATCTGAACGGCCTCCAATTGAAAACCAAATGGGTCATCAATACCGGCATTCAGGTAATGTTTTAGGGTTCAAGCTCTATCAAGATGTTACAGAGTGTCATTTTGCAGTACTGTGACTGGCCACGATGGTGCATGACGGGAGACCTCGTGGCCTTCACATTTCAGCTTCTCTTTCAATTCACGATTAATATCTCGGTTAGATGGCAGAGGTGTTTACTTCATTATGGAACCTATTCCCCCCGGTTATTGCACCCTAACGTGTCAGCGGTCGGATTAAAACCAGCCAGGGAGGGTCGGTTTAAAACCCGCCAATATTAGGTTCCAATTTATTTACCATTTTCATCTGTCCCGTTTCCTTAGAATTAAACTTTCCCATCTCATGATCCTGCTTTTGCGTCACGTGTGCTTAAAGTGGCGAATTCTCCTTATTTCAGTAGAGGAGCCTCAGTAAGTTCGATAGAAGATGCCGTTTTCCATGTGGGGGTTGAGGCTGTTAGTGATATTGTTGTGATGTCAGCACTGAAAGACCTGAGAAGGGAATCTGACTCCGTGGATTTTGCACTTTGGGAACATAGTACAGCCGTTGCTCTTGCATCTAAGCTGATTGCCGTGCAACTTGGCTCAGGCAGAGGGGGCGAGCATTTTGTTCATGGATTGCTTCATGACATCGGCAAAATAGTTATGAATATCAACTTCAAGGAAAAATTTGCGACAGTGATTGATGAAGTCGCATCTACAGACAAGTCTTTCGAAGAAGTAGAGCTTTCAACCTTCGGGTTTACTCACTGTGAAATAGGCGATTATGTGGCAAAGATATGGCGTCTGCCCGTTGAAATCCGGCGCGTAATTTCGATGCATAATCTTAGATCTTCCGAAATAGCTGATGAAACGCACGTCTTTGACATAATACTTGTAAGGACCGCTAATTTTATATGTTCAGAACTGAAAATAGGCATTGGAGACAAACATGATGATATTTTCGACGACCTGACGATCATAGGCTTAAGGGAATCGTCCCAAATAGACAGCCTCATTGAAAAGATGAAAAATGAATATCCAAAATATAAATATTTAATGTTGAACCAGTAGAGGACAAAGCCCCTAAGTTATCGCAAAAGCCAAATAGTAGCAATCTCTATATCAGATATTGCGGCATCTCTCAAAGGTCAAAATCATATCTGTGAAATAATAAAACCAGTTAGAAATATTGGTTGCCGATCTTTCGCTACATAGTATTTGCTGGATAAAATATTTTCAATTTCTTCCTGTTCTGGAGATCGCTGCCCTGCTCAAAATTCGCTTTTTGAGACTGTGCAAATTGCGTATTACGGTTTCTAACATAGCAATTTAGAGGAGACCCCGACGGCACTTGAGTATGGGGAGAAATGAAGTGCAGTAGCGGTAGTCCGAAAGCGTTGCGTTCAAGCGTTAATAAGTAGGTCTCTGGGACCGAAAGCTACGAGGACTTCTGGAGGAAACCTATCTGGTAGTCCAATTGAACTGAACTCCTTTGAACCTTTAAGTTGTGCTTCCTGTAATCGACGGGAGTTTCAATCTTCTGAATATGTTTATTGCGGGAAAAATTATCAAAAAGCCGGATTCCCCGATGCTACTTATACTCCGCGTTTTAGGATTCATGCTACTGCATGAAGGTTACAATCCGAATTGCTCGCCCCTCACTTGCGGAGTCCTTTCGAAACTATGCTATGTTGAGACAGTCTCCGTTGGAAAATATTTCTTTATTATCCACTGAATTCTTGGATAATTCAACGAATAACCAATGCGAATAGATTTCTACGTGTTTCCCATCGATACAATATCAAGTTGACAAAAGTTTTATTTAAGTATTATAAAAGACAATCTCAGGTGCCGTAAGGATTAATAGGGAATCCCGTGAGGCGGAAACGCCGATTCGGGAGCGGGCCCGCCGCTGTAACCGGGGACGAAAGCCGACTGAGCCACTGGAGTAAAACTCTGGGAAGGCCGGTAAGTAGGAAGATCCGAGAGCCAGAAGACCTGCCTGTGAGACTCAGTGATTTGTTGCTGGTGACGGGAAGTTCACTCAGGCAATGCTTCATCATACCCCCCGTTTTCCACTCAACATTTCACCCATTACCACTCCTTGCCGTGGCTGGAAGGAAAGAGGATGAAGTAAATCAGGGTGCAATCCTCAGGGCATTTTTGCCTTGGGGATTTTTATTTTCAGGAGAAAGAGAGAATGAGACAGTTGCGCCGGATGGAAAATGGATGCTTGACAAGCGGTATTAGCCTGTGTTCTAATTGATATAGTTTATCATTATCAAAATCAAAACTGATTATGGACACAGGACAGGCCAAAAAATTATTTTCCGATTCACTTAATGCACGGGGATTGCGTCATACTTTCCAGCGGGATACCATTGTCGACTGCTTCCTTGCCGCAAGCCGGCATATTACGGACGATAACCTGTATGACGAGGTCCGGAAAATATCTCCGGACATCGGCTTTGCAACGGTACATCGCACGCTCAAGTTGCTCTGCGAAATCGGCATTGCCGAAGAAATTAAAATTGGTAATGAAAAGGCCAGATATGAGCAAAATGTGGGCCAAGACCACCACGATCATCTTATCTGTACCAAATGCGGGGAATTTACAGAGGTGCATGACAAAAGAATAGAAATGCTTCAGGACAAGCTTGCTGAAGCAAATGGGTTTAGTCCTGCAAAGCATAAGCTGGAAATATACGGATTGTGTAAGAAGTGCAAGTAGACACATTTTTATGTTTATTTCGATATTAAAGAGGATTTAGTTTTCTTTTAGGAGGTATTGCATGTTTATTTTGAATAACTATCCACGGCAAAAGCGTTTCGCCCCAATCGGCGTTGCGATAATCATTGTCATGTTGGGCGTTGGGTTGGGTACACGCTTGTTCAACTCACCCAGCCATGCTGCCGTACAGGAGACTACACAACCAGCTCTTGTCCATCAAGGCGACAAGTTCATTATACCCCAGGGTTCGGCGTTGCGTTCAGAGTTGGTTATAAAGCCGGTCACCGAAAAAAACAGCCCGCATACGGTATTGATGCCTGCTGCGGTGGAGGCAGACCCCGCTCGCACAGTAAATATCCTGCCGCCGGTATCAGGCAGAGTCGTCAAACTGATTGTGCGTCTGGGCGACCATGTTCTAAAAGGGCAGCCTCTCGCTGTTATAAATTCGGGCGATCTCTCGCAGGCATATGCCGACGATGACAAGGCGCGAGATGTTCTGCAGCATGCCGAGAGTACCCTGAAGCGCGTACGCGGTCTGCGAGAGGCCGGTGCCGGGGCTCTTAAAGATCTTGAGCAGGCAGAAAGCGACTATGCTCAGGCTAAAGCCGAGTTCAACCGGGCCGAAGCTCGACTTAAAGGGATCGGCGTTTCATCCCACCCGAAAGACGGGTCGCGGCTCCTGACCATTACCGCGCCGATAACTGGGAGTGTTACGGCTCTCACCACAGCCACTGGTGCTTTTGCCAACGATACTACCGCCGCGCTCATGACGATCGCCAATCTCGATTCTGTATGGGTTACGGCAAACGTTCCGGAAGTAGATATCGCCTCCATTGCCAAGGGCGAGTCTGTCGATGTAAGTTTTCCAGCTTACACGGGTCAGGTTTTTCACGGCAGGGTAGCATTCGTGAGCCAGGTGGAGGAACCGGACACGCACCGCAGCAAGGTCCGCATAGCATTTGCCAATCCAGACGGCAAATTTAAACCTAACATGTTTGCTACCGCGAGCTTCAACGTACCGCAAAAAGCGGCAGTATTCGTGCCTAATTCGGCCCTGCTTATGGATAACGACAACACCACTGTGTTCGTCGAAGTTGCGCCCTGGACATTTGTCAGGCGAACAGTACTGCCTGGTTACGGCGAAGGCGAAGATTCCCGTATCGACCAGGGACTGAATGCGGGTGACCGTGTCATCGTCAAAGGCGGAGTGCTTCTCAATGATTAATCGCATCATCGGCATTTGCATTCGCAAGAGGCTCGTGGTAGTAATGGTCTCGATCCTGCTTGCTCTTTTTGGCTATTACTCATGGACAAAAATGGCGGTCGAAGCGTATCCGGACATCGGCGACGTCACCGCGCAGGTTGTGACTCAGTCTCCGGGCTTGGCCGCGGAAGAAGTGGAGCAACAGATCACGACACCATTGGAACGCGGGCTTGCTGGCACACCCGGCCTGGAGTCTATGCGTTCGAGCAGTACATTCGGGCTTTCGCTCATTACGCTCGTATTCCGCGACGGTGCCGAAGACTACTGGTCACGGCAACGCATTATGGAGCGTATTAACCAGGTTAGCCTGCCTTCCGGAATACAGCCCGGCCTGGATCCGGTGACCGGTGCGACGGGCGAAATCTATAGATATACCCTGGAATCCGACACCAAAAATTTGATGGAACTTTCTGAAATCCAGCGCTGGACCGTTATCCCTGCGCTTGAGCAGGTACCCGGCGTAGTCAATGTCGATAACTTCGGCGGCTTCACCATGGAGTATCAGCTGGAACTCGACCCGGTTCAGCTTGAGCGCTACGGCGTCGGCCTGAACGATGTGGTTACTGCTATCAGCAACAACAGCTCCAATGCGGGCGGTAGCCGCATCTCACGAGGGGAACAGGGCTATGTTATCCGCGGCATCGGCATGGTGCATACCCTGGGTGACCTCGGCAGCATTGTTGTCACTGAGCGCAAGGGCGTGCCGATTCTAGTGAGCGATCTGGGCAAGCTGACCTACAGCCACCAGGAGAGGGAGGGGATTCTTGGGAAAAACTCCAACCCGGACACCATAGAAGGTATTGTGGACCTGCTCAGGTATCAAAACCCGTCGGAAGTACTGAAAGGAATTCATGCCAAAGTTGCTGAACTGAGCAAGCAGATAGCGCCCATGGGAGTTCGTATTGTTCCCTATATAGACAGGGACGATCTGGTTCAGGAGACTATACGCAAAGTGTCGCATACCGTATTCGAAGGCATTGGGCTGGTATGCATCGTGCTTATCCTATTTCTCGGCAGCCCGCGCAGTGCTTTGATCGCAGCAGTGACAATACCTCTCGGCCTGGTCGCTGTTTTCATTATGATGCATTTCACAAACATGCCCGCCAACCTCTTCTCGCTAGCATCGATCGATTTCGGCATTATTGTGGACGGAGCTATTGTGGTCACAGAGGCCATTCTGCGAAGGCGCGAAGCTGATCCGGCAGTTCCCTTAAGTGAACAAGACGTGCTTGCAACAACGACACAGGTAGCTCGGCCGATCTTTTTTGCAACACTCATCATCATCACAGCATATCTCCCTCTGTTTTCGTTCCAACATGCCGAAGCGAAGCTGTTCTCGCCGATGGCTTTCACTGTGGGTTATGCGCTATTCGGCGCGCTGCTAAGCACTTTCACCCTGATTCCCGGCCTCGCTTACATAGCCTTTCGCAAACCACGCCGGATTTTCCACAACCGGCCGCTCGAAAAACTGCAAAGCAGATTTCGGCGCGCCTTGGAGCGTATGCTAGCTGTACCTAAAATCGCATTCATCATCGGCGGCGCAGCCCTCATACTCGTGGTTGTGTTAGGCATAAGTACCGGACGGGAATTCCTGCCCGAACTGGATGAGGGTGCCCTGTGGCTACAGGTGCAATTGCCAAGCGGGCTATCCCTCGACAAGGCGAGCGCGATGGCCGGGGAACTTAGACACACGCTGCTCCAGTTCCCCGAAGTGTCCTACGCCATTACTCAACTAGGCCGCAATGACACAGGCACCGATCCGTGGACACCTTCCCACATCGAAGCGCCTGTGGGCCTTAAGCCCTACAATGTCTGGCCCAAAGGCGAAACCAGAGCCGATTTTCTACGCCATCTTAATGCCCGCTTACAGCGGTTGCCGGGGTTTGAAACCGGTATCAGCCAGCCAATTAGCGATATGGTCGAAGATTCGATCAGCGGTGCACATAGTCCGCTCGTCATCCGCATTTTTGGGAATGATTTTAATGAGCTGCGTCGCATCGGTAGCGAGATAGTAACTGTACTGCATGGTATCCGGGGTACTGCAGATGCTTCGATCTTTCAAGAGCCTCCTATTCCACAGATTGCGATCGATATAGATCGGGCAGCAACGGCCCGTTACGGCATCAACGTGTCCGATGTCACCAGCCTGATTCAGACAGGTGTCGGCGGCGCTCCTGTGAGCACTGTTTACGTCGGCGATCGCACGTATGGCGTGAGTGTGCGATTTCCGAAAAATACTCGTAACAGTCCTGAGGCGCTAGGCAATCTGCTGCTTAACACATCGGATGGTGCGCAGGTCCCACTGTCCCAGGTTGCCCATATAAGGCTCCAAAGCGGCGAAAGCACCATTGCACATGAAATGAGCCACCGCGCGCTGCTGGTCCGGATCGATCTTCGGGATCGCGCCCTGTCCGATTACTTGGGGGAGGCACAACGCAAGATCGGCCAATCGGTTAGCTTTGACCACACCAAATATCGCCTTGAATGGGGCGGGGAATTCGAGAACCAGCAGCGTGCTCAGGCCCGCTTGACAGTGATCATGGGCATTGTGCTGGCGCTTATGGCGGTATTTCTGTTTGCCGAATTCGGCAAGATGCGTCAGGCGGTGTTGATCCTCGGGGTGGTCCCGCTGGCGACCCTGGGAGGCCTGATCTCGCTTCACCTCACTGGTGAAACGCTGAATGTCGCCAGCGCTGTCGGTTTCATAGCGTTATTCGGCGTGGCCGTGCAAAACGGCATCATCATGGTTGCCAACATCAACCGGGTGCGAGAGCAGGGGATGGCGTTGCGCGAGGCCGTAGTG
The DNA here is from genome assembly GCA_963830245.1 of Nitrospirota bacterium. GTDB lineage: Bacteria > Nitrospirota > Thermodesulfovibrionia > Thermodesulfovibrionales > Dissulfurispiraceae > JADFXI01. The sequence continues at coordinate 36,891 of CAWHNC010000089.1, forward strand.
TCAGGAGCGGTTGAGCGTTTCAGGCCGGTGCTTATGACTGCAACCGTTGCAAGCGTGGGGATGCTGCCTGCCGCGTTGGCTACCGGCATCGGCACTGATGTGCAGCGCAACCTCGCCACCGTTGTGGTTGGCGGTCTTGGGCTTGCCACTCTGCTCACGCTGTTTATTCTGCCGACATATTACTTCACTATAGAACGATGGGTGGAACATCGTCAAAGCACAAAGGCCCAGGCTCCGGGAGAGGAGGGATGACCATGTACAGAATGATAATAATCTTATGTATTCTCTTGGCCGGATGTGCGGCAGGTCCTGATTTCCAACGCCCAACTGCCCCTGTTGTCGATGGCTACACTCCGCAGCCCCTTCCCTCTCAGACTGTATCGGCCAAGGTCAAAGGCGGCGAGGCGCAGCGCTTTGTGCAGGATATGGACATACCAGGTCAATGGTGGACCCTGTTCCATTCGAAACCGCTCAACGACCTGATCGACCAGGCGCTCAAGGCCAACCCGGATCTGGAAGCTGCTCAAGTGGCAATGCGCGGCGCCTGGGAAAGCGTCTATGCACAACAAGGTGCCTTCTTTCCCAGTGTTGAAGCCAATTTCAATCCAACGCGCCAAAAGACAGCCGGAGTGTTAACCAGTCCGTTACAAAACAACAGTTACACCTATAGCCTTCACACCGCGCAGGTTTCTGTGGCCTATGCACCGGATGTCTTCGGCGGCATACGACGGCAGGTGGAATCGCTCAAAGCTCAAGCGGATTCGCAGCGCTTCCAGCTCGAAGCAACTTATCTGACGCTGACCTCCAATGTAGTTGCAGCAGCAGTACAGGAGGCTGCCTTGCGTGGACAGATCGACGCTACAAAACAAATCATAGGTATCCAAAGTCAATCTCTCGACCTGCTTAAACAACAATATGAATTGGGGCAGATTGCAACTTTGGATGTAGCGGCACAGGAAACGGCGCTGGCACAAGTGCAAGCAATGCTGCCGCCGCTCAAAAAACAATTGGCCCAACAACGCGACTTGCTTGCCAGACTCGCAGGGCGTTTCCCGAGCGAGAAACTGGCCGAGAAGTTCGACCTCTCATCTCTGCGACTGCCGCAGGAACTCCCTGTGAGCCTTCCTTCCAGGCTTGTGGAACAGCGACCGGATGTCCGATCTGCAGAAGAACAAATGCACTCTGCAAGTGCAGATATTGGCGTTAGTATAGCCAACCGGTTGCCGAACATTACGCTGACCGCCAATTGGGGCTCCAGCGCTACTGCCATAAATCAGTTGTTCACGCCTGGCACCGGATTCTGGGCACTGGCCGGCAATCTGACTCAGCCGATCTTCCAAGGGGGGACGTTGCTGCACCGGCAACGTGCCGCTGAAGCGGCATACGAACAGGCAGCGGCGCAGTATCGCAGCACTGTGCTCACTGCTTTTCAGAACGTGGCCGACACGCTGCACGCTATTAATTACGACGCTGAAGCCCTGAAAGCCGCTGTCGCTGCCGAGCGTGCCGCAGACAAGAGCCTCTCCATTGCTCGACGTCAGCTCGAATTGGGGGATATCAGCTATCTGGGACTGCTTAATGCGGAGCAGACTTATCAGCAGACGGTGATCAATCTTGTGCAGGTCATGGCTAACCGATACTCTGATACAGCAGCGCTGTTCCAGGCGCTGGGTGGCGGATGGTGGAACCGGTCTGATGTGGCTGCCAGGGTTAATAGGTAATGCTGTTCGGTACCGTCATAATGCTATGCTTGAAAGTCTCACCATTTTCAAGCCGTGAACTTTGGGCCATACTACGCGGCGTGTCTATCACAGTTACTTTTGAAAACTAATAATGTCGTTGAGATGTCTGGGGAGATTGATACGTGGTGAAGAGGTCTTCGGCATGGGTTTCGACAGCGTTAATTTCCGCTCGTATTGTTGAGTAAGTTGCGCCTTCCTGAAACAGCGGATTAGATAATCATATAGAGGGCACCTCCCCAAGCATATCGGTTAGCGATATGCTTGAGGTAAGAGAACCAATCTTGACCTTGAGGAGGTGCTGTATGGGATTGTACACAGGTTTTGATCTGCATTCAAACAATTCATATGTGGGGATCATCGATGAGAATGGCGGCAGGTTATGGAAGAAGAAACTCAGGAACGATCCAAGCCTGATTTTAGAAACGCTTAGACCATTTAAGAAGGATATTGAGGGGATTGTGGTCGAGTCAACCTATAACTGGTACTGGTTGGTAGATCGTCTAATGGAAGAGGGTTATCAGGTACATCTTGCCAATCCCTCTAAGGTCCAGCAGTATTCTGGACTGAAGCATGGCGATGACGAACATGATGCATTCTGGCTTGCTGAGATGCTCAGACTGAAGATTCTACCTGAGGGATTCATTTATCCAGAGGAGCAAAGACCTCTAAGGGATCTTCTAAGGAAGCGAGGGCATCTCGTGAGATTGAGGACATCGCTCATTTTGAGCCTCCAAAACATCCTCGCCAGGAACATAGGTGCAAAGATGAAGGCGAATGATATAAAGGCATTGAAGAAGGATCATGTGGCACCACTGCTGTCAGGCAATGATGATCTCTCCCTTGCCGGTAAGGTGAGTAAAGATGCGATTGACTCGCTGACAAAGCAGATCACAGCAATAGAAGTGGCCGTAGAAAAAAAGATAAAGCTCAAAAAGCCGTATGATCTTCTGTTAAGTCTGCCTGGAGTTGGAAGGGTTCTGGCGTTGACGATCATGATGGAGACGGGTCCTATTAATCGTTTTGCAGATGTGGGCAACTATGTGTCGTACTGCAGGAAGGTGCCGGCTGCAAGATTCAGCAATGACAAAAAGAAAGGGACAAATAACAGGAAAAACGGCAACAAGTATCTGTCCTGGGCATTTGCCGAGGCAGGAGAGCTCGCGCGGCGGCTTGACTCTGAAGCAAGAGCTTATTATGATCGTAAGATGCGGAAGACAAACGCGCCTATTGCGCACAGTGCACTGTCACACAAGCTGGCCAGAGCGGCGTTTTACATCATGAAGGATGGAGTTCCGTTTATGCCTGAGAAAGCATTTACATAAGAAGAACTGGGTGAGGCAGCTAACCATATGCACCGACTGGAACTAAACCAACGGTTAGATTGGAACACTGTTTCACCCAGCAACATAACAGTTACCGGCATCCTTACTGACTGGGTCGGGAGCCCTATAGGACTGGTGCATCAAAACCATAAAGATAGTAAATTCGAAATGGACCCGGCACGGATCCGAAGGTTTTCTGGACCGCTATGAAGCGGAAGGGGCCCTCTTCGGGGAGTAATCTCTGGGTGTGGCTTTGATCCTGATGGGAGTCTGGCACAGTGAAGGCTGGAGCCGAATCTCAAAGAAAAAACGGCAATGGTAATGATCATCGGCAGCTCACAAAAAAGGAGAAGTCAAAAAAACTTCGAACGCAGAGTTTTTGTTGCTTGACATGTGCCCTCTAAATGGGAGTCAGGTTCTATTTTTTACAAATAATGAAATTTAAGGATTTCTTCTATCGGATTTAACGCTTAAAATGAAAGATAGGTGATCATCCTGATGTTCTATTTCTACATTATGGGACAATGCACACGCTGCAATAACCAGATCAGCGGATGGAACAGTCCCACCGGCCAGCCTGCATTTCTGCGCTAATACGCGCGCTTTTTGCCAGACATCCTGCGTTATCTGCAAACAGGTAATTTCCTTATCAAGCTCTGACAATCTTTGTCTTTCATAATCACCTCTTGCACCATTCCAGAGTTCAATAGCAACCATATCGCACCACGCGGCACGGCCTTCGACCATTAAGTTCAGTACCCGTTCGCGCACCTCCTTCTTTCCGGTGGCGCGAAGAGCTTCAATCCAACTCGACGTATCTATAAGAACTATTGTATTTTTTCCCACTTCTTGTCTTCGCGCATGGTTTTAAGATCAGCCTGAGTCATAAAGTCTTTAAAGGTACCCAGCATTTTAGACAGCCCGGCAAGCCTTTGCCTTTTGTTGAAATCCTTCAAAGCAAAGACCACGGCATCCCGCTTGGTTTTTGATTTTGTATGCCTCATTACTTCTCTTAAGTCCTCATCTGGAATATCAATAGTTGTTTTCATGATTCTATAATATCATTATTTTGCTTATTTTACTATACGCTTGGCTGTTCATTTGAACTTCTATTCACTACTAATTTTACACACTGTTTTTTGTCTTTTTTTGCACCAAATTACACCATATTATAAAGACCGCAACATTAATCTTTTTTATTCTTTTTCATGCATAACAATAAGTTCCACAAACACGCCGTAGACAAACTTTTTTAGAAAATATTACGTTGATTAAATGAGTTAAGGCTTAGGGATAATAATTTCTTCTATTATTGGCATATATTCTTTTTTGCGCTCAAAGATATTTGACCAGATCTTAATGACCAGAAACGTAATAATAAGAAAGCCAAATCCACTGCCGGCAGAGAGTATCTCGGAATCAGCTGTCGGGAAAAACCTGCTCAGATATTCCTTTCCCAACACCGCTCCGATAATGAGCATTAAAGCGGGCAGGCCATATACGAGCATCGTGCCCTTAACAGAATTTGAGGACCTGAAAACCACTTTCACAGTATCGCCGGCCCTTGCGTCAACATGATTATAGGCCTCCATCAAGGCCTCGCCGGCTCCCAGTGTCTGGCACAGGTTCACGCCGGGGCAAGTCCCGCAGGAACCCTGCTTCTGCACAGAAATTATAGCCTTTATTCCATCGGTCTCTTTTACAATGCCGATCTCTTCCATATCCACTTATCCTACTATATATCACGTAGAAATATTGAAATTATAATTTGCCGGTCCCGGATAAGGCGCCGGTCACTCTTTTTCCTTTAGCAATTTGTAATCAATGCTGTCCACGAGCGCCTGCCATGATGCCTCAATAATATTTTCAGAAACTCCGACAGTCCCCCATCTGTGCAATTCGTCGCCCGATTCAACAAGGACTCTCACCCGCGCAGAGGAGCCTTTCCCGGCAGTAAGTACCCGTACTTTATAATCGTGCAGCTTAACCGTTTTCAACTCGGGGTAAAACTTTTCGAGGGCCTTTCGCAGGGCGCTGTCCAGGGCATTGACCGGGCCGTTGCCAGCTGCAGCTGTGTGTTCTATGCTCTTGCCGACCTTTACCATAATGGTTGCCTCGCTGAACGACAGCCCGGTTTCCATTCTCTTCTCATCGATGACCCTGAACCCGATAAGATCAAAAAACCGCCGGTGGAGCCCGAGCGCTTTTTTCAGCAACAACTCAAAGGACGCCTCCGCGCCCTCAAACTGGAAACCCTGATGCTCCAGTTCCTTGAGCGAATCAAGAATGCCCTGCACTTCAGGGGAATTGGCCTCAAGATGGATATTGAATTCTTCGGCCTTCCTTAAAATATTGCTTCTGCCCGCAAGGTCCGATATCAAGGTCCTTTGAGAATTGCCCACCAGTTCCGGACTTATATGCTCGTACGTTTCAGGTCTCTTTCTTACAGCGTTCACGTGAATGCCCGCTTTATGGGCAAAGGCGCTGTCACCAACAAAAGGCTGCCGCTTAAAGTGCCGCACATTGGCTATCTCGTTAACAAACCGTGATACGTCGCGCAATTTCTTCAACCGTTCATCTGTCAGGCAGGAATATCCAAGCTTTAGCTGCAGGTTGGGAATGATCGAGCAAAGGTTGGCATTGCCGCAACGTTCGCCGATGCCATTGATAGTGCCTTGCACCTGCACTGCTCCGTTTTCAACGGAAAGGATCGAGTTTGCCACCGCGCAATCGGAATCATTGTGGGCATGAATGCCGAGTGGAGCCTTAATTTTTTTGCTTACGGTCTGCACGATCTGACTTACCTCGTGGGGGAGAGTACCGCCATTGGTATCACAGAGCACGAGGCAATCGGCGCCTGCGGCCTGCGCGGCTTCAAGACACTTAAGCGCGAAGACGGGATTATCTTTGTATCCGTTAAAGAAGTGCTCGGCGTCAAAGAAAACCTTTTCGACATGATTTTTCAGAAAACGTATCGAATCATGGATAAGATCAAGGTCTTCTTCAAGGGAAATCCGCAAGGCCTCTTTTACATGGAAATCCCAGGCCTTGCCGAAAATAGTAATGACTTTCACTTTTGCTTCAATGAGAGCCTTTAAGTTCTGGTCCTCCTCGACGTGGTGCTTCGGGTTGTGTGTGCTGCCGAAAGCCGCTACCAGGGTGTGAGCAAGGGTGAGTTTTTTTACCTTCCTGAAATATTCGGCATCCCTGGGGTTGGAGCCGGGCCATCCCCCTTCGACGTAATGAATACCGATCTCGTCCAGCTTCTCGGTAATCCTGAGTTTGTCTTCAACGGACAGAGAAATGTCCTCGGACTGTGTGCCGTCCCTGAGTGTAGTATCATAAATCTCGATCATGTGCATGGACGTCGCCTTACCGGCTTTCTGCAAGGGCAAAGGCATCATGAAGCACCCTGACGGCAAGTTCCGTATACTTCAGGTCGATAATGCAGGAAACTTTTATTTCCGAAGTGCTGATCATGATAATGTTTATGCCGTGTTTAGCAAGGGTCTCGAACATCTGTGCCGCAACTCCCGGGTGGGTCTTCATTCCAACGCCTACAATGGAAATCTTGGAGATGTCCTCCCTGAGCGTCATAACTTTCGCGCCGAGTTCCCTTGCAATATCCCCTGTCAGTTTCATCGCATTTGCGCTGTCGGTCCTCGGCAGCGTGAAAGAAATATCGGCGTCCCTGCCATCGCTGCTCACGTTCTGCACGATCATATCAACCACTATGCCTGAGTCAGCAATTTTTTTAAATATTGACGCGGCGATTCCAGGCTGGTCAGGGACTCCGGTAACAGTAATTTTGGCCTGGTTTTTATCGTATGCGACCCCTGACACCACAACCCTCTCCATATCATCGTCCTCCTTGGTCACCAAAGTGCCCTGGTTGTCGTTGAAACTCGACCGTACGACCACAGGCACCTCATAGTTCATGGCGAATTCGACCGACCGCGTCTGAAGCACTTTTGCTCCAAGGCTTGCAAACTCGAGCATCTCCTCAAAGGAGATCTTATCAAGCTTTCTTGCATCAGGAACAATGTTCGGATCGGTGGTATAGACACCATCGACATCAGTATAAATTTCGCAAACGTCGGCATCCAATGCAGAGGCTATCGCTACCGCCGAGAGATCAGACCCTCCCCGCCCGAGAGTGGTCACGTCCTCATTTTCAGTTACACCCTGGAACCCGGCAATCACAAGAATATAATTCTCTGAAAGCGCTTTTTTTGCCCTTTCGGAGACGATTTTCTCAATCCTGGCCCTCATGTGGACCTTGTCCGTAATGATGCCCATTTGCCTGCCGGTAAACGCCATTGCCTTGTGCCCCAGTTCTTCTATGGCCATGGCTGTCAGCGCACTGGTCACCCGTTCACCCGATGAAAGGAGCAGGTCCATTTCACGCTCGCTCGGATTTGATGAAACCTGGTGGGCCAGATCAATGAGTTTGTCCGTTTCTCCGGACATTGCGGAGACAACGACAACGACCTGGTTGCCTTCATTCGCCGACTTTACCACACGCTCAGCAACTGCCTTGATCCTCTCAGGATTTGCAACAGACGTTCCGCCGTATTTCTGGACAATCAGCATTAACCCAGGACCTCTCCGAGACATTTAAATACTAACTCCAAATGCAGTTTCACTGCGATATATTTACTTGCTATTATAAACAATGACGCCAGCCTCCACAATTTCCCTCACGAAACCTTTCTTCTCATCAAGCTGTTCAGGGGTTATGCCTATTGGTTCCAGAGGCACTCCGAATCTATGGTGTGCCCTGCTCAAAATCTCTTGTCGTTCAAAAATATCAAGCCTTTTGAGAGCGCGGGAAACCACCGCAATATCGATATCACTGCACTCTGTCTGACTCCCTTTGGCGTAAGATCCAAATAAAATAACCTGTGAGACATCAATCCCCAGCTTTTCGAGTTCAATGATATATCGTGTAATTATTTCTTTAATCTCGCGTCTTTTTTTAACCATTTCAGCAGTTCCTTAGTCCTGGAAAAATAATCCTCAACTCGCTTTTTCCTAAATGCTTTAATAAGTGCATCAAAATCTTCGGGATATCGTGTTACGATGCTTAGATCATTGAGAGACTCAAGCGTTTTGAGATGCGATTCCGGTATTTCAAGATTAACTGCGCTTGACAAAAAAATGAGATTATGTGTTTTGGGAGGGACCTTATTTAAAACTGCTTCATATATCGCTTTTAACAGTTTTTCCAATGAGAGATGACACATAAAAAGCACATAAATATATCGACCCGTCCTGAACATATGTTCAGCAGTTTTAAAATCATAGTTGGACGATTTAATCCAGTTAGTTATAGCGTCTTTTCTATTTGCCATGTATCCTTCATGTTCAAAAACAGTGGTTCTACCGGTTATTTACGCATTAGAAACTCTCCATCTATCGAGTTTTCATAATGACATCGTACAGGTTATACTTTTTCTGATTGAACAGAGTCTTATCAATATTTTGTTCAACCACCATGTATTTAATGGCAAATCCAAATAATATATTACGGTTCATCACCGAATCCTTTGTTATCTGATATAAAGCTTGAGCTTTAACTTCATCTGATGCCAGTGTATCAATTAATATTGGTTCTTTCTTGGTTGACTGCGGGGGTAATTCTAGTGCACTTTCTCCCAACTTTAAATCTGATATTTTTCCGTTATAATAAACGGATATAGATTTAACCTGAAGGTAATTATTGGTTTTATTTACAAGCCAGACTTCTGTGCCGTCAAAATCGATCCGCAACGATTTATCTTCATTTGTGTATTTCGGATATATATTACTAAATTTCTTGGACAAAATAGTAACTGATGGTTTTAAGTAATAACCATCGTTATTATACTTAAGATTATAAGTGCTGGGGTCAATTTCAAGGTCCCAATCGCTAGTTGGAAATTTTTGTATGGATACAGAATATTCAACATTTTTCAAATCCATAGGGCAATCCAACGTGTGTTGAACAATTGTTGTCCATACGCTGACGACTGGTTCACCTGTTTTAAAAAAACCACTTCTATCACTAATTTGTGGTTCAATGATTATTTTGGTTTTAAATTCCTCCGCTGCCATCTGAAGTTTCTGACATCTTTCCTCTGCTACCCTCCGAAGTTTCTGACTTTCTGCCTCCGCTACCATCTGAACCGCCACATATTCATTAACTTTAGATAGGAGTCCAGTCTGTTTGACTACTTGAGCTATTTTATTGTTATCTACTATCCTGAACGCAGGAAATATATCTCTGCTTCTAGTAAAATTGCTGTTGCAAGGCGAGAGTTCATACGGTGGTCGCATTCCCATGCAATTAAACCATTTATTAGCGTTGTCATAATAATTCACGTAATAATAAGGCTGAACATGAATATCGTCGAGGGTTCCATTTATATACAATATCTCCTCAGCCAAAAGACCACTCCTTATCATTTCAGGACTTATCATGGGAGCCTTTTCTGATATTTTTTTTATAACCCAGTTGGTCCCCATCGGTTGTTTTTATAAGCACGTAATAACCAAGATAGACCCCTCTGTTCCCTCCGCTGGTGACCTTCCCACCATTATCCTCCAATGAAAAATGTTGTGGAGCTGTAGAAGCACACCCGAAGGATAAGATGATGAATAATATAAAACAGACAGCTAAAATTCTCATACATTGCCTCCTCGATGTTGAAAGATTTCGAGTTGTAGCTTCTCCCTAGTCATGGTGAAACAAATTTAATGATCTTACCATTCTTAATTTCCAGCAAGCCTAACGATTTATTATCATCCATGGGCAACAAAACATAATCTGAATCTTTTGATTCTATGAATTTGACATCCTTCAAAAAATCGGGATTAACAGCTTTAGCTTTTAATTTATCAATACCTGAAATGCAACCCACAAATTTATAATTTTCAATGTAAATATTACCACTATGTATTTTGGGGAATATAATTAGCCCATCGGAAATCAGATGACGACTTTGTTGACTCTCATTGTTAAAAATAAACTTCTTTGATTCTTCGGCACTTCTTTTTCCGATATCAAACCAATATGCAAAGGCGAGCAAAATAAACAAAACAATTGAAATAACAACACCAATAAGATTTTTTTGATTTATATAGATAAAAGATGCAACATGCGCGGACATGACAACGCCTATGAACGACGCATATATCCAATAAGAAACCCACATATGAAGGAAGATTATTACACTTGGAACAAGAAACCCTATACTAATAAAAACAATACTCTTGATATAAGACATCAATTTACTCTCAGACGCGGCGTCCTCTGTAAAATTTGGAACTTTTCTACCCCAATCTATAAATGCGGACAACCAATTCCTCAAAGCTATCATCACCAGCAAAAAACATAAAAAACTAGTAGCAGTAATTAACGGCCATACAAAAAATTTAAATTTACTTGTACCCCATAGAATCATGAGGAAAAATGGCAAGACAACAAAAACAGCTGGAAACCATGTTTTAGTAGAATCCGATACTTTCCTCGTAAGGTCTGACTTATTTATGAACGCATATATGAATAGATTAAGTTTTGTGATTAACGGAAATTTTTTAGCCAATTCTATTCCATCTCGCAAGAGACTAAACGACAAAACTAATATCAATCCATAAAAAATAATTAATCCAACAGTAGTAATCAAAATCATTCCAAAACTGACATATAGACTCTCAACTACGTTTAATTGATAGGTTATTCCCAAAATTTTTAACCAATACTGGTTCAAGAAATATACAAATAGTTGTGCAGTGGCCGAGAAAAGAGTTACTACCGGCAAGCCGATGGTAGACAAATTCCTAAAAAAAAGTAAAACCCTATTATCTGTCATGCTTTTGTCTGTCATGGTTTTTTATTAGGAAATTAAAAAAATTACGTCTCCTTGATAAAATAATCCATCAGCAGGTAACCTTCCTGAAATACCATGATGTCGTTTCTGCCGGTTATGGACTCATCATAGCTGAGGCCTTCGTTGTTTTTCTTTTCGCGGCTGTCGTATATGACAAACGGCACAGGTTCATCCGTATGGGTCCTGATTTTAAGCGGTGTTGCGTGATCAGGCAGCAGCATAACGCGATATTCGCCGAACCTTTCTTCCAGGCCTTTCAGTACCGGCCCCACCACAAGGGAGTCGAAATCCACGATAGCCTTGAGTTTGTCCTTACAACTTCCCGAATGTCCTGCCTCGTCCGGGGCCTCCACATGGAGATAGACGAAATCCACTTTTTCCAGAGCATCAAGGGCATACTCCGTCTTGCCGGCATAATTCGTATCGAGCCATCCTGTTGCACCCGGCACATTGAGGACCGCTAATCCTGCGCAGATGCCCAACCCCTTGGCAAGATCGACTGCAGAGACTATCGCGCCGCTAATCCCATATTTATCCTTATATGTCGGAAGCTGAGGTTTCTTTCCCTGGCCCCATAACCATATACTGTTGGCGGGTTTCCTGCCGGCTTCAACCCGCTTCCTGTTTACCGGGTGATCCTCGAGCAGCACAATAGATTTCATCATCAGCTCTCTGAGAACATTTTGTCCTCTGCCTGATGGTAAATAATCTGAAATTCCCTTTTCAAGCATATCATGAGGCGGTGTGCATTCCATGTCGGCATAGCCGTTCTTCCATACCATGAGATGCCGGTAGCTGACACCAGGGTAGAAGACAATGTCCTTTCCGCCCAGGCTTTGTTGAATCGTGTCGATAATTTCCACGGCTTCCTCAGTCGATATGTGTCCGCTGCTGTGATCATCCATAACGGCGCGGGTCTTGTCCGCACTAAACCTCAGAGTTACAAGATTGCACCGGTAGGCAACATCATCAGTATCGAGCGTTACCCCGATACTTGCCGCTTCAAGCGGAGCTCTTCCCGTATAGTAGCGCAGCGGATCATAACCGAGTATGCTCAGGTTTGCAACATCCGAACCGGGGTGAAACCCCTCGGGAATCGTGCGCACGCTCCCGATAATCCCTTCGCGGGCCAGTCTGTCCATATTGGGCGTTTCAGCTTTTTTCAGCGGAGTCAACCCGCCCAGGTCCTCAACCGGCCTGTCCGCCATGCCGTCTCCGATAATCACAATGTATTTCATAACAATACAGGTAATAGGCAATAGGTGATAGGCAATAGGTGAAAAATAAACGGAAAGAAAAAAATATCTTTATTATCTCTATGACCCATAACCCATTACCTATAACCTTTCGTTTGCCTATAATACTTTTTCTATAACTTTCCTGACTTCATCGAATTCGGCCTTGACCTTAACGGCTTCGTCAGCCACTTTAAACACCGTATCAGGGTCTTTCAATCCGTTGCCCGTCAATGTACACACTACGGTCTCGCCCTTCCTGAAAAAACCGGCCTTGCTTAATTTGATAACGCCGGCAAGCGATGCAGCAGAAGCCGGTTCACAGAAAATACCCTCATGCTCCGCAATGAGCTTGTAGGCAGCCAGTATCTCCTCATCAGTAACCATGTCTATGCGCCCGCCCGATTCATCCCTGGCAGCCTCTGCGCTTTTCCAGCTTGCCGGGTTGCCGATCCTGATGGCCGTGGCAATCGTCTCGGGTTTTTCAACGCGATGGCCGAGAACAATAGGCGCCGCCCCTGCCGCCTGAAAGCCCAGCATCTTGGGCAAGCCTGTTATCAAGCCCTCCCTGTAATATTCACCGTAGCCTCTCCAGTAAGCAGTAATGTTTCCGGCATTGCCGACCGGCAACGCATGGTAGTCCGGTGCAGAGCCGAGATAATCACACACTTCATACGCGGCTGATTTTTGTCCTTCTATTCTAAAAGGGTTAATAGAATTGACAAGTGTGATAGGGTATTGCGAGACCACCTCTTTGACAATAGTTAACGCGTCGTCAAAATTTCCCTGAATTTGCAATACCTTGGCGCCATACACCAGCGCCTGTACGAGCTTCCCCAGTGCGATCTTACCCTCGGGGATCACAACTATCGCCTTTATGCCGGCCCGCGCAGCATATGCCGCCGCCGATGCCGATGTATTCCCTGTAGAGGCGCAAATCACCGCCTTTGATCCGGACTCAACCGCCTTAGAAAGCGCAAGCGTCATGCCCCTGTCCTTAAAAGAGCCTGTCGGATTGGCGCCGTCGAACTTAAAATAAATAGTGATGTCCCCTCTGACTTGTTCGGGCAGATTGATCGCCTTGATGAGCGGGGTATTGCCCTCCATGAGACTCACAACCGGGGTGCTGTGAGTAACAGGAAAAAATTTTCCGTATGCTTCAATAATACCTTTCCACAATGTCCGTGTAGCAGGATTACACGCTCCTATCTCCATATATTCTCCCTTACTGTAAGACGTCTCCTTCGATCAGTTCCACCTCGATACCCTGTTCCTGTAAAGACTTGATCCCCATTTCGAGGTTTCCTTCGTCTCCCTCAAGCTCAAGGATCATTTCACCGACGGTATCGGTTACGCGCGCCCGCCGTATATTGGGCAATACATCATACTTTCTGGCCATTGTAAACAACACCGGCTCTTTAATAAGATTTTGAGGAAACGTCAATTTCACACGCCTCTTCATCTGCCCCTCCAAAAAAAGTAATTTTGAATTTTGAGTGTTGAATTTTAAATTGTGGAATTTTTCCTTAATTCAACATTCAACATTCGGTTTGCCCTCCCGCTATGGCCGGAACAATGGAAACCTCATCCCCGTCCTTTACAAGCGTCTGTTCAGCCTGTAAAAACCGGATGTCCTCCTCGTTGACATATACGTTCACAAATCTTCTGACCTTGCCCCCTTCTGATATTCTCTCGGCAATACCCGGGTATCGAGTCTCAATGTCGTTGATAAGTCCTATCACCGAACCGGCCTTGCCTTCAACTTCCTCTTTCCCCCCTGTCAGCCGCTGAAGCGGCGTTGGAATTCGCACTTTTACCGCCATGAAAACACCTCCTTAAAAACAAAGTCAAAAGTTAAACGTTAACAAACAAAGAAAGTTTTATATCCTTATTTTTCACTTTTAACTTATCTTTTTAAATATCTCTTCAAATGCTGCCATGTTAGGTTTGATGTGATGTACTTCGGCCGTGCGACCGTTGAGCGCCTCCTGGGTCTTCAAGCCGTTGCCGGTAATACATATTACCGTTCTTTCATTTCTGCCTATCTTTCCCTGCTCAATCAGCTTCCTTGTAGTCGCGACCGTAACGCCCCCCGCGGTCTCGGCAAAAATTCCCTCAGTCTTTGCAAGCAGCTTTATTCCATCAATTATTTCTTCATCGGAAACATCCTCTGCATAACCACCGGTTTCCATCACGATATGGCTTGCATAATACCCGTCGGCAGGGTTGCCGATAGCAAGAGATTTAGCCACCGTATCAGGCTTCACCGGTTTTATGACATCAGTACCGTGTTTTATAGCGGTAGATATGGGAGAACAGCCTGTGGCCTGCGCCGCAAACACTTTTGTCCCCAGTTTTTTGATCAACCCTATTTCCTTGAATTCCTTAAACGACTTCCAAACCTTTGTAAGAAGCGAGCCGCTGGCGCAGGGTACAACCACATTATCGGGCGCTTCCCATCCCAGCTGTTCGAGAATCTCGAAACCTTGCGTCTTGGAACCCTCCGCGTAGAAGGGCCTGATGTTTATATTTACAAAGGCCCACGGGTATTTATTTGCGATCTCGCTGCAAAGCCTGTTGACCTCATCGTAATTGCCGTCTACAGCCACAAGATTCGGTTCATATATCAGCGAGGCTACTATCTTGCTTTGCTCCAGGGTGGCAGGAATAAACACGAACCGTTTGAAGCCCGCCTTGGCGCCATGCGCAGAAACCGAGTGGGCCAGGTTGCCGGTGGACGCGCATGCCACAGTATCAAACCCGAACTCCTTTGCCTTGGTAAGCGCAACGGCAACAACCCTGTCCTTAAATGACAAAGTCGGATGGGCCACCGTCTCATCTTTAACGTACAGTTCCCTGACCCCAAGGGCACTCGCAAGGTTATCAGCCCTTACTAGTGGTGTAAATCCGGAATTGAGTCCTACCTGGGGCTCGCCGTCGATGGGAAGAAGCTCCTTATAGCGCCAGAGGTTTCCATCACGCCCTTCAATCGTTTTACGGGTCAATTTCTTCTTGATCTTTTTGTAGTCATAACTTACTTCCAAAGGACCGAAACAAAATTCGCAGACATATATAGGGTCAACAGGATACTCCCTGCCGCATTCCCTGCATTTCAGGCCTTTTACATATCCCATAAGAACCTCCCGTTTATTCCAGCGGATTTCAGCATTAAGAACTCGCCGGAAGACTTTAAAAGTAAATTATATCTTACTTCAAAACAGCAAGAAAATCAAAGTGGAATGGACCGGCAGGTGCAGGCTGTTTATCGAAGCGCTGAAACTGCACACCACACAATCAGGTATTCATCACGGACCGGTAAGCTCAATTCCGATTTCCTCAACAACTCCGTTTGCGATAAAGAACGCTTTAACCACAGGTTTTTTCTCCGAAAAACCCACGATGACATAAGCGCTGTCTTCGTAAAACGCAAGTGCCACATCCTTTGCCGACGGGTATGCAGCAGAAGCAGGGTGGGAATGGAACAGTGCGACCATCGAGAGCCTTTCGTCTCGCAGCACCTTCAGGACCTCAAATTGTTCTTTTGAATCCATCAGGTAACTAACCGGTGAGCTTTCCGCATTTCGCATCCGGAAAAGCCTCGACACCTCGCGGCCCCTGCCCGCTAAAATGCCGCACGCCTCATTTGGATAGCCCTCCCTGCAACAGGCTATCATATCGTCAAAAATATGTTGAGGTATAGTTATGCTCTGCATAGTTCTACAAGCTTCGGCGGATGAGGAAAGGCAAAGGGCATAGCGCATAGCGCAAAGAGCAAAAAACTAATGGCAAAAAACGTTTGATTATTAAATCTCTCCTTCGCTCCTGACCTTACTCTTTGCCCTATGCCCTTTGCTCTTTGCCTCCGCAATAATCAGCCTCATAATCCCTGAGTTCGGTAATCGTAGGATTCTCCCCGCACACCGGGCATTTATCATTCGTTGGTATACTGACACGTCTGAAGGTTGTCTTCAGGGCATCGTATATCAGTACCGTGTTCTTCAGCACCTCACCCTTGCCAAGGATGAGTTTGATGACCTCGGTAGCCTGCAAAGAGCCGATTACACCCGGAATCGCCCCGATAACTCCCGACTCCCGGCTTGAAGGCACGGTCCCTTCCTGCGGCATCTCTTCAAACAAACACCGGTAGCAGTGGCCTTCTCCGGGCACAATGGTAGTTACCTGGCCCTCGAACTTCAGTATAGCGCCGCTTACAAGCGGCTTTTTCATCAGAACGCAGGCGTCGTTAACCAGATACCTGGTCGGAAAGTTGTCGCTCGCGTCAACAACGATATCATAATTCTTTATCAGATCCCTTATGGTATCTCTTGAAAGTCTTTCTGCAATGCCTATGACATTCACATCGGGGTTCAATGCCTCAAAGGTCGACTTTGCCGATTCAACTTTCAGCATGCCAAGCGTCCTGGTACTGTGCGCTATCTGCCGTTGAAGGTTGCTCATTTCCACCCTGTCGTTATCAATGATCCCGATAGTGCCGACACCTGCTGCGGCGAGATAATAGCCAACAGGGCTTCCGAGCCCGCCGGTCCCGACGATAAACACTTTCGCAGCGAGGAGTTTTTTTTGCCCCTTTACTCCCACCTCGGGCAGAAGTATATGGCGGCTGTAACGCTGTAACTGAGCTTCTGTAAGTTCCTCCATAAAACTACCCTCCCATACCGCGGAACAAAACAAACTTCACTCAAGCATTAAATAATATTATTATATTATAAGTCTATATTTATCAAACCGGAAAACAGAAAAGCAACGGAGACCGCTATGGCGGGTTCCCCCGGAAATTTCGCCAAGAGTTCCTAATATGTCATAAAACGTCCCATACGGCAAAGAAGATAAAGCAGACGGGAAAAAGTGGGGAATAAAAATATAACTCGACAATCCTGTCGTGTGGTATAATTTTGTATAAATATTATGACGTAGATCGGTATATTTACGCAGTCTGGTAATTGTATTTTATTTACATGGGGGCGCGAAATATGTCAGAGGAATTGGATGCAGAAAGGAAAGAGCGATTGGTGCAACTGCTGGATCAATTGGCGACCAACGAATGGGATACTGATTCAGCTCTGGAATGCGTTAAGTTCATCAGGTCAAACAAATCTATCCCCAGAATACTTGTCGTTTATGAACCGAGCATTGTAATCGTTGCCCAGGGATGTAAGGTCTGCTATTTGGGAGATGAAGCATACACCTACAATCCCCTTAACTACCTGGTGCTTTCAGTACCGCTCCCCATAGAATGTGAAACATTTGCAAGTCCGGAAGAGCCTTTTTTAGGGGTTACGATCAGTGTGGATGTAAATGCCTTAAGTGAACTCTTATTAGAGATGGATGACAGCAGCGCGTCATCAAGTTCGGTGCCGCGCGGGATTTATTCAACGCCTCTTACTGATGAGCTTATCAGCTCCACAATTCGTTTGCTTGAGTGTCTGAACAACCCTCTTGATGGTCGTATTCTGGGGCCTGCGATTGTAAAGGAAATTATATACAGAGTTCTCCGTGGCGAACAAGGGGGAGCGTTACGGGCACTGGCGGCTCGCAACAGTCGTTTCAGCCATATCGCGAAAGTGCTTAAAATAATACACTCACAATATGATACTAAATTTGACATTGAAACTCTGGCTAACGACGCCAATATGAGTGCGCCGTCCTTTCATAAGCACTTCAAGGCTGTAACCGCTTCATCACCTCTGCAATACTTAAAAAGTATCAGGTTGCATAATGCGAGGATCTTGATGGTGCAGGACGGTATTAATGCAAGTACCGCTGCTACCAAAGTGGGATATGAAAGTGCGTCACAATTCAATCGTGAGTTCAAGCGCTACTTTGGAAGTAGTCCTGCCGAGGAAGCTGCCAAAATAAGGACCATGTCGGTGAGCTCATAATCGAGCTTTAGGAATTTTTTATTTTCGTTGTTTGCGAGTTTTGCTGCTTGAGGTACTCCCGGGACTTCTATGCCTCGTTACCCTCAACTCTGATAAACAACGTTTTATCGGAAACAATAGGCAGGGCATCGATCTCCCGCACGGAATTGAGCACATCCCTTTCTCTGGACCTGTGAGCAAGCACGACAAGAGGGACAGATCCCACTATGCTCCTGCCTTTCTGAATGACCGATGCGATGCTGATATTGGAGTTTCCGAGGATACCCGATATCTTCGACAGGATGCCGGGCTGATCCAGCGCGGAAAATCTGAAATAGTACATGCTTTCTATATCATCAATCTTTTTGATCTTTTTTGCTCCTGTGCCTGGAGCATCAGTGCTGGCCGCGATGCCGGGGATGCGCATAATGCCGCCGCACATGATGTTCCGTACGATATCTACAACATCGGCGACAACAGCGCTTCCCGTCGGCATATCGCCTGCGCCCCTGCCATAATATAGTGTAGAGCCCACTGCATCGCCTTCTACATACACCGCATTGAAAACTCCGTCGACCTTTGAAATCAGATATTCATTAGGCACCATGGTGGGATGCACCCTCATTTCGATGCCTTCAGCAGTCGCCTTGGTGATTGCAAGAAGCTTCACTTTGTAGCCGAGTTCTGAGGCAAAGGCAATGTCCTGGGCCGTTATTCTTGTAATGCCCTCCTTATACACATCGTCATACGACAGCGGGATCCCATAAGCGAGAGAGGCCAGTATAGTCAGTTTGTGGGCGGAATCGATCCCCTCTATATCAAAAGTGGGATCAGCCTCAGCATAACCGAGCCGCTGCGCTTCTTTCAGCGCGGTTGAGAAGTCGACCTTCTCGTCTGTCATCTTTGTAAATATGTAATTGGACGTTCCATTGATAATACCGTACACTGCAATGATCCTGTTTGAAACAAGTCCCTCTCTTATCACTTTAATGATAGGGATACCTCCGGCAACCGAAGCCTCAAACCCTATTTCAACGCCGGCCCGCTCCGCCTCGGCAAAGAGTTCATTCCCCTCGGTGGCGAGCAACGCCTTATTTGCAGTAACCACATGCTTCCGGTTCCTTATCGCCTGGAGTATGAATTCCTTTGCGGGATGAATACCTCCCATAAGCTCAATTACAACATCGATTTCAGGATCGTTAAGCACTGCGGCTGCATCGGTCGTCAACACGCCGTCCGGAAGGCTTATGCCCCTGTCCCTCGTGATATCAAGGTCCGCGATTCTCTTCAACGTAATATTAATACCAGTCCTCTCCCTGATGACGGCAGCATTTTCAAGCAAAATGCGAGCAGTCCCTGAGCCAACCGTGCCGAATCCTATGATGCCTACCGAAACTGTATCCTTTTTCATTGTCATCCCCTGAGAAGCACCTTTTTTATCCCCGATACAGCCTGCCGTATTCTATGCTCGTTCTCGACGAGCGCAAACCTGACAAAGTCATCGCCGCCTTCGCCAAAGCCGATGCCGGGCGAAACAGCAACCTTCGCCTCCGTTATAAGGTATTTGCAGAATTCGAGCGATGCCATTTTTTTGAATTGCTCCGGGATCCCGGCCCAGACAAACATTGTCGCCTTGGGGGATTCAATATTCCAGCCGGCTTTGTTTAAACCCTTTATCAGGACATTCCTGCGAGACTCATAGATATTCCTTATCTCTTCAACACAGTCCTGGGGTCCACGCAGCGCAACAATGCTCGCAATCTGTATAGGCTGAAACATCCCATAATCGAGGTAGCTTTTGATCTTTATGAGCGCACCCACCACGTCCCTGTTTCCACAGCAAAACCCTACCCTCCAGCCCGCCATGGAATAACTCTTGGTGAGCGAAAAAAATTCAACCGCAACATCCTTTGCACCAGGGACCTGGAGGATGCTCGGGGCCTTGTAATCATCAAAAACAAGGTCTGCATATGCGAAATCCTGCACGACGATAATGTTGTTCTCACGTGCAAAGTCCACCACTTTAGTAAAGAAATCAAGGCCCTCGACAACGGTAGTCGTGGGATTATGAGGAAAATTGAGAATAAGCAGCTTAGGCCTCGGCCAGGTCTTCTTCAGCGTCATCTCCAATTCCTCGAAAAAATCGAAACCGGGTCCAATGGGAACACTGATGACCTCTCCTCCGGCAATGAGATTGCTGTAAGGGTGAATGGGATACGCCGGCGTAGGCGTCATAACCATATCTCCGGGTTGAATAGTGGCCAGCACAAGGTGCGAAAGCCCTTCCTTAACACCGATCGTGACCACTGCTTCAGATTCCGGGTCTATATCGACATCATACCGCCTCTTATACCATTCGGATATCGCCATCCTCAGCTGCGTTATCCCCTTTGATGCAGAATACCGGTGATTCCTGGGATTATGCGCAGCCTCGCAGAGTTTTTCAACGATATGTGTCGGTGTCGGGAGATCGGGGTTGCCCATTCCAAGGTCTATAATATCCTCACCCTTCCTCCTGGAATCCATCTTCAACGCGTTTACGATAGCAAAAACATAGGGCGGCAGTCTCTTGATCCTGTTAAACTCAAACACGAGAAAAACCTCCTTAAAGAACGTGAATCGTGAATCGCTTAAAAACACGTGAAACGTGAAAAGTGAATAGTGAATGGTAAAAGACTAGAAAAGAAAACAGACTAGACTTTTAACTTTTCACTTCACTATTCACTTTTCACGTTTCACGGTCTTTTTCACGTTGTTATACATTTCCTCTGCATTCATTGAACTCCGCACCAGGGGGCCGGAAGCGACAAATTCAAACCCCAGCCCAAGCGCATATAGTTTCAGAGCTTCAAAAATATCAGGGTGTACATATTCTACAACAGGCAGATTTTTTTTTGCAGGCCTGAGATACTGGCCTACTGTTAAAAGATCGCAGCCGGCAGCCCTTATATCCCTGAAAACTTCCCTGACCTCATCCGCCGTCTCACCGAGCCCTATCATCACGCCAGATTTTGTCTTAATGCCTGGCGCCAGGGTCCTGGCTATCCTATGCACTTCGAGAGAGCGTTGATAATCAGCCCCGGGCCGCACAATATCATAGAGCCGCTTTACTGTTTCAATATTGTGGTTGAACACATCAGGACTCGCCCCAAGGACGAGACCAAGCGCGTCCTTTTCCCCCCGGAAGTCCGGAGTAAGCACCTCTATCTTTGCAGCAGGCAGCGCATTTCTTACAGCCCTGATCGTTGCCGCAAAATGAGCGGCGCCGCCATCCGGCAGGTCGTCCCTGGTCACCGAAGTAATTACCACATAGCTCAAACCTAATTCGACTGCCGCTTCCGCAACCCGTTCAGGTTCAGCAGCATCGAGCGCTGCGGGAATGCCGGGCCTGACCGAGCAGAAAGCACAATTTCTTGTACAGCGGTCTCCCATTATCATAAAGGCGGCTGTCGGTTTTGAAAAGCAGACTCCCTTATTGGGACACCGGGCCTCCTCGCAAACCGTGGAGAGGCGGTGACTCCTCAAAAGGTCCTTTGTGTTATGCAGTCCGACTGCTATTGTTTTAATCCATTCAGGCAAGCGCATAGGTCATATAAATAACGCAAAATTAAAATTACGAAACAAGATTTGCACAATAAACCAACTCTGCCACAACCGGCTGCTGTGCAACGTGGATATGCAGTTTAGCAACAAAACAAAAAAAGGCCTTTGGCAGGCCCTTTTTCTTCAGATTTTTATAACATTAACAGCCTTTAGTCCCCGGTCTCCCTCTTCGATATCAAATTGAACTCTTTGGCCTTCGGCTAATGTCTTGAATCCCTCGCTCTTAATAGAAGAAAAATGGACAAAGACATCTGCACCATTGTCCTGCTGGATAAAACCAAAACCCTTTGACTCATTGAACCACTTGACCTTTCCTTCAAAAGCCATGACTGCAAAATCCTCCTTTTTCCCGTTCCCAAGAATTGCTCAATTACGCGACAAAGTTTCGTAATACGAAATATATACCATGTATGTAATCCAAAAGTCAAAAGGAAAAAAGGGTTGGAAGATTAGAAGGTTGTAGCCCTCTAACCTTCGGTTTTTGCTTCTTCCCAAAGCACATCCATCTCCTGGAGCGTCATGTCAGAAAGCTTCCTGCCGGAGCCCGCTGCCTTCATTTCTATATAACGAAAGCGGGATATGAATTTGCTGATAGTCTTCCTCAAAGCATCTTCAGGATTGACGCCGACAAAACGCGAAATGTTGACAAGAACGAAAAATACATCCCCGAGTTCGTCTTCAATGGCAGCCTGGTCTTTTTGTTCGAGAGCCTCCCTGAATTCAGAGAGTTCTTCATCCAGCTTCTCCATGACCTCTCCGACCCTGTTCCAGTCAAACCCGACACGCGCCGCCCTCGACTGTATCCTGTGCGCCTTGAGAAGCGCCGGGAGTTCTTTGGGGACACCCTCAAGGATTGACTCCCTGTTCTTGCCCTCCTCTTTCTTCCGCTCCTCCCACTGCTTCATCACTTTTTCAGATGTTTCGAATTTAGCATCTCCGAAAACGTGAGGATGCCTGCCGGTCATTTTTTTGGAGATAGCATCAATCACGTCCTCCATGCTGAATTCCCCGCGTTCCTTCGCCAGTTGGCAGTGGAACACAATCTGAAAAAGCAGGTCGCCGAGTTCCTCTTTTATTTTCTGGGGAGAACCTTCATCGATAGCCTCCAGCACCTCGTAAGTCTCTTCCACAAGATAGGGCGTAAGAGACTCCCTGGTCTGCTCCCTGTCCCAGGGGCATCCGTTTTCAGCGCGGAGCGTGGCCATGATGCCAAGCAATTTCTCAAAGCTATCCACTTTTCTATCCTACCTCACAACGTGTGAACCTATCAACAATTATTCATAAATTTATACAAGGATCCGGCAGGGCATAATATTTTCGCTCATCCTCGACGGGCGTCCCGCCTGTCTCCGAGGGCGACAGCCCGTTACGCCATCCATGGCTTCACCTGGTCTGCCAAAGCCGCTCAAATACCATGCCCTGCCGGATCCTTGTATAAATTAAAGTGCTTGTCATGGTCGGTTCGTCTTAAAACAACTCATGATGATGTAAAATATCTGAAGAAGGAGGAGAAAGATGATCCTGGTTGTTCACGGAGGGGCGGGAAGTAAGAAACCCACTAAAAAAGCATTGAAGAAAATCTCTGAATCTCTTTTAGCAGGATACAAAGTGTTGAACAAGGGTGGGCCTGCCCTTGACGCCGTGGTAAAGTCAATAACAATCCTTGAAGACTCAGGCGTTTTCAACGCCGGGTCAGGTGGAAATCTGCAACTTGACGGCGTTAGAAGGCTGGATGCATCTCTCATGGAGGGCATCAATTTAAGAGTGGGTGGCGCCATAGGTATTGAAGGGGTGAAAAACCCGATAGAGCTGGCGAGGATCATTATGGATTTGCCTAATGTGATATTGACTAATACGGGCGCAAAAAAAATCGCTGATGCGCATCAACTCGCCTGTCTTCAAGACCCGGATAAGACGGCATTAAAGAGACTCAAAAAAGCAAACAGGAAGGAAGAAGAGGTGCACCGTGTCTATGAAGAATATTTTTCCACAGTCGGCGCCGTCGCATTAGACAAGTCCGGAGCTTTGGCAGCCGGTTCGTCGACAGGCGGGATACACGCAATGCTTCCGGGGCGAGTAGGCGATACGCCAATTATCGGAGCAGGTGTTTACGCGGAAAACCCGATTGGCGCTGTCGCATGTACAGGCAAAGGCGAGTGCATACTAAGGCTTGCCCTCGCAAAGGAAATATGCATGAATCTAATAGCGATGACTCCTCTCAGGGCAGCTCGCCAATCTCTGAAAAGGCTTCTCAATATAGAAGGCCGCGCCGGCGTTATTGTGATAAATAACAAAGGACAATGTGCCATTTTGCATTCCACGTCATATTTGGCAGCCGGCCATGTCAGTAAAAAAGGTCTGTTAATCAAAGAACGATTTGAGCTGTTGACGTCCTGAAATGGCGCATAGGGCTTGTTTTATTGGTTGCGACATGTGTTGGAACAATCCTGTGCGATGTCGGTAGTGTCTGCTTCTTGGTGACATCCACACTGCAGAGATATTTTTAATCAGGAAGGAAGCGTTAAGCAGACCCCGTTGATCTATTGCCTATTTTGCTCCTCAATCATCAACTGTTTTTGTGCGATCCAACGTGAGCTGTCAGGTGTAATTACCAGGACGTCAACGGGGCCACCCACCGTTTTTTCTCGTGATTGAAATCTCAGGGTATCAATTGTGCTGCGAATTCCATAAAAAGCGAAGTCAATTGCATCCTGTAGAGTAAAGAACTCGAACGGTATGCCGAACGATGGCAGGGGCACTCGAGGTTGAGAGCCGGCCTGAATCAGCTCAACATTGTTGAGCAGTCGTTGAAGGACATCGATCTCTCCATTCCAACTCGCACCTTGTTGATTGATCTGATTCAACAGTGACATCGTCCCAACAGCGGGATCAACAAAGAATATCGTCTGATCCAGTCCCGAAACAGACGGAGCGTATCCGGCAATGTGAAATGAGGTGCCAGGACGAACAGCAAGTGCGGAGAAGTATGTCTTAAGTTCGCTTGCCACTTGTTCGGCGATGAGTGATTTGCCCTTCAGCTTTTCGACGATGAAGGATTCCACAAAGCCTGCAATCGGAACGCCGCCGATATCAGCATGACCACAAGTTGCTATTCCGACATTGTTCGGCGCCATGAACAATTTTTTTGCGCTGTCAGAGGTTGTGATAGACAATATATTAGTCTGTCCACCGGGTAGCGTGCGCGGAATATTAAGGGTCAAGCGGCTGTCGGCCGCCATTACAATTCCTTCCCGAACATACACGCTAATGATAAGAGACATATTGACCTCAATATATTACGACATGGTCGTCTAACTTTGAATTGTCTGAAAAATCATTTTGTCAAAATTTCAACTATTTCCCTGTAGCGCGCTGCCGTTTTCCGTATGATTTCCTCAGGAAGCTCCGGTCCGGGATACGTCTTGTTCCAATCCAGGGTGAGAAGATAATCCCTCACGATCTGCTTGTCAAAACTGTCCTGTCCCCTGCCCGGCCCGTATTCTTTTACAGACCAGAACCGGGACGAATCAGGTGTGAGCAACTCATCAATCAACATCAGGTTGCCTTCGCGCAGGCCGAATTCCATTTTGGTATCGGCAATGATTATACCCTTCCTTTCCGCCAGTTCCCGCGCCCTGCCGTATACAGCGAGTGTCGTCTCTTTGAGCTGCCGGGCAGTGGTATCGCCGACTATCTTTCTCATTGCATCGAAGCTTATGTTTATATCGTGTCCTTCTTCCGCTTTTGTGCTTGGTGTAAATATGGGTTCATCAAGCCGGGACGATTCGACCAGGCCTGCAGGTAGTCTTATACCGCACACCGTTGTCTTTTCCTTGTACTCGACCCATCCGGAACCTGAAAGATATCCCCGAACTATGCATTCGACAGGCATCGGCTCCGCCCTTTTTACCAGCATGCTGCGGCCATCCAGTACAGCACTGTATTTGTGAAGTACCGCAGGATAATTCTTCACTTCCGTGGCGACTATATGATTTTCTATGATGTCACTCATCTGTCTGAACCAGTAGAGGGAAATCTGCGTCAGCATCTTTCCCTTCTCGGATATGCCGGTGGGCAGTACTACATCAAAGGCTGAAACCCTGTCAGTGGCAACTATCAGAAGATAGTCATCTATCTCATACACGTCCCGCACCTTGCCGCGCCTGAGCAATTTGACATCATTGAAATCTGTTTTTATGACAACATCAGACATATCCTCCTCCATTGTTATTAAAAGTATCAAAACGATAGTGCAATACTCTTATCGCCGGGCCTGAGAAGCAGTTTTTTTGCTGAGCACTACTTATTTAGTCGCGAGCCCTTACTTCTTTTCTCGTGCACCCGAATGAACCCCGTCCCCATATTGCCTGAGAAAACGCTTTCTTGACTGCTCCCTGAACTTTTCTATTTTTTGGGCAAGTTCGGGGTATTTAACCGAGAGGATCGAGCACGCAAGAAATGCCGCATTCTTGGCGCCGCCTATCGCGACGGTAGCCACAGGAATTCCAGGCGGCATCTGCACCGTGGAATAGAGGGCATCCGCTCCGCCCAGCGCCCCTGATGCAAGAGGGACGCCGATTACAGGCAGCGTCGTGTGAGCTGCCAGCACCCCTGCGAGATGCGCTGACATGCCGGCTCCGGCAATGAGCACTTCAATGCCGCGTTCCCTGGCACGCTTCGCGTACTCAGCTGTCTGATCAGGGAGACGGTGAGCCGAGCTGATACGCATTTCATACGGGACGCCGAACTCTGTCAAAACCTTCGCTGCCTGCTCCATAACAGGCAAATCGCTTTCACTTCCCATAAGGATTCCAACTATCGGCTTCTTCATGTGCCTATGACCTTTTCAGCGACATCGACTCAAGCCGCGCAATCCTCTCCTCAATCGGAGGATGAGTGCTGAAAAGCTTTGTTATACCACCCCCGGAAAGCGGGTTCACAATAAACATATGCGATGTCGCAGGATTGGCATCCATGGGTATTCGCTGGGAAGCCGCCTGCAGCTTCTTGAGCGCGCCGGCAAGATAAAGGGGGTTGCCTGTAAGCCTTGCACCGGACTCATCGGCCCCATATTCCCTTGAACGGGATATCGCCATCTGAACCAGCATTGCCGCGATCGGGCCTACGATCATCATCACAATAGCTGCAATGGGACTGCCTCCCTCGTTGTCGTCTCTCCTGCCACCGCCAAAGATCATCGCCCACTGCGCCATCTGTGCAAGGTAGGAGATAGAGCCGGCAATGGCAGCGGCAACCGTGCTCACCAGTATGTCCCTGTGTTTGACATGGGACAATTCGTGCGCTATAACTCCCTCAAGCTCTTCCCTGGAAAGAATCCGCATGATACCGTTCGTAACTGCAACAGCAGCATGTTCAGGGTTCCGGCCCGTCGCAAATGCATTGGGCTGGTCCTCGTCTATTACATATACTTTGGGCATGGGGAGTTCCGCCCTGTGAGCAAGCCTCCTTACTATCTCATAGAGTTCAGGTTCCTCAGCTTCACTCACAGCTCTGGCCCTGTACATCCTGAGCACAATCTTGTCACTGAACCAGTAGGTTATGAAATTCATACCAAAGGCCATGATAAGCGCGAATGTCATCCCTGACCTGCCGCCTAACATTCCTCCGATAGCAACGAGCAACAATGTAAGTGTCACCATCAGAACCATCGTTTTCAATCCGTTCATCTCAAGCCTCCTGCATGTGGTACGCGGTATATACCGTGCGTCTGTTTATGCGTATATTTACTATTATACAATACTCATCGGGGCAATATCCCCACTGAAAAAAAACCCGCAATTGAAAAAAAGGCAGGGTTGCTCTATTATTTAATACAAATGAGGCCCATGCCGTATTCGGCGATAACTGCTGTTGTTATTTTCTTTGTACTAATCACTCTCGGCAAGGAGGGAGCAACGATGAGCGAGTTAAAACTATCAAGTGCCGCCTTTCAGAATAACGGGTTCATACCTTCCAAGTATACCTGTGATGGACGCGATATAAATCCTCCGCTGGTCATAGAGAATGTCCCGCCGGGGACCAAGTCATTGGCTTTGATTGTCGATGATCCTGACGCGCCAATGGGCACCTGGGTCCATTGGGTTTCCTGGAACATCGCTCCGGACATAAAAGAGATAAAGGAAAACGATACGCCGGCAGGCGCGGCAGCCGGACTAAACGATTTCAAAAGACAATCCTATGGCGGTCCCTGCCCACCTTCGGGCACTCATCGCTATTTTTTCAAGCTTTACGCCCTCGATACAGCACTGGCCCTGCCTTCCGGCTCAAAGAAGGCGGAGGTTGAAAAAGCCATGAAAGGTCATGTCATTTCACAGGCCCAGTTGATAGGGCTATATAAGAGAAGCAGGTAATAGGCAATAGGTTATAGGTTATAGGCACTGAGCAATAGGCTATGGGCCATGGATAGCCCCATTTTTAAATACTGCATCAATCGTAAAGTCCGGGGTCATCAGCAGGAAGTTGCCCCTGGCAATCTCACTCTCATCCATGCATGCGGCTGATATGATCTGCACCGCGGGCAAGCCTGCTTTTCTGAACAATTGCAGTTCATCAAAAAAAGAACTCCCGTGTGCTGTTCCCTTGGAACCGCTGTCGGTGCCGATGTGCAAAATCACCCCTATAGAGGCGGCATAACTGACTGACGAAAGATGCCTTGCAACAGTTTTTTCTATAAGCACCCGTTCGGCAGCCGGATACAAAGAGGCAAGACTGTGGAGCGCAAATATTGTAGGTATCCACGCAACACGCGCTTCTGCCATTCTATGCAGTGTATCACCTGATACGAAGTAACCGTGCTCAATCGAAACCGCTCCGGCATTTATGGCGTCCAGCACCGCCGCATCGGAATTGGCATGACAGACCATATGCAGATTCCTCGACCTGGCCGTTTCGTTGAGCACATGTAATTCCTCCGGAGAAAAACCTCCATCGGTCACCAAGCCGGCATTTTTCGCTGAAACAATGCCGGAATTAATTACTTTAATAAAATCGGCGCCGGCGTCGGCGATTTCATGCACTGCTTTGCTTATCTCTGAAGTGCCCGAAACCCCCTTGCCTAGAAATGACCCATAGGTCCCCTTCTTATATAGTGCATATCCGGCTGACCTGACTTCCACATCGGCATGAAAAAGGGCTTTGGCCTGCAGGCCGATGCCGCTCCTGTGCCCCATATCGTTTACAGAGAAAATTCCGCGCGTGACATATGCGTCTTTTATGACCGGCAGTTCGCTGAGCGTCAATGGTCTTCCATCAAGCATGAAATGCATATGTGCATCTCTGAAGGGGGGTACCTTAATGGCTGCGGAGGTGCATAAATCAGCTTCCATACATCACGCCCTTACTCTTTCACTATAGTATACTTTCCATCCTTGTCGATCCTAATATTGGCATTGAGGAAGCGCACTTTGAAACCGGCCTCTTTGAGAATATGGTATGCCATTTCAGCCCTTACGCCGGTGTCGCCATACACGATGACCTCCTTGTCCCTCGTGATCTCCTCAAGCCTGTCCTTGAGTTCCCAGGAAGGTACGTCCAGGGCACGCTTAAGTTTGCCCTGCATTGCCTCGTCCTCGTCCCGCACGTCCAGAATCAGCTTGTCAGGCGGCGATAACTCCGCTATCCGCTTGAACTCCTCGATAGAGATTTCGCCCGCTCTTAACTTCGGCACATAGACAATCCTGGTCGCCACATCCCCGCTGATGACGAGTCCGCCGGAGCGCCTCCATTCATCAAAGCCGCCTTCGAGCAACGCGACATTGGTATAACCCCAGCCCCGCACCAATACAAAGTCGTTCCACCCGGACCTTGTATCGTTGTTGTACAGCATGATCGGAGCAGATTTGTCTGAAGGGAACCTGTCTTTTGCAAGCGGAAGGTCCTTTTCAGGGACAGAAACCGCACCTATGATGTGTCCTCTCTTTGCCACATCCGCAGGCCTAAGATCAATAAGTACAAAGGGGATACCCTTTTCCAGATACTCCTTGAGACTCTGCACAGAAGAAACGACAAGGTTGCCCGCCTTGTTCCATGCATGCAATCCATCAGCAAATACTTTGACTCTTGTATAGCCCATTTTCTCAGCCTTGCCTGCAGAGTACCGGCCCAAACGGCAGGCGCGGGACCCACAATAAAAAATGACCAGCTTGTCCTTTTCTTTGGGCAGCTTTCCGGCAAATGCGTTGAATTCCCGATATGGTATAGAAACCGCCCCGGGAATGTGTCCTTCATCATAGAGCACAAGGGGCCTCGAATCCACAAGCTCAAAGCTTTCTACTTCCGACCCCAGCGCCACAAGCCTGGCAACTTCATCTACAGTTATAATCTTCTCCGGAGCAATCTTTGCCGGCACAGCTATTTTCAGCCTTTGCGACATGTCCCCAGCCGAGACAGCCGTGCTGAAAAAAAGAAGTACTGCTGTGATAGCCGCAGCAAAGACTGCCGCTTCTCTCCTGCTTCCCATCCCCGCTCCTTTCATATAAACTTTATATATGCTCGAATAGTTATTGATCTTCCCTGCGGCAAGACCGCTGGGAATCTAATGTATGGAATTTTATTATCTTATTCGCTCACTAAACCCCGTGGCAAGACCACTGTGAATACGCTCGCTATTCATTTATACTATCGGCAATGGACTAAATATTTCAACAACAAAAGAATAAGATTGTGGTACAATTTACGAATGAAAAGTACAATTGGATTTATTATTTTTGTGCTTCTGACTGTAGGATTGCTTTTTTCCATTTCGGGGAAACGTTATCCACGCATTCCTGCCGACGCAATTCATAAAGATATAGCGGTCAACAACATCGCTGCATGCATGGAATGTCACGGCGCCGGTAAAAAAGACGCAGTCAAAATACCCATCCTCCCAAGTTCGAATGCTTCCAATGCCACAAGTCCCGCAGAGTTCCAAGACCGGCATAAACCGCAATTTATACAAGGAGCAGGCGGGACATAGTGCTGAGCGGACTTTGACAGCCTAAGTGACGCCAAGGATGGTGACACAGGCTGTCATAGCCTCGGAGCAAGGCTGGACGCCTTGCGAGAATGAGCCGAAGCATTATGGCCTGACTGCTCCTTATAGTGCCTGATTATTAATTAAACAACCACTAATTTCGATCTCCTTCGGCGGCACTATACAGAGGAAACCGAGAGCTTCATCCCCGGCAGGAATCAATTGGTGGATTTCGTTGGGGCTTATGTAGACAGCATCCCTTGGCCCGACCTCGACTTCCATAGTTCCAAGCAGCACGCGGGCCCTGCCGTGAAGTATAAAAATACCATGGTCGTGGGGGTGTTTTTCGAGGGAGGTAAAGCCACCCGGCTCTACCCGGAAATACCGGATGATGAACTGTTGTGCGCCATCGGCCTTACCGATCAGCACCTTGCCGTCAGCACCACATGTGTTTGGTTTTGTGTAACCGCTGGAGATGGCGCCCTCCCAGTTAAAACTGTTATCTTCTCCTGTGAAACGATGTACAACGCTCATTTTTTCCTCCCTAACCCAGCATAACGTCAAAAATTAACCACAGAGAGCACAGAGACAACATAAGAACGGAGAAGACGGAGAAATACTCTGTGCACTCTGAAAGATCTTGTACCGCTTTTTATATATAAGCCTTCCTCTGTGTACTCTGTGGTTTCTTTGCAGTTTCAATTTTTTACTTTCTGACAAAAATATCTCGCATTGTCTTCTAGGTCATCAGAGCGGGAATAGAGGGAGCCCCCGATAAGCAGAATAATATCTTTGCCGTAAAATTGTACAATTCCCGGGATCTCCTCGAGCTCCATCCCGCCGGCAGGCGTTGGGAAAGAAGGTCTTATATTGTGGAGTCTCCCGGTCAGCCGGCAGGCTATTGAAAAACATGTCTCCTTAGTAAAAGAAAATCTGCCGCCGTAATTGGGGTAGACTGAACTGTCAATACCTATGAGCCTGAAGATCTTCCCGAGAACGATCTCAGGTGCGATGCCGCTGTCTGCGCCAGTATAAAAGATGCCTGTGAAAGAAGGGTGAGACATGATAGGTTTGTCGATCCCCTCGCACTCAGCTATGTATCTCACACAATCAAGGCCGGTGAGGAATGGCGAGATCAGGAGACCGCCGGCATTCGCCTTTACCGCAAACTCTGCGTTTTTTATGATTCTGTCGAAGCGGTCCGTTATATTCGGGAAGTAGAGCGTCCTTTTCCCTGTTTTTTGCTGCGCCTCTTCGACAGCCTGCACGCACCTGGTCACCCTTTCTTCAAACCTGCAGAAGGGGAAGTCGACTAAGCCGTGGTCATCTTTGATAATGTCGACTCCTCCAAGCGCGAACCTGTAACAAATCTCTGCCAATCCTTCAGCCGATGTGCCCATCGGCTTCAATGCAGTTGCCACGAGCGGCCTGTCGAAAGCGCCGGTCAGTTTTCTGATTCCCTCAATCCCAAACCTGGGACCCATGAAGGGAAAGAACCCCTCTTCAAAATCCACGTCGATAACCTTGATGCCGGGCTTGAAAGAGATGTTACCGTAAAGCAAATTGAGAAACTGTGGAACCTCATAGTTGGACACTGACGCAGGATAGGCGATCTTAACGACAAAGAGCTCTCTGCCACCGCTTTCAGCTTCATGAATTGAGATCACCTTGCCGATAATATCTTTGAGTATCCGGTCGTCTCTTATGGCCGCTCCCGGCAGTTCAACAGTTTGTTCCAGAGCCATCTTTTCGCATATGTAGCCAACGTCTCCCCGGG
Organism: Nitrospirota bacterium; assembly: GCA_963830245.1. Classification (GTDB taxonomy): domain Bacteria; phylum Nitrospirota; class Thermodesulfovibrionia; order Thermodesulfovibrionales; family Dissulfurispiraceae; genus JADFXI01. Next base: position 69,294 of record CAWHNC010000089.1, read on the forward strand.
AACAATTAATTGAATAGGTTATAGTTATCGATTTATCATTGCGTCCGGCTTGATCCATATCTTTCAATATAATATTCTCCGCAAGGCCGCGACAACATAACGGCACAGGGCTTATTTTATCACCGGCAGTTTGGCCAGGGCTTCCTTTATGGCCTGATCGGGGTACTCGAAATCGACGAGTTTCCCATTAAGATAATCGTCGTAAGCAGCAAGGTCAAGATAACCATGACCGCTCAGGTTAAAAAGGATACATTTAGCCTTGCCTTCTTCTTTGCAAAGCAGCGCCTCGTCGATCGCGGCTCTTATGGCATGTGCGCTCTCCGGCGCAGGTATTATGCCCTCTGTCTTCGCGAATACCACTGCCGCCTCAAAGACCGGCAGTTGCGGATATGCCCTTGCCTCGATAATGCCGTCTTTGTATAGCTGGGACACGAGCGGCGAATCGCCGTGATAACGCAAGCCTCCGGCATGAATGCCCGGGGGCATAAAATCATGGCCAAGGGTGTACATCATCAGAAATGGCGTCAACCCGGCGGTATCGCCGAAGTCGTACCTGAAGTCTCCTTTGGTCAGGGTCGGGCAAGAGCTTGGCTCAACAGCGATGGCCCGCAGCTCTTTGCCGTGGATCTTATCAGCCAGAAAGGGGAAGGCTATTCCGCCGAAGTTGGACCCTCCTCCGCAGCAGCCGATAATGATATCAGGATATTCACCAACAATGGAAAGCTGTTTCTTCGCTTCAAGTCCGATAACCGTCTGATGATGGACTACATGATTCAGCACCGAACCGAGGGCGTAATTAGTATCCGAATGGGTGGCAGCATCTTCAACCGCCTCGGATATCGCAAGGCCCAGACTTCCGGAATTATCTGAGTCGGCTTCAAGGGCTTTCCTGCCCGAATTCGTTATTGTCGAAGGGCTGGCATGAACAGTGGCGCCCCATGTCTCCATAGCGATCCTGCGGTAAGGCTTCTGGTTATAGCTTACTTTCACCATATACACTGTCACCTCGAGCCCGAACATCGTCCCGGCGAGGGCCATCGCCGACCCCCACTGCCCGGCTCCTGTTTCCGTGGCAATTCTTTTAATCCCGGCCTTTTTGTTATAGTAGGCCTGAGGTATCGCCGTATTGGGTTTGTGGCTTCCCGCAGGGCTCACGCCTTCATACTTGTAGTATATTTTTGCCGGGGTTTTCAGAAAGGCCTCGAGCCTCTTTGCCCTGAAGAGCGGCGCGGGCCTCCAGAGAGTATATATTTCGAGCACCTCTTCCGGGAATGTCAATCCATCTCTGGGCAGACACCTCTTGTTCTATAAGTGCCATGGGGAATATAGCTTTCAGATCATCAGGGCCGACCGGTTGTTGCGTGCCCGGGTGGAGAGGAGGTTTGGGAGGATTCGGCATATCCACAGTAATGTTGTACCACTGCCTCGGAATATCTTTTTCGGTAAGAAGTATCTTGGTCTCCTGCATAGTTCCTCCTGGGCATAGATTCGCAAACAAATTATTTTATCACAAAAGACGGCGTGGACGTCCGCAGTTATGCCCGGAGACTGTCGGTCAGTAACCAGAAACGATCAGAAAGGAGAAAACCTCAGATAACATGTTGTAACCTTGTAAAAACTTTCGGCGACTATTATATAATAGAGAATATGAACTTTTGGTTGACGGCATAATTCGGAGAACAAAATGAAAATTGAGAAGAGATTCAAAAAAATGTTGGCACTGTCTCTGTGTTTTATAATGGCTGCGGCATTCATGAGCTGTGCAAAGGCTTCAATAGATTCACTTACCTTAGCGCCATCTTTTATCAACGTAGCTGTGAACACGGTTATACAGTATCAAGCCACTGGCTCAACGTCTGATGGTCAAACAAATGTTAACCTGAATTCACAGGTTTCCTGGAGTTCGTCCAATACTGCAGTTGCAACTGTTAACGGCAGCGGCCTTGTTACAGCCATTGCAGCAGGCACTACGACCATTACCGCCACCGCACAAGGATCCAACGCGGTAACTACCACATCATCAGCAAACAACGCGACAACCTCCACCTCATCAGGAAACGTCACAGCGTCAGCTACCCTTTCAGTTACACTACCCACCACTTCTGCGTTCCCTGTTGGAACTAATCCATTCGGCATTGCCATAGACGCTGCGGGGGATATATGGATTACAAACCAGGGCAGCAACACTGTTACAGAGTTGAACTCCAGCGGGCAACTACTTAACACATTCTCTATTGGTAATGAGCCATCCGACATTGCTATAGACGCTTCGGGTAATGTGTGGGTTACGAACCAGGGTGGCAGCACTGTTACTGAATTACACTCCAGCTTTGGGACACAGATCGGCTCATTCACAGTCGGCAATACTCCATCCAGCATAACCATAGATGGCGCCGCGAATGTCTGGGTTACAAACCAGGGAGGCAACACGGTTACTGAGTTAAACTCCGGCGGGACACTGCTTGGCACATTCACTGTCGGTAATAATCCGTCCAACATGGCCATAGACGCATCGGGAAATGTGTGGGTCACAAACCGCGGAAGCAACACGGTTACTGAGTTAAACTCCAGTGGGGCACTGATTGGGACATTCACGGTCGGCAATAATCCAACCAGTATAGCGATAGACACCTCGGGGAATGTATGGGTTGCAAACCAGGGCAGCAGCACATCTCCCGGCAGCACCGTTACAGAGTTAACTTCCGGTGGGGCACTGATTGGGACATTCACGGTCGGCAGCCAGCCACAAGCCGTTAGAATAGACTCTGTGGGCAGTGCGTGGGTAACAAATTACGGCAGCTCCACAGTTCCCGGTAACACCATTACAGAGTTAATGTCCAATGGCGCGTTGCTTAATACTTTTACAGTCGGTAATAATCCGAGCGCCCTTGCCATAGACTCAGCGGGCAATGTATGGGTGGCAAATTACGGCAGCAACACCGTTACTGTATGGACAGGTGTTGCAACGGGGGCGCAATATCGCCCATATACCGGTCCTGTCTGGCCGTAGAAGTGCCGCACCGCGTTCGTCAAAAAGGCACCGGAAAAAAAATGGCAACCTGGAACCCGCATCAGTATCTAAGATTTAAAAATGAACGAACTCAACCCTCGATAGATCTTGCACGAAAGGTCGGGATTGAAAATCCCGCTACTGTTATTGATATTGGCTGCGGACCCGGAAACAGCACGCAAGTTTTATGTGAGCACTGGCCCAATGCACGGATCATCGGCCTTGACAACTCACGCGAGATGATCGAAAAAGCAAAAGCGGATTTTCCGGATCAGGAATGGTTGCTGGCGGACGCTTCAAAGCTTGATCCCGATCAGACTTATGACATTGTATTCTCAAATGCTGTTTTACAATGGATGCCTGATCATGACCTTCTGATTCCCAGGCTCTTAAAAATTGTAAAACCTGGAGGAGCGCTGGCTGTCCAGGTACCTGCAAATGATGGGTCACCACTGCATAAGGCCTTGCTTTCCGTGTCTTCGGGGAAAAAATGGTCAGGATTTACCGGCGGATGTGAGAAGCTGTTACACTATCATAGCGTGGAATATTATTTTAATATACTCTGTCCGCTTGCCTCCTCCGGACTTGACATCTGGGAAACTACCTACTATCATGTCCTGAGTTCTCATGCAGATTTGATAGAATGGTATAAAGGCACTGGATTGAGGCCTTTCCTTGAAAAGCTCCCGGACGATGAAAACAGAAAGGAATTCGCAAACGATATACTGGATAAATGCAGGCAGGCATATGCAGTTCATAGAGACGGTAAGATCCTCTTTCCATTTAAAAGGATCTTCTTCGTTGCCTACAAAGAGTAAGTTTAATGGATAGTATATTTTCTGACCGGATTACGGACGTTCCACGTTCATTCATTCGTGAAATACTAAAGGTCGCTCTCGACCCTTCAATAATTTCCTTTGCCGGTGGACTCCCAAACAGAGAATATTTTCCTGCTAAAGAGCTTGAGAGAGCAACAAATATGGTATTTCGCATTCATGGATGTGATATTTTCCAGTATAGCAATTCAGAGGGCTATCTGAAACTGAGAGAATATATCTCAGAGCGTTATCGTCAAAAGAATCAACTTGACATCCCTGTCGAAAACATTCTGATTACAAGTGGTTCTCAGCAGGGATTAGAATCTGTTGGGGAAAATTCTGCTTAATGATGGCGATGGAATGATAATAGAAGAACCAGGGTACTTGGGAGCAATTCAGGCGTTCTCAATTTTCAAGCCCAAGTTTCTTCCTGTTCCGGTTTCTGATAATGGCATCGACACACAGAAACTACGGGAAATAGTGAGATCTGAAAAACCAAGGTTAATGTATACAGTTCCAAATTTCCAGAATCCCTCAGGAATCACGTATTCGGAAGACAACAGACTCGATGTTTCTGAAATACTTCAAGGAACAAATACCATATTAATCGAAGATGACCCGTATGGTGATTTGAGATTTATGGGTGTAAGGAAACAGTCTTTTAAAAAATTGCTTGCAGATAATACGGTGCTGTTGGGTTCTTTTTCTAAAACGATTGTACCGGGATTCAGGATAGGTTGGATTGCGGCTCCAAAATACATCATGGACAAACTTATTATTGCAAAGCAGGCATCTGACCTTCACTCCAGTCATTTTACGCAGAGTATTATTTATCAGTACTTAAAGGACAATGATTTTGAGACACACATAAACACGATCAGGGATGTATATGGTAAACAATGCCGGGCAATGCTAAGCAGCATAACAAAATTTTTTCCGCCGGACGTAAGTTATACCAAACCTGAAGGCGGGATGTTTCTCTGGGCTGAATTACCGCAAAACACAACATCGCTTGATCTATTTAATCTTGCAATAAAAGACAAGGTCATATTTGTGCCGGGTGACCCTTTCTATATTAATAAAACCGGTACAAGAACATTTCGTCTGAATTTTTCGTGTGTTGATGAAGAAACTATAGATATTGGTATAAGTCGGTTGGGGAACGCCATTCGGGAGCTTTTACGAAAAACCGCATAACAACCTGATCAGCGCGGAATAGTAAATCGGCTGCGTTCCTTAGGTTCAACCACAAAATGAAAAAACAAGGCTTTGCACTTTGTCCCTTTGCGACCTCCGGCCCTTTATCCTCTCTCATAATTAATGGGGATATTTTGCGATGCTCAAATAGAATCGCTCTAAATTGTAACATCTCCGGGCCCGCAGGAATGGTAATTCCAGCTCCATCGGAAATAAAAATCAGGAAGAACAAGCTTTGGGAGGAAACCTGTTTTGAGCTCTTTATTGCTGACAAGCTTGAACCTTATTACTGGGAATTCAATTTTTCCCCTTCCGGATGCTGGAACGTCTATCGCTATGACGCATACAGGAAAGGCATGAAGGAAGAGCTTGCCTTTTCCGAACTTCCTTTTAATGTATTTAGAGACGATAACGCTCTAACGCTTTATCTGGAATTCGATATAGGGGAGATTATCAGGCCTGCCCATAGTCTGGAGGCTGGAATATCTGCTGTCATTAAGGATACAGATGGTACCCTTGCCTATTGGGCATTAACTCATAGGAGCGAACAGCCTGACTTCCACCGGAGGGACAGTTTCATTATTAGCTTATAGTCTCTCTTCAGATATGACTCAAGATAATCTGGAGATTGCCGATAATTAATTAAGGATTATTGATTGCTATGAAAGCAAGATCCATCATAAAGAACATACGTCTGTTCACAGCTATCTTGTCTATATTTTTTATAGTACTAGTAGTTATTTACACGACAGCCTACGGTCACCGCGACCTTGCTGCTGACTTGACCGTTGCGTTTTCCGATTATAAGAATGATGTTGTGAAATAGTTAACTGGCCGTCTCCGGGGACGTTGCTGTCGATAGTGATCCCTGGATAACTTAGATATCCCTCTTCATTGGCGGACATTATAGGCAACTTCACCATACCCAAAACAGCCGGTTTATGTTCCTCCATTCATCACTGATCCCCTTTGCTTCAGTAATCTGAAAATCTTTCCATGTCTTCACCTGCACCCTGCCGTTGTCCCCTTCACGAATCCCTACCGCTCCGTCCCTGTCAGTCCTGTATACCAGGCAATTGGCAAGCGTTAACAAGGTTTGGTCATGCGGAAAGCCGAACCTGTTTTTCCGTCCGCAGCTGATTACTGCAATCTCTGGTGAAACGTCGTTTATGAATACTTCGGATGACGAAGTGCGGCTGCCGTGGTGGGCTACTTTCAGCACAGTGCTTTTAAGAGCCGGCCCGGTATGGGCCGTGTCCTCTTCGCCTTCCTTCTCCACGTCTCCCGTGAACAAAAAAGAAGCTGCGGTCCCCTGCACCCTCAGGACCAGGGAATCATTGTTTTCTTCGGAGTTTTCTTCAGACCTATTTGCGCCTCCGGAATAAAAACCCTCATAAGGGTGAAACACATTGATCGCATATCCACCGCCGTGAAGCACATCTCCCCTTTGCAGTCCCCGGTGTCCGACTTTTTTAAGAATTCCTGTTTTGAATATGAGACGGTTGTTGTCCCAAATCGAGTGTACTTTAAAAGTATTAATAAGATATTCAAGCCCGCCCGTATGATCATGATGTCCGTGAGACAGCATGATAGCCTCAATTTCATCGATACCCCTGTAGCGCAGAAACTCGCCGACCTGGAAACCGCTGTTTCCGGTATCCATAATCAGCGTACGGCGGTCAGGCAGTTCAATGACTGCGCCATCACCCTGGCCAACATCAAGAAAGGTAACAGATAGTCTATGCCGGGCAAGGCAGGCTGAGAATGTAAAAATTATTACAGGAACCAGAGCTAAGGAGCAAGGGAAAGCCAAAGAACGGAAAAATGAAAAACCAGAGCGTGTGGACAGGGATAGTCCCGGGTCGGATGCAGCACTCCGCGCAAGCTCTTTAGCTCTGTAATAAATTATCGCCGTAAATATTACGAGACCCGCGTAAAAGAAAATGAGCAGTACCGGAGGAAATGAGGGAACCCTTACCGCAATGAATTGCCATCGGGCCATATAAGTAATCAACGATAAAACATGCCCGGTAAATGCGTCCAGCACCCCATGGAAAGGGAAGATATCAAAAAGGAGAAAGAAAAATGAAGAAAAAAAAGCCAGGGGCAGGATGACAAACCCTACAGCAGGAATAATAATTAAGTTGGTCAAAGGCGAAACAATAGAAAAGATATGGAAGCAATTGATAATAAGAGGGGCTGTGCCCGCATTTGCAGCTATGGTTATAAGCAGCGAGGAGCGGATATAAGACGCAAGGGAAGGACCTTTGCCCTCCTGCCTGCCTCCTGCAGCCAGGCCGATGCAAAGCACGGCGGCAACCGACAACTGAAATGACAGCTCGGTCAGTGAATCGGGCTGACAGACGACAATAATAAAAACTGCCATCAGAAGGTTATTAAGCCAAAATCCGCTTCTCTGGATCAAAAGACCAAATAAGAAGAAACAGACCATTATGAAAGCTCTTACGGTACCGAAGTCAGGAGGTGAAATTCCCAGGTACCAGACCATGAAGGGCAGACTGACGAGGGCGGCAATCTGTGAGGGTGACGCATAAAGGGTGAGCCGGGAGAAAATCTTATCGGGAAGCATTTTTATAAAAAACCTGGTCGCCTCAAAGAGAAATAAAAAAAGCAATCCAAAATGCAAGCCGGCTTTGTGCAGAAGGTGAGAAAGTCCTGTAACATTGAAGGCGTTGTTTGTTTCTTTTGCCACCAGCCCGCGCTCACCTGTGATGAGCGCCATTACAAAGGAGGCCGACTCCGGGGAGAGATACCGCTTAAAAGCGGTATTAAGCCCGGCCCGTGATGCCTGGAAAAATTTTATGGGGCGTTCCCATATCGCGCCTGGAGGACTGTTGACAGGTTCAATCCCGAGTGCATAGCCTGATAGTCCGTTCCTGCTGCCTGGATTCATAAAGTACGCGTCTGCAGGAACATGCACCGTGATGAGATACGGCAGGCCCGGAGTCATAGGGCTGCTGCTTATGACCCTCATTTCCCGCAAGCTCAGATGATTGCCGGGTCTATCAACAGCATCGGTGATGTCTATAACATGAGAGAAGCTGTCAGGGTGAGAATATAAGGGTACTGCCTCAGAACGCACAGTCCCTTCAACCTGTATCGTTTCTCCGGCAACCTCTGAAACAGGCAGCAGCGAAACAGAGCGCAGGTGTGCAGAGCAGAAACCGAGAAGCGCCATCAGCAAAACTGCGGAAACAGACAGGAGTCTGCGCCTGACGGTGTGTTTTATATTGAATAGGTTTTGCCTGACTGTAAGTCCCAGTATAGGAAGTGACAGAAAAAGACCCGTTACCGGAAAAAAACGGCACACGTAAACAAGAGCGGAACCATAAATGAAGGCAATTACATACTGCATGACTGGTGCTCAGACGCCCAGGTTGTGTTGTATTACTCCTGCCACCTGTTCAGCCATGCTTCTTGCCATGTCCGGGTCCTCGGCCTCTACCATCACCCGTATCTTAAGCTCGGTGCCGGAGGACCTGACAAGCATTCTGCCTTTGCTGCCGAGTTTTGCCGTTGCATCATCTATAGCCCGGGTTATCTCCGGAACTTTTTTAATGTCCTTCCTCTCTGCAACCGGAATGTTCAGAAGCACCTGCGGATAGAGTGCAATCCCGGAAGCCAGCTCGGAAAGCAGCTTCTTTTGTTTCCTCATTAAATACAACACCTGCAGCCCGGTTATAGGCCCATCTCCAGTCGTATTGTAATCAAACGAAATGATATGCCCGGATTGCTCGCCGCCCAGATTGTAACCGCCCTTTATCATTTCTTCAACAACATAGCGGTCGCCAACCCTTGTCCTCAGAAGCCGGATGTCTTTTTCGGCCAAAAACCGTTCAAGACCGAGATTGCTCATGACCGTAGCAACGACGCCGTTCCCCTGTAATCTCCCATTCTTTTTAAGCTCGGATGCCCATATCCCAAGTATCATGTCTCCATCGACCGCGCACCCGCGCTCATCCACCAGGAGCGTCCTGTCAGCATCGCCATCATGCGCAATACCGGCATGGGCTCCTTCTTCCCTGACCGCTCGGGCAACGCACTCCAAATGCATGGAGCCGCAGCTGTCATTTATGTTGGTGCCGTTCGGCTTATCGTTTATTGCCACAACCTGCGCGCCAAGTTCTGCCAGCAGAACCGGCGTGATCTTATATGCAGCGCCATTGGCCGCATCGACCACAACTTTCAGTCCCTCCAGGTCAGCCCCCCTCGGAATGGTAGATTTTATATACTCTATGTAACGACCTGAGGCGTCATCCAGACGGTATGCCTTGCCGATCCTTTCCCCTGAAGCACGCCGCGCCGGGAAATTGTCATCTTCTATCAGCCGCTCCATTCTCTGTTCGAGTTCATCAGAAAGCTTAAAGCCATCGGAAGAAAAAATCTTTATGCCATTATCCTCAAATGGATTATGCGAGGCCGAAATTACTATGCCGGCATCAAGCCGCAGTGCTCGCGTGAGATAAGCGACTCCAGGGGTTGGTATAGGTCCGACAAGAGTGACATCCATCCCTTTCGAACAGAGGCCTGAGGTAAGAGCGCTTTCGATCATGTATCCGGAAAGCCGGGTGTCCTTGCCTATCAATACCATACGCCGCCCGTGGTCGGTCTTCACGACCGAAGCGATGGCCATCCCTACACGCAGAACATTTTCAGGGGTCATGGGATATTTGTTCACTTTCCCCCTGATCCCGTCTGTGCCGAACAATTTCATTGAATTACCTCTTTATACCGATGCTCACGGTCACTTCCGGTGTCCGGGTCCTTATGTTCCTGCCATTTATATTAAGCCGGACGGTCTCCTTGATATCAGAATCGAACCCTGTAACGTCGACTGCCTCGGTCCTCAGCACCGCTATTCTTTCAAGCTCTGTCCTGGCGCCCTCAACCGTCACTTCAGAAGGCTTGACATCAACAGAAACGATTCTGAATCCCTTCTCCGGGGCTCCTATAATAGCTGCCTTAACCGGAAGCGTCTTTGCCATTGATCCATCGAGCACTACTCTGACAGATGTAGGATCTACTCTCAGGATATCCACGGTCCCCGGTACAAAGACAGCGTTCTTGTCCAAATAATATGTCGACTCGCCCCTCTTTGCATGTGAGAGGTCGATAAATACGTTGATATCCATCGGCTTCAGGCTCTTCAACAACCTCTCCTGGCCGCGTAAATTCAAAGCCACCGTCTTTGCGCTTTCGCGCAAAAGTTCGAGTCCCTGAGGCACATTCTTGAACCCGATGGGCACATCAACAGCCATTTCCGATTGTCCCCTGTAGGTGACAAATATCCACATTGATATCGCCAGTAATAACGAAAAGATCTTTGTGCCTGGATTACTGAAAATTATCTTCTTCATTTGCGCCCTGCCGTGGTTTCAGGTTTTTTCTGCATCGGTCTTTTGAAAAGGTTTTGCCGCAGCACCTTTTACCTTTTTAGATTCCGCAAAAACATCGGTAAGTATATCTCGCAGTGCTCCCATGTCTACATGAGTTTCAAAGCTCCCGTGCATTGCCACTGAAACAGTTCCAGTCTCCTCAGAAACAACAATGGCCACTGCATCAGTATCTTCAGTAATGCCAATAGCGGCGCGGTGGCGGGTGCCAAGTGATTTGCTTATACCTGAGCCGAGCGTTATCGGCAGGAAACATCCTGCGGCAACTACCCTGTTCCCTCTTATAACGATCGCGCCATCGTGAATAGGTGAAGTAGGGTGGAATATGCACAGCAGCAGTTCCTTGGAAACCTTGGCGTCAAGAGCCGTGGCAATTTCAACATAATCCTTGAGACTGACCTCTCTTTCAATAACGATCAAAGCCCCAATGTTCCTGTGCGCCAGGGCTATGGACGCCCTGACTATCTGTTCGAGCGATTTCAACTCCTCGGCAACAGTCAGGTTCTGGAAAAATGAGGACTCCCCCATCTGGGCCAGTGTCCTTCTGATTTCAGGCTGGAAAAGCACTATCAGCACGATAACAACCTGCGACCAGAAACTCTGGATGATCCAGTCCATCGTATATAGTTGAAAATACCTTGCGAAAAAAAATGCAACCACCAGCACACCAAGACCGATCAGCATCTGCGCGGCCTTGGTGCCCTTGACGATGAGGAGTACCCTGTAAAGGACTACCGTAACGACAGCAATATCAAGACCATCCTGCCATCTGATTTGCTTAAATAACTCTAACAATGGTTCTCCCCAATGCAGTAAAGTTTACTCAACGGACGGGCGTAAGGCATAACAGAATAATTATAGCATATCGCACCGGCTTTCAACCCTTGAGGAATGCCTGTTGCCTTTACATTCGTCATACCCGCGAAGGCGGGAATCCATTCTTTCCAACTTATTTTTAATACGAGCCGCTCATGATGAAAAGTGGATACCCGCCTTCGCGGGTATGACGAATGTAAGATGTTTAATTGCAGTCAGGTTGTTGCTGAACTTCTCTCCATTGCCGCTGCCCATTACAGCCACCCATTCTAATTTTTCTGAAAAATCGCATAATCCTATTTCGAATAGATGAGGCAATTCGGAAAATAGAATTCCGGTTTTTTTTAATGTACAATTTCAGTAACTATAACAGAGGGGTGAAACAGTGACAATAAATTTTTACGAAAGAATACATGTTGATGACAGGAATGTTTGTAAATTATTTCTGAAGGAGATCAGTGAAATTTATACGGACATGGAGCTGGCGGAAGAAGAGCTGGAGTTGCTGGCAATGCCGCGACGCTCATTTACAGTGCATTTCCCTGTAAGAATGGACTCGGGGAAAACCAGGATGTTTATAGGTCATCGTGTGCAGTACAACGATGCAAGAGGGCCGGCCAAGGGAGGGATCAGGTTTCATCCCGACCTGACTATTGATCACGTAAAAGACCTCGCTTTTCTGATGGTGCTCAAATGCGCAGTGGTAAATATTCCTTTCGGGGGGTCAAAAGGCGGGGTTGTAGTAAACCCAAGAGATCTCAGCAGGAACGAGTTGGAGCAACTGACAAGAGGATACGTACGCGCAATACGGAACTTTATCGGCCCCTTCAAGGATATCCCGGCTCCTGACGTCTTCACTGATGAAAAAATAATGGTCTGGATCATGGATGAGTTCGAAAGGATAAACGGAGAACATGTGCCGGCAGTAGTCACCGGCAAGCCGGTTGACCTGGGTGGCACAAAGGCCAGGCATTACTCTACTGCCCTGGGAGGAATCTATGTCCTTGAAGAAGCGCTTAAAAAATCCGGAATGGACAAAAACGGGGCGAGGGTGGCCATTCAGGGCTTCGGCAACGTTGGAGAAAATGCGGCCCGGCTTTTTTTTGAAGGGGGCTACAAGGTGGTGGCGGTCAGCGCTATAGAAGGTGGCATAATGGACCCGGCGGGCCTCGATATTCACGGGGTAATGCAGCATTATAGGGAAACTGGAAGCCTGCTCGATTATAAAGGAGGCAAAAACATAACTAATGAGGAATTACTGGCTTGCGACTGCGATATTCTGGTCCCGGCCGCCCTCTCCGACCAGCTTCACAGAGGCAACGCAGATCAGGTGAAGGCAAGGGTCGTTCTGGAACTTGCCAATGCGCCCACGACGACAGAAGCTGATGATATATTTTTTGACAAAAAAATCATGGTTCTGCCTGACGTGCTTGCGAATGCCGGAGGCGTAGTAGTAAGCTATTTTGAATGGAGCCAGAACCTGAACGGCAGTTACTGGACAGAAGAGAAAGTCCTGCGGAAGCTGAAAAATATCATGGTAAGCTCTTTTAACGATGTCTCTTCTGCTTGCAGCGAGGCACGTTGCAGGATGCGAAAGGCCGCCTATCATCTCGCTATAAAGCGGGTGCTCGATTCGGAGAGGCTGCGGGGAAATCTGTAGTTGATTGACTACTAACTTACTGTTCAGTTTAAGTATTTATCTGTCTTGTAACCTTATGGTCGTTTTTATCGACTAAACATATGTAGAGATCAAACTGTCGGTTGGCAGTAAGTTACATGAGGAGGAAAAATATGAAAAAAGTATTCCTGGTTTTACTCTCGCTTCTATTTGTAATGGGGCTTGCAATTAATTCTGGTGCGGCAGAGAAAGAAAAAAGCAACGCTCCTCACGGTGGTATGTATAATCATGAAGACGGCTGCGGTTGCGGCGGCCCGCATGAATTTATGGGCATGTTCAAAAAACTCGGACTTGATAAAAAGCAGATGGAAGCTGTTCGGCAGATTCATCTGAACACCATGAAAGTAATGATAAAAGAGAAGGCTGATGTCAAAGTGGCCAAGATTGAACTGATGGAAATCCTCACGAAGGACCCTGTGGACATGACAGCTGCCGAGGCAGCAGTAAAAAAGATAGAGGGCTTGAAAACAGAAATGAAGATGATGCATATCAAGGCCATGGAGGAGATAAAGTCCAACCTTAATGCAGACCAGAAAAAAGAATTCAATTCGATGATAAGCCATATGATGATGAAACATGAAATGATGAGACATGGCATGAGAGGTGGGGAATGCAAGTGCCAGATGCATCATGACATGGGAAAGATGCATGAGAAAGGTCAGATGAAAGGAGAAAAAAAGACAGAACAGAAATAGTCGCAGCATTAATACTGCGCTTTTGTTCGGCAAATAAAGGGGGAAAAGCGTACGCTTTTCCCCCTTTATAAAACAACAAGTTATTTTTGCGGAACTTCGGTCCGTTTTTTAATTCTATCAATGGCAATTTGTGCGTAATTGGATTCAAAATAACTTTTACTTGCCAGAAATGGTTTCAGATAATCAATATCATCCTCTGACCCTATTATACCCAAAACCTCCAGGCTGATCATCCTGACTTCAGGCTCCCTATGATGCGTTCCTTCTCTGACAATTTTCACTGCCTTGTCATTGCCCTCAAAATACCTTAACCCGTTTACAGTATGATAAAGAATGGCTGGACAAGCAAAATTTAAAGAGCCGTCATTATAAATAGCAATAAGAGTTCCCAGAACTTTTTGACTCTCTATATGTGAAATTTCATCAATTATTTTAACTTTCTCGCGCCAGGGAATCCACTTATGCAAGAGCCCGTCCGTAGCTTCGTTAATATCGATGGGAAAAGCGCTTGCAGGCATAAAAAGGGTAAAAAGTATAGACATTATTAATGCTTTTCTCATGTTATACCTGCAATCAAAGCGTGTCATTTCCATCCTATAACAGCATTCAAGGGCAGGCTTCCGGCACCGGCAGCCGGAAAAGTCAGAATGCTGAATCATAAAAAAGATTTACGCACTTCTCTGCTTTTATTATAGGAATATTCGCTTTGATTGTATGTGATAGGGATCACAATTTTTTTCATGTAACCTGCAACCTCTACCGAGGAGGGGTTCGATGGAGACCTGCGGGATTTAGTAGACTATTGGTGAGGGACATTAAGCCAAAAGAGAGGCTCGTTATTTTAAGTATTGTTTTCACCGTACCGGTTGTTATTTAGTTCCCACGGTAACGGTTTCGATCTTTCTAATTGTCTATACATAATGAGCATAACTTCTGACAAATTCCTTTATTTTGTCGCAAGAATATGACTTGGTTATAAAAACGTCAACTTCAGTTGGTACAGTCAAAGCTGTCTGATCAAAGCCGGTAAAGATCGCGATGGGCATTTCTGGTCGTATCGCCTTAATTTTCTTCAATAGTGTTATTCCATCGATGCCAGGCATGTCTACATCGACGATTAACATGTCGGGGGCTTCACTCCTAAAAAGTTCCATAGCTTCATGGGCATTCGAGGCCGTAATCACATCCCAGAGTTCGTCTTTAAGTTCCAGTTTTGTTAATAATAGGTTATTTACGTCATCATCAACGATCAAAATTTTCATGGTATGCTCCTCCCTCGAAAATTGAACTGCCCATTTTCTCCGGATCGAAGTAAAAGTTATGAGACTTCAGTGTAAATCGGCTTCCTGATTTCACCCACTATCGGCGTTGTATTTTGACCCATGAATGAACAAGCCGATTTGTTAACACAAAGAACCCTATTTTTCTTCTTTCAGTATTTTCCTGAGAAGTTTAAGAGCATTTCTCTTTGCCTCTTCCGGCGTCTCACCGGCAGCCTTCGCTGCCTCCTCAAATGTTTTATCAGTTATATTCCTTGGATCGCCCATGTTGTCGCCCGGATTGCCACATCCACATGTGTAACACATATAGCCTCCTTTAGATTGATTAAAGTTGTTTGTACGGACCTCTCCCGCTTTGAGCCTTCAAAGAACTAATAGCCCATAAATCTGTCGGTGCGGATGCTTTGCTCGTTGACGCCGATCAGTTCGAGTAACCCCCTGCATGAGCTCACCATGCCCGGGGGGCCGCTCACCCAGAAACACATTCTATCGGGATCAGGAACCAACGTGCGCAGGATTGCTTCATCTAATTTCCCTTGTTCCCCCTTCCAACCTTCTTCGGGCTCTGTGAGCACGTTAACCTGTGAAAAGGTAGGCATCTGCCGCGCTATGTCTTCCAGTTCCCGCAGAAAAATTATATCATCTGACGAACGATTGAAGTACAACATGAGTACGTTTAATGGCTCCTTCATATCCACCGAGTACCGCAAGATCGAACGATAAGGCGTTATGCCTATTCCTCCGGCGATAAAGACATGATGCAGGCGTGTTTCTCCCTGCCGAAGGATAAATTCTCCCTCGGGAGTTTCACAGGTGAGTTCGTATCCTATCGGAGCCTGCCGCAGGGTTTCCTTGAACCCGCTGCCTCGAATTCTGGTTGTGAACATCACAACCCCTTCTTCAGTGGGTGAACTTGAAATAGTGAAATGTCTGCGATTGCCGCGTTCATCTGGAAATGCGAGGGCATCCAGTTCATAATGCAAGATTTGTCCGGGCCTGTAATCAAGCTGTTGACCGCCCAAGTCGAAAATGAACGACATTACACCGGTCGTCTCGGAGCGGCGCTCCTTCAAATAGATACGCATAGTATCCCTTTCGTGGCAATCAATGATAATCTTCTAAAAAAAGGTCCATCGCCTTATTAGCTTTTAATCAATCTATATCATGAAAGATCAATAAAGTCAAGTAATTGATTGTGTTAATACGCTTTTTTGACATTTTTAATTCATTAGCTTATGCTTGATTAGATTAGGAGATAACGCTTGAATAAGAAAGTAACTGGTACTCGTAATCGCATTGTCCATCTTTTACGCACCCGCAAGTGTACAGTTGAAGATTTAGCAAAAGAGCTTGGAATCACGGAAAACGCTATCCGTGCTCAGATCGCCCTGCTTCGGGGAGAAGGTCTCGTTGAGCCTGTTGGTGAGATAAAGGGCACACGTAAGCCGGCTTTGATTTACGGTTCTACTCGAGACGTGGATTTATATTTCTCTAAGGCTTATCCCTCAATGCTTGCCAATTTGTTGGATGTATTAGCTGACCAGATGTCAGGGAAAGAATTTAAGTCTGTCATGAAAAAGCTTGGACAAAAAATTGCGAACTCAAAGCCCCATCCGGCACGGAACCTGCGAGAAAGGGTTGAGGATGCCGTCAAATTTTATGAGGCCCTCGGGGGCCTCGCTGACATTGAAGAAGAGGGGGAAAGGTTGATTATCAGGGGACATGGATGTCCACTTGCAGAAGCTGTAACCGCTCATGCAGGGATTTGTATTGCGATTGAATCCTTAATGACCGAGCTGATAGGGGTTCCTGTGCGTCAACGCTGTGACCGGGGGGAGAGGTCGAACTGTAGCTTCGAAGTGGATACATCTCTGGCGGCTAAACCTCTTTGAAAAGCCGAATTTCCGCGCTGCTGGTTGGCATGAGGACGTCTGGGTGTTAATCGGCATTTGGGTATCGACTTGGGGATTCGCTGCCGGGGTGGCGATCTGGGCGGAAGACCGATTCCGCCCTTTTCTCAACTTGCACAATGCCCGGGTTTTAAAATGCGTTTACAATACTTGTAAAGAGAAATACTGTCAAAAGTTGCAAAATTTGTTATATTTCCTGTTGTGGAGAACTTGCTTAAATTTGGGCATCGCGCTGCATCTGTCTGGAAAATCCCCTTTAATGTTGCGTCACTGAATCTTATCGGAACTATCACCTGCCTGTGTGTCATTTTGGAGCCTTCCCAAGCCGGGGCTTTTGTGACCCACGATTACCCTGCGACATTTGTAAATGAGGCCGCCCGTACATATTTCCTCATTGCCTGTTTCCTTGTGTTGTGGGCCATGCTCCGGAACGGGCTCCAAAAAGAAAAAGGCTGGCGTTATACTTTCTTCTCACTCATTTGTTTCATCATATGGGACATTATAGTGTTTTTCGGTCAGATATCGGCTCTGAAAATAGACCCCTCTCACTTTATTGGAGGCAACGCAGGACTGGAATACTTTAAGAGAAGCATATCGCTTGACTACAAGGATTATTTCTTTTATTTCGCAAGCTTTGACTATGTCCTGATCGATATTGCAATGTTGCTGTTTTATAAAGGATTGAGTGAGCATTTGGCCGAAGAGAACAGACCATCACCGGTAACGGCCTCATCCTTAGTACTTCCTTTGCTGCCGGTATTTGCAGTATCTTTCGCAGGGGCCGCCGTATTTGTAGTGCTGTCGTTATTCAGCCTGGCAACGAGCCTGAAACTTCATGCGAGGAACAGAGAAAATATTTTATGGCATTATATGACTTGGCTTTCATCATCGTTTGTACTCTATTCCGTTTCGCGTTCGGTCGGTCATGTTATGCAGCATCTCCTGATAGCGTCGGGATCGCGCGATATATGGGACATCATTGAACCGGTAAGCGGCAGTATAAATATCATCAGTTTTTTTATTGTAGGTTCGATCAGCATCTTTTTCATCAGGATTTATGATATTCACCTTAAGATACTCGCAGACAAGAAAGAGATAGAAAAAGTCAACATGGAATTATCGGAATTGACCCAGGAACTTGAAGACATCGTAGCTGAACGGACAATGGGTCTTATGGCACTGTCTGTTGCCGACAAGGTGAGGAACCCTGCGGCCACAATAGGGATTGCATGCAGGCGCGTGCTCAGGAAAAAAAAAGAGGGTGAGAAGCTTGAGGAAGACCTTCAGGATGTGATCTCTGAATGCGAAAAATTACAAAACGTGGTGGGTGATTTTGAAAACATGTTTAAAACCAAACGGTCCAGGTTTTCATACGAGAACCTCAACGACATCGTGAAGGAGGTGACGGCTTTAGTTTCCAAAGAAGCCTCGGACAGGGGCGTGCTCATTTCGGTCAATCTTTTTGACGAGCCGATAAACATAAACATTCAAAAAGGCCTGATGAGGGTTGCCGTATTTCATGTCCTCAGGAACGCCCTTGACGCGACTTGCGACGGCGGCCTGATTCAACTCAGCACTTCTCTTGAAAACGACAATGTGGTGCTTACCATTTCTGATAAAGGCGCTGGGATTAAGGCTGAAGATATTGAGAGGATTTTTGATAGTTTTTACAGCACAAAAAGCAAACGCTTCGGAATGGGACTGCCGCTCGTGAAACAAATAGTTACGGAGCATCTTGGAGAGATAAAGATCGAAAGCGAGATGGGAAAGGGCACCACCTTTAAAATGATCTTCCCCTCCCGATGGAAAGATAAGAGTCAAAAGGCACAGGGCTAATCCCGGCAGCAATATTTATTACTAAAGTAAAAAAACCAATTTTAACTTTTTACTTTTAACTTTCTACTTTTAACTTTGTTTATTATATACACCAATTCCTCACTTTTTATAAAATACGCTGTTGCAGCATATACCCCGGCGCAAAAAAACATAGTTGTACTGAGGTATGCCGCTTTGCTCAGACCATGTCCACTCAAAGTCCAGAGTCCGTAACGGCCCGCCAAAAACCATCCGGCTATTCCCATCACAGCAGATGCTGAAAAAGTTTTTATAAAAGAGAGCGCGATCCTGCCCGTCCCTATTCCGCCGAGTTTTCTTCTGAGGAAAAAAAAGAGCATCATAAAATTGCACATCGCTGCAAGGGCATTCGCAAAAGCAAGCCCGGCGTGCTTCAGCGGGCCCATGAGAAGCAGGCTCAGCAAGACATTAATTACCATCGTTGCAGCTGCCGTCATGACCGGCGTCCTCGTATCCTGCATGGAGTAAAACGTGGCAGCGATCACCCTGACGCCCACCATGGCCCAGATCCCCACAGAATAAAACATCAGAGCGTCAGCAGTTCCGATTGTGGCAGCAACGCCGAATTTTCCCCTCTGGTAAAGAGTGGATACGATTGGAAACCGGAGTGCTATAAGCCCCACCATGGCAGGCACACTGATAAAGAACAAAAAGCGCAGCGCAAATGAGAAATCCTCCTTAATCTTGTCTCTTTCCCCTTTTACTGCATGCTCCGACAGGGACGGCAGCACTGCCATCCCCATGGCAACACCGAAAACACCTACAGGGAAATGGATCAAACGCATGGAATAGTAGAGGTAGGTAATACTGCCTTCAGGCAGATTTGAGGCCAGAATTGTACTTACAAAGATATTGATCTGTGTAATTGCAAGTCCTACAGTGATTGGAATAACAAGCCGGCCTATTTTTTTAAGCCCCGGATGCCAGAAGGGACCACGCGGTGACGCTGGTGAGGGGATAGGCTGGGACGTTAATTCTACGGAGTTTCCGCGTGCCGAACTTTCCCTGTGTCGCCGTGTAAGTGTATATCCCAGTTTATAAAAAGAGGGCACCTGAAATGCAAACTGCACAAAACCGCCGATTATAAAACCTATTGCCACCGCAACGATCGGATTTGCCAGTCGATCAGCGAGCATCAATATACAAATTATATTAACGACATTGAGAATGGCAGGAGCGAGAGCCGGAATAAAAAAGACCTGCCTGGTGTTGAGCGCCCCCATGGTAAGCGAGGCGAGACTGATAAAAAGCAAAAAAGGGAACATGATCCTTGTAAGAAAAATTGTTTCGGACAATTTCTGAGGATCTTTCAGAAAGCCTGGAGCAATGGCCGCAACAATAGCCGGGGCTGAAACTATACCTGCCAGACAGATAAGTCCTACAACAATAATAATAAACAAAAAGGTCGAACTGACAAGTTCGTTGGCCTCCTTCTCTCCATAACGTGTCTGATATTCGGTAAGTACCGGGACAAACGCCGAAGACGTCGCCCCTTCTGCAAAGAGGTCCCTCAACAGATTAGGGATTCTGGAAGCTACGTAAAAGGCATCCGCAGTCCCTGTTGCCCCGAAAAAACCGGCAACGATCATGTCTCTCACATAACCGAGGATCCGGCTGATAAATGTTGCAGCCGACATGACGCCCGCCGCCCTTGCTATTCTTCCTCTTGCGCTCATTCCCTAAACCATTGTCCTTGCATGCCGGATTTGTATATAAGTGCCGGTATTGATTATATCACAGCTGATAGGGTGCGCCATTGCGAAAAGCTGTGGCGTTGTCTCGGGTGTTGTCTCGAATTGACAGGCTAAACTCTGCTGCTATAATTAGTGTATCTATAATCGAATATGTTAAAGGGAGGTCTCAAGATGAAGAAGAGAATACGGTTTGTTAGTGGAATTTTTGTTCTTATCATCGCCCTGTCTTTAGTGACTCTCGGGTCGGCAAACGCCGTAGACATGAACGACATGCACGGTATGATGGGAGGCATGAAAGACATGCACGGCATGACTGCTGACATGGATATGCACCATATGCACATAATGATGAGTCACGGACTTTCCATGGTCACAGAAGGGTCGAACCTTGTTATGCTTGCTGATATGAAAATGGCGCCTTCGTTGGACCAGTTGACTATGGAGCACGGTCGTCATATGATGGGCGACGGCAAGGAGATGATAGAACAAATGATGCGCGGGCCTGAGATGAAAAACCTGCACATGGCAGGGCATGGCAGTGACCCGCTCATGAAGTACACCCACGAACTGGGCAATGCCCTTTTGGAATACGTGAATATTGCAGAAGACATGGGAATGAAACGCGAAATGTCCGATGATATGATGACGATGCATCATATGCATATCCTGATTAACCATGCCCTCGATATGGCCGCGGAGGGATCCATTTTGGTAATGCTTGGACGGATGGACATGGCAAAAGGCGTCGACAAGGAATCGGTTGAGCATGGTGAAATGATGATATCCGGCGGAAGCAAGCTTTTGAGTGAAGTCATGGGAGGCAGTGCGATGAAAGCAATGCACGAAAGAGGCGTCAAGATGAACAACGACATGATGGCTTATACGCACAAGTTGGGCGCAGCAGCGCAGAAGGTTGTCGATCTGCTCTCCGGGATGCCGAAGTAACCCATATCGTTGCCTGCCTGCAGGGTGTTTTAGGGTCCGCTAATAAAATCTCCCGTGGGCCCCGATCCACCCCACGGCGGGCATAATCGTAACAAGCGACAGGGTGGTTATTCAGGAACTTGCAGATTTTTCATGCGGCCCCGGCGGTGGCGTATGAACTCAATCATCGCCGGCATCACAGATATGATAATGATAGCTAAAATCACGACTGAAAAATTCCGCCTCACAAAAGGGATATTGCCGAAGAAATATCCTGAAAAAACACAGGCCCCAACCCATGCGGTCCCGCCAAAAATATCGTAGCTGATAAACCTGGTATAGGTCATTCTCCCGAGGCCTGCTACAAAAGGGGCAAAGGTGCGCACAACAGGGATAAAGCGGGCAATTATTATGGTCTTTCCGCCGTACTTCTCGTAGAACCGGTGCGTGCGTTCCAGGTGCTTCCTGTTCAGGAAGCGTACATCTTCCCTATGGAACACCTTCGGTCCGGTAAAATATCCGATCCAGTAATTAGTAGTATTGCCGGCCATCGCAGCAAAGACAAGAAGCACGTAAAGCAGCGAGATATCAAGCGAACCCAGGGCTGCAAATGTGCCTGCGGCGAAAAGCAGTGAATCGCCGGGAAGGAATGGAGTCACCACAAGGCCGGTCTCGCAGAAAATTATAAGCGGGAGGATAATGTATGTGGCGGCGCCATACTGTTGAATGATAAGGCTGAGATGCTTGTCGAGGTGCATGAAAATAGAAATGAAATTGGAGATCAGTTCCATCAGCGCCCCCCTGGTAATATTGCAGTAAAGACTCTTTCTATCCCGGCAAAGTCCTCTATAAAACGAGGCTGAGTGAAACCCGATCTCAGTGCCAGCTCCCTTATTGCCGCTGACTGGCCGAACCCGATTTCAAGCATAATTATACCATTGTCTTTCAGATATGCAGGAGCGTCCCTGAAAATCCGCCTGTAAAAATCGAGACCGTCCCTGCCGCCGTCAAGCGCCGACATCGGCTCGTGTTCCCTTATCTCCCTCTGCAGCGTTTTTATTTCATCATGGCTTACATAAGGCGGATTGGAAACAATACAGTCAAAATGCAAGGTGTTAACAGGCGCAAAAAGGTCTCCCAGCTTAAAACGAACATTTTGCACACCATTTGCCAATGCATTCTGCGTTGCGTAAACCATTGCGGCTTCAGAAGCGTCAACTCCATAAACAATCGCGTCAGGAAAATGTCGCGCCATGGAAAGCGCAATACATCCGCTTCCAGTGCAAAGATCAAGGCATGTCAGGTGAGGTGTTGCCTTCCTACGCATTTGACGTATCGCCTCATCAACGAGCAGTTCCGTCTCAGGCCTCGGGATAAGAACTCCGCTTCCTACATGTATTGTCAATCCGAAAAAAAGCACGGAGCCCATAAGATACTGAATCGGCTCTCCCCGGGTGCGCCGCACCGCAAGGCGATCGATATGCTGCGCCCTGTCCTCCGGTATTTCGGCATCGTAAGTGTAAAGCGCAGTTCTGTCGATACCCAGCAGTCCGGTGATAAGCATTTCGGCTTCCCGCGCAGGATCCTCAATGCCGCTCTGTTCAAAAAGCACTGCTATTTCTTTTATTTTAGCGAGGGCAGTCATAAAAAGAACGTGAAACGTGAATAGAGAAACGTGAATAGAAAAAAACATGAATCAAAGAACAGACAGCGAGTATTATTTATTATCCTTTCACGTTTCACTTTTCACGTTTCACCGTTCACAGTTCTTGCAGCCGTTCAGCCTGATCGTGAGTGTTCAGAGCATCGATAAGTTCATCCAGTGCCCCTTCGAGCACGTGATCGAGCTTGTGCAGAGTCAGGCCAATGCGGTGATCAGTAACCCTGTTCTGTGGATAGTTGTATGTCCTGATACGTTCACTCCTGTCACCGCTGCCAACCTGGGTCTTTCTGTCTGCTGCACGGTCCTTCTCTTTTTTTTGTATCTCCAGTTCAAGCAGTCTTGAACGCAGCACTTTTAATGCCTTTTCACGGTTCTTGAGCTGCGACCGCTCATCCTGACACTGCACCACCAGTCCTGTCGCAATATGGGTGATCCGAACTGCAGAATATGTAGTATTCACACTCTGCCCGCCTGCGCCCGAGGAACAGAAAGTATCGATCCTGATATCCTTGTCCTCAATCCTTATCTCAACCTCTTGAGCTTCGGGCAGTACAGCCACTGTTGCAGCTGACGTATGTATTCTCCCCGAGGTCTCGGTTACCGGTACCCTTTGCACCCTGTGAACGCCGCTCTCATACTTCAGTTTACTGTAGACACCCTTGCCGGTGATATTTGCAACAATCTCCTTTAAGCCGCCAATCCCTGTAGGGCTGGAGTCAATCACTTCAATCTTCCATTTGCGGGACTCGGCATACTTAGAGTACATCCTGAACAGGCTTGCTCCGAAAAGGGCAGCCTCTTCTCCTCCTGTCCCGGCCCTTATCTCAAGAATGACGTTCCTGTCGTCCCTCGGGTCTTTCGGCAGCAGTATCATCCTCATTTCGTTCTCAAGCAGCGGCCTTCTTTTCTTCAGCTCCTCAAGCTCTTCCTGGGCAAGCTCCTTTATATCTCCCTCTCCGCCCCTGAGCATCTCTTCAACCTCATCTATTCCGGAGAGAAGTTTTTTGTACTCCCTTATTTTTTCAACAATAGGTATCAGGTCCGACTGCTCCTTGGAATACTTCTTGTATGCCTGTGTATTTGACAGCACTTCCGGATCTGCAAGCGCCCTGGTTATTTCATCATGTTTCTCTTCTATTTCGAGCAGTTTCTCAAGCATTGTCATACACCTCTCCGGAGCTTCCTTCCATTTTCAATACATCCTGCATGGCGGCAAGAGCTACCTCTATCTGGGATTCATCAGGCTCCCGGACCGTCATCCGCTGCAGCAGAAGACCCGGCACAACCATAAGGCTGATCACAGGGTTATTCTTCATCCTGGCGGTAAACTTGAGCATTTCATAGGAGATACCGGCAATAAGAGGAATAAGGATGAAACGGGATGCTGCCTTGTAGATAAAAGGCCATTGCTGGGGAATGAACGAGAAGATTATTATACTGATGACCATGACAATCAGAAGGAAGCTTGTTCCGCATCTCGGATGGTAGGGCTTGTACTTTTTAGCATTCTCAACAGTCAGCGATTCCCCTGCCTCGTATGTATATATAACCTTATGTTCCGCACCATGGTATTCAAAAACGCGCCTCATCTCTTTCCACAACCCTATCGCAAACACGTAGAAAAGAAAAATTATTACGCGGATTACTCCGTCGACAACGTTAAACAACATGGAACTATGCGCAATTCCGTGAAGAAAATTCCCCATCACCTTTGTAAGCAGCAGCGGCAGCAATATAAAAAAAGCTGCTGCGAGCGCAATGGCGGCAGCAATCGAAAGGCCCATGCTCCAGGGACTGATCGGTTTGTCCTGCTCTTCCTCCTGGTAGGCCACATTACCCGAAAATTCAAGCGCCCTGATCCCTATATGCAGCGCCTGGAACAGCGCCACCGACCCCCGAACAACCGGCAGCTTAAGAAAGCCCGTCATCGGGTCCGTCTTTTCGCGCTTGAGGCTTATATCACCTTTCGGTCCCCTGACAGCGACGCTCCACCCTGCAGGTGATTTCATCATCACACCCTCTATTACAGCCTGTCCACCTATGTTTTTCATATTCCTCGGTTACGGGTTATGGGTTATGGGTCATAGATTACAGTTTCCTTCCTATTACCCACACCCTTATTTTTCAATAAAAAAGGGTTAGATTTTAAGCAAGACGCTAAACTCTAACCCCCGGTATCTATCTAAGCTACTTCTTTGCGTATTTCTTCCTGAACTTCTCCACCCTTCCTTCGGCATCTATAAGCTTCTGCTTTCCGGTAAAGAAGGGATGGCACTTTGAGCATATATCAAGGCGGATATTTTCGAGTGTCGACTTTGTAGTAAATGTCTCGCCGCACGCGCATACGACCTTGGCTTCTTTATATTTTGGATGTATACCCTCTTTCATGGACGTAACCTCCTACTTTTGAATTGGATAATTAGTTTAATACATATAATGGAAGTTTATCAAGTTTCTTGAGATTAAGATTAGATTTGAAAGTTTTTCCTGCACCCGGTATGTTTATCTCAGTGAGAGTCACTATGGAGAGAAATTGAAAAAAAAAGCGGAAAAGTATTTCTACCTTTCCGCCACATTCACTGTTTTCCAAGTCTATTCGCACAGCATAGCCACAAGGGTTATCGCGTCATCCGTTCCTCTCATGACTCCACCATTTTCCAAACTGACAAGCGGCCCTCTAAACGCCTCTTCGTTTTCAGCATACGCGGGGCAGTTGGCAGGTGTCGCGGAATAAGCTATGCTGGTAGTTGGAGATTCCAGATCCGCATTAACACTTAGTCCATTAACATCCTCTCTGTTCAGCGCATACGAGTCTGCGCCGGCAACTGTCTCATGATAGGCTATGCTGATGGAAGGAGATTCCAGATCCGCATTAATGCTTCTCGGTCCATCAAATCCTGTGCCGCTGAACGCATACAATTGACTGGCGCCACTGATCATACCGCCAAGTAATACCGAGAACAATACGGCCAACCCTATAGTTAGAATCTTTCTCATTTTATGTACCTCCCTGTTTCAATATCAAACCTCTTTCTGCCCATGCATTGAATTTAATATATCCTTCATTGAATATATATGCAACTCTTCAGATAGCGGAATAATCCCTCCTACAGTCAACCTGGGGCAATACAGGATGATTATCATCTTGTTTTATATAATTCCTGATTCTTTTGCGGTAGCTGCTTTTTATGCAACCCTTCCCGGCTTCACCAAGGTGTTTTATCCGGCTGTACCGTTGATCAAGTTTAGTTTTTCCGGAAGTATTGATGGCAGGGGACAACAGGCAAAAGTTGCTTCATAGATAATGCTTAACAGTTAATAACTACTATTCCCGGGAAAAAAAACCGGCAGCCGGGCACTCAAGTCGCCAATAAGACGGTGTTGAGCGCCCGATGCCGGACTTTGAACCAAATATACGACTACTTAAGCAAAGGCACGATCAGCAATGCCACGATGTTGATAACCTTGATCATCGGGTTGATCGCAGGACCAGCTGTATCCTTGTATGGATCACCGACTGTATCACCAGTGACAGAGGCTTTGTGTCCGTCGCTGCCCTTTTTATGAACTACGCCCTTATCGTCGGTAACGCCATTTTCAAAAGACTTTTTGGCGTTGTCCCAGGCTCCGCCGCCGCTTGTCATGGCAATGGCCTGGAAGAGTCCGGTCAGGATGCTTCCGATAAGAACTCCACCGAGAGCTTCCTTGCCAAGGAGAAGACCTACAACGATCGGAACAACAACAGGAATAAGCGCAGGCACCATCATCTGTTTGATAGCGCCTTTCGTTACGATATCAACGCACTTTCCGTATTCCGGCTTCGCCTTGTATTCCATAATGCCGGGGATCTCCCTGAACTGCCTTCTCACCTCTTCAACAATGCTGCCTGCTGCCTTTCCGACTGCCTCCATAAGAAGCGAGCCGTAGTAATAAGGCAGAAGTCCGCCGATAAACAAGACCGGCCAGGACCATCGGGTTTGAAAGGTCAAAATAAAGCTGCGTGCTAAAAGACCTTGAATACTCCGCAAAAAGGACCAGGCGCCGCAAGAGCTGCCGAGCCGATAGCATAACCCTTTGTAACGGCCTTTGTTGTATTTCCGACTGCATCCAAGGGATCTGTAATGTTACGGATCTCTTCAGGCAGTCCTGCCATCTCAGCGATACCGCCTGCATTGTCTGTGATCGGTCCATATGAGTCAATCGCAACAACTATACCTGTCATTGAAAGCATCGAAACCGCTGACAGGGCGATTGCAAAAAGACCGCCCGCCGCATCCCCGTCAAATCCGCCGCCCAATGAATACGCTCCGAGGATCGAGCCGACGATAACTATAACAGGCGCAGCTGTGGACTTCATGCTGACTGCGAGTCCTGCGATAACGTTCGTGCCGTGGCCGGTCAGACTGGCCTTGGCAATATGTTTTACAGGGCGATATTCCGATGAGGTAAAATACTCGGTTATAGCCACAATCAGGCCTGTCAATGCAAGTCCGATAAGCGCCATAAGAAAAACGTTCATCTGTGTAAATGACGGATGGGCAATCAGTGAGGCCTGAGCTGATGCGCCTTTAAGGAACTGCCCTGTAACAATATAAAATGTTACTGCCGCAAGAATTCCCGCAACAGCAAGTCCCTTATAGAGGGCGCCCATAATATACTGGTTTTTACCGAGCCTTACTGCAAATGTTCCGATAATGGAAGCGATGATCGATATGCCGCCGAGGAGCAATGGGAATTCAACCCATGCGCTGTCAGCGCCAAAAACTGTCTTGGCAAGGAGCATTGCTGCAACGAGTGTGACCGTGTATGTTTCATAAAGGTCAGCCGCCATTCCTGCACAGTCGCCGACGTTGTCGCCAACGTTGTCTGCAATAACAGCAGGGTTCCTGGGATCATCCTCAGGTATTCCTGCCTCAACCTTACCGACAAGGTCGGCGCCCACGTCAGCAGCCTTTGTGTAGATACCACCTGCGATACGGGCAAACACGCTCATGAGCGAGCATCCGAACCCCAGACCTATGAGGGCATGAAATGCCATCTCAGGATCAGCCTGCTTCGCAATAAAATAAAAACATGAAAGTCCGATGATTCCGAGACCAACGACCATAACGCCTGTCACCGAGCCGCCCTTAAATGCAAGACCGAGAGCAGCCTGAAGACCCTTGTGCGCAGCCTGTGTGGTACGGACGTTTGCCCTGACGGTAACCCACATGCCGACAAAACCTGCGAGTGCTGAACCAACGGTACCGATAACAAAACCAATAGCCGTCCATATACCAAACCCAAACGCTGCGATAAGTATAACGAGAACCACTGCAACCATCGCTACAGTTTTATATTCGCGCGCAAGGAACGCATATGCTCCTTCTTTCACCGCATTGGAGATATCCTGCATCTTGGCACTTCCGGCATCCTGCTTCGATACCCACATTGCGGTCATCACAGCGTATATCACGCCTAATACTCCGCAGCAAATGGCAAAAAGTATTGTTGCGCTCATTAACTCTCTCCTCCTTTTAAAATGAATGTACAATTAAACAGCTGTTAAAATGAAGTCTTTCCGCTGATATGCTCTATGAATCAATCCGCATGGACTGGTACCCTGTCCGTTACTCCCCCTTCACCTCCCTCTTCAAAAGTTATTCCCTTCCGGCCTGCCGCGCAAAGACCATGGCAGTGGCCCTGTATACCATGTGCGCCATTTTCGAAAACGGCGCATACGCAAAAAGAAAAAAGATAAAAACCAGGTGGATGAAGTATACGATGTAAGCGAGCGGGTCAACATCCGCAAGCCGCAAGACTTCCGATAAAATACCCGTGACCGCGATTGTAAAGATGACCACAATAAAGAGCCAGTCAAAATAACTTCCGGAGCCTGCTTTTTCAGCATTCTTCAGACGGTTGGCAGTGACGAGCAGCATGCCGAGCAGCAGGGCGACCGCGCTTGCGTTGCCCACAATCTTCATCGGATCGTAGAGCGGCGCATAAGGCGTTTGATCAAAGTTAAAAAGGGACGTCCCCTGGATGCCGAAGATTTCATGCCCATAAAGATAAACGACGCCCCATGCTGTAGTTATGGCGAGACCTATAAAAGCATAAAAAACCAGCATGTGCGCTGTCGAGCGGTCTTTTGTCACAGTGCATTTCTGGAATCTGTCGTGAGACAGTATATCTACGACAGTTGCCTTCAGGCCGTCTATTATATTGCCCTTCAACTGCACGCCGGCGCTCATAGCCGTCCAGTATTTTTTGATGCCTATAAAAAACGACACTACGGCAAATATGCTTGCCAGTATAAACACAGTATCGATGTAGGGCACCGGAATGAACTGCGAGTACACAATCTGTCCCTCATGGCCTCTCAGGAGGTTATCAAGATGGCCAAGCGAACCGATAATCCCAAGGAAAATAAGAACCGGCAGAGCAAAAAGAACCAGGAGGTATTTGGGATCGCCGGCCATTTTCGCAAATGGCGTAGGTGAATACTCCTGGATCGTCATCTTCCTTATGGCGCCGAGCACCTCTCCGGGTTTTGCGCCCCTCGGGCAGTAAGCGGTGCAATCGCTGCACTGGTGGCATAGCCAGACATCGGGGTTGCTTATCAGCTTGTCTTTCATCCCCCACTGTGCATACATCATCTCTTTTCTCGGAAAAGGCTTTTCATCAGGCGTCACATCACAGACTACCGTACAGGTAGAGCACTGATAGCATTTTTTCAATGATTCGCCGCCGGAGGCAATAATATTTTTTACAAAATTCAAATCCGGTTTTATTATTTGTTCCATTGTCTCTTCTGCCATATCGCTTCCTCCTAAAAACCCTTGAAAGGATTTGGGCCTATTTCTTTAACTCTTGCGACAAATTTGTCAATTATAGCAGGGACCGCATCGTACTCGTCAATTGCGACCTGGACCAGCCCTACCCTCTCCGCCTCAAGCTGCAGCCTGCCGAGTGTCTCCTGCACCTTGCCCAGCCGGTAATCGGCCAGTTCACTGCCCTTGGCAAAGTGACACTGGTAATTTTCTCCGAACTTGCAGCCCAGCAGAAGCATGCCGTCCACTCCTCTCGAGAGGGCATCAGCTATCCAGACCAGGTTTGTAGAACCAAGGCACCTGAGCTGTATTATCCGCACTGCAGGGTCAATTTTCATATGCTTTAATGCCGCTGTATCGATAGCGGGATAGGCGTCATTTTCGCAGGCCAGGACAATAATCCTCGGCTTGTCGTCATCTTCGGGCACCAAGACGTTCTTCATCATCGCACCCATCATATCCACGTGATAATCCTTGAACGAGACGATACGTTCAGGACATGCTCCCATGCAGGTCGCACATCTTCTGCAACGTCCCGGCTTGAAGAAGGGCGTTCCCTTCTCATCCTCGTCGATAGCGCCGAAAGGACACTCTTCCGTACAGCGCTTGCACGACGTGCACCGTTGCATGAACGGGTCAGGCCAGGTCACGTCCCAGGCCCGCGGATGAACCGAAACGCCTTTTGCAACATGCTCTGCTGCCTGTATAGCCTTGAGGGCGGCTCCGGTCGCGTCCTCCTGAGCTTCTGCAATATTCATCGGCTGCCGCACGCAGCCTGCCGCGTATACGCCGGTCCTCCTGGTCTCATACTGAAAACAGATAAAGTTGGAATCCGCAAACCCGTCAAACAGCTCAAGGTCGGGAAGGCCCGGTCCCTGGCGATATTTGAGATTTAATACCGGATCATCAACAGTTGCCGGTACGATGCCGATTGCAAGGACCACCAGATCAGCCTCGACCTTCACTTTATCACCCAGCAGGCTGTTTTCCATCTCCACATACAGGTTTCCGTTGCCGGCCTCGGTTATGCCGGTCACATCACCCTTTGTAAGCATAACGCCGGGATCGTTCTGTGCAGCCTTATAGTAATATTCGAGATTGCCGGGCGTCCTGATATCCTTGTAAAAAATCATCGCGGTTGCATCCGGGTCCTGACGTACATATTTGGCCTGTTTCAGAGAAGTAGTACAGCACATAGCTGAGCAATAGGGCAGATGATTAGGGTCTCTCTGGCCTGCGCACTGTATAAAAGCGACCCGTTTGGCCTCTTTCCCGTCGGAAGGCCTCTTAATGTTCCCCTTCCTTGCAATTTCTTCAAATTCAATGTTGGTAACAACATCCTTCGATTTGCCATAACCGAGATGCTCAAGCTTGTTCGCATCATAAGGCCTTGATCCCGCAGCCAGGATGATGGAGCCTATCTTCACAACCTCGGAATTCCCGTTAGCGGTTATCGTCACATCGAATTGACCTGGCTGTCCTTCGGTCTTCTCGACTTTTGCCGACTTGAACACCTTTATTTTTGGATGGCTTTCAACCTCTTTGATGGTCAGATCAATATCGGTATCGACAATCAGCGGTTCCTTATACTCGCCAGTGGCAGCCGGAACTTTCTTATAAAGTTTGTTTATAAAGCCGCCAAGCCGGTCTTCTTTTTCGACCAACACCACCTCATAACCTGCCTGCGCTGACTGCAGCGCACTGGTCATCCCCGCAATACCGCCCCCGATAACAAGAATGGTTTTGACCGTTTCCATCAGGTAGGGTTCGGGTATATCGCCTTTCTGTGCCTTGATAACACCCATCTTTATATAGTCCGCAGCTGCAAGGTTCGCCTCTTCGGAATTCGGTTCCTGTGTCCAGACCGCCAGTTCTCTGAGTGAGACCCTCTCGACCAGGGAACCAGAAAAATCGAATTCCTCATACTTGACACGGCCGGAGCATGCTGCAATTACTATAGTATTGACGCCCTCGTTCTTAATGTCATTAGTGATAAGGTCCACACCTTCTTTGCCGCAGAGGGCAAAGTGAGATTTAACTACCGGCACCTTCAAGGCATTCTTTGCGACATTGGCAGCTTTTTCAACATCGACAGAGTCTCCAATGGAGCACCCCGTGCATATATACAGTCCTATTTTTTTATCCATTGTCAGATTACCTCCCCTGTCCTGTGTTCATTGCCTTAAGGGCAGCACTTGTCGCGTCCTGTCCTGACCGGGCAACATCCATGGGGTTCTTACTGCATCCGGCAGCAAATACCCCCTGCTTGGACAGTGCAAAACCATCTTCAGTATAATTTACCCCGGCAATTTTTCCTGTCGCCCCTGCCGGCTGCATGCCGGTTGCCAGGACAACCATATCAGCCCTGACTTTTACCTTATTGCCGGTCTGCATATCCTCGGCTTCTACTATCACATCATCGGACCCTTCAGCCTGAACGATCTTTGCCACCTTGCCCTTTGTAAAGGTAACATTGGGGTCCTCTTTTACTTTCATGTAGAATTTTTCGTACTTGCCCGGCGTCCTGATATCTATATAAAAAATATGCGCTTTGGATTCGGGGTTCTGGTCCCGAACATAAGTGGTCTGCTTGAGCGAGGCAAGACAGCATATATATGAACAGAACGGCAGATGGTTGTCGTCCCTGCTTCCGGCGCATTGCACAAACACTACGTTTTCTACGGGTTTGCCGTCGGAGGGTCTTACTATTTTGCCGCCTGTAGGTCCGGTTGGCGAGGCCAGCCTTTCCATCATCATATTACTAATAACATTTTTTACTTTTCCAAAACTAAGCGTATCGATCTTTTCGGCATCGTAAGGATTCCACCCTGTGGCAACCACGATGGAACCGGCCTTGATTGTTATAGTTTCCTGCTTCATATTCAGATCTATTGCATTATACTTGCACGCATTAAGGCAGGCCTGGCCGCAATCGCCCTTGCAGTGGGAGCTATCTATCACATATTTTTGGGGAAAGGCCTGGTTAAAGGGAAGATATGCAGCTTTCGTTGTATTCATGCCTAAATTGTACTCATCAGGCCTTTCTGACGGGCATGCTTCCGAACAGGCATTGCATGAAACGCAGTTGTCATTTACATAGCGGGGAGTAATCTTCACCGAAACGGTAAAATCACCCGGGCCCCCCGATATATTTGCAACCTCTGCCATGGTGTAGAAACTGATCAAAGGGTTTGTTTTGAGTCGCTTGAAGTTAAGCTCAAGACCGCAGATGGGAGGGCAAAGCTTGGGGAAATACTTGTTAAGCTGCGCGACCCTGCCGCCCAGGTACGGGTTCTTCTCGATTAAGATAACCTCAGCACCTGTTTCCGCAGCATCTAATGCAGTGGTAAGGCCGCTGAAGCCGCCCCCAATCACCAGCATGCGATTGGACTGTTTATTACTTTGCTCTGACATACTGCTCCTCCTTAAAATATAGGCTATAGGCAATTGACAACGGGCAATAAGCAATGAGCAATAGGTGATAGTTTTTTTTCACCTATTGCCTATTACCTCAAGCTAATAACGCTTAACTGAAAGGAGGGGCGTTACCGCCCCCCCTGTAGGACAATTAGTCAGCTACGAGCTGAGTATACGGGACCTTCTTCAGTTCCCATTTATTGTTCTCTGCATCATATACTGAGTTGACAAAACACTTCCAATCCTTGTCATTAATCGGGAGAAAGTCGCCTCTGTAGTAGTATCCGGGATACCTTGTCTCCTCTCTGAAGAGGATGTGGCGCGCATGGGCCTCGCAAGTGAGAATTCTGTGGTAATTTTCCCAGCACCTCATAAGCTCATGAAGGTTGCTTGCTGCCATCTTCATGGAGTCCTCTTTCAGAAGTGTAAGCTGTTTCAAGCCCTCATCCAACATGGTCTTGGAGGTCATATACCATGTTGAGATTCCGCCAAAGTACTCGTCGGCAATCTTCTGGAGCCTTGTCTGGAGCATCTTCGGCCTGATGTAGTTAGGGTTGATAGCCGGGTCGGTCGAGAGAGTCTTATACTTTTCATAGATCTCGAACGGCATATAGAGTTCTCCGGCAATCTGGTCTGCAGATGCCTTAATGGCCGGCTTATAATCAGGATGGTCGAGGATAAACGCAATAGCGGATTTTGCTGCAATCCTTCCTTCTGCGTGTGAGCCCGAAGAGAATTTGTGTCCTGATGCGCCGCAAACGTCGCCAGCCATAAAGAGGCCGGGGACAGTTGACATCCTGTTGTAACCCCAATGATAGTAATCAGGCGCGCCAATGTCTTCAGGTCCGCTGACCCAGAATCCCGCGCAGCCTGCATGTGAGCCAAGCAGATAAGGCTCTGTAGGCATAATTTCCGACGGCTCCTTATCAGGCTCTACGTTCTTGCATGCCCAGAGTCCCGCCTGGCCGATAGCCATATCGAGAAAGTCTTCCCATGCCTCTGCTTCGAGATGTTTAACTCTCTTTGCATCCATGGTTTTGGCGATCTCCGCCATAGCGTGATGGGTGTTCATGAGGATAGGACCTTTCCCCAACTTCATATCACACATCATCATATGGTTTCTGATACAGGTGCCGAGCTTTTCAGCATACGGGCTGTAAAGTTTCTTTGTATCTTCAAAATGTGTTACACAATAATCTTCTCCGAGGGAATTGGTTGCCTTTGCCTTAAAGAAAAGGAACCAGGCGCCGACAGGACCGTAACCGTCCTTGAAACGTGCGGGTACGAACCTGTTCTCCATCATGGTCAGCTCTGCGCCCGCCTGCATGCCGAGTGCATATCCTGAGCCGGAGTTCCATACAGGATACCAGGCCCTGCCCTGGCCTTCCTGGGTCGATCTCGGCCTGAAGACGTTAACTGCTCCACCGGATGCATTGACCATAGCCTTGGCCTTGAAGAGATATATTTTATTTTCTCTTACGCTGAAGCCTGCGGCAGCAGCTACTCTCTTAGGGTCGTTTGCATCGTGATAAAGCTTAACTACAAAAACTCTCTCGTAAAGGTTCTGTGCAACCCCGGTAGCCAGCCTGTTATGCTCAAGGGCCAGTTTAGCAGCCTCTGCAACGATAACCTTGTATGATTCACCGTTGATCATTATCTGCCATTTGCCGGACCTTACAGGAACGCCGCCGTCTTTCAGCATTGCCTTTCCCTGGTCCCTGGCCTGGAAGCCATCAAGGGAGAAGCCGTCATCGGCTTTTTTCCATATAGGAAGTCCCCATTCTTCAAAAAGGTGAACGGAGTCATCGACATGTCTGCCAAGGTCAAACACAAGGTCTTCCCTGGTGATACCCATCAAGTCGCCCCTTACCATTTTTACATAATCTTTCACGTCGTTGGTGCCGATGTAAGTGTTGATTGCCGACAGACCCATTGCAACAGCTCCGCTCCTGTCTGTAGCTGCTTTATCAACCATCGTGACCTTTAATTTCTTGGGTGTCGCCCAGCGGGCAGCCTCGAATGCGGCCCCGCAGCATGCCATGCCGCCGCCGATGAGAAGGAGGTCTGTCTCTACCTCAACGATCTCAGGCTTCTGACAAAATGAAAATGTACAGGTTTCTTTTTCCATTTATAGCTCCCTCCTTATTTCAATGTGGGCATTGCTTTGCCCGCGCCCTGATGTGTGAAAAAACCAGGCTGCTTGATTTTTGAGATATCGGCCTCAGGTTTCCCGCCAAAGATATCGACTGAACCTTCTGCTGTAGTTCTGATCGGGAATTTAAATCTCTTAAGGGACCCGTTTCTGAATTTGATCGTCCACATAATGGAGTCGGTGCCTCTCAGCGGAATAACATTGCCGCCCAGTGGTGCGAAGTCCTGATACGCCCTTACCTCAATCGCCTGCTGAGGACAGATTTTTACACAGTTGTAGCACTCCCAACACTGTTCAGGCTCCTGGTTGGTAGCTTTCATCGTCTCCCGATTGAGAGTCATAAGGTCATTAGGACATATGTACTGACATGCTGTCTTGTCCTGAGCCTTACAGCCGTCACATTTTTCCGTAATTACAAAACTCGGCATAACTTTTACCTCCTCTGTTTTTAGTTGATAAGGCACAAACGATCAACACCGCATACGCACGACTATATTCCTTTGGTCCTTGTGTACACCCCCTTTCGTTAAACTGCAGATTAAGGTTAAGGTTGAGGTTAAGGGACAGGCATCTCATCTTTACTTAACCTTTACCTCAACCTTTACCTGATTTTTTATTTGCTCTCCCCTTCCGAATATTTGTGGAGTTTTATTTCAACCTTTTCTGTAAGGCCGGCATAATATTCTCTAAGAATGGTGAGAACTTCGGGGCGGCTGAACTTATGCGTAACTTCTTCGCCTTCCGAAAGCATCTTTCTCAGCTTGGTGCCGCTGAGGAGGATCCTGTCATCTTTTCCATGCGGACAGGTCTTCATCGAGGCCATCCCTTCGCACTTATTGCAGTAGAAGGTCCAGTCGATGTTGAGTGCTTTGGTTTCGAGTGCGTCCTTGGGGATCTCGTCGAAGATCTTCTGAGCATCGAACGGGCCGTAATACTCGCCCACGCCTGCATGGTCGCGGCCGACGATCAAATGACTGCAGCCGTAGTTCTGTCTGAAGACTGCGTGCAGAAGAGCTTCTCTCGGGCCCGCATACCGCATATCGAGCGGATAGCCGCCCACCATGACAGTGTTCTTGACGAAATACTTCTCGACTAGCACGTCAATACATTTCTGGCGGACATCCGACGGGATATCCCCTGCTTTGAGCTTGCCGAGAAGCATGTGGATGTAAACGCCATCGCACACTTCGACAGCTATTTTCGCGAGAAATTCGTGTGAACGGTGCATCGGATTTCTTGTCTGGAACGCAGCGACCCTGCTCCATTTATTTGCTTCAAACGCCTTTCTGGTTTCGGCAGGTCTCTGATAAATTTCAGGGTACTCTGTCGGGAAGGTCCCTTCGCTGAGCACCTTCACCGGTCCGGCCAGGTTGGTGTCAGCCTGTTGCATGACCATTTTTACGCCGGGATGCTCGATATCGGTGGTCCTGAACACTTGTTTGCACTCGTAGTCTTTGTCGATCTTGTATGTCTCCGTAACCTTCATAGTAGCCATGATTTCGCTGAACTCTTCCGAATAAAGAGCGATTTCGTCGCCCACTTTCACTGCTTCATTGGTGGAAACGGTGATTGGAATCGGCCAGAATGTGCCGTCGGCCATCTTGTACTCCGCGCACACGCCCTTCCAGTCCTTTTCACCCATAAAACCGGTAAGGGGTGTAAAACCGCCGATACCCAACATAATGAGGTCACCGGTTTCGCGAGAGGATATATTGATCTTCTTGAGTCCCTCAGCTCTTTTCTTCTCTGCTTCCAGCTCTTTGCCGGCAAGGAGAAGTGGTTTTAATTTTTTCTCTTTCCCGTGCGGATTAACTAATGCCATCTTTAATGTCCTCCTGTCTAGTGATTTATATACTTACAATATTGCGTCAAGCAGTAATAGCTTATTTGAGTCCGAGGGCGCCGCAAACTTTTCCGAATATTTGATCGATGCTTCCAGTACCGGGAACTGATTTCAAAATGCCTTTTTTACCATAATAGTCTATGAGGGGTGCAGTCTGAGCATTATAAACCTCAAGTCTCTTCTTAATCGTCGATTCTTTATCATCATCCCGCTGGAAGAGTTCACCGCCGCACTTGTCACAGGAATTTTCTTTTGCCGGAAGATTAAAATAGATGTTGTACATCTGACCGCACGCCTTGCATGTCCTTCTGCCGGTAAGTCGTTTCATAAGATCTTCGAAGGGAACATCTACGCTGAGTGCAGCAGTAAGTGGCAGTGATAAAGAGGAGAGCATTACATCAAGCGCCTCCGCCTGCTTGGTATTCCGGGGGAAGCCATCCAATATATACCCTTTTTGGCAGTCGTCCTGATTCAGCCTTTCCTTTACCATTCCCAGGACAACGCTGTCAGGAACAAGTTCCCCTTTATCCATGTGTGATTTTGCCTCCTTGCCAAGGGCAGAACCTGTGGCCACAGCTGCTCTCAGGAGATCACCAGTTGAAATCTGCGGGATAGGATACTTTTCAATAATTTTTTTCGCCTGGGTCCCCTTACCCGCTCCGGGGGCGCCAAGAAGTACTATTCTCATTAGGATAACCTCCGATATAAATTTTTTTAATTCAGTTCAACAATATAAGGTACTCGAAGGGCTGATTTAAAGCAATTTTAAAATTATAATCATGACATTAAATTTCTTTATATAATTTGGCGGGGGGGCAGAAACAGACAGAAAATTTGATTACAAAACAAAGTGTTCCAGATAATCCCTTAATTGGTCCAGCGCCATTTTTCTATGGCTAAGCATGTCTTTTTCTTCAGGGAGCATCTCGGCAAAGGTTTTGCTTTTGCCCTGAGGATAGAATAAAGGATCATACCCAAAGCCCGATCTGCCGCATTCATGACGCCCGATAGTCCCTTCGGAAAACCCGGTGAAAGTATTTACTGTGCCGTTGGGCAGAGCAAAAGCGATGCAGCATACAAAACGCCCTCTCCGCTTCCCGTCGGGAAGGTGCTTCATGGCTTCCAGCAGGCGCTCATTATTGGCACTGTCGTCCGCATCCGGTCCGGCATAACGTGCAGAAAGGACGCCCGGTGCGCCATCTAACGCGTATACCTCAAGCCCCGAGTCATCGGCAATCGCGGCCTTTTCCGTGCAGCTCACGATCGTTAAGGCCTTTTTGACCGCATTGCCTTCAAAAGTACCCGCATCCTCCTCCACTTCAGGACAGGAGGGAAAGTCATCCAGGGTAAGAAAAATAATCCCTCTATCTTTGAAAATCCTGCTTATTTCTTCAACCTTTTTCCTGTTTCTGGTAGCCAGCACGATTTCCATATTGGTGAAAATAGCCTGTCAGCTCATTTATTGTCAAGCAAGGATAACAGGAGAAAAGGTGAATAGTGAAAGGTGAATCGTTTACGGCTTAAGACAAAACACAAAATCTTTCACTATTCACCTTTTGGAGCAGTGGCCTTTACAGATGGTGCGGCCATATGGTAACCTTAAAAGCGTTCAATATTTCTCTGTAGCAACAAAAAACCGATGAAAAGAAAGGTGGTGATTCAATGTCACTGGACACAGAAAAGAAAAAGGAACTCATCGAATCCTTTAAAGTACATAATAATGACACAGGGTCGCCTGAGGTACAGATAGCGCTGCTGACGGAAAGGATTTCCTATCTCACAGAGCACTTTAAATCTCATGTCAAGGATCATCATTCAAGGCGAGGGCTTTTAAAGCTTGTATCACAAAGGAAAAAGCTGCTCAATTATCTT
Source organism: Nitrospirota bacterium (assembly GCA_963830245.1). Classification (GTDB taxonomy): domain Bacteria; phylum Nitrospirota; class Thermodesulfovibrionia; order Thermodesulfovibrionales; family Dissulfurispiraceae; genus JADFXI01. Next base: position 108,343 of record CAWHNC010000089.1, read on the forward strand.
AGAACTACTGATAAAATCCGCCACGACAAGGTAATAGAACGCCTGGGACTCAGAAAGTAAAACATAAGCCTCGGCAACGCTGAAATTCAAATTAAGGAGACTGATAAAAACTTTGGTTACTAATGTAGAGCTTGAGATAAGAGGGAAGCGCCTAATACTGGAAACAGGACTTATGGCAAAACAATCGGGTGGGTCTGTGGTCTTAAGATACGGAGATACCGTTGTTCTTGCCACAGCCGTTGCGGATAAAAGAGTGAAAGAAGGTCTGGACTTCTTCCCTCTCACTATAGATTATCAGGAAAAGACCTACTCAGCCGGGAAAATACCGGGAGGTTTCTTCAAAAGAGAGGGGAAGCCTTCTGAAAAAGAAGTTCTGACCTCACGCTTTATTGACCGCCCCATGAGACCTCTGTTCCCTAAAGGGTTTTATTCCGAAACCCAGGGTATAGTTTCGGTCCTGTCTTACGGAGATGAAAATATTTCGGACATACTTGGCATCATAGGCATGTCAGCTGCCGTGCATATATCAGATATACCCTTCAACGGTCCCGTAGGCGCAGTGCGCGTTGGAAGACTCGACGGCGAACTCATCATCAACCCGGACCTGATTGAAGTTGAGGGATTGGATCTCAATCTGGTAGTGGCCGGGACAGCGGATGCTGTCATAATGGTTGAAGGCGGCGGCTCCGAAGTTTCAGAAACTGCATTGCTGGAGGCCATTGCCTTCGCACATGAGGAAATCAAAAAGATTGTGACCCTTCAGAATGAATTGCAACGTTTGACGGGAAAGGCAAAGAGGCCTGTTGTTCCCGTACAGGAACCTGTTGAACTCAAGAAAGAAGTCAGGGCATATGTTGCAGACAGAATAAAAGACGCGATACGGATACCGGGCAAACACATAAGGCAGGAAGCGCTCAACCTTATACTCGAAGATACCATTAAGCAATTTAACACTCCTGAAAAAGCGGAAAAACTCTGCTGCAATTCTCAAAAAGACCTTACCAGGGACATTGCTAATATTTTTGACGATTATGAAAAGGAAATCGTCAGGAATATGATACTCAATGAAGGGGTGCGGGCAGATAACAGAAAACCTGATGAAATACGGCAGATCTCATGCACTTTAGGCTTTTTACCAAGGACACACGGTTCCGCTCTCTTTACCAGAGGCGAAACACAGGCGCTTGTGGCATCGACCCTCGGAACTGCAGATGATGAACAGAAAATAGATTCCCTGGAAGGTGAAAGGTATAAAACCTTTATGCTGCATTATAATTTCCCTCCCTTCAGTGTGGGCGAGGTAAAACCGTTGCGTTCGCCCGGCAGGAGAGAAATAGGCCACGGCGCGCTGGCAGAGCGTGCTATTAAATATGTGCTCCCCTCAAAAGACGTCTTCCCCTACACTATAAGGGTGGTTTCTGATATTCTTGAATCAAACGGCTCTTCTTCGATGGCAACCGTTTGCGGGGCGACGCTTTCATTGATGGACGCAGGTGTTCCAATAACAGCCCCTGTAGCAGGGATAGCGATGGGACTCATCAAGGAAAAAGATCAGGCAGTAGTCCTGACGGACATCCTGGGGCTGGAAGATCACCTGGGGGACATGGATTTCAAGGTCGCAGGCACTGAAAATGGAATCACGGCCTTTCAAATGGATGTTAAAATCGGCGGGGTCAGCCAGGACATACTGCAAAAAGCCCTTGAACAGGCCCGCATCGGGAGGCTTTATATAATCGGTAAAATGAATGAGGCGTTGCCCTCCCCCCGTCAGAACCTGTCGCCCCATGCGCCGCGCATATACACAATGCAGATAAGGCAGGAAAAAATACGCGATGTGATCGGAACCGGCGGCAAGGTCATCCGCGGCATCATAGAACAGACGGGAGTTAAAATAGACATCAACGATGCCGGCATTATTAATATCGCATCCTCTGATGAGGTATCCGCCCAAAAGGCCATAGAAATTATAAATGGTATTATCGCCGAAGCAGAGCTGAATAAAATATACATGGGAAAGGTAGTTAGAATAGCGGATTTTGGAGCCTTCGTGGAGATTCTGCCCGGAGTGGACGGTCTCCTGCATATATCGCAAATTTCCGACAAGCGGATTGCCAAAGTCACAGATGAGCTTAATCTTGGTGACGAAGTGCCTGTCAAGGTTATTGAGATAGATGCCCAGGGAAGAGTGAGGCTCAGCAGAAAAGAAGCTCTGAAAGAACAACAGAATAGTTAAGCGCAAATGGCATAGGGCGAAGGGCAAAGTAATTAAAATAAATAGCAGTATTATAATCTTTTTACCCTCTGCGCTATGCCCTCTGCGCTGTGCGCTTGATGCTTAACTATGTTCACTAAACGATATCTCGATAACGGCATTCCAGTAGTGATGGAGCAGCTGAAAAACTACCGCTCCGTTATAATCGGCATATGGGTAAAGGTCGGCTCCCGTAATGAGACCCCCGACAAAAACGGTATCTCTCATTTCCTCGAGCACATGTTCTTTAAAGGAACGAAAAAACGCTCCGCCACCGACATCGCTGTTGACATCGACTCACTTGGAGGCGACCTCAACGCCTTCACATCGAGGGAAAATACCGTATTTTATGTGAAAATCCTCGATGAGTATATCGACAAGGGCATTGAATTACTGAGCGATATTTTCCTGCATTCGACTTTTTTGGCAGAGGAGGTTGAGAAGGAAAAGGGCGTTATAAAAGAAGAGATAAAGCTTGTAGAAGATACGCCTGACGATTATATCCACGACCTGTTCAGCGAAACCGTTTGGGGTGACACAGGGCTCGGACAGCCGGTACTGGGGCGGCGCGAGACCATAAAGTCATTCACACCTGAAGACCTGGCCTACCATGTAAAAAAATATTACGGCACCACCGATACCGTAGTTTCATGCGCTGGCAACTTTAACCCGGACACCGTGATGGAGCTGCTCAACCACCACTTCGGTTCACTGAGGAGAGGCTCTGAACCTGAGCTTTTTTCACCTCCCTGTTTTAAGGCCGACGTAGCGCTCTTTCCAAAAGACCTTTCAGAGACGCACATATGTGTCGGCGTTCAGGCGCTCCCCTTTGCCAGTGAGGATCGTTACGCGATCAGCATACTGAACACCATTCTCGGCTCCAGTGTCAGTTCGAGACTATTCCAGGAGGTCCGTGAAAAAAAAGGTTTTGCCTACTCTATTTATTCTTTTTCGTCATCCTATATAGACACGGGCTTCTGGGCTGTTTATGCAGGCACCGGCCGGAAAAGGGCGCTCACCGTCACAGAACTGATTATAAAAGAGATGCTGGGACTGTACTCCTCGATTTCCGACATAGAGTTAAGAAGGGCAAAGGACCAGTTGAAAGGCAATATTGTACTGGGGTTGGAGTCGACGAGCAGCAGGATGCAGAGCATTGCCCGCCAGGAGATTTATTTCGGCAGGAATTTCAGCCAGAGTGAAATCATGAAGAGCATAGAATCGGTGACGATGGAACAGGTCAAGACCCTGTCATACCGGCTCATCAATAGCAGCGATATGTGCCTGACCGTTCTCGGCCGCTTAAAAGAAGAAGAGTTTAAAGACATCTTAACCTCGGGTAGAACGGTCACTTAGTTCTCATCCACCGACCTGCTTTTTTAACTCAGCACGGATACAACTCATTGCTGGAGATGTTTTACCTTGAGGGGTCCGGCCCACAATGAACCCGGTTGATCCAGAGGAAAAAATTAACTGCCTTTCCGTTGATATTTTTAGTTTATAATTAGCTATGGACGACCTTTCAAAAGAATTTGTTCTTTCTTTTTTCAATAGACAACTGTCGGCGCATGGCGATAGACCCGAAGCACTCAGGTGGTCGCAGGAAGGGCAGCGACTGCATTACGAAAGTCTTCTTGATATAGGAAATATCAACGGCAGCAGGATTCTCGATTACGGATGCGGGAAAGGGGATTTCTACCAGTTCCTGCAAGACAAAGGTATTCACGCTGAATATTCAGGTTTTGATATTAATGAGAAGCTTATTGCTCTGGCAACGAAAAAATTCCCGGAAGCCGATTTCAGAGTTTTTGATATTCAAAAGGATTTGCTTGATGAGGATTTTGATTATATATTCCTATGCGGCGTGTTTAATCTTAATATAAATGGGCTTGATGAGGCAATTAGGAATACCCTGCTAAAGCTTTTCAAACGGTGCCGCAGCGCTCTTGCCTTCAATGCCCTTTCTCTGCATAATCCTAAGAAAAGCTTTGAGTTGCATTATACTTCTCCTGAAGAAGTCTTTGCCTTTGCAGCACAAAACCTATCCCCCATTATCTCACTCAGGCATGACAGGATGGAGTATGATTTTACGCTGTTTGTCTACAGGAACATCAATCCTCATTGACAACCTCATTCCTTATTCCCTTTATTGATCCCATGTCCCATTCTCAGATAATTATACGATTAAACCTGCATTAAGAATATTGATGGCACAATTATTTAAACCCGCAAACGCAAAGCCGGCACACAGACACAGACCCCTTCCTCCAGCGTATACATGCGCACATCCACGTTGTACAGATCCATCAGGCTGGCCTGGTTAACAGTTTCATGGACCACACCGTCATGGACGATAACACCCTTGCGCATCATTACCACCCGGTCGGCAACGGCCATGGCGTGATCAGGGTGATGGGTCGAAAAGACGAAGGTATACCCGTCTGCTGACAGTGCCTTGAGGCGTTCCAGCAGACGCACCTGGTTGCCGTAATCCAGCCCATTGGTCGGCTCGTCCATGACGAAGACGCCCGCCCCCTGGGCCATGGCGCGGGCAATCAGGGTCAGTTGGCGTTCGCCTCCGCTGATCTCGGTATAGGGGCGCTCCGCCAGATGTTCTATGCCGAGTTTTTCCAGCGCTTCGGCGGCTATCGTGTGGTCTGCCTTGCCGTAGCGCGAAAAAAAGGATTTATGCGGCATCCTCCCCATAAGCACCACGTCAAAGACCCGGTAGGCAAATGCCTCCTTGTGGATTTGCGGTACGTACGCCACCTGCCGCGCAAGTTCACGCTGAGGTAAGGAATGTATGTCACGGCCGTTCAGATGGACTTTCCCGTGCGCCGGTTTCAGCAAACCGATCATCAGTTTGAGAAGTGTGGTCTTGCCGCTGCCGTTCGGCCCTAACAGGGCAAGTACAGATCCTTCAGAAACGGAAAGGTCAATGCCCGTAAGCACCTCCCGGCGGCGATATGAGAATGAAAGTTGTCGTATATCGATAAGCGCCATTATTGCCATCCTTTCCTGGCATTCTTCAACACCAGCATGAAAAAAGGTATTCCGACCAATGCGGTAACAATCCCGATTGGAATTTCAAAGTTGAAAGCCAGACGGGAAATATCATCCACAATCAGCAGATATGAAGCACCCACAAGAGCAGCAGCCGGTATCAGAGTTTCATTGTCGGGGCCGACAATCATCCGCACTATATGAGGGATGATAAGGCCGACCCAGCTGATTATGCCGGCCATAACTACAGTCAGCGTGCTGACCACGGTGGCACAGATGATCACCGTTATTCTGACAAGTTCCACATTGATACCAAGAGCGCGCGCCTCTTCATCCCCCATGCTTAGCACGTTGAGATAGCGTCCCATGAAAATCAGGCAGACTATGCCGATACAGATCGGGATACCGCACTTGAAGATCATTTCCCTGTCCGCCATGGCTGTACTGCCCATCAGCCAGTAGGTGATCTGCGGAAGCTGGTTGTAGGGATCTGAGACATATTTGACTATGGAGAGGAGCGAGGTGAAAAGCGCCCCGCTTATGATACCCCCAAGCACCATCATGATAGTGTTGTTAATCCTGTAGATACGCGCAATTCCGATCGCAATCCCAACGGCGGCAAATCCGCCGGCAACTGTGGAAAGCTGCACGGCATACCATGTTTTAAGGAAGACCATTCCGAGCGCTGCGCCGAAGGATGCGCCTGCGAGTACTCCAAGAATACTTGGAGAAACCAGCGGATTGATAAACATCGCCTGATAAGCTGCTCCGGACACCGACAGTGCCGCGCCGATCAGCGAGGCGGTGATGATTCTCGGAAACCTGATCGCGAAGATAAGATTTTCAAGAAGTTGCAGACGCCCGGCCTCGAATGATCCCATGCCGAAGAATTTGTAGTTGAAGAAATTGATTATCTCTCTCAGCGGCAACGGATATTTCCCCAGGGCAAGGGACGCGAGCATAACAAGGCCGAGAATAAGTGCGAACATGATCAGCGGCAACAGCTTCATTAACGGCCAGGCATAGCTCCTGAGACGCTCCTCCTTCTCATTGCAGTTTGTTTTCAATCTACGTATCGTTTTCAGCATGCGGTCTTTTTTGCCGTACAGCCCTTATGCAAGGGTTCGCAGGTCTGTTTCATGGAAAGCTCTCTCCTTTGCAGTCGTCCGGATATTATCATGGACAACGTAATGTACAAAATAATATAACGGAACGTCAATACTTCGAAGCGCCTTTTACAGTGTCGGATGTATGTATTCGAATAGATTCCTTCGTGGTGCAACGTTCACTCCGATTAGATATCTGATCATCAAATACGAAAACTTGACAAGCGTTATATTAAATAACATATAATGGCCGATATATTTATTAATCCATAACGCATCCTATTGCAGAAGATCTTTCTGATAAGACTGCACGTCAATTTGGAATGACCATTGCCCTTAAACGGCAGTGATGAGTTCTATATACAGGGAGGAAGGGAACGTGAAAGGCAAGACGCAATTTTTGTTGATTTTGGCATTACTTATTTTCGGCATGCGCTTCGCACAAACAGGGTCGGCCTGGGCAGGTGATTCGAGTCCTCTGTTGGCAGGGGCTTCACCAAGCGTGCAAACAGCCCAGGCTCAGACGAACGCTGTTGCACAAACGGCACAGTCAGATACACAAACCACCCCACCGGCAACAACAACCACTTCGGGCACAAACAAAGTGCCTGTGACCGAGATTGAGGTAAAGGGGGAAAGGGAAAAGAAGGCTGGGGAAATCAGCACAACAGCCGAGGCAGAAAACGGGTTTGTGGTGCCCAAGCAAAATGAGACGAATACGCAGAGCACGGTGACCAAAGAGGCGATATCCATACTCGGAGGTCCGGCTCAGACAAACCTCCTGAAAGCACTCGATCTGCTGCCTTCCATCAGTGTGGACTCCACGGATCCCTATGGATTTACCATTATAGGCACCTCAATACGTGTAAGGGGGCAGCAGGCGATCGGGATGAGCACCATGATCGAGGGGGTGCCGATCTGGGGGATCCAGCAGCCGGGACCTCGCCTGGACATGTTTGATCTGGAAAACATCCAGTCGATAACATTGTTGCGCGGCGCGGCGCCGCCCGACAAAGGTCTGGGCGGAATGGACACGGCCGGGGTCCTTGATGTCAGCATAGTCAGGCCGACGGACAGTTTCGGCATATTCGCGAAGCAGAGCGCCGGATCCTACGACATGCTCCGCTCCTTTGCCCGGATCGATTCCGGATTACTGCCCACGGACACCAAGTTTTATATTTCAGGGTCCAGCACGTCGTCCGACAAATGGAAAGGTTCGGGAGACGCCCCTGAGTATCGTTACCACTTTGATTTTGGCGCAGAACAACGCATTTCTTCCACCGTTAAAGCAGAAGCCTTTGTCGATTTCAACACACAGAAAATGTTCGCCTACAGGGGGCTGACCTACGCGCAGACCCAGAATATCGGCCAGTATTATAAACAGGATTACAATTCTTCTATAACTGGCGTCCCCGCTACGGATGTCAATTACTACGCCTACAACTACACAAAACAGACAGACATTAACGCAATGGGGATCATTTCAGTAAAGCCGGACGAAGCGTCGCTCATTACGTTAAGGCCCTATTACTGGTCCGAAGACAAACAGGCGTGGTCGAGCGAAACATCTTTCCCTGGAATAGCAGGGACGGATAATAATGTATATTTGTGGGAAAACAAGTATGACCGTTTTGGAGCAGTCCTTGAGTATAAGACCCTGTTTGAGGGAGCTAAAATAAAAGTCGGCGACTGGTATGAAAGCTACAATTTTCCTATAAAAACTACTTACGATCAGCTGCTGACCGGAGGAGTGCTCGCAAATAACGCAGCCATTAATTCAAACCTGAATGGAAGGGGTACCATCAACAGCCCATATTTGAGGGTCACGAGAGATTTCAGCGACCTGCACGTTGATATGGGGATGCGTTATCTCTATTTCGAGACGCCGGGCGCAACCGGTTATGACTCAGCATCCGCTACGCCATATAATCCCAATTATAATTACAGCAGCAACTCGAGCCGCGAGTGGCTTCCGTACCTGGGGGCGAGCTTATCGTTGAACCCCAACACAAGCATCTACGCGGACTATGGTCGAAACTATGCCTTCCCCCAGAGCTGGCCTAACCTGTTTACGAACTACCTTACCTTTAAGGCGGCTCATCCCACGTCGAATTTAGGGTTGCAGTATTTTGCGAGCCAGATTAAACTTGGGACATCAGACAACTATGACCTGGGTCTCCGTTTCAACAACAAACAGTTCTATGTCGCTCCAGCTTTCTTCTATGCCGAATATCAGAACAAGCTGTTCAGCGTGTTTGATCCGGTATCCGGGCTGAGCGTAGCACAAAGCGTTGGGAACACAAGTGTCTACGGGGCTGAACTTGAGATGGGTGTTAATCCTCTCGACAATCTGACTGTCTTTACGTCCCTTTCCGACACCCGGTCGTCAATCGGGTCGAATATTCAAACAGCCGCAAATGTATTTGTGCAGACCAAGGGAAACCAGGCCCCCGACACCCCGAAGATACTCGCCAAATTAGGTTTTACATGGCGCCTTAGCGGGTTGGAGGTTACCCCTGTGGTCAAGTATCAAAGCTCGCGCTTTGGTGATGTGGGGAACACCCAAATGGTCTCTTCTTATCAGACCGTTGATCTCTATTTTAACTATAAACTGCCGACCCTTTTGGGTGCTCTCAAGGAAGTCACCGCAGGTATGTGTATCCTGAATCTCTTCAATAAGGAATATATCTCACAAATCAGCTCCTTTGATTACTCCACTTCGGGTTCATACCAGGTCGGACCTCCGAGAGCAGTTGTCCTCAGTCTTGGGGCTAGGTTTTAAAATGACAAAAGTGGAAGACGCGGGGACGCCTGCCCTTAATAGGCGTCCCCCAGGGAAGAAAGGAGCCAGGCCATGAAACCATGTAGCCATGTCTTTGCGGCACTCGTGCGCACCTTCATCCTTTCAGTGATATTCCTTGCCGCCTTAAGCCCCTGCGGCGCCGCACAAGACCGGCAATCGGTCGGTATAGCTGAAGGCAAGCGGCTCGTCACCGATATGACAGGGAGACAGATGGCGGTTCCGAAACAGGTGAAACGCATAGTCACCATTGGCGCGGTTCCGGTGCTCAACAGCTTTATCTTCGCGATAGGTGAGGCAGATAAAATCGTCAATGGCCTGCCCACTTTTGCGAGATCGCAGCACTATAAGTACCAGACCCTCTTCGCCCCTGCGCTGGTCCACCAGCCGGAGATCCAGGGAAGTATCGGCGGGCCGTTGGACATCGAGGCACTGGTCAAAGTAAACCCTGACGTTATATTTACCATGGACTGGCTGACAGCCGACAAGCTCGAGAAACGCGGTTTTGCGGTGATCGTTCTATCGTGGCGTGAACCTGACGATGTGAAACAGCTTATGCGTCTTGTCGGAGAAGTCCTCAACCGGCAGCATGCCGCAACTGAATACATAAAGTATTTTGATGACACAGTGGTGCGTGTCAGACAAGTGGTATCCAGAATTCCGCAGGAACAACGGCCGAAGGTCCTGTACTGCAATATAAGAGGCCTCACCCAGCCGCATCTGATCGCCGAATGGTGGATCGAGACAGCCGGAGGCATTAGCGTGACGAACAACGGACGAAAGATAGAGAACTTCAGCTTTTCCCTGGAGCAGATGCTTGCCTGGAACCCTGACGTCCTGATTGTATCGAGTCCGGAAGACGTGAAGGAAGTCTACCGGGACCGGCGTTTCCTTACAATCAAAGCAGTAAAGTCGCACAGAGTATTTGTCGCACCCATCGCTGCCCACCTATGGGCAAACAGGACGGTCGAACAGCCTCTTACCGTGCTATGGGCGGCGAAGATATTCTACCCGGAACAGTTCAAGAACCTGAACCTCCTGAAGGAAATGGAGTACTTTTACGGCCGATTCTTCCATTACCGCATGTCCGATCTGGAAGCGCAGGAAATTTTGAACAGGAAATTCTGAGTGAACTAACGACCATACAAAAAGGAGACTCTAATGTTTGAACAATTACTGGAGAAAGCCCGCGCCGGTGATCTGACGCCGGAAGTGGCCCTGAAGATTCTTGAAGATTCACACCATCCGGAAAACGCCCTCAAGCTTTTCGGGCTTGCCTCTGAACTGAGGGACGAGCACATTGGCCGGGAGTTGTGGTGGACAGCCGGCATCAACGGCATAACGCCTTGCAAAGTGGCTCCCGCGTGCTCATACTGCACCTATGCCGATCACGGGATTATGAGCGAAGAATTGCTGCTCAAGGCCCTCGGAGCGTTGGAGAAGCTGGGATTCAGACACCTTCACTTGAGCGGCGGGGCAAACCTGGCCGGTTACGATAAAGAGATAGTTGGGATGGTGGAGGCTATGCGTGCTGTCTCCGACATCGACATCGAGGTGAACCTTGGCCCGTCCATCACTCGAGAAACTGTCAGGAAGCTGAAAGACCTCAAAGTGTGCAGCGTCACGAGTTCGCTGGAGACCATCAACGAAGAGCTGTTTCGGGCAGCGAAGCCGGGAGACAGCCTGGAAAAACGAAAAGAACTCCTGGAAATCTGCGAGGCCGAGGGCATGCCCACGCGAAGCATGATGCTCGTGGGCCTTGGCGAAAGTGATGCGGACCGTATCAAGCATCTCTTCTATCTGAAGCGCTTTAAAGGTTTCCAAACCCTGCGGATTTCACGTTTTTTCCCGCGTCCCTCGACAAATTACCACAACCGCCCACGTTGCTCTCCCTGGGAACTCGCCCGCACGGTTGCCGTAGCCCGGCTGATCATGCCGGATGTGCAAATAGGCCTTGCAGCCGGGAACAGCCACGACGATATTCCGCTCTGGTTCATGGCTGGAGGAGGCAACCAGCTTCTTGGCGGTTCAGCCAGCGTGAAAAAAGCACCCGATAAGCCAGGTGAGGGAATTAGGCAGGCGGCTGAGGACATAGCGGTCAAAGACAGCAGGGAGATTCAGGAACTTTATGTACGGGGTATGGGCCTCAGCATCACTAAAACACCCGGCTATGCAAAGCTATGAACTTGGTTCGTGGTTAACCGGTTATGGAATCAGCAACCTATCAGCCTAGCGACATTCTAAGGGAAACCGCTGACGAAATTCGGGATATTCTTGGGGATACCCTCGAAACCCTGACGCTCGAAAGAATTGTCATAGGGCTCTTCTTCACGGGTGTCAAACTAAGCGGCGGCGCAGGAGGGTTGTGCTATACGCCGATAAAGTCCCTGCCGGAGGCGGTATGTTGTCCAAGCTCAGCGCGGGTCATGCCTGCTTCCGGTAAGCTTAGGGGTAAAAAAGCTTTAGAGTTTCTTGATGAAATGCCGAGTAACAGTCCATTGAAAAAGACCATGGGTATTGCGGTGCTGAACGCTCTCTCCATGATGTGCTGGAAAGAAAAACCTCCGGTCGCATATTCGATCAGGACGGGTGTGGATGCAACAGACGAAGTGACGATTCAGAACGATGATTACGTTGTCGTGGTCGGCGCTATCGTCCCCGTTTTAAAAACTCTGAAACAGCGCAATAAGCCGTTCGGCATCCTGGAACTGGATCCTTTGACTTTGAAGGCGGATGAAATGAAATATCATATACCTCCCCTTCTCGCCCCGGAAAAGATCCCGCAGGCGGACGTGCTCATTATCACGGGCACAACGCTTATCAACAATACCCTCGAAGATCTCCTCAGAATGAAAAAACCGGATGCCCGGGTGATCGTCATGGGTCCGACAGCAAGCATGCTCCCCGGAGCCTTCTTCAAGCGCGGGGTCGGCCTTCTGGGGGGTGTCATCGTGACTGAGCCCGACCGGGTTCTCGACGTTATCGCTGAAGGGGGTTCTGGTTATCACTTTTTTGAACGAGGGGCACAGAGGGTTGCCGTACGGTCTGCAGGGTAAATGTGGGACCGGCGATAGCGTCGTTTACCTGAACTGCCATACCGTCTATTGGCCTTATCGAATGTACCTGATAGCGACCGCGATGATGATCCTGCCGTACTGGGCTGATATCTGGCGTCCGTCCCACCACGGGCCCGTCTCATAGCTTCCCATGTACCGAGTTTTGTCGGCTACAATCACCGCAGCATCGGCGCCCATTTTCGCGGCTGCCTCCCTTAGTTTGGCTTCCATTTCCAACACCGGGGGGTTCCCTTCAGGTTGGAGTGATATCTCTCCGAGCCGCTCGTGGGGCCGTGTCGGCTCTGTGCGGAGAATCTGGACATCCGCGGGATTCGTCGCAGCATAGGACGGTACAGCCAGATAGGCCCTTGATTCGACGCTAACGTAAGTGCAGCCCGTTACAAAAGAGAGTAAGGCAAGAACCATCAGCACAAGAGTTACAATCAAAATCCTTCTCATGTTCTGCTCCTTTCCGTATTGTATTAACCAAGCTCATTACATAATCGTAGTATATCAATGTATATAACGATGAGTCAACAACTCGAATTGCCGCACCAAAACAGTATTCGAACCAAAACCAGAATTTTCGGATTAACAACTGTGCCGTCACTCATTCTGCAGGAAGGTTTGGGAGGTATAGCATGGAACAAAATTTATTGCCGGACTGAAGGTGTCCTTCTAGAAGAATTTGGTATGAGGGGCCGTGGCCTTGAGCTCAAGAGCACTTCTAAAATGCAGGGACCGGCACGTTGGAGTGAAGAGAATAAGTGGTCAAGTCTTGAAAAACAAGAAACTGATTTCCCCAAGACTTGACCTCATGTTTCCTTTATCCTACTGCTACTCTACTGCCCGAAAACCTTTTTGACTTTCCCGATCTTTCCCTGAGCCTTACCGGCTATCTTTTCGGCTATGCCCTTGGCCTCCAACTTAGGATTATCGGTGATTTTACCGGCCATTTCCTTGACCTTGCCCTTTGCTTCGTGAAGCGTTCCTTTAACTTTGTCCTTCGTGCTGGATTTCATGGTATTCCTCCTTCAGGCATTCAATTTAACTGCTTGAACTTTAGCCGGAGCAAAAAATCTTTTCCATTTTATACCTACCACTTTTACGCGCGATGTCTTATGATAAAAGCATATCTCTTCAGAGAGAAATGTCAATAAGGAGAATATGGGGTCACCCATCTTTACTTTACTCTTTCCACGACCAATCAATTGCCATGTCACTTTCAAAAGGTGATCATGATGCTTAAGCCTGATAAGCGCATCATCAAAACCGATAAATCCGGAGTTTCTTTTGAAATATGTCCATGCAGTACCGAACATTTTTCTGCTCTTCTTGAGATGTACAGCATTTTTTCGCCCAAACCGGCCTCTCAGGGCCTCCCCCCAAAAAATCCTGAAGTCTGTTACAACTGGGTGAAGCAGCTCTTCGATATAGGGATGAATTTCCTTGCCTGGAGAAATAACAGGGTAATCGGCCACGCAGCCTTCGTTCCAGACCTGAAGTGGAAGTCGGGAGAGTTCATAATCTTCGTTGACCAAAACGTTAGAAATCTTGGCGTCGGGACAGAGTTGACGAGATTAACCCTCGAAGAGGTCCGGGGACTCGCCTTTGATTCAATCTGGTTGACAGTGGAAAACTCCAACTTAATCGCAATAAAACTTTATCGCAAATTTGGCTTTCAGTTCTGCGATGAGGATATCTGTGAAAGGGTCATGGTCCTCAAACTATAGTGTTGACAAATCTTTGCTCTATTCCCTTACTGTTGAAGCACTTTTCTTATTGTCTTCAATAACTCGCTTGGTGCAAACGGCTTTGATATAAATTGCACCCCTTCCTCAATAATTTCATTTTTATTGATTACATCTGCAGGGTGGCCGCTTGTAATAATTACATGTATTTCCGGTTTTATCTGTATTATTTTGTTATAGACCGCCATCCCTATATTCTTCAGCGTAATAACTTCGAGAATGACTATCTGGATATTATCTTTGTGTTCCCTGAATATCCCGACAGCATCGTCCCCGTCCATTGTCTCAATGACTGTATAGCCAAAATGCCTGAGAAGGCCGCTAACCATTGTTCTGACCTCGCTGTCACCTTCAATGAGAAGTACAGTTTCAGTGCCTCCGATTGCATCCGGATGCTCTAAAGTCATCTTGTCCTCGACTTTTTCTCCAATCAAAGGCAGATATATACGGAACGAGGTCCCTTCTCCAGGCTTACTGTAAGCATTGATGCAACCGTTATGGTGCTTGATTATCCGAGATATGATTGATAGTTCCAGCCCTGTATTCTTGCCCACCTCCAACGTCTTAAAAAATGGCTCGAAGATCCTCTCCCTCGTCTTCTCATCCATCCCCTCGCCAGTGTCGGAGACAGTGAGTACGACGTATGGGCCTTCCTTGCTGCAACCACAGGTCCTCATGAGTTCGTCATCCATAACAACAGATTCCGTCTTAATCACAAGCTTGCCGCCATGTGGCATTGCGTGCCGGGCATTGGCAGCCAATTTCATCAGGACTTGTTCTATCTGACCTATATCGGCCCTTATGGTCAGATCCTCCGGTGAAAGGCTAATTTGGAGTTCGATGTTTTCACCGATGAGTCTTGACAGCAGTTTCTCAATGGCAACGATAATTTCATTGATTTTCACCGGCCTCCGGTCGATTATCTGTTGTTTGCTGAAATTGAGGATCTGGTTCGTGAGATTTTCAGCCCTTTCTAAAGAGCTCAGGATTTGCCGGACATAGGCTCTCAATGGATTGTCCTTTTCCATTCTCATCTGGAGTATGCTTCCATAGCCCATGATTGCAGTCAGGACATTGTTGAAGTCACATGCTATGCTGCCGCGTGCAACATGACCCATTAACTCCATCTTTTGTGCCTGCATGATCTGGCGCTCCAGCTTCCTCTGGTGGGTGATATCCCGCAGGATCCCTCTGTATGATCTCACACGACCAGTTTCGTCACTGAAGGCTGTTGACGTCTCAAGGACTATCAGGATGTCTCCATTTTTCTTTTTCATATGCAGTTCATAGTCCATTACATAGCCCTTCTCAGCCAGCATCTTCAGAAGCTCTTTCCTGTAGCCAGGATGGACATTAAGTTCATTTTCGATATCCGCTTTGAGAAGTTCCTCCTTTGAGGAGTATCCGAACAGTTCAACTCCAGCCTGGTTTATGTCGATTAATCTCCCATCCGGCGTACTGATAAAGACAACGTCTTTGGACTCCTCAAAAAGTCTGCGGTATTCTTCTTCGGACTTCCTCATCAGGGCCTCTTCCGACCGCTTGCGCTCGGTGATGTCGCGGAAGGTGATGACTGCTCCTATTATCGTATCTCTATCCCACATCGGTGTGCTTTTATAGGCGACAGGGAAGTTTGTGTTGTTCTTCCTCCAAAATACCTCATCCCTAACCTGACAGGTCCCACCTTCCATAAGAGTGTTAAAATGAGGGCATTCTTCCCATGGATAAGGAGAGCCGTCAGGTCTGGCATAATGGAGAAGACTGTGCATGTGCGCACCGATTAGTTCATTTACCTGATAGCCGCACATATCTGCTGCAGCAGGATTGGCAAACATTATCTTTCCCTCCGAATCCATCAAGCAGATGCCGTCCCCCGCTGTATTCAGGATCAATTCATTTTGGCGGTTGACCCTCTTTATAGTTTCTTCCGCCTTCTTGCGTTCCGTGATATCTCTGAAAATGAGAACCGCTCCCTTTATTTTGTTCCCTTCTATAATAGGAGTGCTAATATACCTGACCGGAAAAGTCGAGCCATCTTTTCTCCAAAAAACTTCGTCTTCGATATTATAGATTAAACCATTTGTTAAGGAAGCATAGATTGGGCACTCGCTCTCAGGATATATACTCCCATCTGATTTTAAATAGTGCAACATCGAATGACTGTGCCGGCCTATAAGTTCCGCAACTTCATATCCAAGCATTTTTGCAGCAGCGGGATTGACAAATGTATGATTCCCGTCCAGATCCAACCCGAAGATGCCTTCCCCGGCAGACTCCAGGATGAGTTTATTTTGAACGACAAGTTGTTCGATCCGCTTCTCATTAGCCTCAGCCTTAACTCTCAGTATGACAACAAGCAAGGCGACAACTATAAACATTATCGCCCTGTGGATGTCAGGATAAATATCATGTCCATGACTGAAGAAATAAGAGGAAATCATGAATACAGATAGAAATACTGCTACAACTATGCCTTTCCTCTTCCACCAATAAGAGGCCAGTATTATAGGAATATAAAAAACGTGGGTAAAGGCCAGATCCGATTGTTGCGCTATATGAAAGTGATATATAAGATAGCAGGATCCCGTTAAAAGGACACTTATTATCGCAAATCTGTATGCCTCTTTGTGTCTCTCAAATTCTCCAATCACTATATTGCCTTATTTTTGCTAAATTTCAATCTGCATCCCATCCAAAGAGACAGTCGTATCCGGGAAAACTGTTCTGGCTACTTTTTCAGCCTGACGTCTATCTTCCAGTGTTCTATAAAGAGAGGCATCAAAATGCACCAGCGTTAAACTTTTCGCACCAGCCTCTTTCGCTATCCGGGCCGCTGTTTCCGGATTCAGATGAGGCCATTCGTCTGACTCCTGTCCCGGTCTGAAAGCGCACTCGGCAATAAGAAGATCCGCATTTTTGGCAAGCGCAATAGCATTTTCACAATACCCTGTATCGGGACAATAAGCTACCACCCCCTCCTCCATCTCGAACCTGTATCCCAACGTTAAAGAAGCATGACGAAGCGGCAGGGATTGAACACGGAAGGGTACCAGGCCCTGATCATCAGGAAGTTCGCCAATCTCAACCCGGTACGGCAGCCTGGTCAAAGGCCATGAAAAAGGGACATTTATGATAGTACCTAAAACATCTTTTGTGCCTTTTGGTCCGAAGATCCACAGACCACCATCAAAGTGAAACTTGTTTAAAGTATGAAGACCAATTATGTGATCGAGATGGAAATGGCTCAAAAAAAGATATGTTCTTTTACCTGCAACAACGTATTGATCCAGCTTATAAATGCCGTTACCGGCATCCATAATGATCTGATATTCTCTTGTTTCCAGGAGTATGCAGACGGTGTTGCCCGTTGGAGTGTCATACCATCCGTTTGTACCAAGGAATGTAATCCTCATAGATCATATTATATCAGGTGTTAGGGTTGAGCTACGCAATGCTGTAGATATGAAGATTTACTGTATGTCAAAGGTTGCTCCGGACAGTCTTTTCACGCAAACGTGCACTTCATCAGAAGGTTGTAAATATCAGTATAAAAAAGTGAGCAATATGGAGCAATTGTTAAAACAAATGAGAGAAAATTGAATATGTACTATTTGTTGCTGATCATTGGATGAGATTAGAACCATCTGGTAAATTTAGCAGTTGCACATATTCTAATATAGTAATATATTAGAATTAAGAGGGTCGATAATTAAAGCGATTCCTCAGGGAGGTGTCGATATGAATACTATAAGAAATATAGTTTTGGTCGTGCTGGTCGCAGTTTTTGTTGCTGGTTTAGGAATCGTAGCAAATAGTTCGTATGCCTTTAGCGGAATAGCATCAATTACTCGTTCGGATCCTTCAGAGGTGCAGAATATGTCCATGGGCATTCAGGATCATTCGTATGCCCTTGAAGGAGAAGGGGTTACCGGGCCACTGGTTAGTCGTAATTCGCGGACCTCAGATTGGGACCCTGGACTGTCCCTTTGCCCTGCAGGTAATTCGTATGCCGTTGCAGAACCAGCTCATCCTGGACCATCTGTTAGCGCGTATGCGCGCACCTCAGATTGGAGTTCTGGAATGTTCTCGATAGCATTTCTTCCAAAACCGTGTTGACTCGGGTCTTTAGGCAGGGGTGAAAGGGCGTCGAAACGTTCGGCGCCCTTTTTTTGTACCCCATATTCAAGAGTCAGCGGGAATTAACATACGGTACTTTATTCGCTTTTACTTCCTTTTCACTAGGAGTCTGTCGGACTTGAACTACTGTTTTTGACATTGGTTCGGGTCAGACAGGGTTGCTTGTGGTTATTTTCCATGATTTGATCGTCTGTCACCGGTTCTTTTCTGCCGGTTTTTTGTTGAACACGTTATGCCATCGCCATTTTCAGGCGCATGCCTGGCTGTTCCTCAATGCATGCAGTCTTTTGATGTTCCATGCAATGCAGATCAGATCCCATTCGCCATTGACTGCAGTAAAACCACGCAACAGGAATTGGTCAAAGCCCATAGCTGCCTTGATTACTCCAAACGCCGGTTCCACAGTACTCTTCCGTATCGCATAAATTGCCTTACCTGCTACTGTCTTTAACCTATGTTTCATTCTCGTCACTGCATCGGCATCGTCCGGCAATGGAGGCGGTTCAACGAATCGCTCCCAGAGTGACTGATTATGGCTCTGCCGATCTACTGCTATATATGGCTCTATCCCTTTGCTCTCACATTCTTGGACATTTGCTTCGCTGTAATACCCGCTGTCGGCTATTATAGTTTTTACTTTTCCAAGTTGTTCTGGCAGTTCTGCAAGCGCTTCAAGAGCTGGGTTCATCTGCTGTTTGTCATTAGGCTGTTGTGTTACATGCGTTGCGACAATAAGCATTGTTTCTGTGTCCACGGCTGCCTGAGCATTATAAGCCTGCTTGAATCCTCCACCTGATGCAGGCATTATGCGAGATTCTTCATCAGTCAGATTAACCTGATCTTTGTCAGTTGGCCCTGCTACAGGAGGGTTGGGTCCTTTGCCGCGAGGTTTCTTGCCTGTCTTGTTCTGTTTGGCTGCACGTTCCGTCTGCTTCTTTTCATGATCGGCCTGCTCCATTTTATACCGCTCCGCCGCACGGCGCTCTATCTCCGCTTTTGCGGCAGCTATCACTTTCAGCCGCTTCTCCCGCAGCTCCAGTTCCTCCGGTATGCTCATGCCATCAGGAATGTCCGCTTTGTCAGCCGCCTCCGCTTTCTTCATCAGTTCCGCCACTTCTACTTTTAACTTGTTCTCTATTTTGCATGCATGCCCGTAGCTCAATGCCTTGTGCTTTGAGGCATTGGCTTTCATTTTCGTTCCATCAAGGCTGACAGAGCCTAACTTCAATACTCCTGCCTCTACTGCTATCATCAGTATCTGTACAAACAACTCCTTCAACTTCGGTAAAAACCGCCGCCGAAAGGTTGCTATTGTATCGTGATCAGGATGACTATTGGCTGCCACATACCGAAATGCTACCGAGTCGTACGTGCTACGCTCCAATTGCCTGCTTGAAAATACTCCGGTCGCATATCCGTAAAATAATAATGCTACCAGCATCTCAGGACTGTACGCCTCACTGCCTCGTCCGGCATAATCTTTTTTCAACCGATCAAGATTAAGCTGATCCACTATCTCTACGACAAATCTCGCCAAGTGACCCTCCGGCAACCATTCCTGCACCGACGGTGGAAATAAATAAAATGTCTCTCTGTCACATTGCTTGAACATTATGCGGCTCTCCTGTCATCAGTAGTTCTTATCATTACACCATCTATTATGACATAACAAAAGTCCGACAGGCTCCTAGGTGTTAAAGAACGCCCAACTTCGGTGTCAACCATGCTTAATTGCGCTTCAGGAGACATAGTAATTTTTCGTTTACATTTTCATCTTGAGGCAACGCTTCGGTTTCGTGAGATTTAACGCGGCGCAATTCGATGTATTGACAAGCACGAGAATCTGTTCTATTCTTTTTTTAAAAGAAGATGATTTAACCCTTGTACTGGAGGTAAGATATTATGAAATGTGCCGGTCAAGCTGGAAGGACGGTGCCGAATGTCTGCCCTACATTCTCATCTATGAAAACCGTGGAGGCATATAAATGAACGTGACACGAAGACAGTTCTTTAAGGTTTGTGCCGTCGGCTTTGGGACTTCCACCGTTGCTGCTCTTGGCTTTTCACCTGTCGATGCGCTGGCAGAGGTGCGCGAGTTCAAGCTTGCTCGCAGTACCGAGACCCGCAATACCTGCCCTTACTGCTCGGTGAGTTGCGGCTTGATCATGCACAGCCTGGGGGACAAGGCGAAAAACGCCGAGTTGTCCATCTTCCACATCGAAGGCGACCCGGACCATCCGGTGAACCGGGGCACCCTCTGCCCTAAGGGCGCGGGTCTGGTAGACTTCATCCACAGCCCCGATCGACTCAAGTACCCGGAATACCGTGCCCCCGGTTCCAGGGAATGGAAGCGTATTTCCTGGGACGAGGCGTTTACGAGGGTGGCCCGTCTGATGAAAGACGACCGGGACAAAAACTTCATTACAAAGAACGCCGCCGGCGCTACGGTCAACCGCTGGCTGTCCGCCGGCTTCCTGGCAGCCTCCGCGTCCAGTAACGAGTCCGGCTACATAACTCACAAGGTGGTACGTAGCACCGGCATACTGGCGTTCGACAATCAGGCGCGTCTCTGACACGGACCCACGGTGGCCAGTTTGGGCCCCACATTCGGTCGCGGCGCGATGACCAACCACTGGGTGGACATCAAGAATGCCAACGTCATAATCGTCATGGGCGGCAACGCTGCCGAGGCGCACCCCTGCGGCTTCAAATGGGTAACCGAGGCCAAGGCCCACAACGGCGCCACGTTTATCGTGGTGGACCCTCGCTTTACTCGTTCAGCAGCGGTGGCGGACTTCTACGCGCCCATCCGCACCGGCACAGACATCGCATTCCTTGGCGGGGTGATCAACTACCTGCTGAGCCACGACAAGATCCAGCATGAATACGTTAAGGCTTACACTAACGCCTCACTCATTGTCGGTGAGGGCTACAAATTCGATGACGGTCTCTTCTCGGGCTACGACGAAGCAGCACACAAATACGACAAATCTACCTGGGCCTATGAGATTGGGCCGGACGGCTACGCAAAGGTGGACGAAACCCTGCAGCATCCACGCTGCGTGCTGCAACTGCTCAAACAGCACTATTCACGCTTCACGCCTGAGGTGGTCAGCAATATCTGCGGCACTCCTAAAGATGCCTTCCTCAAGGTGTGCGACATTATTGCCACAACCTCGGTGCCGGACCGCACCCTGACTTTCTTGTACGCCTTGGGTTGGACCCAGCACTCGGTTGGTACACAGATGATCCGCACCGCGGCTATGGTCCAGTTGCTGCTTGGCAACGTGGGCATGGCCGGAGGGGGGGTAAACGCCTTGCGTGGCCACTCCAATATCCAGGGGCTCACAGACCTGGGGCTCTTGTCCGACCTCCTGCCCGGCTACCTCACCCTGCCCAACGAAAAGGAGACCGATTACCAGGGCTATATCGGCAAGCGGGCACTTAAGCCCCTGCGCCCCGGCCAGATGTCATATTGGCAGAACTACGCCAAGTTTCATGTCAGCCTGATGAAGGCCTGGTTCGGCCCTGCCGCCACCAAGGACAATAACTGGTGCTACGACTGGCTTCCCAAGCTGGACAAGCCATACGATGCTCTCCAGACGTTCGAACTGATGTACCAGGGCAAGCTGAACGGCTACTTCTGCCAGGGCTTCAACCCCCTGGCTGCGATCCCCAACAAGGCCAAGCTGATAGTAGCGATGTCCAAGTTGAAATACATGGTGGTGATCGACCCGCTTGAAACCGAAACCTCGTGCTTCTGGGAGAACTACGGCGAATACAACGATGTGGACACTACCAAAATCCAGACCGAAGTCATCCGCCTCCCTTCCACCTGCTTCGCTGAGGAGGACGGCTCCCTAACCAACAGCGGGCGATGGCTGCAGTGGCACTACCAGGGCGCTCCACCGCCGGGGGACGCAAAACCGGATGCGGACATAATCGCCGGAATCTTTCTTAAACTGAAGGAACTTTATCAGAAGGAAGGGGGCGCTTTCCCTGACCCGATCCTGAACCTTGCCTGGAACTATAATGTCCCCCACGCTCCGAGGCCTGAGGAACTGGCAATGGAGTACAACGGCAAGGCTTTGGCGGACCAGACTGATCCCAAGGACCCGAAAAAGGTGATAGTGAAGAAAGGCCAGCAACTGGACGGCTTCGCCCAGCTCAGGGACGACGGTTCCACCAGCTGCGGCTGTTGGATATATGCGGGTTCATGGACGGATAAGGGTAACATGATGGCGCGGCGGGACAACTCCGACCCCTCGGGTCTGGGCAACACCCTCAATTGGGCGTTCTCCTGGCCGGCCAACCGGCGCGTACTCTACAACCGCGCCTCATGTGATCCTTCCGGTAAGCCGTGGGACCCGAAGCGCAAGCTGGTGTACTGGGACGGCGGCAAGTGGACCGGCGCCGACGTGCCTGACTTCAAGCCGGATTCCGCGCCAAGCGACGGTATGGATCCCTTCATCATGCTGCCTGAAGGCGTTGGGCGGTTATTTGCCCTGGACAAGTTGGTGGAAGGGCCTTTCCCCGAGCACTATGAGCCCTTCGAAACTCCCATCGACACCAACCCGCTGCACCCGAAAGTGATCAGCAATCCGGCGGCGCGGGTGTTCAAGGGCGACATGGAGGCCTTCGCCAAAGGCAAGGACTTCCCATACGCTGCCACTACTTATCGCCTCACCGAACACTTTCATTTCTGGACCAAGCACACCCGCATGTCGTCCATCCTTCAGCCGGAGCAGTTCATTGAAATCGGCGAGGAGTTGGCCAAAGAGAAGGGTATAAAGAGCGGCGATCGGGTTAAGGTGTGGTCTAAGCGGGGCTTCATCAAGACCTTGGCTGTGGTGACCAAACGCATCAGGCCCCTCCAGGTCAACGGCAAGACCGTCCATCACGTGGGCATTCCGATCCATTGGGGCTTCAAGGGTCTTGCCAAGTGCGGCTACCTGGCCAATACGCTGACCCCTTTCGTGGGCGACGCGAACACCCAAACACCGGAGTTCAAGTCCTTTATCGTCAACATAGAGAAGGCATAGGAGGTGGATCATGGCATTACAATCCCTTGACATAACCCGCCGTTCAGCAACAACCACCCCTTCGCCCAGCCAGCGCCAAACCATTGAGGTGGCCAAACTGATCGACATCTCGAAATGCATCGGCTGCAAGGCCTGCCAGGTGGCGTGCATGGAGTGGAACGACACCCGCGACACCATAGGCGTCAACCATGGCGTTCTCGATAACCCGATGGACCTGACCGCAAACTCCTGGACTGTGATGCGCTATTCCGAAGTGGAAACCGACCGCGGCCTGGAATGGTTGATCCGCAAGGACGGCTGCATGCATTGCGCCGAGCCTGGCTGCCTTAAGGCATGCCCGGCGCCTGGTGCCATCGTCCAATACAGCAACGGCATCGTAGATTTCCACGAGGAAAACTGCATCGGCTGCGGCTACTGCATCACTGGCTGCCCGTTCAACATTCCCCGCCTGTCGCATAAGGACAGCAAAGTTTATAAGTGCACCCTTTGCTCCGATCGGGTGGCGGTGGGGCTGGAGCCGGCCTGCGTCAAAACTTGTCCCACCGGGGCGATCGTGTTCGGCACAAAAGATGACATGCTCCGCCATGCAGAGGGACGAATCGCCGACCTGAAAAGCCGGGGGTTTGCCCAGGCAGGGATCTATGACCCGCAAGGGGTTGGCGGCACGCATGTGATGTATGTGCTTCAACACGCTAATAACCCTGCTGTTTATTGCGGCCTCCCCAAGGAACCTTCTATCGGAGCAATGGTAGACCTTTGGAAGGGCGCCGCTAAGCCACTGGCCTCTTTAGCTCTTGCGATGGGCGCCCTCGGAGCCTTTTTCCATTATGTAGTCAAGGGTCCAAACAAGGTCTCTGAAGAGATCGAGAAGGAGTTTGAAGATGAAAAATGACCCGAAAAAAATACTCCGGTATACACCATTCGAGCGTGTCAACCATTGGCTCACAGCAATAATATTTATCCTGCTGGCTCTGTCCGGGCTCACCTTCTTTTATCCCGCCTTCTACCCTTTGAATCAATTGTTTGGCGGCGGCGCCTGGACGCGCATTCTTCATCCCTTCATCGGTATAGCGATGGTCATTTCTTTTGGTGTTGAGTTTTTCCATTACAAACAGCTTAATGTCATGGTAATAACGCCAGCAGACCGGGAGTGGCTGAGACATGCCGGAGAAATGGTGGAAGGCGATGACAGGAACATGCCGGAAGCCGGCAAATTCAACGGTGGGCAGAAGCTCTTGTTCTGGCTGTTGGTGGCCTGTATAGCGCTGCTCATACTGTCCGGCATTGTTATCTGGCGCGCCTATTTTTCGTTTCTGTTCCCGGTTGCCATTATCCGTTTTGCCTCAGTCGTCCATGCTGTTGCGGCGACAATCATGATTGCACTGATTATGTTTCACATCTATGTCGCCATCTGGACCAAGGAGAGCATAGACGCCATGTTGCACGGCCAGGTCAGACGTGCATGGGCGAAACAGCATCACCTGGCATGGTTTAGAGAGATGATGGGGGGAGGCAAATGAACACTGAAGTCCGCATTCTTGAACCTGGTCAGATTGAGCTCCCGGCCGGGCACATCCATTTTCTTTTCCACCCCGGGCAAGATCTTTTTGCTCGCCGCGCTGAGCGTTTCCGACTTCTTTCCAAGGGTCATCCTTTTGGAGATTACCTGGCTTTTCTGGCACTTCTTTCAGACGCGCAGCAAAAGGTTTTGGATAAATTCCCCACTGTGCCTCTGCCTGATCCCAATGAACAGGCGCTATGCCGTGAGAATGGCATGCCGGTGTTGGGCTCCAAGTCCTGGCCCCGAAACCCGGCATGGCGTTTGGGGCTGAAAGTGATTCTTCAGCAGATGAGAAAGGCCGCGCTTCCAAAGGCTGCAAGTGAGACCGTAGCCGGCTTGATGCAGGAGAGTGCAATAGGGTTGGAGGAGATGGCAGACAGGATATTGGCGGGAGCTCTGGCCGGTATTTCTCCTCAGGAGCTGCCGTTTGTCGCCGCCGCCCTGCAGGTCTATTGGGTGCACATGGCGAAATCTTTGAGACAAGATGCGTTTGGCAAGCTGGAACAGGGCGGGTTGTGCCCTGTGTGCGGTTCATACCCGAGCACCGGTATTGTAAGCATAGCTGAAGCTGGGCAGGGATTGCGTTATCTTTCCTGCTCCCTCTGTGCTTCCAAATGGCACATGGTGCGGATCAAGTGCAGCAACTGCGAATCCACTCATGGGATCAACTACTACACTCTGGAAGGTTCCAACGGCGCAGTCAAGGCAGAGAGTTGCGATGACTGCAACGTCTATCTGAAATTGTTGTACCTTGCAAAAGACCCTCAGATGGAAGCGATCGCAGATGACTTGGCCACCCTTGCGCTGGACATGCTGATGGACAAAGAGGGTAAGGTCCGTGGAGGTCCAAACCTGCTTTTCCACCCTGGAAGGTTATAGGGAGGATCTGATGAGCTTACAGGACAAGCTAGACGAACACAAAAAAAATTTCGTCGTCAAAATAGCGAAAGAAACTCTGGCTGCGATGCAGCATGCTACCGAGGAGCTTCGCAGATCCAGTATTATGGAGAGAGTTCTGAAGCCCGGTAGTCATGCCCCTGACTTTGAGCTCTCCAATTCAGATGGAAGAATCATCACTTTGGCAGAATTAATAACGCACGGCAGCGTGGTGGTCAGTTTTTATCGCGGTTCCTGGTGACCCTACTGCAATCTGGAGCTGGAGGCTCTGGAAGAGGTTTTCTCCGATATTAAGCAACTTGGCGCTTCAATGGTTGCAATATCGCCTCAACGCGAATTGTACCTGAAAAAGATGTCTGAGAAGCTTGGTCTTTCCTTTGACCTCCTGCGCGATGATGGTAACAAGGTTGCGTCTCAGTATGGATTGACTTTTACACTACCGGATGAATTGCGAATCATATATGCCGGATTTGGTATTGATCTGCCAAAAGTGAACGGTGATGATTCTTGGACTTTACCTATTCCCGCCAGAATAATCATAGATCAGCAGGGCGTCATTCGCAGTATGGATGCGGACCCGGATTACACAGTTAGAACCGACCCGCAAAAAACTTTAGAGATTCTAAAGCAGATCACCGGCAAATAGAACAGAATTCATCTTACGCTATCTTTTCGACCCGGTTTCGGCCATTTTTTTTGGCCATGTAAAGAGCGCAGTCGGCTTTTTCGATAAAGCAGTCGCCCGAATCCTTGTCTGTCAGTTCAACCACACCGGTGCTGATGGTGACGATCCCTGCAGTTGGGAAAGGATGCCCTTCTATTAAAGACCGTATTTTTTCCGCCAGTGCAACAGCGCCGTTAATGTCCGTTTCAGGTGAGAGAATGATGAATTCCTCTCCCCCGTAGCGGGCGAAGATGTCGACTTTCCTGATCCCGCCCTGGATGATGTCGGTAGTTGTTTTAAGGACAATATCGCCTATGGTATGTCCGTAATTGTCGTTTATCTTTTTAAAATGGTCGATGTCTATCATGATCAGTGACAATGGCCTTGCGTAGCGCCGCGCCTTTTCTATCTCCATCCTCAAGAGTTCGAATAGTTTCCTCCTGTTATATATCATAGTCAACGGGTCTTTTTCGGCCAGTTCCAGCAGTTTCCCTTCTATCACCATGCGCTCAGAAATCTCGGCAAGCAGCAGTTTGTTGGCTTGAGCAAGATCGGCTGTCCTCGCCTGCACCCGCATTTCGAGTTCATCTTTTGCCCTCTGCAACTCTTCCACAGATTTTTTGCGCTCGGTAATATCTTCTATCACTCCTTCAACCCACAGTATGTTTCCGTCTCTGTCGAACTGTGCAGTGGAGGTGAATGAGCACCAGATGGGCTCGCCTCCTTTCTTCTTCATGACTATTTCTCTGTCTTTAACAAAACCATACATTTTCAGTTCGTTTTTAAACGTTCCAGGGTCTTCGGCGTTTTGATAGAGGTCAAACTCCGAAACTTTCATCAGGTCATCTACGGTATCATACCCGAAGATTTTTGCCATAGCCGGATTCGCCTGGACGAAGATTCCATCGTTGCCGGGATGCCCATATATGCCGACATTTAAATTGTCGACGAGCGAATGGTATTTCACCTCGCTCTCACCGAGTGACGCTTTTGTTTCGATAACACTTAGAGAATGTTCAGCGAGGTCGGAGATGAAATGCGCCATTGCCATGTCATAAGCAATTATGTAATCGATTTTCTCGACGCTAAAGACCGGTATCTTGTTGAGAGCTGACAGGTAAGCATCAAGGTCATAGCCGAATTCCTCTGCTTGCCTGATGAAGCGTTCCTGTTCAGGGACCTCTCCTTCTACCAGGAACTGAGACAGGAACATGGTGCCCATGTGACGACCTGATACTATGATAGGTATGGCGAGGTGCCACATCCCGTTTTTGCACCGGTACCGGTGGGCATTTCCTTCTGTCAGTTTGTCGTATGCGGATGCATCGCTTTCCGTGCAGCACCTGCCTGATAAGGGATTGGCACGATGGAAATGAGTGCAGATGTCGGTCCAGCCGGCCGTAACGAGCACAGAGGTGTCAAAGGCATCAATTATACTCATTGGGATACCGCTGGCCTTAAAGTTGGAATTTGCAAGTTTTTGTATGAGCGACATGTCGAGGAGGTCGGAAAGACGGTAATTTTGCATGATTGGTTCAGCCATTATCGTGACACATTTATTTTTAAACTCTTTTCCGTAACTTATTATATACCTTTTTGCTCGTAGCACAGTCAATATAAACCTGATTCTACCCGAAATTAACACGATAGCTTTGCCGATCTCCAACTCATACAGCATGTGCTCTTACGTTGAAATGAGTTTGGCATTATATTCTCAGGTGTGGAATGCCGGAAAAACCCTTCGTCTAAAAATTCAAAAAAAAGGGAGCCGTAGGATAAAATCCGATAGTATTTTCATCAATAATCCTACTAAGAATTCAGATTTATCCTTATGTAGTTCCCCCCGCAGCCACTATAAAATTATTTCAGACTGAAGGAGGTAAATATGTCGATAATGCCGCCAATTAGAAAGTGTTCTGAGTGTGATAAGGAGGACCAATGCGCACTAACGCTGATAATGCGAGAGTATTGCAAGAAGCCTTACAAGAATAAGCAAGAGCACATACAGGCACACAAAGCCGGCATGTATACAGCAAGGCAACCTCAGCATCTCCGGCCGGCTCCGGCTCCTGAATAGGGAATCCTACCCTCACGTTATCACAGTTCCGCACGTGACCGTCTCAGGGATTTTGATCCCCGTGGTATAATCAAAAGACTGAGGAGATAATGAATATCACGGAACCGGACGACACAAAACCCTTGCCTGTCTTTGCTGCAATCATAATGACCTTTATTTGTCCTCATTGCGGTAAGCCTGTGGAAATAAAATCCAAAGCCGTTCCCCACGATGATTTCGAGGCCCTATGCCCAAAATGCAAAGTAAACATCCTCGTGAAACCTAACCATAGGCACTCTAACCGGAAAAAGGTTTCCATCCCACTGGCGTATCTGCTCTTTGATAGCGATGCTCTCTCCGACGGATTAGGGAAAAAAGGAACTATGACGGACATTTCCAATATCGGGCTGAACATCAAAGCGGATATGAACAAATTTTCCGAGCATTATGAGAAACCCGGGAATATTCTGGTTTTGTTTTTTTCTCTGCATCCCAGGGACAAAGTGCTGAAACTGAAGGGAGAGATTATCAAGGTTACACCTGGCAGGGACAAGAGTTTTCGGATGGGTGTCAAGTTCCTGCATCTCACTCAACACCATAAGAAGGCAATAGGTTTCTTTCTGATGCCGTAAGGATTCAAGGCTTATGAAAACCCTCAGAGATAAAATAAAACAAAAACGATGTCCGTGGCTTGATTTGAGCAAGGCCGATTATGTTGAATACCATGATAAAGAATGGGGTGTTCCAGTCTATGATGACAGATTGTTGTTTGAATTCCTGACGCTGGAGTCTGCTCAGGCGGGGTTAAGCTGGTACACAGTTTTGAAAAAAAGGGAACATTACCGTGTTGCTTTTGAAAACTTTGAGCCTGAAAAAGTTGCCGGATTTAATAAAGCAAAAACTGAAGAACTGTTGATGGATCCGGGGATAATCAGGAATAGATTGAAAATTGAGGCTGCGATAAATAATGCTCAGAGGTTCCTTGAGGTTCAGAAGGAATTTGGAAGTTTTTCAAAATATTGTTGGGGTTTTGTTGGCGGCAAACCAAAAAACAACAACATCAGGGGTTTGTCGGATTATCATGCTGTTTCAAAAGAATCAGCTGCATTATCTAAAGATTTAAAGCAACGGGGTTTCAGGTTTTTGGGGCCTGTAGTTTTGTATTCTCACATGCAGGCGACCGGCATGGTTAACGATCATATTATTGGTTGTTTCAGGAAAAGGGAAATAATTGAACTGTATGACAATAGTCTGACTGCAAATCCTTTTCAGCTGCCATAGAAGTTGTAAATAAAAATTGTAAGATTACCAAATAGACGGCATATAGCATGCCTTCGCCGCCCTTATGCAATTCGAGACTTGCGATAGAGCGGCCCGGGCTTCTCAAATTTTCCCGGTAGAGATCTCTGCGGCTGAGATCACTTTTTCAGGATACTCTTCCCAATAGAAAAAGCCTCTCCGAGATAGTCGCCGACTTTATGATAGCGACGCATCTCCGGACTGAAGATAATGGGTCTCAATTTTTCGATGTCCGGAAGTCCTTTTTCGCTCAGCACGGATTCGTCCGCCTTGACATCAAGGATTTCTCCGATAAATTGGGTGTGAAGTCCAATTTCTATGACATGAATTACTTTACACTCCAGGATCAATGGGAATTCTTTTAAATAAGGCGCATCGACCAGTTCACTTTTTACAGGAGTAAATCCGGTGGCGGCAAACTTGTCCTCATTCCTGCCTGAAACCGAGCCGAAATAATCTGCTTCCCTGGCATGCGCTTCAGAGGGAATGTTCAGCGTAAATGCTTTTCGTTCCACAATATTGCCGTAACTGTATGTCGCTTTCCGGAGCGAAATCGCTGCACAAGGAGGCTTGGAACAGCAAACCCCTCCCCATGCAATAGTCATGACATTCGGTTTCCCTTCCTTGTCGTATGTTCCGACAACCCATACCGGAGTCGGATAAAGCAGTGTTTTCGGACCCAATGACTTCTTCATAATATTATCCTCCCAGCGATGCTTGGAATTATCAAATTTCTACTTACGCACTTTAAATTTTAGCATGAATGTGGAGGCATGTTAACTACTGGTGACGAATCCTGCGCATCAATATTATTTTATAAGGAGAAAAGAAACGGGTAATCTTCCTTTATATTCTATGCGGTAGTATCTATAATTGAACAAGTAGAATTAGTAGCAGTATTATTACTCTGCGCAATAGATTGAAAAAGAGAAGGATTGTTTTGGAGCATATTCGACTGTTCTGCAGCCTGTAACATGTTCGAAGTGTAAGCCAATGACTCCAATGAAATTGATGAGCTGCTGTTATTAAGGACAGATTGAGCCAGCGACGGATTGGTTTGCATGATATTATTTTGATTTATTGATTCGAGGTTACTCATTGTGACAGACAGGGAGGCTAAAGACGATGAAGAATTTGTCGAGTTGGATGATTGTGATAATACAGAATCAACAATGCCCAGTATTTCCGAGTTTTGCACACTATTTATCGACTGGAGCGTTGAACTGTCCGATCCTGAGGAAGAACCCGTAACAGTCTGTGAATGTGTATTATTTTGAGTGGGATTAATAAATAAATTTAAATTATAATTATTTGCACCGACGCCAGAGATGCTACTCATATGCAAAACCTCCTGCTAATATATTATCGTCGATTTTCTGTAAAACTTTATTTATGAATGATCTTGTATGTATTTTACAGATAACTGCTTTATTATTACATGTATTTTCCTTTTTGTCTACCTATACTGTATACAGGGCTCAAAAGCATCTCGACATCTGATGCGAGTAGCGGGGAAGCTGGTCTATCATGCCCGGAAATGGAAGTTGTTGTTCGCAAAATCGGCTTTGCGTTTAAATTGGCTGTCTTATGCTGCCGATTGCCTTGTATCCTCGGGATAATCAAAACGCTGATGCAGTAAAAAAGAATTTTGCAATTTATTATGAAGGGACAACTGCATCTGAACAAGGTTCAGCTTTAATCAAAATCGACAAATAAAACTATTGTGCTGACCAAAAGCTGTCATTCCCGCGGTCTTTTGAGCTGGAATCCAGAAAATTCCTGGATGCCCGCTTACAATCCGCGGGCATGACGGTCATATTTGATTGCTCTGATAACAAAAATTCAGATTTCACAGTTCTTATCAGGGAATCAAGGTTTTGTCTACCACCATGTTATGCAGCATGATATAATTATTCTAATGAGGCAACATGGACGAATATAGAAGGAAGTTCCGGAATGGAAGGAAGATCAAATATGGATAGATCATCACGAGACAGGTTTCGGGACTTTCTGAAGGATACAGCAAGGCAGGAGGTTGATTTCAACAATACCGATCAGAGCAGAGGCATTGCCCCACCTCCTCTCGAAAAACCTGTCCCTGCCGGAGTTCAATGCATTGCTCTCGTCCCTGCTGAAAAACTGCGCGACATTTCAGTTGTTGATGTCGTTACCGCAATTGCCAACAGAAAGAGTCACCGGGTTTTCACTCCAGTTCCGTTTACCCTGAAAGAGCTTTCTTTTCTGCTCTGGGCTACCCAGGGGGTCCGCATGATTGTCTCTCCGGGTACTGCCTTCAGAGCCGTTCCGTCTGCAGGATGCCGGCATGCATTTGAGACCTATCTATGTGTCTTTAATGTTGAGGGGCTTGAGGAGGGGATCTATCGCTATCTGCCGGTGGAGCATCAGCTAATGCCGGTTTCGCAGCCGGCGCACTTATCAGCACGGGTCTCTGAGGCAGCGTTAGGCCAGGATTTCGCCGGAAAGTCTGCTGTTACATTCATATGGACCACCATACCATATCGGATGGAGTGGCGATACGACGCGGCCTCACACAAGGTCATTGCCATTGATGCCGGGCATGTCTGCCAAAACCTCTATATCTCCTGTGAGGCGATCCATGCAGGCGCCTGCGCAATTGCCGCGTATAACCAGGAATTGACGGACAACCTTCTGGGTGTTGATGGGACTGATGAGTTCGCCATCTATATCGCACCTGTCGGGAAGGTTATGTGAAGGGTATGCGCAGATTTAACATTTCAATATGTGCAATGCCGTTAATCGGCATAGAGGGCGCATGCAGTTAAATCCGGGAGAACATCATTGTCGTGACAGGCAGTTGGAACTCCAAAATGATGCGTACAGGATGTCCCGGTATTTTACAAAGGAAAGTCTGGACCAGGCGGATTCGTTGATGAACCGGATTGCCGGAACTACTGTGCAAGCGGACCCATTCTGTTGCCGGACTGAGTGGCAATTCTCGTTTCACGAAGCGTTCAACCCGGATCGGGACTTGTATTTCCGCAATTCCGATGACAGTATAATTGCCTTTGCAGGTTATGAGCACCAGAACATTGGGCCTATCCTGGAACCGATCGAGTCGAACTGGTGCTTTGGCTCTCCCTTGCTTGGACCTGACGCCGTAGAACTGTTAGCATCGCTACTGCAGGAGGAGCAATTTTGCCACTTCCAACCATTTATCCTGCTCAGCGGGCTTATGCTGGGATCTTCCTTGTTTATGAACGTCCTGAAGACTTTTAAAAAACAGTACGAAATTATTCAATTGGATCCATCTGTTACCCGATGTGCCTCGCTATCCGGGGATGTGGATGGATACTTGTCCAGGCGGTCCGCCAAATTCCGCCGGAACCTCAGGCAGTCAGCCTTGCAGCTGGCTGACAAAAATGTGTTATTCGAGCGTTGTCTGCCTGTTTCTATAGAGCAGGCAGATGAAGCTTATTCGCGGATGCTGGCTGTTGAAGAGGTCAGTTGGAAAGGTATCGAACAATGCGGCATGACTGTTCAGCCCTCCCGTGACTTCTATTGGCTGATGCTCCGGCGACTCAGCCTTTCCGGCAAAGGCAGGGTCATTTTCGCAAAAAGAGAGAGCCGGGACATCGGGTTTATCTTTGGAGGCATTACCGGACAGTACTATCGGGGCCAGCAGTTCAGCTATGCGGAGGACTGGAGCAGTTATTCTATCGGAAGCCTCCTGCAATTGGAAAAGATACGATGGCTGTGTGAAGAGGGTATAGCCCGATACGATTTAGGACAAGCCATGGACTACAAGGTACGCTGGGCGGAACTGGAGTTGCAGACAGAGAACTTATTGCTGCGTCCTCGAAAGCGAGTCGAAGGCAACGCTACAGACATATCCGATCACATACTCAAATGACATCAGGTGATGATATGACTGAAACGCAACCGAACAATCCGCTGCACGGCATTACTCTGGAAAAGATGCTAACCGATCTGGTAGCCCACTACGGATGGATGGAAATGGGCAGCATCATCAATATCCGGTGCTTTCACAGCAACCCGAGCATGAAATCCAGCCTCACCTTTCTGAGAAAGACCCCCTGGGCCAGAAGCAAGGTTGAGCGGTTGTATCTGAAGTATCTGCGGGTGGTTGTTAAAATGGCGAAGTAGTGTCTACTTCCTGCTGCCCTCGTACAATTCATACTCAAGCAACCTGCATTCCATACCGCCGTTAAAAAATGGGACCCTTCGTTTTGCTCTCAGCCCCACCTTCTTTGCCAAGTCAAGATTGCCGGTAAAAAGGTACCCGGTATATCCGCTTGCACTTCTGCTTAAAAAAATCACCGATCCCTTTGTAAACCTCCTCAAGCTCCCTTATCTTTCCCATTCTTTCTCCATATTCCGGGTTGAGCATTACGATCCCCCCTCCGCCGGACCCGACATCAGGGATAGGGGTCGCGGCATAATCACATACAGCGAATTCAATCAGATGCCCCACACCAGCTGTAGCAGCATTTTTCTTTGCCGCCTCAACAGCCTCTACCCTGATATCAGTGGCAATTATCCTGCAATCCAGCGCCTTGTTTGCCGCTTTTTTTGCCTGCAAACGCAGTTCGTTCCATAGAGATTCATTAAAGCCCAGAATATGCATGAACCCGAAATTGTCCCGTAACAGTCCGGGAGCTCTGTCCAGCCCTATCAGGGCGGCCTCTATGGCAAGGGTGCCGCTGCCACACATGGGATTGATGAAATGGCCGCTGCTTTTTTTGCCGGAAGCATGCACAGACGTCCAGCCTGTTGCCTTTATAACTGCAGCTGCGAGAGTCTCCTGCATGGGAGCCGTCAAAGGGATCTTTCTATACCCACGCCGGGAAAGGGGTTCTCCCGAGGTGTCTATGTACACGGAGCATCGCTCGTCCTTCCAGTAAAGATTTACCACTGCCCTGTCTTGTTCAGGCCCTGAGTCAGGACGCTGCCCGCACTTTTCCTTGATCCTGTCTACAATGGCATCCTTGCATTTCACATTTGCAAAGCGTGAATCCCTTATGGTCGGATTGTCTACGCTGGAGGTAACACAGACATATCCGTCCGGGGCTATATATTCCTCCCATGCAATTTCCGACACTTCCCGATAAAGGGCATCAGCATCAGGCGCTGCGAATTCCCTGATGAGAAAGAGGACGCGATGCGCAGTGCGAAGCAGAAGGTTGAGCCGGAGAGTGTCGTCGAGAGTTCCCTCTGTAGCAACACCGGCAATTGTTTCGTCGAGCACGGGGAACCCCATTGCGAGGATTTCTTCCCTCAAATAGGGAGGTATCCCCTTTGCGCAGGTAATGAGAATCAGGCTTTTTTTCATAATGTCATTTTCTTTTTTTATCTGAGGCATCCTTCGCGGCCGAGACCGTGATCACAAAATTTTCGGGTTTCAGATCAGGGTTTTTCTCAAGCTCCTCAACAAATACAGTGATTGCCTTCCGCATGAAAGCTGAAAACTTTACGCTGCTCGGCAATGCATGAATCCTCTGACGCGTATCTTCTTCAATCGGTGCAGTGTACTTTGCCATATGAATTCGGCCTCCTTTATGCTCTTGTCCCTATCCGCTGCCGCTTACCTGTAAATCTTTGCCGCTGACAACGCGGACCAGTCACTACCATTGCCTTCTGATGCTCTTTTCCCTTCATGTCCCTTTCAACGAAAAGCTTCTCGCCGGTAACCGGGTCATTCCCCGTATAGTACATCAGCGTGGAATAGGTAGACGGAATGGGTGTAAATATCTGCACCTGTTCCGGTGTAATTTTAAGCTCCCGCGACTGTGAATGCCCTTAGCTTGTCCATTGCCCGGGTATCGCATCCCGGGTGAGCGGCGATAAGGTAATAGGTCAGGAACTGTTTTTTACCCATCTTTTTATTCAGCGCATCGAAGGCTTCCTTAAAGACCTGCAGATCTTTTATGCCCGGCTTTCCCATCCTCTTCAGGACAGCATCTTCCGTATGCTCCGGCGCGATTTTAAGCTGTCCGGAAACATGATGTTCGACAACATCCTGCAGATAGGCCGCGCCGCATACCGCGTCCCGCAGGACCATATCGTACCTGATGCCCGATGCGATAAAGACTTTTTTTATACCTGTGACCTCTCTGAGTGCCTGCAGGAGCGCCCTCTGCCGCGAATGGTCCACCTTCAACTGCTTGCACCCGGGATACAGGCAGCGTTTGTCCTTACAGCTTCCCTTGTGCAGTTTCTTGTCACATTCGATGCCATACATATTCGCGGTAGGGCCACCGACATCAGCTATATAACCTTTGAAGCCGGCAAGCTGTGTTAAAGCTTTCGCTTCCCGCAAAATGGAAGCTGCGCTGCGCGAGCTGATTGTCTTACCCTGGTGAACTGTGATGGAGCAGAAGTTACACTCTCCGTAACAGCCCCGGTGGGTTGTGATAGAGAACTTAATGGTGTCCAGCGCGCGTACCTCTCCCTGCTTCTTGTAATGAGGATGCACATCCCGTTCAAAGGGCAGATCGTATATTGCATCCAGCTCCTTTTCCGAGAGACGATAGGCGGGCGGGTTCTGTATGAGATAGCGGCTATCCTGCTGCTGACACAACCCCTGGGCAGTAAGGGGGTCGTTGTTCGCGTAGAAAAGGCGGAACATTTCCGTAAATTTCGACTTGTCCTTCTTCACATCTTCATAAGATGGCAGCAGAATATATCCCTCTTTGGGTTCCTTCGAGCTATAGCATATCCCCCGTATATCCTGTATATTCTCCTTCTCTTCAAGCCTCCGGGCGATTTCGAGAACTGCCTTTTCTCCCATGCCGTATACGAGGATATCAGCCTTTGAGTCGAACAGCAGCGATCTCCGCATAGCGTTATCCCAGTAATCATAATGAGCAGTCCTGCGCAGGCTTGCCTCGATTCCCCCAAGAACAAGCGGTTTGGTATTCTTGAAGTGTCTGCGTATCAAATTGGCATATGCTATGGTAGCGCGGTCAGGTCTTCGGGTATTCTCCCCTCCGGGAGTAAAATCATCGCTGTGCCTCCTCTTCTTCAGGGCAGTGTAGTTGGCAACCATGGAATCTACAGAACCCGCCGTAACGCCCCAGAACAGGCGCGGCTCTCCCAGCCTCGTGATGTCTTCGCCGTTTTTCGCATCAGGCTGCGCAATAATTCCAACTCTGTATCCGGCCCCGGCCAGGACATGCCCTATGACCGCAACACCAATATGAGGACTGTCGATATAGGTATCACCTGTTACAAGAATTATGTCCAGGCACTGCCAACCGATCTTTTTCATCTCTTCCAGCGTTGTCGGCAAAAACATGCCCCCGCTCCTTTATCCCAAGGTGATCCCGTTACCGGACGCTGATCCCTGGTGCGCCCGTCATCATGACGATAAATTTGACCTGCCGGGAATTATTGTACCACAGTAAAAGCAGTACTGAGGGTTTGATAACCGGGAAATGCAGCCGGCTGACGTTCCGGAATCATTCCTCTTTTCCTGACGAGTCTCACAATCAGCTGTACCTTCTGCTAATGGCAAAAAATAAGATCTATCCGATATTATACCTTTATGCGTATTGGTCTGGATGTAGGGGGAACACATACTGATGCAGTAGTGGTCGGAAAAGGCGGTATCGTTGCTACGGCCAAAGTCCTTACAGACCACTCGAATCTTCTGAACTCTGTAATGGCCGCACTCACAGAGGTGCTCTCGCAGGTCGGCGCCAAGTCTATCCGGGGCATTACCTTAAGCACGACTCTCACCACTAACGCCCTGCTGGAAGGAAAGAACGAACAGGTCGGGGTCATCGTCTCTTCCGGACCCGGGATCGATCCGACCTATTTTGGCATAGGAAAGGCATATTACGTTATCGAAGGCTCAATCGACCATCGCGGGATAGAGCGGAAGGTCCTTGACAAAAGGCAACTGGATGCAGCAATCGAAAGCTGCCGGCAACAGGATCTACGGTCCTATGCGCTGATAACAAAATTTTCGACCCGTAACCCCGGTCAGGAACTCCTTATGGAGGCAGGCCTCGCCGGGCAGGCCGATTTCATAACTGCCGGACACAGGCTTTCAGGCGGGCTTAACTTCCCGCGCCGCATAACTACTTCCTATTTTAATTCAAGCGTGTGGCGGCAATACAACCTCTTTGCGCGAGCAGTGGAAGACGGCATGGCAGCAATGGGCCTTGACGCGCCAGTCAGTGTGCTCAAGGCTGATGGCGGCACAATGTCCCTCACTGCTTCACGCAATTTGCCTGTGCAGTCGATCCTCTCGGGGCCGGCGGCAAGTATCATGGGAATAGCAGCCTTATGCCTTATTGACAGAGACGCAGTGGTCCTCGACATCGGAGGCACGTCTACGGACATCGCTATATTTGCAGCCGGCAACCCACTTCTGGAACAGGAAGGAATCCCGCTTTGCGGCCGCCCTACCCTCGTACGCGCGCTGAAGACGTCTTCTATCGCATTAGGCGGCGATTCGGCGATTCGGTTTATGAATGGCAGCTTCACCGTAGGTCCGGACCGTATCGGTCCCTGTATGTCGGCCGGAGGTAAGAGTCCGGCCCTGATGGATGCCCTAAATGTTGCCGGAGTTGCAGCTTTTGGTGATACGGATGCTTCGCGGCAGGGGATTGCCGGTCTGTCTGAACGGGCTGGAGTCACGCCGGAAACTGCTGCGGGGGAGGTCATCGGAAAAGCGCTTGAGAAGATCAAAAAAGGTGTTAGCCTGATGGTAACGGAAATAAACGAGCGCCCTGTTTATACCGTGCATGATCTTTTATATTCTGAGCATGTAGATCCGGCATGTCTTTATATAGTAGGCGGTCCGGCTGCAGCCTTTGCCCCGCTTTTATCTCGCGCCCTGGGCCTTGATACGAAAGTGCCCCGGCTGCATTATGTCGCCAATGCTGTTGGCGCTGCACTTACAAGGACCACAACAGATCTTGAGCTCTTCGCCGATACAGAGCGCCGAATGCTTTTAGTTCCGCATTTATCAGTCCAGAAATCTGTCGGCAGGGATTATACGCTTGAAGTTGCGAGACGCGACGCTGAAAACTACCTCAGGACATCTTTGGCAACCTCCGGAGAGCCCACTGCTGAAGCGGAGGTCCAGATCCTCGAAGCATCATCGTTCAATATGGTCCAGGGTTCGACTACGGTTGGAAGGAATATCAGGGTCCGGTGCCAGATCAAGCCTGGCTATATTCCGGAATATCTCAAGGCTGTGAGGTCAGAGTGTTAAAAGCCACTAACCGGCTCGGCATCATTTTTTTCCCTGCCTTTGATTGGGCAATAAGCCCGACTCATCCCGAAAGGGAGGAGCGCCTCCTTTACACCCAGGACCAATTGCGTGAAGAGGGTATCTTTGACATCGAGGGAATTACAGAATACAAGCCGGATATGGCCGCTCAGGATGACGTGTCACGTATTCATTTTTGTATTCCGGATGTCCCGTCAATAACCACTGAATCCCATCTCATTTCAGCAGGCGGCGCCATTAAGGCTGCCCGGCTCCTGATGGACGGCGCAGTCGACAAGGCTTTCGCGCTTGTGAGGCCTCCGGGACACCATGCCATGAAGGTGGTCCATGGCAGCCGGGGATTCTGTAAGATCAACATTGAGGCCGTAATGATAGAGTATATCCGTGAGCATTATGGTCAGAAGCGCGTTGCCATAGTCGATACCGACTGCCACCATGGTGACGGGACCCAGGACATCTACTGGAATGACCCGAACACGCTTTTTATCTCGCTTCACCAGGACGGCAGGACACTATACCCCGGCACGGGATTTATTGATGAGAATGGCGGCCCCAATGCCCTCAACCGGACCATTAATATACCCCTTCCCCCTGGAACGTGTGATGAAGGGTTCATCTATGTAATAGATAATATCGTGCTGCAGATACTGGCCGATTTCAAGCCGGACCTGATTATCAACTCCGCGGGCCAGGACAACCACTACTCAGATCCGCTCACAAATATGACCGAATTGCTATGTCCCTGCGAGCCCGTCACAACGACGATGGACTGTTCCGGTTTTGCTGCAGCAAGATCCCTCGTTGCCTTGCCGGGCCGAGAATGCGCAGATCCACCTTCATGCCCAGATGGTCGGAGAGCGACATGCCCGTATCCTGCAGTGCGGAAAGCGCCTGCTCGTGCGCGCTGCCAGCCACCCATAGTGTTCGGCGCCTTCTTCTGCGGCGACTTTCGCCACTGAGGCCAGATTTTCCTCATAACCAGTCATCACCGCAACAATCAACCGCTTGCCAGGATTTCTCCGTACGCATCGTGCAGCGTCTCACGCACATCCTGCTCTGTCACAGCCTCCTTATCCTGGTCGGCGCCAGTTCAAATCGATCAGCAGAAGATCCACTGGTTTTGAGACGACGCGGTCGAAGTGTTCCCTCATTAAAAGCCGGACCCCATAGCACCGATCCATCCATCTTGAAATCACCGGTGTGCAAGATCGTGCCATCCGGCGTATCAATGAAGAAGCCGGTCGACTGAGGCGTCGAGTGGCTGACCCAGAACGCCGTAACGTTAACGGGACCTTCCTGAACAGCCTTGCCGGGGGCTATCGTCTAAAATTTCCGGCCATTCCTGTGGCTCCAGCCCTGATTTCTCAGCTCCTGCTGCAGACGTTTGGCAGTATAGGGTGTCGCGTAAATTTTTCGCAGATTGCTGTCCATCCGGAACCAGCAGCGACAAGGCGCCGGAATGATCAGCATGGTTATGCGTCAAGAAAATTGAATCGATGGGAATTTCTGGTTTATGTTTCGGGTCATCCGCCCTATAAAAAAATCTTGAAAAATCCGGCAGGACTCTATCCGAGTTCGCCAGCGCCGGATCTCCGGCAGCCCGACGCCGGGCTGAAGAGGAAGTCGGCGCTGACGCCGTAACCCGGCATAGTCCGGAAGGGTGTGTTCCGGTGCAGGCGCCGCTCCAACCGGCGAAGCGCAACCGTGCGCGGGATGCGTCAAGGTCACCTGGGTGGAGCAACGATCAGTATGGCTTCGATTACCACAGGGGCAGTTGATGGACCGTCAGTTGCTGGTAATAGTGCCTTGTCCGCTGATGGAAACCGTTAACGTATACGAGCTCTGGGTAAAGGTGGCGCTGACGGTTTCGTCATTGCCCATGGTTACGGTGCATGAGGGATTGCTGCCGGTGCACGCTCCACCCCAGGAGCCGAACTGATAGCCCTGCGCGGGATTGGCATTCAAGTCCACCTGTGAATTTTCCTGGTAGCTGTA
>CAWHNC010000090.1:0-134659 GCA_963830245.1 Nitrospirota bacterium
GTGTTATGTCCCATAAATAGCTTTACATAATAGGTCGAGGTATGGTATCCTTTCTACATGAGGATAACCAAGCCGATACCATACACAGAAGAAGAACGGAAAAAGGTTGTGCGACTTACTTGTAGTCGGAATACCGCACAGAAAGTAGTCTTACGGGCAAAGATAGTGCTGAACAAGATGGAAGGGCTTAAACAGGAAGATATAGCTGAACAATTGGGGACATCAAGGGTATCAGTTGGCCTATGGGTAAAAAGATATCAGGAAGGAGGTTTAGGGGCGCTGCTGAAAGACGCTCCTCGTTCGGGCCGGATTCCAAAGTTGTCAGAAGACAAAGAGAAGGCTATTGTGGAAGCAACGCTTCATACCGTACCCTCTGCCTCTACACATTGGAGCGTCAGAACAATGGCGGACAACCAACAGGTATCACGAATGGCGGTACAGAGGATATGGAAGAAATACAATTTGAAGCCGCATCTGGTGAAGACATTTAAAATCAGCAACGATTTGCATTTTGTTGAGAAGGTAAAAGACATTGTGGGGTTATATCTAAATCCGCCGGAAAAAGCTTTAGTGCTCAGCGTCGATGAAAAGAGCCAGATACAGGCACTGGATAGAACGCAACCAGGATTGCCGATAAAAAAAGGCCATGCCGGGACGATGACGCATGACTATAAGCGACATGGGACAACGACATTGTTTGCTGCCTTAAATCTTATTGATGGAAAGGTCATCAGTGCTTGTATGCAAAAGCATCGGCAGGAAGAGTTTTTAAAATTTCTCAGGAAAATCGATCACGAAACACCGTCGCATCTCGATCTGCACTTGATCGCAGATAACTATGAAGCGCATAAGACGGCAAGAGTACAGAGGTGGTTGAAAAAACACCCACGGTTTACGATGCATTTTACTCCAACGTCATCGTCTTGGCTGAATATGGTGGAGAGATTTTTCAGTGAATTGACAACAAAGAGAGTGAGGCGCGGGATTTTTACAAGTGTAAAACAATTGGAAAAAGCTATCAGAGATTTTATAGAGACACATAATGAGAACCCTAAGATATTTACTTGGACCAAGGACGCAGATACTATTCTTGCCAAGGTTGCTAAATGTAAAGAACTGTTAGGGACAGGACACTAGCAAGTTCCGAGGATGACTGTGCAATCTGATCAGAGCCGCCTGAAATCTCCTTTGAACCTCCCGCTACAGCCTGAATGTCGCCGCTGATAGCTTCAGAGGTCGTTGACATTTCTTCCGTTGCCGATGCGATCTGCTGGACCATGCTCTGCAAAGACGTAACACTCTGTACGATCGCTGTGAGCTGCTCCCCTGCATCAAGAGAGTATTGAAGTCCAACATTTACCTTTTCGTTAGTCTGGCTCATCGTTTCAACGGCTTTGTCTACCTCTCCCTGGATGGACCCGATCATCTGACTGATTTCCGAAGTCGCTTTTGCAGTACGCTCAGCAAGTTTGCGCACTTCGTCCGCAACAACAGCAAAACCCCGCCCCTGCTCTCCGGCCCGTGCTGCCTCTATCGCAGCATTGAGCGCCAGGAGATTTGTCTGATCGGCAATGTCTTTGATTACTGCTACAATCTCGCCGATCTGCTTTGATTTTTCACCAAGCGACTGCATGACAATTGCAGATGCGCTGACGGTCTCTACAATAGTCTTTGATTCGGTAACCGACTTATTGACAACTTCCTCTCCATTTTTAGCAATCCTTGCAGTCTCAGATGAGGAGGTTGCAATTTCGGAAGCATTCCTGGCAATATCGATCACAGTCTGCGACATCTCTTCAGCCGCAGTCACAATTTGCGCTGAACGATTTGATTGTTCGGTCATAGCCCGGGTGATCTCTTCAGAACTTGCGCTCAACTCTTCACTGCCCGAGGCAACGCTTGCGGAGGCCTTTTTGATTTCTCCCAGTACCCCTTTGAGTTTATCTGCCATTGCCTTCATTGCACTCAGCAACAGTCCGGTTTCGCTTTTTCCCGTCTCTTCGATCCTGATCGTGAGGTCGCCTCCGGCGATTTTTGTAGCAGCCTCGACAGCCTCGTTAAGTGGTTTAGTGATGCTTCTGGTGATCCAGGATGCCACTAATACAGAAATCATCAGTGCCGCAATGCCGATGCCGACAATCTCGATACCGGCAGTCCGGCGATTATGTTCGGCCGTCTCATTCGTGCTTTTCGTATCTTCCCTAATATATGAATCCATGTCAGCAACGGCACTAACATAAGCGGCCTGTAAAGGCTCCAATTGGGCGAGCATCCTTTGGGCTTCCTGCTTATTACCATCCTTGAGATATTTAACCAATTGATCCCTGGTTCCCGCAGTCGGCTTCCTTGCGTCCAGCATTGCCTGATAAAGGGACTTGCCTTTTTCGGATTCAACAAGGGCCTTGAGTTTGTCAAAATTGTTGTTAATGCTTTTTCTTGTGCCGAGCATATTTTCGATCGACTTATCCATGTCCTCTTTATTTTCAGCTATTAATGCCTTTTGAAGGTAAATGGTGGCTGTAAGAATATTCTCCTTGAGGTCCCCGAGTATAAAGGCCTCAGTAATTCGCCTTGTTCCCAATTCTCTAATGCTTCCACTTAAGCTGGACATCGATGAATACGCGGTGAAAGCCAGAACGACAGTGAGGACAATCAAAGCACCGAAGCCGATAACCAATTGTGTTTTAATCTTAACGTCTTTTTTCATTCCCCCCCCAAGAAAAAGAGATTAACACTGAAAACGCGCTCCAGGTGATCCCCGTATTTCTAATACTTCTTACCAGTGAACATTTTACTATATATTGTGCAAAATGTGTTGCATTTAATATATGAATAACCAATCCTTATCTGTCCCAACTGATCGATCGCAGCGCCTGACGCACAGCCTGACGCACAGCGGTTGAAGATTATTGGAATATCTGCTATGGTAGAAAAAGTCATCGGCTCATCAAAATTGTGCGGTCACTGATTTCTGAACCGGGACAGAGTGCTAAGCTTACTGTGAGGTGTACCATGACTGAATTCAATTGCAGCCTTTGCGGCGCGGTATGGCAGAAACAGGGGAAGACGAACTGCTGGAGCTCAAAGGGAGATGACTCGCCGCAGAAGCCTGCGCATTGTCCATCCCGGGAGCACATGGGTGTTATAAGGGAAAGTTTCGAGATCTATCAGGGCGAAACCGAGGACGCCAGGATAGCCCGGACAGCCGCTGTAGTTGAGGGCCTCTGTTACGAAAATATCCCTGAAAGTGACGCCATCCATGCCCGCTGGACCCGTGTGGAGGACACCATCGCCTTCGCGAGCCTCATGCAGTACCGGAAGATCGGCATTGCCACCTGTATCGGCCTGCTTGATGAGACGAACCGTCTCTCCTGGATCCTGAAGGCCCAGGGGTTTGAGCCTCTCTCCGTTTGTTGCAAAAGCGGTAGTATTGACAAAATGGAACTGGGCATCGATGAAGCGGAC
This sequence comes from Nitrospirota bacterium, assembly GCA_963830245.1. Lineage (GTDB taxonomy): Bacteria > Nitrospirota > Thermodesulfovibrionia > Thermodesulfovibrionales > Dissulfurispiraceae > JADFXI01. Next base: position 3,466 of record CAWHNC010000090.1, read on the forward strand.
AAGGTCCGGCCTGGAACATTTGAGCCTGCGTGCAACCCTATTGCCCAGGCCCGTCTTCTCAATGAGGCCCAAACAGACATGAATATCATTGTGGGCCTCTGTGTCGGTCACGACATGCTCTTTTCAAAACATTCTGCAGCCCCGGTAACTACCCTTGTTGTCAAAGATCGCGTTACCGGCCACAATCCCGTGAGCGTACTATACGGCCAGAACTTCTACTATAAACGCCTCCAGAGCAGGAAAATAGAGGTAAAGAAGCGCCGATGAATACAACCAATAACCAATTGAAGCTTAGGAGGAAAATGGAATGAGTATTCTGCCCGAGGGTGAGCAACTGAGAAAGGCTGTTAAGTGGATATCGGATAAGCGTCTCGATAATCCTGAAGCCAGCCTGTTTAAGTTGATCGATGAGGCCTGTTTGAAGTTTGACCTGCCTCCAAAAGACGGGGCGTTTCTAATACATCACTTCGCTGAACCGAGTTCAGAAAAATCAGAGTAGTTTCGGGCAGTTTGCCTCTAAAACGATTCCTGTTAGTCTCTTCTTTTTTTATAAAAAAACCTTTTGTGTGATGCACGTCACATTATCCTTCTGTTTTACGGTGTAGAATTAAGTCAAGGTGATGAGGAAAACCAGAGAAAGGAAATGATTACTATGATAGAAAAAACCATTACAAAAGACGCAAGCAGGTTTATCGCTATCGTGACTGTATTGTTTATGATGCTTGTGGTTATTTACCAGACAACTTCAAGCCACCGGGACCTCGGCACTGACTTGAATATTGTGTTCGCCAATTTCAAGAAATAATATAATATAAATTTTATTTAAAAATCAGTTCCGGTGTTTTCATAAATACCTTTGTATCGGGCGGGACCGATGTTGTAATCCATACGTTGCCTCCTATTACCGACCGGGCGCCGATCACTGTATCGCCACCCAATATGGTCACGCCGGAATATACGATTACGTCATCCTCAAGCGTAGGATGACGTTTTTCATTTCGCAGCCGTTCCACTTCATCTTTTGAAAGAGACAGTGCCCCTAACGTGACACCCTGATAGATGCGGACACGGTCTCCTATTTTTGTTGTTTCGCCTATAACCACGCCGGTTCCGTGATCGATGAAGAAACTCTCCCCGATTCGGGCGCCGGGGTGAATGTCGATGCCTGTTACGCCGTGAGCATATTCAGACATTATGCGCGGAATCAGAGGCACATTTTGTTTATATAGCTGGTGCGCCACCCGATGCACGGTAACAGCAAAAAGACCTGGATAACTGAATATTACTTCATCGTGGCTCTTCGCCGCCGGATCACCGTCATAGGCAGAGCGAACGTCCTTGGCGAGCAAGATTCTTATATGGGAAAGCTCTTTCATAAAACTTACAGCAATCTTCTCGCCTTGCTCCTCACATTCAACACACGCCAGGTCATGACGACGGCATTCATGACGTATTGCGAAAGCAACCTGTTTGGACAACATTTCAAAGAATGATGTTACTTCCTGGCCATAATAGTAAATCAGATTAACTTTATCTATTCGCGTATGAGAGAAGTAACCGGGATACAGGATCCGGCACGCCAGATGAGTGATCTCTATAACAGATTCTTTTGAAGGCAGTGGTTCCAGGTCCACATGATCAAAACATTTCTGTGTATTGCAGGACAATACGAGATTATCCACAATTGCAGGAATTTGATCACGATACCCCTTATGTTTTTTTATATTGATATCACACTGTTCTGAATCATGTATGTCCATTAAAGGACCTCCCCCTAGAATACCCGTTATGCTTTTGGGACATTTCAAACGGAATGTGCATGTTTAATTTATTCTATCGCATTTAATTTAGCTTCACAAGGATGTGTGCACTTAGAAAAGAATAATAATGGAAGCGCCCGGTATTGGATTTTTTTGGCTAAGTCTCCTTTTGTTGTGTAAAATAAGATTATTCTGGTCTGAAGGGAGGTGACGGACTTGTTCAATATCATAGCAATTTTAATCACCCTTTCGGCAGTTTTCGGTTATATAAATCACCGTTCAATCAAACTGCCTGCAACAATCGGACTGATGCTTATATCCATACTCATGTCAATAGGGATGGTCGCTATAGGGCATCTTGGAGAATTGGGGTCAGGAATCAAAAAACAATGGATAGATATTGTGCGTTCGATCGATTTTAACAAGACGCTCATGGTCGGGATGCTCAGCTTTCTACTTTTTGCCGGTGCTCTTCATGTTGACATCAATGAACTGACGAAACAAAAGTGGGATGTGCTTGTGTTTGCAACTGTGGGAGTCATTCTATCAACCGTCCTCGTCGGTACAATGACTTATCTTCTTTCGGGATATCTGGGTCTTGGCCTGAAATTCGTTTACTGTCTTCTTTTCGGCGCGCTGATTTCCCCAACCGATCCCATTTCGGTGCTTCAGATGCTCAAGAAGGCAGGGGCACCCAAAAGTATGGAGACTATTATCGCAGCTGAATCCCTTTTCAATGACGGCGTGGGCGTCGTGGTATTTATCACCATATGGGAAGCAGCTTTTGGAATGCCTGATATTTCCTTTGGCAGCATCTTTTTGATTTTCGCTGAAGAGGTGATAGGCGGGATTCTCATTGGGCTGGCAGCAGGGTGGATAGCATACAAACTGCTCAAGAGCATAGACAATTACCAGGTCGAGATTCTGATTACTCTTTCGCTGGTAATGGGGGGATATGCTCTTGCCTCTGAAGTGCGGTCTTCAGGCCCTATTGCCGTTGTTGTTTCCGGTCTCTTAATCGGGAACCACGGCCGGCAATTTGCAATGTCCACCAAGACGCGGCAAAATCTCGATATGTTTTGGGACTTGACGGATGAGATCCTCAATTCTCTTTTGTTTGTGTTGATCGGGATAGAACTTCTTATCATCCGGCTTTCAACAAAGTATATTTTTGCCGGTATGCTCGCAATTCTAATAGTATTGCTCTCAAGGGTCGTATCCATCGGATTGCCAAAGCTGGTCTTGTCGATCGGGAAAAAATTCGATTTCCTATCCCTTAAGATAATGACCTGGGGCGGGTTGCGCGGCGGCATTGCTGTTGCACTCGCCCTGTCACTTCCCACGGTGGTGGAGAAGGATATCATCATTACGATGACTTATATTGTAGTGGTCTTTTCCTTACTGGTCCAGGGCTTGACTGTAAAGTATCTGCTCAAGAGGGTGTGACTTTGTAATAATTTTGTGATAACGGTCACTGACTCAGTTAATCCACTCATGGCAAAATAAGCCAGCATTACCTAGTCAAGTCAAACAGGATACTCTAAATGCAAATCGACCGGGAGCATAATAGGAATGGATCGGAAAGATATTGTCGCTTTTTAGCAGGAATTTGGTTTCTATTAATCGTGTTTTTCTTGATGACCGTATCGGCAAAAGCGGATGTGACAAAGGTGCGGTTGCCTGCTCCTGAGAATAATGCCGATAATATTGCTGATAAGCCTGTAAGTGTGCCCGGCGCTGAAGAGAACGGAAAGGAAGCCGCGGCAACGGTTCAGTCACCCTCAATGCTCATTGTCTTTACTGAGTCTCAACCTGAAAAAGAAAAACAGTTTGCCGTTCCTGCAGATGAAAAAGATAATGCGGATAAAAATATAGCTCCCTTCAATGATGACTACACGTCAAACGAAACCGCGCTGAAAGCCATAGGGAAAAGTGTCACTACCTTCACAGGCAGGATAAAGGCAAGGTTCTCACTCTACCTTGAAAGATCGGCGCGGTATATAGATATAACGCGGAAAGTGTTTAAGGATAAAAACCTCCCCGAAGACCTTGTGTTCCTGCCGATTGTGGAAAGCGGTTTCAATCCTAATGCATACTCAAGGGCCAATGCAGCAGGCCCTTGGCAATTTACCGCTTCTACGGGCAAGCGTTACGGTCTTGTAATCAACTGGTGGTGCGACGAACGGAAAGACCCCGTAAAGTCCACTATGGCTGCCGCGCATTATTTAAAGGACCTCTACAAAATGTTCGGGTCCTGGAACCTGGCCCTGGCTGCTTATAATGCGGGAGAAGGAACAATTTCAAGAGCGCTCAGGAAAAATGATTTGGATGGTTATTGGTCTCTTCTCAATACTAATCTGATACGAAATGAAACCAAGGAGTATGTGCCGAGTTATATAGCCGCCACCATGATAGCCAACAGCCCGGAGGAATACGGTTTTCATAATCTGGATTACGGGAAACCTTTGGAATATGATGAAGTGACTATCAGTTCACCGCTGGATATAGATGTTATCGCAAAATGTGCCGGGTGCACGATAGAAGAAATCAGGGAATTGAACCCTGAGCTAAGGAGATGGAGCACTCCGCCCAACCTGAGGCAGTATACTATAAGGATTCCAGCGGGAAGGAAGGCGCCTTTTCTTGAGAACCTCGCTTCAACACCCAAGGATGAGCAGTTTACCGTTGAGCATTATACCCTGAAAAAGAGCGACACCATAAAAAAGATTGCAGGGAAAACAGGTGTCCCGGCATCGGTTATCCTCGCGATGAACTCTATAAGCGGTTTGGGACAACTGACGACCGGGGACACGATAACCCTTCCTCCAAAAGAGAAATTTTATCTCGATCCCTATGACAGGGCGGCATTTATTCACAAAGTCGCATATAAGAAAGTCGCGTATAAGACGGTCTTACACAGAAGAAAAATGTCCGCGAGCAGGCATTACCGCAAAGAAGGAAAGAGGGCGTTATCGGCCAAGTCGCATAAATCGAAGGGGAAAAGGAAACACCTCATTCGTGTTTAAGAGGAATAACCCTTATTCAATCCCGCCTTCAACTGACTCTGCTATTTTGAAGGCAACCCCTATTACTTTTTCAGATTCTTCTTTGATAACTTCATCATTAGTTTTCGCATGAATCAAACTGAACCATCCTTTTTTATCAAGGAGGCAAAGGAGTTTTTCACAACTCACATGCCTGACATCGTAGTGAATAGTGACGCTACCGGTAAGAGCATGCGCTTCAAGTGAGATAACGCCGGTAATGCCTCTGGCATACGCACATAACGTTTGGGCATTATCCTCATTATTATGAATAAACGGCGTTTGAATCCTTAATCTGCCGGGCACATGGTGCACATAATATTCCATTTGCTCATCTCCGATTTGTAATTATTATTCAGTAATATTGTAATAAATAGCGATAAGTATTATCCACAGTCGGATAACTGGGCATTCTGCTCGCTTTGTACATCTTATTTTTTCCCGGGCAAAACCTTATTGACGGGAAGTATAAATGAAGTTGTGAAACGCAGTATTGATGCTGCATTGTTTTATTGTGATATATTCAGTATAGTAGAACGTCGCAGAACAAGAACGGAGACATACCTGAGGAGAGATTCGACATACTGATATGATGCAAGTCGTGAGAGAAAAACCAAAGGTGGTGATTATAGGGTGCGGTTTTGCAGGATTATGGGCTGCCGGCTCGCTCTGTCGCTCGGATTGCTCGGTCATTGTTATAGACAGGAACAATTACCACACTTTCCTGCCCCTTCTTTACCAAGTAGCTTCCGCAGAGATACAACCCGAGGATATAGCTTATCCGATTCGTGGGATTCTTCGCAGAATGCGCAATGCGGATTTCATATTGGGAGAAGTCAGTGAAATAGACTTTCAGAGCCGTATCGTCAGAGTTGCCGAACAGGAAGTGGATTACGACTTCCTCATCATAGCTACAGGCAGTTCGACCGATTTTTTTGGTGTGGCCGGAGCTGCCGAATACGCCTTTTCGCTTAAAAGCCTTGATGAAGGGATTGCGCTCAGAAACCATGTGCTGCTCTGTTTTGAAAAAGCGGTTCATGAAAAAGACCCTGACGCGAGAATGAGACTGCTTACCTTTGTGATCATCGGTGGGGGAGCAACGGGGGTAGAATTTGCAGGGGCGCTGGCGGAGCTTGTTTATGGCCCTTTGTCTAAAGATTATTCCTTCATGGATTTCAATGAGGTGAGCATTGAAGTTATTGAAGGAAGCGATCGGCTACTTCCTGCGCTTTCGGAGAAGATGGGAACCTATGCCGCAGAAAAACTTCACCGCATGGGCGTAAGGGTGCGCCTGCGCGAGATGGTCTCAGCTATTACCCCTGATTCGGTCCAGCTGAAATCTGGCGTTGTGATACCTACGCTCACTCCTGTCTGGACTGCCGGCATAAGCGGACGCAGCGCAATTGGCTCATGGGGACTGCTCACTGACAAGAGAGGCAGGCTGTTGGTGCTTCCCACACTTCAGGTTCAAGGACACCCTGAAGTTTACGCAGTCGGAGATATTGCCCATTCCGAAGGCAAAACCGGCGAACTACCACTGACCGCTCCGGTGGCGGTGCAGCAAGGTGCTGCAGCGGCAGCCAACATCAGGATGCAGATTGAGGGATTGCCTGCCAAGTCCTTCGTGTTCAGAGACCGTGGGACCATGGTCACTATTGGACGCAATGCAGCAGTAGCAGAAATAGGAGGCCGGGTCTTTACAGGCTTTTTGGCATGGCTGCTCTGGTTGGTTGTCCATCTTTTCAACCTGATAGGGTTCAGGAACAGACTTGTCGTGCTAATAGACTGGGCCCTTGATTACTTTTTCTACGAGCGGACCGTGCGTATCATTTTCCCTAAAAATGCAGGGAGCAAAAAGGTTTAAAAGATTATTATGGAAATCCGTTTTGGCAAGGCGGCGATCTCAACTGCACCCTGCAAGTCCGTATATTCAAATATTTAACCGGACTAAAATTACTGATATAATTTTATCATGTGATGCCCATAGCTTTTAAAAAAGAAGATAAGGAGTCGGAATATTTTTATGTTCAGTGAAATCATGACTGAATTTGCAGAGATAAGCGGTCTCTCACCGACAGAGCCCTCTCCTCAGCGCTACTTATGGACCGATGCCTTTGGTGTATGCAACTTCCTCGATCTTTATCGACAAACGAGAGATGAGCATTATATGCATCTCGCATTGCTCCTGGTTGATCAGGTGCATGCGGTACTGGGTCGGCACCGTACTGATGACTCACGTTCCGGCTGGATCAGCGGACTTGATGAGCAGGAGGGAGCGAAGCACCCCACAAAAGGGGGACTGAGGATCGGGAAAGAGATGAATGAGCGAGGGCCCGAGGATCCCCTCGATGAGCAATTGGAATGGGATCGGGACGGGCAGTATTATCATTACCTGACACAATGGATGCACGCTCTGGCTTGCGTGGGCCGGGTCACAGGGGATCCGACCTTCAACATGTGGGCAATCGAGCTGGCAAAAACAGCCCATGCAAAATTCACCTACGTCTCGCCGCGCGTGAGAGAAAAACACATGTACTGGAAGATGAGCATAGATCTCTCGTATCCGCTCGTGCCGTCCATGGGACATCACGATCCTCTTGACGGACTGATCACCTACAGCGAACTTCAGGCTGCTGCGGGAAAATATTCGGGGCGATCGTCGGATCTCAGCGCTGAGATTGACGACATGAGCCTGATTTGCGAGGGAAAAAGCTGGACCACTGATGACCCCCTCGGCATTGGCGGTCTCTTGAGCGGCGCTTACAGGATGGCACAGTTAATTGTTGCAGACAGCTTCATACGACCTGACCTCCTCGATGCTGTTTTGGCTGATTCCCTGACGGGGTTAGACTATTTTGCGACCAAATCCCCTTTGAAACTCCCAGCCGATTACCGACTGGCATTTCGGGAACTGGGATTGTCGATCGGATTAAAGGCTCTTGGGAGACTTCCGGGGTTGCTTGAACAATATCCGGGCGTTTTCAAGAAGCAACCTCTTTTGCATTCGCGTATCCGAAACCTCATGCGATATGCCCGGCTGAGTGAACTGATCAATACATTTTGGCTTGAGAGCAAGAACAGGGAATCCGACGGCTGGACCGCACATCGCAACATCAATATGGTGATGCTTGCTACCAGCCTGTCTCCCGGTGGGTATCTCTCATCTCTATGAGTCATTTTGCTGCCTGAGATTGAAGGAGAGGAGGGGTTTTACAGGCAGCTGATCTGACGTTTAAAAATTTGCCTTATTGAAGTTCAACAGAACTTTAAACTTTATATACTCGTTTGTGGCTTCTATAACCTCGAGCCTTGCTCCCTTATATCCAATAATATTTGACTCGCCCAGATCGTATTGAACTGTGTTATTAAATGCAGGACGGGCTAAATTATTAGAAAATTCACGGTAAGCAACATTTATTTTGTTCCCGACCTTCCCGCTGTAAATCAAGGTTTGCTGAAATGATTCCGCCCGAAGTATGAGTTTTTTCTCCCTCTTAAATAACGCCTCGGGGTTACAAACGTGTATGTCAAACTCTGTCACTACACAAAGTTTTTTCCCGTCTTTATAGGCCTGTATGCTTTCCCACGGATCAGCTGTAACAGCTTGATCTACATAACCACTATCCACGTCGCGGCTCGGTTTGTAAAACTCCGAATTCTGATCTTCGCCGTGTTTGAGATAATAGCCTTCTTTTAAGGTATAAGACGAATCTATTTTTTGGTCAGCCTCCAAATATATGGCGTCATGCTCGGTAAATTTCCCTTGTCTGAGCATACTGTCACCAACATATGTGGTATTAATGCTTCCTAATGGGGGGTCACTGATTTCGATTTTTTGAGGCATATAGTTATATCTGGGTGTGGCACAAGCAGATATAAAACTCACGGCTGCAGTTAAAATTAATGTTCTGAGCAGCCTTGAGCTGACAATATTCATATCTTACGGTCTCTCGGTATAAAAGTAATATTCAGCCGTGTATGGCACCCGGACTTCTTTGCCCGCCTGTGTTTGGTTGCAGCCTTTCTCCGGAGCTTTGCCGCCGGCAGTGTGCATACGCTGTATACTTTTCGTCTGACCAAAGACGCCATACCCCGAAGTCGATTTCGCAGTCAGCAGCAGCCACGGAATAGCGTTGGGATCGGGACCATCATATCGAGCCCTGACCTCGCCGACCACTTTGCTTCCATCATTAGCCTCCCAGGTCGGACCTGAGTAATGCCTGGCGACCCTCTTACCGGCACTATCGAACAGTTCAGCTTCCGGTGCGATGAAGACCCACTCGAACCTCATTGAATCATCTTTACCGGTCTTGCACTCATAAATCTGTACACCGGTGCCTTGTGTCTCAAGCGATAATACCTGATTCGCGGAGACCTTTAGAGGTTCGGGGGCCCAGGACATGGTGGCAGTATTAGAAGTTGCGCAGCCCGCAAGAATCGCTATGACTGATACTTGGCCGATTACTGTAAAAAATCTTTTTTTCATGACTACTGTCCCTCCCATTCTAAGGAATAGATAGTTTTATGGCGCCTAATATTATTTCTTATGGAACACACATCCTCACTAGATTATAGGCGTGATTCATGGATTGGTCAATCAATGTATATTTCGGCCACCTGTCCCGGTTTCGGCTGCTGCCATGTATCCCTGGCGAGTTACCGGGAGCGAAATACATGGAATATTTTGATATACTGTACTGTAAGCATTAACCACTGATATCGGGCGGAATAAAAAGGAGTGAAATATGTTAAAAGACTTCAAAGAATTTGCCCTGCGCGGAAATGTAGTTGATATGGCTGTTGGAATTATTATCGGTGCGGCGTTTAGTACTATTGTAACTTCCCTGGTATCTGATATCCTTATGCCGCCAATAGGCATTCTCTTAGGGAATGTTGATTTCTCGAGCTTCTTTATCGTTCTCAGGGAAGGTAAAATCCCCGGCCCTTATGTTTCACCCTCCGCAGCAAAGGCGGCCGGGGCAGTTACGGTCAACTATGGTTTATTCGTGGGTACGATTATCAGCTTTTTAATTGTGGCCTTTTCGGTCTTTCTTCTTGTTCGCAGTATCAACAAGCTCAGAAGGCAAGAAGAACCTCCACCGGCGCCTGCCACAACAAAGGAATGCCCTTATTGCCTGTCGGTTATACCCCTTAAGGCCGTTCGTTGTGCTCAATGTACTTCTGAGCTGAAGGAATCATAAAATGATTGAGAGAACAGGAAGAGATAAATCGGCGCTATCTATAAATGTGTGAGATTATTCCTTTTGCCCCGCTGTTTCAGCAATAAGGATACACCGTGATTGTTAATACTGAAACAGCACTTATCTTTTCTTCTTGCTATGGAGGATCTCTGCGATCTTCTTCTCGGCGAGTTCCGCCTCGGCAGACTGGGGATATTTTTCAATGACCCGTTCCAGTATCACCTTGCCGGTCTTCTTATCGCCGATATCTATGAAGGAATACGCCTGTTTGAGCATGGCCCCTTTTGCCTTATCGTGAGAGGGGTATTTTTTCAGAAAGTTTTCATATGCAAGAATAGCATCCTCATATTTTTTAGCCGCGTAATAGGTTTCTCCTATCCAAAAATAGGCGTTTGGAGTCAGGGTGTGCCTGGGAAAGTCGGTGGTGAATTTTTCAAATTTTTGCTTTGCCTCTTCATAGTGTTTGCCCTTGAAATCTATTTGCGCATCATCGTAGAGCTTTTGGGCTGTTGTATAATCAGTAGCTGACGACGCCTTCTTCTGCTCCCCTGCCGGTACTGCAGTCCCTTCTGTAGCAGCGGGAACTGCCTCAGCAGGCGGCGCCTGCTGAACACCTTTTGCCTTGAGTTCCTTTACGTCGTTTTCAAGGGCTGCGATTCGCGCCTGCTGCAGATCTTTTTCAGCAAGCATGTCCTTTATTGTCTTGTCACTGGAATATTTGTTCTCGTCAAAACGGCCTTCAAGTACCTGAATAGCTTTTGACAAATCGCTTACCTGCGAGAGCAAGGAAGTCTGGCCCTCCTTTAAGGCAGTGACGCTCTGTTCTTTAAGCGAGGCAATATCATGTGACAGGTTATCTACCGACGTCTTTAGATCGGCCATTTCCTTTCTGTCATTAATTCTTTGAATTTCAGCATCGCTCTTTATAGTGTCTACGTACCCGGTGCTTGCGCAACCGGTCATAAGCGGGGCCAATAGAAGGAATAAACCACAGAGGACACAGAGGGTAAAGGCCTTAACGTGAGAACTTGTGAAGGTGTGAAGGTGAGAACTTTTAGCGGACGATTGTTCATCAACCCCGCAACCTCTCATCTTCGCCCCTTCACTTTTTTCCAGTTTTCTCATTCTCTCCCCTGTGAACTCTGTGGTTAAATGCATTATTTATTTCGCTTCAGTCAGAACAAAATGGTCCCTTCTGTTTTTTGCATAGCACTCTTCGGTGCTCTCGGTGCAGAGCGGCTTCTCTTTACCATAGCTTATTGTCTTTATCCTCGTAGTTGGGAGGCCAAGCGAACCCAGGTAAGATTTTGCCGCACTTGCGCGCCTGTCACCAAGCGCCAGGTTGTATTCGCTGGTGCCCCTTGCATCGCAGTTTCCTTCAACAACAACGTCTTCCTTCGCGTTTCCCGAGAGCTTTTCATACAGGCTTTTCATTATCGGTTTCTCATTATCTTTGATGTCCGATTTGTCGAAATCAAAATGTATGTCTTCGATATTGGACGGCATTTCCATTTCACCCGGCCTTGCCATAGACTGTTGTGCAGAAACTACGGGAGCCTCAACAACGGTCTCTTTCTTGACCTCCGCTTTCGGAGCAGCCGGTGGTGGAGTAGCGACCTGGGGTTGTTCAGGCGTCTGCGTGACCTGCTTGTGGGCACACCCTGCAATAGTTATCATCCCAAGAACAATTAAGACTGCAATAAATAAATGTTTCATTTTCCCTCCGTGATAATATTTTAGTCATTTTAATTTAACAAACTATTGTACTTCTATGCAATCCCTGATGGCAGCCCCTGAAAGGCAGCTATCCTAAATAATGCACTATGCATAAGGTGGTGAGATGCCCGAGTGGAAAGGAAGAAGAAGCACATACTGCAAGGTCCTGAGATCCTGGACCATAGGGTCACAGGATGGGCCTCCATTCAACGTGATTCTATTAGTGTTCAACCCATGGTCCCGTTCCTGGTTTTTTTTGATAATATATTCAGTCGGCAAGACAGCCCGTTTCTTCAAAAAAATGACCCGGAAATCGGACTGAGGACTCCCGCTTCCGGAGTGGTGTATAATTTCGGAACCTATGAGTTCCAGAAGGAACAGGCGGGGAATTTTTATATCAGCTTCCGGGTTCTCGTCAATGTCTTTGTTCAGTTGATCATATGCGGGTGTATATGAAAGAGTGGAGATCGTGAATAACAAAAAATAAATGAGCATTATCGCATGGAGATGACAACATTTACCGGTCGATTTATACATCTGAAATATTAACAAAATCCGGCTGCAAGTAGCAAGCGGCAGGCAACAACATAATATAAAGAAGAAGAACTATAAGCAAGGCTTTTCAAAGCGACAACCCCGGCGATAGATGGCGGAATTGCTCAACCATATAAGAAAAATATATAATATATATTATTTCCTCTGAAATGAGTTAGACTATTTTAAATTACTTTTGTTATGTCATGGCATGGATATTGATTATGGCTTACTGAAAGTATGCCTCTGTTTAAAGGACGCTATGTATAACCTCACCTTTCATTATGAAGACGGAACTTTGGCACGGCCTGGAAGAATGGCTCCATTGAGTTCGGCGCCGGTGAGCAGCGTTTTAAATAGAAATAGACAGTCATGCAAACGATGCCGTATGCGCTTTGCTGCACAAATCCCCTGTGAGATGGCTGCTTTATTATACCTTTCCAGAACTAATCCAAATAAAGATATAAGGAGGAGATAAGGATGAAGGGCAATGTCCTTGTAGTCGATGATGAACAAATTGTATTAAGGAGCTGTGAGAGGATACTCATCCCCGAAGGCTACGGGGTCAACACTGCCAGCTCTGCAAAAGAAGCCATCGGGTTGCTGGGGAATAACAGCTATGACCTTATCATTACGGATCTGCAAATGCCTGAGATGAACGGCCTGGAATTTATGAAACAGGTGCGGAGCAAGGACCCCGATATTAATATAGTGGTGATAACGGGCTACCCGTCGCAGGAGAGCATTAAAGAGTCTCTGGATTTGAGAATAATCGATTACCTGCCCAAACCGTTCTCCCCTGTCCTGCTTCTGGAAGTTGTAAACAAAGGTGTGGAATTTAAGAAAAAGGGCATCGTCCTTGAAAGCAAGGATGAGGCTTATAACGCGGAAACCGTAAAAAAGCTGGATGCCATCATACAGAGCTATAAAAATAAACCAGGCAGTCTGATTCCGGTGCTCCAGCATGCACAGGAACTTATCGGCTATCTACCGCCGGTTGTGCAGCGGCATGTGGCACGCGGCCTCAGGGTGCCGGTCAGCGAAGTGCATGGGGTGGTATCGTTTTATTCTTTCTTTACGATGAAGCCAAAGGGCAAGCATAATATAAGGGTTTGCCTCGGTACAGCCTGCTATGTCAAGGGAGCGGAAGAAATAATAAAAAAGGTGAGCGATGGGCTCAAGATCGCGGTGGGCGGTATCACTAACGACAAGAAATTCTCTCTTGAGACGGTGCGGTGCCTTGGCGCCTGCGGTCTTGCTCCGGTTGTAGTTGTGGATAAAGATACCTTCGGGCCTATCAACCCTGTGAAGGTGCTCGATTTATTAAAAGACTTTTAATAAAACAGGTTGAGGTTTAGGTTGAGGTTTAGAAAAAAGAAATTGGATGTCCTCAGCCTTAACCTTAGCCTATATTTTTATGGGAGGTTATATGCCAAGATTAACGGTCGATGATTTAAAGCGGATAAAAGAAGAGCATAAGGCAACATTTTCTCTCCGGGAGGGCGGCAGCAGGGCTAAAATAACGGTGCATATGGGCACCTGCGGTATCGCAGCAGGCGCGCGCAAAGTAATGGAGGCGCTCCTTGATGAGATGAGCAAGAACAATGTCAGTGACGTCGCTGTCACTACGTCGGGATGTGCCGGTCTCTGCAGCAAGGAACCCATGGCAACGGTTGAGATTATCAATGAGACGCCGGTGAAATATGTTTCCCTGAACGATGACAAAATACGGAAAATATTCAAAGAGCATATCTTGAACGGACACGCCGTCGAAGAGTATGCCCTTGTGATGGGCAGTGAGACAGCTTATTAAATACAGGTTAAGGTTAAGGCTAAGGTCAAGGTTAAGGAAACAACCAACAACCTATGTGACCTCAACCTTAACCTCAACCTTAACCTGATGTTTTAGGAGGAATAATGGAAACATATCGTACAAGTGTCATGCTGTGCGGTGGCACCGGCTGCATAGCCGGACACAGCTTAAAGCTGAAGAAAGCCCTTGATGAGGAGATAAAACTGAAAGGGCTTGAAAACGAAATAATTGTTGTTCTGACCGGCTGCAACGGTTTTTGCGCAAAGGGTCCTGTGATGACAGTGTATCCCGACGATATTTTCTATGAAAAGGTCACTGTAGCCGATGTGCCCGTGGTCGTCGAAGAGCACTTTATTAAAGGCAGGCCTGTAGAGCGGCTTTTGTATAAGGAACCTGAGAAGAAACAGACCATACCTCTCATGAAGGATATCCCCTTTTTCAGCCTCCAGGTGCTCAGGGCCTTACGGAACAAGGGGTTGATCGATGCCGAAAAGATTGATGAATATATTGCCCGCGACGGGTACGAGGCTGCTGCGAAGGCGCTGACAGAAATGACCCAGGACCAGATAATCGACGAAGTTAAAAAGTCAGGGCTCCGCGGCAGAGGCGGAGCCGGATTCCCTACGGGTACGAAATGGGAGGTCAGCGCAAAGGTCAAGGCCGACCAGAAGTATATTCTTTGCAATGGAGATGAGGGCGATCCCGGCGCGTTTATGGACAGAAGCATAATGGAGGGTGATCCCCACGTTGTCCTCGAGGGAATGCTCATTGGCGCCAGGGCAATAGGCGCGAGCAAGGGAGGCATATACGTCAGGGCGGAATACCCTCTGGCAGTGCATAGACTGCAGCTCGCAATAGCCCAGGCAAGAGAGTACGGACTGCTGGGCAAGAATATCCTTGGGACCGGGTTCGATTTTGATATAGAAATATACCAGGGAGCCGGCGCGTTCGTGTGCGGCGAGTCGTCTGCGCTCATGCGTTCGATAGAAGGCAAGCGCGGCATGCCGACTCCCAGGCCGCCGTCATCGGCGATAAAAGGATTGTGGGGCTATCCCACAGTGCTTAACAATGTGGAAACATTTGCAAACATTCCTCAGATAATTCTGAACGGGGCTGACTGGTACAAGACTCTGGGCACTGAGAAATCGACCGGCACAAAAGTTTTTGCATTGAGCGGCGCCATAAACAATATAGGACTGATTGAAGTGCCCATGGGCATGCCGATCAGAAAGATAATTTTTGATATCGGCGGAGGCGTTCCCAAAGGAAGAAAATTCAAGGCCGTGCAGTTGGGAGGGCCCTCCGGCGGCTGTATTCCTGAACACCTTCTCGATACTCCCGTAACTTATGAAGATATTGAGAAAACAGGGGCCATTGTAGGGTCGGGCGGTATGGTGGTTATGACTGACCTGAATTGTATGGTCAGTGTTGCAAAATTCTTTCTTGAATTTACCGCCGAAGAATCGTGCGGCAAATGTCCTCCCTGCAGGATCGGCACCACCATCATGCTGGATCTGCTGACGAACATCACAGAGGGGAAAGGCAAAGAAAGCGATATAGAGCTGCTTGAGGACATGTCCTGGGACATTATCTCAACATCCCTCTGCGGCCTGGGGCAGTCAGCGCCTAATCCCGTGCTGACAACGATAAAGTATTTCAGGGATGAGTATGAGTCCCACATTAAGGAGAAATGGTGCAAGACCGGCGTATGCAAAGAGCTCTGCACGTTTTATATCGACGAAGAGAAATGCAAGGCCTGCGGTTTGTGCAGGAAAGTATGCCCGCAGAACGCGGTCTACGGTGAGAAGAAAGTACCGCACCGTATAGACCAGGCAAAATGCATACAGTGCCGTTCGTGCTATGAAGCTTGCAAGTTCGGTTCAGTCAAGATAGGGCCCAGAAGCATGAGAGATGCAGCAGCGGCCCAGTTGCAGGACCAGGATGCGCTAAGAGACAAGCTAATTGAAACGATGGCAGGAAAGGAGGAATAAGGAAATGATAGAACTTACGATAGATGGCAAAATTGTTAAAACGAAGCCTGGCACGACCATACTCCAGGCAGCCCTCAGCAACGGCATGTATATTCCGAATCTTTGCTATGACAAACGGCTGAAGCCATACGGCGGGTGCAGGCTATGCGTAGTGGAAGTGAAAGGACAGAGAAAACTCCTTGCCGCCTGCTCTGCGCCTGCACGCGAAGGCATGGAGGTCATTACGGAAACCCCAAAGCTTGCAAAGATGCGGAGGACAGTGCTTGAGCTGCTTTTGGTCCACCACCCCCTGGATTGTCCTGTTTGCGACAAGGCGGGGGAGTGTGCGCTGCAGGACCTTGCATTCAAATACGGGCCGTCGCAGAACAGGTTCACAGGGCAAAGGAAGACCGGACCTGAAAGGACTGATGCTCCAATAGTGGAGAGGAACGTTAACCGCTGCATTTATTGCGGCAAGTGCGTCAGGATCTGCCATGAGCACCAGGGGGTTGGCGCCATCAATATCATAGGCAGGGGATTCACCTCTACCATCAGCCCTGCGTTTGAGGAGACCCTTGACTGTGATTTCTGCGGGCAGTGTGTCGATATTTGCCCGGTCGGGGCGCTGGGCAGCAAACCTTACCGTTTCCGCTCAAGGGCCTGGTACATGGATGAGCATGCGATCGTCTGCCCCTACTGCGGTTGCGGTTGTACAACTAACCTGAGCACCCGGGAGGGCAAGATAATGAGGGCCCGCGGCAAGGAGGGAGTTGGGATAAACGACGGAGACCTCTGCGTTAAAGGCAGGTTCGGATTTGACTATATCTACTCCGAGAACCGCTTGTCGGCGCCCATGATAAAAAAGAACGGAATCCTTACTGCTGTATCGTGGGAAGAGGCGCTGGAGTTCGTTGCTCAAAATCTTGAAGCCGCAAAGTCTAAACACGGCGCGTCTTCAATAGGCGCTATCGGCTCCCAGCGATGCACCATGGAAGACAACTACATGCTGCAGAAATTCATGAGGGAGGTCGTCGTTACCGATAGTATTGACTCCGCAGCAAGGTTCGGGTATGCAAAAACTCAAAAAGCCGTTGAAATGGCCTTCGGCCTTGACGGACTGCCTATTGAATGGGAATCCCCTCTTCACGCCGACTTCATTCTCCTGGTTGACTCTGATATTACGTCCACCCTTCCTGTATGGGGATTGAAATTCATAGAAGCCAAAAAGAACGGGGCCACTCTTGTAGTTGCCGACTCAAAAGAGACAAAGCTTTCGAGGCTGAGCAGCGAGTGGCTGAGAACCAACCCGGGGACCGGCATCGCCCTTCTGAACGGTATCATGAAAGTGATAGTCGATGAAGGACTCCATAATAAGGAGAGTGCCGTGAAGGTGCCGCAGTTCGATGCCCTTGTAGCCGGTCTTAAAGAATTCTCCCTGACTGCCGTGTCGAAAATCACATCCCTTCCTGAAGAGACGATCGTCAGCCTGGCCAGATCATATGCTGCCGCCGGCAAGAGAGTTATTGCCATGACATCAGGGTCGTCTGAAAATACAAAGAGCCTGAATACGCTCCTTGCCGCCGCTAACCTTGTGCTGCTTATGGGTGATGCACCTGAAACACTCCAGATTCCCGCTGAATTCTCCAACACCCTCGGCATGTGGGTGGTTGGCGTCAGGCCGCTTTCTGAATCAGGCAAGAATGCGTATGAAATGCTGTATAAACCCGGGGACATAAAAGCTATGTATATAATGGGAGAAAACCCTCTCGTCTCGTTCCCGGATGTAAACACGGTGGAGAAGACGCTGAAGGGGCTTGAGTTTCTAATAGTGCAGGACATCATCCTCACCGAGACGGCAAAACTTGCCGATGTGGTGCTGCCCGCCTGCAGTTGGGCTGAAAAAGAGGGGACGTTTATGAGTGCTACCGGAAACATACAGAAAATACCCAAACTTATACCTGAAACCGGGCAGTCCATCCCTGATTGGATGATATTCAGGAACCTTGCGCGTGTAATGAACAAGGACCTCGGCGTAAAAGACCTTGTTGATATACGTGCATCCATCGCCGATCTGATAGTAACCGGAAAGAAGGAAGAATTCAGTCCGTCCTTCAACCCGGTTTCTTATGAAGTAATGGAGACGGTAAGTGATGAGTATCCGCTATATCTAGTCACCTCTAATGTCCTCCAGCATTCGGGAGCGCTGTCGGTCCTTTCCAAAAACCTTGACTCGGTAGTGACAGATGCGTTTGTCCAGATAAATACAAAAGATGCTGCTAAATACAGCATCACCGATGAGAATTTCGTTAAGATCACATCGAAAAGGGGCTCGGTGTATTTAAAGGCTATGCTGTCCGATGAAGTGCCTGAAGGAACGATTTTTGCTCCTGTTCACTTCGCCCATGCAAAGGTAAATACACTGACATACCCGGCGCTAAACGGCGGGTTGCCGCTGGTAAGCGTCAGGATTGAAGCAGCCTGAGTCTATAAAAACAGGTCGCGGTTGAGGTTAAGGTCAAGAAAGAGACCCACTTGCATCTTAACCTCCGCCTCAACCTTAACCTGTGCCTTCGATGATATAATAATAAATGCCTGGCAATATCTTTCTTGACATGTTCAACAGCATCGCTGATGGCGTTTACTATGTCGATAGCGGCAAGACAATAGAATACTGGAATAAAGGCGCTGAAAATCTGACAGGTCTGACTTCAGAAGACGTGAGTGGTAAAAAGTGCGATGAAGTATTGCGTTATGAGGATGCTGCCGGGCTTCAACTGCCCTCCTATGAGTACCCCGCGATTCTGTGCCTGCAGTCTTCGGTGCCCCTTGTCAAAGACCTTCTTCTTTTAGGAAAAGACCCGGCACGAAGGTTTGTCCAGGAGCACTGTTCGCCTGTTTTCCGGGACGGGAAAGTTGTTGGGGCTGTATCTGTCCTTAGGGACAGCCACCGGATGTTTCAGACTGTCGAAACATTTTTGAAAAATCAGCGGCAGGAAAGGTTTGTCCCAATTTGTGCGTGGTGCAAGAAGATACGTCTTGACGACGATTCCTGGAAACAGTTGGAAAAATATCTAACCGATGAGGGATTCGGCGTGTTCACTCATGGCATGTGTCCTGAATGTGCTGAAAATATATTTGAGAAAAAGGTCTATCTTGAGAGTTATCAGAATATCTGCAAGAACATAAGTTCGAGCATTTCCCTTGGTGAGGTGCTGGACCTTATCGTTACAAACGCAGTAAAGGTTATGAACGTAAAGGCAAGCATGCTCAGGCTGCTGAACAAGGAAACTCAGAAACTTGATGTGGCCGCTTATTGCGGTCTCAGTGAACAATACATCAACAAGGGCCCGGTCGATTATGACCCTGCCGTATTCCACGCACTGTCGGGGAAAGCGGCATCCACATACGATATCAACGCTGACCCTGACGCCCAATACCGACGCCAGGCAGAGGATGAAGGGATCAGGAGCATTCTCTCTATCCCCGTGATGTTTAAAAAAGAAGTTATCGGAGTTTTGCGGATGTACACCGCTGAGCCGGTAAAGTATAAAACCGAGGACCTGAAGTTTATGACCGCTATAGCCGAGCAGGCTGCCATAGCAATAGTGAATGCGCGCAAGTTCGAGTCTACCGTATCCCGCGCGAAAGAGTACCTGAGAGCATTCGAAGTCGTAACAAAAGCCGTGAGTTCAACTCTGCGCCTGACCGAGGTGCTGGACCTCATTGTCAGGAAATTACCTGAAGTGATGAAGTTGAAGGCTGCCACGATAAGGCTGCTCGATGAATCCGGCGGGAAGCTTGAGCTTGTCGCCGCCTACGGATTAAGCGAACAGTATCTGGCCCGGGGGCCTGTGGATTTTGAAGAAAATGTAAGGGAGGCTCTAAAGACAGGGCCTGTTGCCATTTATGATGTAACTACCGATCCAAAAGTGCACTACCAAAAAGAGGCAGACCAGGAGGGTATTAAAAGCATGCTTACCCTTCCAATCATTGCCAAAGGGAATATAATAGGGGTTTTGAGACTGCTCACCGGTACGCCGCGACAGTTCTCTGACGAGGATATCACGTTCTCCTCATCGCTTGCAGAAGTGTGCGGGACCGCGATTGATAATGCCAAAATGTATGAACAGCTTAAGACGAAAGGATTGTGGATCATAGGCGATAGGTGATGGGTAAAAATATGATGACCTATAAACCACGACCGAAGGAAATTTTTTTATGCAGGCATCCATAAAGCGAAAAATATATAAAAACAGCGGAAACTCTTTTGAAGAGCATGACGATTTCATAGCTCTGGAAAAGAGGGTGCGAATCTCCGTTAACGGAAAAGAGGTGCTCAGCCTTTACTGTACGCCTCTCATGATAAGAGAGCTCGTTGTCGGCATGTTTATGTCGGAGAACATCATTAAGGGCCCATGGTGTGCGGAGCGGATGGAGATACAGTACGCAGACGACGTGCTTGTCGATATCCCTGCGGAGGGTGAGGCTGAAACCGACGGAGCGGTGATTACTTCGGGCTGTATCGGAGGCATTACTTTTCCCAAACGCCTGTCGCTGCAGAAGCTCCATGATTCTTTCACCATCAGCGCGGAAAAAATAAAAGCTATCTACAGGCAATTCCAGAACTCTTCTCAACTCTACAAGCTTACAGGCTGTGTCCACAGTGCTGCCCTCAGTGACGGCAACGAAATACTCTGCCTTGCCGAAGACATCGGCAGGCATAACGCTGTAGATAAGGTTATCGGGTACTGCATCCTGGAGGCCCTTCCCTTTGAAGGCATGATCATGCTTGCCAGCGGACGGCTCTCTTCGGAAATTGTTTCCAAATGCGCACGGTGGGGGATCCCTGTAATTGCGAGCCGCACCTCACCCACCAGCCTTGCCGTTGAAATCGCGGAGAAGAGCGGCGTAACAGTAGTCGGTTTTATAAGGGCCGACCGCTTGAACGTCTACACCCATCCTCAAAGAGTAACGCAGCAAAGTGCATAGGCGAAAGAGCTTGGGGTGCGGGATCCTCCCCATCAGTCCTTATGGTTGTTTGAAAATATCAGTTACGATTAATACTGCCGGACTCGTCCCTGTGTTCTCAAGCCAGTGGAGCGTATTCCTATCCTCGGCCCAGGTCTGCCCTGCGCCATACTCCTTCGCCACGTCGCCACGGTGTTCCATAATCGTTCCCTTAAGCACATACGCAGCTCCCGGCCTATCTTTGTGACTATGCACGGCGAGGACTCCTCCAGGCTCTATCGTCAGCATCCGGAGGCGGAGCTGCCGACCTTGCATCCCGGGGATTTCAGGTCCGAGATCCACTGCGGAGAGCGGAGCAATGGTGATACCCTTGGACTCAGTCGGCGCAGCCTGCTGTGCGGCGCAGAGCCCCGCAGCAGGAGCGAACCCAAGCAGCCAGACAACGCCTATCAAAGTGCCCAAGAGAGTCCCAATACTGATAGATTTTTTTACAGACATAATAGTTCCTCCTTCCATTTTTGTAAAAATGTCAGAACCTGCTCGTTCCTTTATATCACTTTAATTGACAGTTGTCAATTTGAAATTTATAAAAATGAACTGAAGCGCTTAGCCCTTAGTTTTTTTCTGTGAGCATGATACCGGACCCTTTTCCAGTATCTGGGCCATTTCATGGGGGAGCGGGGAATAATTGATCGCATCTTCAGAGGATATCAGGCCTTTTGAGAACAGGTCATGCAAGGACTGGTTCATCGTCTGCATGCCGGAGCGTCCCTGCCCTGCCTGCATAACAGAGCAAAGCTGGTTAAGCTTGCCTTCGCGAATCAGGCTTCTCACAGCGGGCGTCATCAGTAAGATCTCGATTGCCAGCACCCTGCCGTTGCCGTCAAGGCGCGGGATGAGCCGCTGCGATATTATGCCCTCGATCACCGACGACAGCTGGACCCGCAGCTGCTCCTGCTGATGCGGGGGAAATGCCTCAGTTATCCTGTTAATTGTCTGAATTGCTGAATTGGTGTGGAGCGTGGCAAGGGTGAAATGACCCGTCTCTGCAAGGGTCAAGGCAGCCTCTATGGTATCCGAATCGCGCAGTTCGCTGATGAATACAATATCGGGGTCCTGACGCATTATGTTTGTTAGAGCGCTTTTGAACGAGGGGGTATCTGAATTTACTTCGCGCTGATTGATAATGCATTTTTTATGGTTATGGATAAATTCTATGGGGTCCTCTACGGTAACAATGTGCGCTTCACGCTCCGAGTTGATTGTGTCAATTATAGATGCCAGGGTAGTCGACTTTCCGCTTCCGGCAGGACCTGTGATCAGCAGCAGGCCGTGCGGTTTTTTTATAAGGTCTGAAATCATATCCGGAAGGCCGAGGTCCCTGAATGACTTAATATCGAAAGGTACCGCCCTGAACGCGCCTGCAACAGCGCCTCTTTGCATAAATATATTGGCCCTGAACCGGCTCAGCCCCTTTATGCTGAAAGAAAGATCGAGTTCGTTATTCTCCTCAAACTTGTTCTTTTGAAGATCCGAAAGAATGCTGTAACATAGCTCCCTCGTATTATCGGGGGTCAGCGGCGTGCAGTCTTCAATGGGTACAAGCCTGTCGACAATCCTGAGTTTCGGACGGCTGCCTGTAGTGATATGGAGGTCGGATGCACCCCGTTCGATCATCAGCTTCAGAAAATCATGAATATTCAGCACACATTCCATTAGATCAGCTAATCCTCAAAGGTGACCCTCAGGACCTCGTCGATAGAGGTGGTCCCGTCGAGTACCTTTTGAATGCCGCTCCGGCGCAATGTTATCATCCCCAGGCGTATCGCTTCTTTTTTGATATCGGCTGCAGATGCGCCCTGCAGTATGAGTTCCTTCAACTCGTCTTTGACCCTCATAATCTCGTAGAGCGCTATTCTCCCTTTATATCCTGTGTTGTTGCACTCTGAGCACCCCAATCCAATATAACATTTGGCATTCGATATTTCCTCCGGCGCCATGCCGCTTCGGATAAGGATTGTTTCCGAAACTTTCTGCTCCTCCTTGCAGTTAAGGCAGATCTTTCTTGCAAGCCGCTGCGCCACAACAAGAATAACGGACGAGGACACCATAATCGGTTCAATTCCCATATTGAGCAGCCGCGTAATAGTGCTCGGCGCATCATTGGTGTGCAGCGTGCTCAAAACCAAATGTCCGGTGAGGGCGGCTTTTATAGCGATCTCGGCGGTTTCGAAATCCCTTATTTCGCCTACCATTATGATATCGGGGTCCTGGCGTAAAAACGACCTTAAAGCAGACGCAAAAGTAAGCCCTATATCCTCACGTATGTGCACCTGGTTGATGCCGAAAAAATTGTATTCCACCGGGTCCTCTGCGGTCATAATATTAACACCCGGTTTGTTGAGCTGTGAGAGTGCGGAATAGAGCGTGGTTGTCTTGCCGCTTCCCGTCGGTCCGGTGACCAGCATCATGCCGTAGGGTTTTTCAATGGCTTCCATAAAATCCTGCAGCGGTTTCTCATCGAATCCCAACTTGGTGAGGTCCAATTGCAGGTTTGACTTGTCGAGGATCCTTAATACAATCTTTTCACCCCACAGGGTAGGCAGCGTGGATACCCTGAAGTCTATTTCCCGGTTATCGCCGAATTTGAGTTTGATCCTGCCATCCTGGGGCAGCCGGCGTTCCGATATGTCGAGATGAGACATGATTTTCAACCTCGATGTCAGGGCGTTCTTGATCTTGACCGGCAGCTTCAGCACCGGTTGCAGCACCCCGTCCGTCCTGTATCTCACCCGGAGGAGAGTCTCGGCGGGTTCTATATGAATATCACTTGTGCGCGATTTTATGGCGTTCATCAATATGCCGTTCGCCAATTTTACGATAGGAGCATCAATTTCCTTGGGCAGGTCCTTCTCGTCCTTGTCCTCAAGAAAAGTTATATCCTCCAGGGCGCTGCCTATCACTTTGTTCAGGTCCTCGATTTCCAGCATATCCTTATCGGTGACAGCAGACTGTTTTAAGGAAGCCCTGACTGTATTTTTTTTGGGATAATATTTTTCTATAGCTTCGACAATCGCAGACTCGGCAGCCACATGCACCGAGATTTTCATCCCTGTAAGAAACCTGACTTCGTCTGTGGCAAAATTGTTTGAAGGGTCCACAACAGCTACTCTCAAGGCTGCGCCGTCCTTCGAGATGGGTATGAGCTGGTATTTCTTGGCAGTCTCATAAGGGACAAGCTTGAGCAGGTTAGTGTCGATTTTGTGGTCTGAAAGGTTGATTGCCGGAGCATTATATTGCCTGCTCAGAAAAGTAATCAGGCTCTCCTCATTAATAAACCCGAGCTGAAGCAGAACAGAGCCGAGCCTTTTGCCTTCAATCTTTTGCAGTCGAACGGCCTCGTTAAGCTGTTCTTCAGAGATGAGTTTGGATTTGAGGAGCAATTGCCCCAGTAAATTAGATGTACCTGCCGTCACTCTTATTAAGATACTTGAACAAAAATGTTAATGTCAATTAATATAGTTGAAATAGAAAGGGTTTGGTCATAATGGATAGTTTGACAGGAAGCATTGTCCTGATAGGGACCGGTAAGGACATGCATGCAATTTTATCGGTGCTTTTAAAAGAGCCCGGCATTGTTATCATCGGCGTTTCCGACAGCGATCCGGGGGCGCCGGGTATCGAGTTGGCAAGGCAGAACGGCATACCTGTGTCGGCAGATTTCAGAGCGTTCCTGGATAAAAAACCCGACATCGTAATATCCGCCATTACTGACGCGTCCCTCGCGGATGAAATAGAAAAATATAAAGCACCCAATACGGAAGTGATCGGCGGCATGTGTGCCCGGATCATGGGTGGAATGTTCAGGAAACAGTTTGATGCGGAAGAGAAGGCAAAACTCCTCATCGATGAAACAAAAGAACTTTACAATATCGGGGTAGCCCTCACTTCAGCCGATAGTCTCGAAAAGATTCTCGATACTCTGCTGAGAGAGGCCCTCAGGACGCTAAAAGCTCCTGCCGGAAGTGTCGCACTATACGATGCTGACACAGGGTGCCTGCATCTTAAGGCCTCGATGGGATTTTCAGTGGACTTCTCGCAGGTTTCCAAGTGGAAAAAACGGGAAGACGGCATGACAGATCACATCCTGAGCAAAAGGGTGCCTACCGTGATTTCTGATATTGCCGAACATTCCTTTGTCGATAATTCAGTTATGATTACAGAGGGGATAAAGAGCCTTGTAGCGGTCCCGCTCTTAGCCAGGGACCTCATAACCGGCATCCTTTATATCGACGATTTCCGGCCCCGCAACTGGACCGAACGTGATATAGATTTTATCACTCTCCTCGGCATCCAGGCAGCCTTCGCTATTGAAAAATTCAGACTTATCATGGAACTTTCAGGAGCAAAGACCTATCTGAATAATGTCCTGGAAAATTCTGCGGACATTATTATGACCACCGATGCCAAAACCGAAATCGTTGAGTTCAATAGCGGCGCATCAAGAAAACTCGGGTATACAAAGGAAGAAATGGTTGGAAAGAAAGCCGACCTGTTGTGGATAGATCCGCTGGAGCGGCGTGAAGTATTAAAAATACTTGAGCGGGACGGATATGTTTCAAATTATGAGACACAGCTCAGGACAAAACAGGGTGGCGCTATTGACGTAACCCTTTCATTGTCTACCCTCACCGATGGGGAGGGAAAAGCGCTGGGCACAGTTGGCATCAGCAAGGATATCACCGAAAGAAAGAAACTGGAAACTGCCATAGCAGAGCGAAACCTTGAGTTGCAGGAGCTGAATGAAAACCTGGAAGATAAGGTCTTTTCGAGGACCAAGGACATAGAGCGGGCAAACCGGGAGCTCGAAAGGTCCAATATGTTGAAAAGCAGGTTTATATCAACAATCAGCCATGAATTGAGGACACCTCTTAATTCAATACTCGGTTTCTCCGAACTCCTGCTTCAGGAGGTATCAGGCCCCCTTACCGAGCGGCAGAGACGGCACATAACCAATATTTACAGTTCAGGAACCCATCTGCTGCAACTTATAAATAATGTGCTCGACATTGCCAAGATAGAGTCAGGCAAGATAGAACTCCATTATGAAACCTTTTTGGTAAGCCATATAGTTTCCGAAGTCGAAGCGGTCATACGGTCCCTTACCGATAAAAAAAGGCAGACCCTGGTGATAAGGGCAGATGATGTTCCGTTCATTGTGGCAGACAGGGTAAAATTCAAGCAGATACTTTATAACCTCCTTTCAAACGCAGTGAAATTTACCCCGGAGGATGGCACCATTACACTTGATGCCGAGGTAACAAGCAGCGCCAGGCTGCCTTTTCAGGCGAAGGGCCTTGCTGGCTTTTCTGAAAAAAACAATTTTTTAAAACTCTCGGTAAAAGACTCAGGGATAGGCATAAAACCCGAAGACATGGACCGGATTTTCTCTGAATTCGAGCAGGTCGACAGCGGCTTGTCGAGAAAATACGAAGGGACAGGTCTCGGCCTGGCCCTTACAAAGAGACTTGTTGAGCTGCACGGCGGAGAGATTTTCGTAGAGAGCACAGAGGGGATGGGAAGCACTTTCACTATAGTTATTCCGCTTACGGATACTGTTGATATCGAAAAATCCCTTCTTGTCCCGGACGATATAGAAAAAGAGCGCTTTTTCAGTGATGCGGAGACAAGGCCAATGGGCAGAAGAGGCGAGCCGCCTCTTATCCTCGTTGTCGAAGATGATGCGGGAACTTCTGAAGTATTGACCCTTTACCTTGCCGAGGGTGGATACCGCGTGGCCCATGCGTCCAATGGCGTTGAGGCCCTCCAGCGGATCAAAGAGCTCAGGCCGTTCTCCGTTCTGCTTGATGTGATGCTTCCGGGTAAAGATGGCTGGGAAGTGTTGCAGGAGGTAAAATGCGATCCGGAATTAAAGCATATACCGATCATCATCTCCTCCGTTATAGACAATAAGGAGCTTGGGTTCGCACTTGGCGCGTCCGATTATATTGTGAAGCCTGTTGACAGAGTGTTATTGCTCAAGAAAATGGAGGAACTGAGCTCTTGCATGAATAAACGCAAGGGAGAGTTGACCATATTGTGTATTGATGAGCATGAGGATGCTCTGGAGCTGCTTAAATCCTATCTTGAGCCTGCACATTATAATGTCATTACCGCCAATTCCGGAAAGAAAGGCGTCGAAGAGGCCGTGAAGTACAGACCTGATCTCATTATCCTTGATCTCATGATGTCCGAAACTGACGGGTTCGGAATAGTTCAGGAGCTTAAAGCCAATACCAGGACTGTCGACATCCCCATCCTCGCCCTCACGGCAAAGGACATGTCTGTTGATGACAGGCTAAGGCTCGCCGGCAAGATCGAAAATTTCATCCAGAAAAGTTACTTCAGCAAAGAGGACCTTCTTTTGTATCTAAGGAATCTTGAGTTGACATATCCTGCTCAAGCGGGTCTTCTGGACAAGGTGAGCGGATTGCTCGACAGCTACTATTTTCATATGCGTCTAGCTCAGGAAATAAGCAGGGCCAGCCGGTACAACGGCACATTTACGAACATTGTGCTTGACCTCGACAATTTTACCGAGTACATAAGAGCTCATGGGATCCACCGGGCAAATATCTGCATACGAAAGGTATCCGAGTTTCTGAGGAAAAGTCTGCGCGGATCGGATGTTATTACCAGGAGCGGTATTGATGAATTCGCGGTGATCCTTTCCAATACCCCGAAAAACAGGGCAGAAATAGTTGCGAAGCGGTTCCTGGCCTATATTGAGGGGTACCCTTTTTATGGTGAAGAGGTAATGCCGCAGCAAAAGGTCACTGCCAGCATCGCTATCATAAACTATCCGGACGATGCCGCTTCATCCGATGAAATCATTTTAAAGTCGCACCGGTTGCTCCGCAAGGCAAAGGCAACCGGCGGAAGAAGGATAGAAGCCAGTGAATAATAAGGCACGGGTGCTTGTCGTCGACGATAACAAAGCTAATCTCGAGCTGTTCGTGGATTTCCTCGCCGTCGGAGGCTATGAGAGCCTTAATGCTTCAAATGGTGAGGACGCGCTTGAAATTGCCCGAAGAGAACACCCTGACCTTATACTCCTCGATATTCAGCTGCCCGGAATGGATGGGCTTACCGTAGCGAGAACATTAAAAAATGGTGAGAAGACAAAGGACATCAAAGTGGTGGCCCTTACTGCCTACAGTATGCAAAAAGGCATTGAGTATTGTCTGGATAAGGCACTTGACGGCTATATTTCAAAACCTGTTTCTTTGAAAGACTTCCTTAAGCTGCTTAACGATTACCTTACTGAGTCTTGAGTCCCTTTAACAGCCTGTCCATATCGAATTGGGTATTAATAAGTTCTTTAATGCGTAACAGTTTTTCCCTCTGACGGATATTTGTCTTGCCTGCGACCGCCTCTATTCTATCGACTACAGTAAACGTATCCAGGGAGACCGAAATTATAGGGATACCTTTTGACTGTGCCTTTCCCATAACCACTTCGTTTGTGCTGAGCCCGCCTGTAATGATAATGCATTTTGTCGAGGTCTCCATGGCTACAAGCTGAATATCGGACCGGTGCGCGCCGGTTATGACCGCTTTATTCGGTATCCGGCTGAAGTATCTCAGAGCGCTCTCTACATCCATTGCTCCGATGGAGAAATTCTCGACGAGTTCGTCCAGTTTCTCTTCGCAGCATAACACCCCTCCGTTCAGTAGCTCGACAATCTGACGTATAGTAACGGATTCGAGCACGCTGTCCTTTGGAAAGATTCCAAAAATCGGCACGCCGCTTTTTTCCAGAAAAGGTACCACTTTTTCTTTAACATAGCTCACAGAATTTAAAGGCACCTTGTTAAAAATTCCGCCGATAAACCGCTTTCCCAACAGTTTGTAGCCGCCGTACAGGGCATCAATTGATTTGTCCCCCCTCCACGCTTCTACCATGACAACCTGTCCCCCTGTTTCTTCAATAAGGCTGACTCCATCAATGCCCATAGTGGAACCTTCAAAAAAATCTCCAGCCCCGCACACGATAACAATATCCTTGTCCTTCTGGGCCTTAAAAGCATTCAGTACTTGTTTTTTTGTTTCCGTAAGCTTACCTTCAAAGATCAAATTTTGGGCTTCATAGCTGAGAACAAAAGGTGAAATCACCTCAAGAGGGTCGGGGAGCTTAAGAGATTCCCGGATAAAAATGGCATCCGCATCGAACAGGTCGCTGCCTCTTTTAACCGGCGATGTGCCGAGAGGCTTTAAATAGCCGACCTTATATCCGAGTTCTATCAGCTTCTGGGCAAGCCCCAAAGCTAAAAAGGTCTTACCGGTGTGGCTTCTGTTTGACGCTATAAAAATAGGAACCATGACAGCCCTCCTTTTTTAAAGTGAATAGTGAAAGGTGAATAGTGAAAGAAAAAACTGACAGAAAAGCCGCTGTCATAATGCCGGTTTTATTTCACTATTCACTATTCACTTTTCACTGTCGTTTAAAAATAATACGTGCATCTATGGCAAAGGCGCCTTTGTTCAAGACCATTAGAGGATTTATGTCGAGCTCGCGTATTTCCGGAAAATCCGTAACAATGGAGGACAATGTCAAAATACCGTCAGCTATGGCATCGATATCTACCGGTTTTTCTCCCCGGGCGCCGCGTAAAAGTGCGCTTGTCTTTATCTCGTTGATCATGGATAAGGCCTCGCTGCGAGTGACAGGTGCAATTCTGAACGAGACGTCCTTAAGAATTTCAACATAGATCCCGCCTAATCCGAACATAAGCATATGACCAAAAGTCCTGTCATAGGTTACGCCGAGGATTACCTCCTTGCCTCCCTTGATCATTTCGTAAAGCATCACGCCGTTTATCATGGCATCAGGCATAAAACGCTTCGCATTGGTGGTTATTACCGTAAAGGCGTCTTCGGCAGCCACCTCCGAATTAATATTGAGCATCACGCCGCCTACATCAGTCTTATGGAGAATATCAGGAGATGAAATTTTCATTACCAGCGGAAACCCTATCCGTTCGGCAATAGCAGCGGCCTCTTTTGCAGTAGTGGCAAGTGCCCTCTCCGGAAATGGGAACCCATATTCGGAGAGAATAGTCATGGCGACATCATCACCCACCTCAAACCTGCCTTCTTTCAAAAGCGCGTCAATACTATCTTTCACAGCATCTTTATTTGATTTGAGAACAGGCGCAAGATCTTCCACACTGTTTTTCCGCTTCGCAAAATCGCAAAGCTGTTTAAATGCCTTTACTGCTGTTTCAGGATACGAAAACGAAGGGATGGCATTAGCCTTCAGCTTATCGATAGATTGCCTGACGCTAACTTCTCCGACAAACGAGGTAATTATAGGTTTATCAGTCTTCGGTACGGTGCGAATGACGATATCAGCCGTGTTTTCAACATCGGTCATCCCCTGGGGTGTCAGGATAACGAGGATGCCGTCGATATTAGGGTCCTTTATAGCGTTATCGAGGACCACGCCATATCGTTCTGAAGTCGCATCGCCGATAATATCGACCGGATTAAACAGCGACGCATTTGAAGGGAGCAGATTCTCAATAATCTCTATTGTCTCTTTTGTCATAATAGGCAGCCTAATTCCGCACCTCTCGGCCATGTCTGCTGCAAGTATTCCTGGGCCGCCGGCGTTAGTTACGATCAGCAGCCTGTTGTCGGCGGGGAGTTTATTGGATGAAAAGGCAACGGCGGCATCGAACAGTTCCCCTACCCCCTGGGCCCGTAAGATGCCCGTCTGATTGAAAGCTGCGTTAAACGCGGTTTCAGAGCCGGCAAGCGCGCCGGTGTGGGACGATGCTGCCCTGGCGCCAGCCGCGGTACCGCCGGATTTAATCAAAATGATCGGCTTTAGTTTTGTCGCCTTTCTTGCCACATCTAAAAACCGCCTGCCGTCTATAACATCCTCGATATAGCCTAAAATAACGTCGGAATCCGGGTCGTTGGATAAATATTCGATAAAGTCCGTCTCATTAAGGTCCGTTTTATTGCCGAGACTTATAAATTTTGAAAATCCCATATTATTGCCAAGGGCCCAATCAAGAATGGCCATTCCAAGAGCCCCCGACTGGGAGAAAAAAGCGGTTCTTCCTTTGGGCAACATCGCTTTGGAAAAAGAGGCGTTCATGTCAATGGCGGTGTTTATTATGCCGATGCAGTTCGGCCCCAGAATTCTTATGTTATGCTTTATGCTGACTTCCTTGAGCCTTTCTTCAAGCTTTATGCCCTCGGCGCCGCATTCCTTAAATCCTGCGCTCAGAACCACCGCGGCGCCGGCGCCGGCAGCTGCACAATCGATGACTGCGTCAGGCACAGCAGGAGCAGGCACAGAGATAACGGCAAGGTCTATGTTCTTGCCAACCGCAGAAGCCTTGGGGTATGCCTTGAAATCAAGTATGCTGTCGGCTTTGGGATTAATGGGATAAATGCCACCCCTATAGTTGGATTCTTTGAGATTGTTCACAACAGAATAACCAACTTTCCCGGGGGTTTTTGACGCGCCAATGATCGCTATGCCGTCTGGAGTAAAAAGCGATTTAAGCATTTGTGTAGGTTAGCATAGAATTATTATGACGGTCAAGATAATTTTATAGGCCTATTAGATAGACCTATAAGGGGATCTTGCAGTCCCGCCTCCCTGAATCCCTTTGCCCTTAAAACGCAGCTGTCGCATCTGCCGCAAGGCATAAACTGCCGGGACGCGGAGACTCTATCAGTTGTGTTTCTCCGTGTCACCGCGTCACCGCGTCCCCGCGTCACTTTCTGCGGGTCATAACAGCTCCAGGTTTGTGCATAGTCCATACCGAGAGACATGCCTTTCTTTATTATACCGGCCTTTGTCAAACTGATCAGGGGAGCATGAATTTTAAAATGCATTTTCCCTTCTACAGATATCTTTGTGGAAAGGTTTGACATGGACTCGAAGGCCCTGAAGTATTCCGGGCGGCAGTCAGGATAACCGCTATAGTCAATAGCATTTGCGCCAATAAATATATCAGGGGCCTCGAGCACTTCAGCCCACGACAGGGCAAAAGAAAGGAAGATAGTGTTGCGGGCAGGGACATAGGTAACAGGGATAACCTCTGCTCCGCTACTCCCTATCCTGTTTTTGGGCACTTCAATATCAGACGTCAGCGCCGAACCGCCGATTGCCCTGAGGTCGAATTTGATAAAAAGGTGTTTGCTGATGCCGAGTGCCTCTGCAATTCTCTTTGCAGACTCAAGTTCGATGCTGTGCCTTTGAGCATAATCGAAACTCAGTGCATGGACGTCGTAGCCCTCTGCTTTTGCTATGGCCGCGGTTGTCGCGGAGTCAAGTCCTCCGCTAAGAAGCACTACGGCTTTCATGATTTTTCCTTGCCCATACATTCTCTCTTCACTCAGGGGAAGCTCTGTGAATTGTTGCTATGAATAATTCCTTGTCAGCATCATTCACAAAATCAATTTTCGGGTAGGAAGCTAATGCTCTGGGTATACCGCTTCCAATACCAATATATGGAAGTAAATATCTTGCATTGGAAAAAAGAATCGGATTACGGGCAATAGATATTCCTGACTTTATATTTTCAACCGTCAAAGTATTGGGGAGCTTACCAGGACTTATTATTTCAATGCGGTTTTCAAAGATAAAAATCTTTATTGCCGACTTGATGAAATAGTCACGATGGATTAGTGCGTTTACAACTAATTCTTCCAACGCTTCCCTGGGAATTTCCAACTCACCTGAGATGTTGAACGATTCTCTAACCTGAACCCTATGAAGATTTCTCAGGATAAAACTCATTGTTTGTTCGTACAACTTTGTTAGGTGCCCTTCAAATGGAGGTTCACTGTCCCTGAACTTATTCCCGGCAATATCATTACCCACATACGCCATGCATTGCACAGAAAAGACAGGTTTGAATGCCTGAGGTCTTTTGCCGAACAATAATAAGCCGGCAAGGGTGAGTTTTTCATTTTTTGCAAAACTCATATTACTTAGAATCTGCGGAAGTGATTGATCTAATGCATCAAAACTTTTCCCGGTTTTCTTTTGAACAAAATCTTTAAAGAAGTCGATATCAATATCGTTGTATGTACTGCTTTCAATGGGTTCTTCATCAGCCGCAATATTGCCGCTGCTTTGAAGCATCCGTAACAATTCATCGTTGGATACCACTTTTCTCTTATCGGAACCATTTTTTACCCAAACAACTCCTTTGTTATCTCTGTAAGGTTTATCGCTGCCTTCCTTAATATGGACAATAATCAATGTCTGTTCATTTACCACTCTCTGTTCTGTAAAGATTGTTATAGGACTTTTAACATTGTCAGACGCTGCATTTACCAATAACTGATTGGTCGCTTGTATCTCATCAAAGGACAAACCGTTTAATGCGCCTGTTTTATCATTTACGCCAACGATTATTACTCCTCCCTGCGAGTTGGAAAAGGCAACCATTTCAGTTGCAATGCTGTATGCATCATTCACCCGTTCCTTAAACTGAACGGTGCTGCTCTCGCCTTTTGCAATTATGTCTAAGAGATCTATTGTTTCCATAATTCGTAAATCATTTTCCGCTTTTCAAATGCTTCATCTCCGCCTTCCATAATGGTTACGATGTGCTTGCGGATGTTGATGTCATCAATACTTCCGACAAATGCAGAGATTTTTTTATTATCATAACGACAACTAATTATCTGTTCGCAGTCGCCAAGCACAGGGATGTTAGGATTGTGTGTTGCAAAAATAAATTGAGTTTTTGTTTTCAGATCACGAAGCACCCGAATCACATCATCATAAATTGTTTGGTTATCCAAATCATCTTCCGGTTGGTCAATGATTATGATGTCATTTTCCTTCAATGAGAGAAGGAAAATAATAAGTGCTGAGGCTCGTTGCCCAAGGGAATGCTCTATCAACGGCTTTTCTTTATAAAATATTTCAAAATAATCCGGCACGCGGTAAGTCAAAAAAGTGCCGAGGTTTTCATCAAAACGAGTTTTGAACGAACTGAATTGAATACCTCCCGAAAGTATATTACTCACTTTTGTAGAAGTTGTTGTTTCATTTAAGTCGCGGTAAATCTCAATCAAGTCGGAGTAACTTTCAACCAATGACTGAATGTTTGCGTCTCTGATATTAGCTCCTCTAACGCTATCCTTCAGGAACTCTTTAAACTTTTCGTTGTCACCTTTGAATTCCATCACAATTTTTATGGAGGACTGATCGGCATTGATTTTTTCTATTTCTTCATTCACGAGGTTAAACTCGTCAAGCCACAACTGTTGCAATTGTGTGAGAGAAATAATCAACTGTTTTTGAAGCTGAAGGGCTTTGTCTTTTATTTTGTCCAACTCCTTCAATTTGAAATTGGTGTTCTCCAATTCCTTATTGAATTTGACATAATCATCAGCCTGAATGTTGGGGAGATTTATTTCTCTCTTGATTTTTGAAAACTCTTCCTTCAAATCTTCATACTTAGTGAGGAATTGCTTTTCCATTGACGTTAAATTTGAACTCTCGTTCTTCATTTGAGAAATCAGCAACGGCAATTGATTGAACAGTTTTGTAAAGTTTTCAAATGACTGGTATGCTTTTTCGATAAGGTCAGCATTTTCTTTTGACTGATACCCCAGGTATGATTTGAAGGTGTCGCGGTAATTGGAAATAAAGTCTTCCAGATTAGTGATTACATCCTGCTCAAATTCCTTCAGGTTCTTGAAGCGATTGGCATCTTTATCAAATTCTATTTGCCTGTTCAGTTTCTTGTCAATTTCATTATCCTTAAACACTTTCAGTTTGTGCTCCAAAGCCGCTTTTTTTGCTTCAATATCAGGCTTCTGAGCAAGTGATTTACGCTGCCTCGTAATATCACTCAGGAGATTAAGCACCTCCGCATTCTTCCCTTCAATTTTCTGCCGATGATTTTTGACTTTCTCTCCAATCAATTGGTTGATCAAACTTTCAATGCTGTTGGAACCTTTAATATTGGAGAGGTCTTTCTGGCCAAAGTACAGCGGTTTTTTTAAGATGCCTGAGATTTTCAAGCTGGGATTGAGATTACCATCCACATAAATATTAGTTCTATCGCCTAGAATTTTCTCAGCCACAATCAGATTGCCTTGGTGGTCAACAATCTCCAACCTTGTTTTGCCCCCGCTGCCAAGAAAATTTGCAACAAGATCATTCTTGTATTTTGCATCTATGCGAGTATCATCCAAGCCAACATCCAAGGCGTAGCGAAGTGTTTCCAGAATAGAAGATTTGCCGCTTCCGCGAATACCAATGAGGTTGTTCATGGCGGGATTGAGGCTAACTTGTTTGATGTCCTGTTTGCTGGAGGTAAATGAGATGGAATTTATATATGCCTGATTTACTGATGGAATCTGTTTCTTAATCCTGTAGTTATAATCCATTAAAGCATATTTCACAGCGTCAAAATTGTAGTCGCCAATTTTTACGAAGGTTTTTTCGCCTTTTCCAATTTCATCAATTGATTTGGCATCGGAGCCTTCTACCAATGCAGGAAGCTGGTCATTAAACCATAGATTCAGGTTGGTGAGTTTATCGCGTGCGCTGAGTTTTTGAAAACCCAATACTGCTTTTCTGAACAACCGATTCTTTGCGAGGTCACTAATCCTGCCTCCATCTAATTCTTCCAGAAAACCACTACGCTGCTCAATATGAGCCATTATCAAAAAGTAGTTCTTCTGAAAGTTATTCAGTAATTCAATTGTCTGAATCAGACTATGGTTTGATCTTCCGTTTGCGTTTTCATAGTTGACCGTACCTGAAAAAGTTGACGTAAGGAATTGACTGATCAAATCATTTCCACTTGCAAGCCACTGTTCAGGGTCGAAGACTACAATTGTATGAATACCATTGGCCCCATCATTCACAGAAAGCTCAACACCCGGCAAAACATAAATTTCTTCCTTTCGTGCTTTCTTTGAAAGTGCCTTATATTCTAAGTAGGCAAACTTGTTATGATTTGTGATAACAGCAAGAGAAATGTTTTCCTCTTTCAGTTTATCAATGTATTGGTTGACGAACTCATTCTCGGCTCCGGCATATTTAAACTCCTTATCCTCTTTCGTATGCAAATGAAAGTCGGCTCGAAGCCAGGTTGAGCCATGATCAAAAACCTTAAGCAAATTTAAATTTTCCATTTGCGTATATTATAGCGTTTAACCCCTATTTCTGCATCTGCCAATACAGCATGGGACTTCCCTTACTTTTTATTTTCCTTCCTTCACTTTTTCATTTGCCACCTTTATTCCTATCCCGCCATCTATCGGTATTCGTCTTCAGTTGGTCATAGCCGACGAAAAGACTGTAGCTATTCATCTGTTCCCCTTTGCCACGCCGATGAGAGCCTTTTTGCGTTGCCACAACCGTTATCCCCTTTCCCCTATTTTGCTTTCGGTCCCGTTGATGAGGCGCTTGATATTGGCCCTGTGCTTAATAAATATTAGAAGGGTGATTACACACGCAATCAATATCTTCTCTTTAGAATAGTCCATCAAATAAAAGCTCAACGGCAAAAGCCCGAAGGCCACGAGAGCGCTTAAAGAGGAGTAACGAGTCCACATTGCGGTGATAATCCAGAGCAGCGCCGACAAAAGCGCTACATATGGGGATAGAACAAGGAGGACGCCCAGACTCGTTGCAACTCCCTTGCCACCCTTGCCCTTAAGCAGAAAAGAAAAGTCGTGACCGGCTATCGATGCAAGTCCCAACAACCCTTCTGCTGCTGCGTGACGGTCCGTGATTGACAAAGGCAGCAGGCCGGAGTCACCCATACTGTGCCCCAGGTAAAGCGCTTTATAAATAAGCAGCGGGACCGCCCCTTTTGCAATGTCACATATCAACGTAAGCAACGCTGCTTTTTTACCGGCAGCCCTTAGTACATTCGTGGCCCCGACATTAC
This sequence comes from Nitrospirota bacterium, assembly GCA_963830245.1. GTDB lineage: Bacteria > Nitrospirota > Thermodesulfovibrionia > Thermodesulfovibrionales > Dissulfurispiraceae > JADFXI01. Next base: position 40,425 of record CAWHNC010000090.1, read on the forward strand.
CGCTGCCGACTTTTCTGAGATCAACGCCTTTGCCGCGTGCGATGAGTAATCCCGAAGGGATTGAGCCGATCAAAAAAGAAAGCAGCAGGAGGCCAAAAATCATTGGATGCTCTTCCAGAAAGAAATTGTGTATTTGATGCCGGAAGTAAGCGCAAGGACGAGGGAGACATACATAACAACGAGACCTACATCGTAAAAATCCATATTGCCAATGCCGCCGGGCAGAAGGAGAAGTACAATAGATGTCATCTGGGCCGTTGTCTTCAGCTTGCCTCCTGTCTCAGCGGGAATAACAATGTCCTTCGATAATGACACGACCCTTAATGCTGTTACTAAAAATTCCCGCACAATAATGATGATGGCAATCCATGCAGAAAGCCTCGCCATATCAACTAACAGTATCAGCGCAGATATGACAAGAAATTTATCTGCAATCGGGTCAAGGATTATACCGAATTTTGTTATTTGTCCTGATCTCCTTGCGAGATAGCCGTCGAGAAAATCTGTCAGCGAGGCAACAAGGAAAATGCTGATACCTATATAAGGACTGCCTGGAGTGACAATAACAAAAAAAGGTATGAGGAATATCCTGCTGAAGGTAAGTATTGTGGGGACATTAAGTTTGATTGTACTCATCCAGCAACCCGCTCCATTTCCCGTTCGCTTTTAATATAAGCTCGCATATCTCCCTTACCGCACCTCTGCCTCCACGCGCGTCGGTAATGAAAAGAGCGGCTGCCTTAGCTTCTTCGACCGCATCAGCCACTGCCACAGGGAACCCGACTCTTTTGAATAACGGGATATCCACCACGTCGTCGCCAATGTAAGCCACATCCTCATCCGCAATAGCTAATTTTGCAAGCAGTTTCTCGTATGGAACAATCTTATTGTGGCATTCCTGGTGGACTTCCGTTATTCCCAGTTCCCTGGCCCGCCTGTCCACAACCCCGGAATTTCTGCCCGAAATAATAGCAATCTTGACGCCCGCCTTTCGGAGCATTACCAGTCCATGCCCGTCGCGCACATGAAAAACTTTTAATTCAGCAGAGCCGCCGTCGAGGACAATACCCCCGTCCGTGAGAACTCCGTCAACATCCAAGATGAGAAGCCTGACCTTGCTTGCCATCTCTATTATACGCGGCGAAATTTCAGTCGCCACTAAGCAATGCCCTTCCTCAATATGTCGTGCAGGTGGATTACGCCTTTTGCCTTTCCGGAATCATCAGGCACGGCAAGAGAGGTAATAGAGAGTTCTTCCATTACAGATAACGCCTTTGCGGCAAGCTCTTCCCCGGCAATCGTTCTTGGATTTCCTGTCATCATGTCACCAGCCTTCATATCGTAAAAATCCTTTGCCCTTTTTTCAACCCCGCGTCTGATGTCTCCATCGGTGATAACGCCTATCATCCTGCCCTCTTGGTTAGCGACTATAGTCATGCCGAGTCTTTTGCGCGACATTTCCATGACCACTGCAATCATGGATGTTTCAGGGGAGACAAGGGGAAGCTCATCTCCGGTGTGCATAAGATCTCTGACACGAATAAGCAGTTTTTTGCCGAGACTCCCGCCAGGATGGAAAAAAGCGAAATCCTCCATTTTGAAGCCTCTCTTTGTCAGAAGCGCTACGGCAATGGCATCTCCCATCGCCATGGCAGCCGTTGTCGACGCAGTAGGCACAATGCCAAGAGGGCATGCCTCCTCAGCTACGGACACATCGAGCGAGGTATCAGCGGCTTTCGACAATGTTGAATCAGGATTTCCGCACAGCGAGATCAACCGCACATTAAATCTCTCCAAAAAGGGTAGCAGCCCGACAATCTCCTCTGTCTCGCCGCTGTTTGAAAGGGCTATGATCACATCATCCGATGTGACCATTCCAAGATCCCCATGCCCTGCTTCTGCAGGGTGCATGAAAAAAGCCGGAGTGCCGGTTGATGCCATCGTAGCAGCTATCTTTTTCCCTACCAGTCCGGATTTGCCCATCCCGGTGACAATCACCCTCCCCTTGCTGTTGAAAATAATATCAACGCTCTTTTCGAAAGCACTGTCGAGCTTTCCTATCAGGGAGCCGACTGCCTTAGCTTCAATCGTCAACACTTTTATTGCAATATCAAGAATAGTATCCATAGAATCCTGTCTTTGGCAGTGTGCCTGCAGTATATAACCCTACCATGTGGGCTGGCATTGCAGCCATCCGGCAGGGATATTTTTTTTGCGCGCCTCATCATCGAGGCGGGCGAGGTCGCTCTCCCGGTCCTTAAGCAGTTTTTGAGCGTTTGTCAGTTTGTCCTGAGTTTTACTTATCTTTTTTTCAGTAAACTTTTTATCTTTCCCTGCTTGCGCAGAAACCTCATCCCTGAGATCCGACAACAGTTCCGCTTCCTTGTCGACTTCGTACTGCGCATTCTCGATTCTTTTTCTGTGATAGGCAGACCGCTCGCACCAGTATTTCTTCTCCTGCCGCTCTTTTATTTTCTCCGGATCTTCTTTCCCATTTTCCGGCTTTGCTGATATTGCACCCTGTGCAGCATCCGGCGTTGCCGCTAATTGTGCCTTGCCCTGGCTTGGGGAAATTGCACTTTCATCCTGGCCGACATTTTGGCCTCTGCCAGACTCCTCTGCCGCAAAAGCAGTCGAAAAATTTAGTGCCAGTACAATGGCTATGTAAATAAACAGCTTCCCCGACATTGTCAGACTGCCCTTTCCAGGTTTTTTCCCGGGGCAAGAAGCGCATTGATAGCTTGTACCGACTGCAGCAATGCGCCCATACTGTCCAGAGAGAGCATATTCGGCCCGTCGCAGAGTGCGTTGTCAGGGTCGGGGTGGACCTCCATAAAGAGCCCGTCGACACCTACCGCTGCAGCAGCCCGCGCAAAGGGCTCTGCGAATTCGCGTTGCCCCCCTGAGGTGCTCCCCATGCCCCCGGGCAGTTGCAGGCTGTGGGTAACGTCAAAAATCACTGGAAAACCGAAAGAGCGCATAATAAGCAGACCCCTGAAATCCACCACAAGGTTATTATAGCCGAAGGAAGTGCCACGTTCTGTAAGCAACAGCTTTCTGTTCCCAGTTGATACAAATTTTTCGACAATGTGCCGCACATCCCAGGGGGCAAGGAACTGGCCCTTCTTAACATTCACCGGTTTGCCGGTTTCTGACGCAGCGATGATCAAATCGGTCTGTCTGCATAAAAATGCCGGCAATTGCAGTATATCAAGTACAGCCGAAGCTGTCTTAATCTCATCAACGGAGTGCACATCCGAAAGAACCGGAACACCGAATTTGCGCTTCACTTCCGCCAGTATCTCAAGCCCTTTTTCAATACCCGGCCCCCTATAGGACGAAACAGAGGTCCGGTTCGCCTTATCATAAGAGCTTTTAAAAATAAACGGCAGGCCTGCAGCGCTGCACAAGGCCTTCAGTCGCCCGGCAGTACGAAAGACGAGGTCTTCACTCTCGATAACACATGGTCCGGCGATAATTACCGGTAAATTGCCATCGCCTATGTGGAATGTGTCAATATCTATTTTCATTCGATACCTGCAGGATTACCGTTTATTATATCACTAAGCAGTTATGCTTTGTCAGCGGACACTTCCGGCGGGTAGAGGATCAGTTTGTTTTTGCTCTGGATCACCCGGGTTCTTAGCGCCTCAGTAAATAAATACCGTGTTGCTCTGAAAGCGTACTTACGTGCTGAAGCACTTAGTTTCCTCGGGGTATTTCTCTATTTGGGGGCCGACTTCGTCCCGGCACCGGTTATTTTTGCGATTACAGCACCAAGGCCCGCCCTTCTGGCTGTTATAGGGGCCCGTACCGCAGACTTTTTAGACACTGCTTCGACAGCTGCCGGTGTATTTTTTTTGATTATTCGCTTAGGTGCGGGAGCCTTGCCCGACTTTGCTTTTTTTACGGGGACGGCTTTCTTTAAAGAGGTTTTTTTAATCTCCGGCTTACGGACAACAGACGTCTTTTTGAGCACAGGCTTTTTTGCCGATGACTTTACAGAAGTTTTCTTTGGCGGCATCGCCTTCTTTACAGCAACTTTTTTCGCCGGTGTTTTCTTTTTTGCAACAACTTTTTTTACAGGCGTTTTCTTCTTAGAAGTTAATTTTTTTTGTGCCATTAAACCCTCCAGCAAGATTTCTGTTAATTTTAGCAACATGAAACGTCAAAAGTAAATGCGCCTTTAACATTCACAGACCCTAGGATTGTTCCCTGTCAAGCATGCGGTACTGAATCGCCTCGGAAATATGGGTGCTGCCGATCGATTCGGCTCCGTCCAGGTCAGCAACTGTGCGGGCCACTTTAAGTATTCTCGAATATGCGCGCGCACTTAAACCAAGCCGCTGCATAGCCGTGTCCAGAAGGTTGTGCGCTTCCCCTGAGAGTATGCAATATTTTTTTATGTGCCGTGTCTTCATCTGGCCGTTGGCGAATAATTTATCGTCCTTAAACCGCTTTAGCTGCCGTTCCCTTCCCTCGGATACCCGTTGCCGTAATATCTCCGACCGCTCTCCCGCATAGTCGCCCGACAGTTCCTTGTAAGGCACCGATGGGACGTTTACATGGATATCGATACGGTCCATCAGCGGCCCGGAGATTTTTGACCGGTAGCGATTAGTCATGCCGGGAGTGCAGGTACACTGATGCATGGGGTCGCCCAAGTACCCGCAGGGGCACGGGTTCATTGCTGCAACAAGAACAAATTGGGCAGGATAGGTAACGGTTGCAGCAGCCCTCGACACGGTAACAACACCGTTCTCCAGCGGCTGGCGGAGGACTTCAAGCACATTCCTTTTAAATTCCGGCAATTCGTCCAGAAATAATATCCCATGATGTGCTAATGACACTTCCCCGGGGCGGGGCGTTTGTCCGCCGCCAATCAATGCAACATCCGAAATAGTATGATGCGGAGCACGGAAGGTCCTCGTTGCAAGCAGGGATTGCCCATTTGACAATAGCCCGGATATGCTGTGTATTTTTGTAATTTCGAGCGCTTCGTCAAAAGTCATGGGGGGCAATATCGAAGGAATACGTTTTGCAAGCATGGTCTTTCCGCTGCCGGGCGGGCCGACCATAAGAATGTTATGGGAGCCTGCGGCTGCCACTTCGAGTGCACGCTTTGCGTATTCCTGTCCCTTTACATCCGAAAAATCGTCTTCATAAATGGAGCTTTGTGTCATTGCAGCGGAAATGTCAACACTAAATGGCTCCACTTCGGAAACACCACCCAGGAATTCTACAGCCTCCGACAAGCTCGTCATGGGATAAATGCCGATGCCGGCCACTACTGCAGCTTCAGCAGCGTTCTCGACCGGCAGGAGCACACCCTTTAATCCGCGTCTTTTCGCTTCGAGCGCAATTGAGAGCGCTCCCCTGACAGGTTTAACTTTTCCATAAAGCGACAGTTCACCTGCAAGAATAAAGCTGCCTAACAAATGGGGACTGATAACACCTTCTGCTGCAATGATTCCCACAGCAATCGGCAAATCAAAGGACGAACCCTCTTTTTTAAGGTCTGCCGGGGCCAGATTAACGGTTATCTGCTTCAAGGGGAAATTAAAGCCGATGTTCTTCAGGGCGGCCTTTATCCTGTCCCGGCTCTCTTTAACAGCGGCATCAGGAAGCCCCACAATTGAGAAGTGTGGAAGTCCTTTTGATGAGATATCTACCTCAACCTCTACCAGATGTGCATCAATGCCGATAACATGCGCACTTAGAACCTTGGAAAGCATTTCCTTCGAAAAACCTCTCTACTATGTCTAGTATGGTTTCCATGTGCGCCGCAACAGGCGAAAATCGGTTTGATGTCGGCGCCCCAGCCTGTCCAAAGCGCAATTATAACAGATTTCGCCCGTCAATATTTAAGATTGTGTCTTCCGCCTATATTTTTAGACGGCAACAAATGCAAAGCAATATGATACTTATTAAAGTAACTATTGCTTAGTTACATTATTACCGGAGATTTGTTAAAATATGGGCAACCGGGAAATGAGCAAGACAGAGAAACTTTTAAAACGCTTCTTATCGAAGCCAAAAGATTTTACCTATGAAGAATTAAAAAAACTTCTTGCAGCGTTTGCCTATGAGGAAGCAAGTACAGGGAGGACGGCAGGATCGAGGGCTGAATTTATTAACAGAAAGACTCAGCATGTTTTAAAGACTCATAGACCGCACCCAAAACCAATTATGAAGCCATATCAGTTAGAGGAAATAATAGAAAGATTGAAAATTAAAGGGGTGCTAAAATGAAAGATGTAATGACTTACAGGGGATATTTCGCAACGGTGCGTTATAGCGCAGAAAGTGAGGTATTTCACGGAAAGATCGAAGCCATTGACGACCTGGTGAGCTTTGAGGGGAAGAGTGTGCAAGGGCTTAAGAGGGCTTTCCATGAATCTGTTGATGAGTATTTAGAACTTTGCCAAAGAGAAGGCAAGGAGCCGAATAAAACTGTTAAGGGAGCGTTTAATGTCCGCATAGGCTCGGAACTTCATTTAAGGGCGCTTCAGGAAGCATCTAAAGAAGGCGTTTCACTCAATAACTTTGTAAAGAAAGCTATTGAAAAAGAGCTTTCCCATACTTACTAGGAGTCTGTCGGACTTGAACTACTGTTTTTGACATTGGTTCGGGTCAGACAGGGTTGCTTGTGGTTATTTTCCATGATTTGATCGTCTGTCACCGGTTCTTTTCTGCCGGTTTTTTGTTGAACACGTTATGCCATCGCCATTTTCAGGCGCATGCCTGGCTGTTCCTCAATGCATGCAGTCTTTTGATGTTCCATGCAATGCAGATCAGATCCCATTCGCCATTGACTGCAGTAAAACCACGCAACAGGAATTGGTCAAAGCCCATAGCTGCCTTGATTACTCCAAACGCCGGTTCCACAGTACTCTTCCGTATCGCATAAATTGCCTTACCTGCTACTGTCTTTAACCTATGTTTCATTCTCGTCACTGCATCGGCATCGTCCGGCAATGGAGGCGGTTCAACGAATCGCTCCCAGAGTGACTGATTATGGCTCTGCCGATCTACTGCTATATATGGCTCTATCCCTTTGCTCTCACATTCTTGGACATTTGCTTCGCTGTAATACCCGCTGTCGGCTATTATAGTTTTTACTTTTCCAAGTTGTTCTGGCAGTTCTGCAAGCGCTTCAAGAGCTGGGTTCATCTGCTGTTTGTCATTAGGCTGTTGTGTTACATGCGTTGCGACAATAAGCATTGTTTCTGTGTCCACGGCTGCCTGAGCATTATAAGCCTGCTTGAATCCTCCACCTGATGCAGGCATTATGCGAGATTCTTCATCAGTCAGATTAACCTGATCTTTGTCAGTTGGCCCTGCTACAGGAGGGTTGGGTCCTTTGCCGCGAGGTTTCTTGCCTGTCTTGTTCTGTTTGGCTGCACGTTCCGTCTGCTTCTTTTCATGATCGGCCTGCTCCATTTTATACCGCTCCGCCGCACGGCGCTGTATCTCCGCTTTTGCGGCAGCTATCACTTTCAGCCGCTTCTCCCGCAGCTCCAGTTCCTCCCGTATGCTCATGCCATCAGGAATGTCCGCTTTGTCAGCCGCCTCCGCTTTCTTCATCAGTTCCGCCACTTCTACTTTTAACTTGTTCTCTATTTTGCATGCATGCCCGTAGCTCAATGCCTTGTGCTTTGAGGCATTGGCTTTCATTTTCGTTCCATCAAGGCTGACAAAGCCTAACTTCAATACTCCTGCCTCTACTGCTATCATCAGTATCTGTACAAACAACTCCTTCAACTTCGGTAAAAACCGCCGCCGAAAGGTTGCTATTGTATCGTGATCAGGATGACTATTGGCTGCCACATACCGAAATGCTACCGAGTCGTACGTGCTACGCTCCAATTGCCTGCTTGAAAATACTCCGGTCGCATATCCGTAAAATAATAATGCTACCAGCATCTCAGGACTGTACGCCTCACTGCCTCGTCCGGCATAATCTTTTTTCAACCGATCAAGATTAAGCTGATCCACTATCTCTACGACAAATCTCGCCAAGTGACCCTCCGGCAACCATTCCTGCACCGACGGTGGAAATAAATAAAATGTCTCTCTGTCACATTGCTTGAACATTATGCGGCTCTCCTGTCATCAGTAGTTCTTATCATTACACCATCTATTATGACATAACAAAAGTCCGACAGGCTCCTAGTGTTATGTCCCATAAATAGCTTTACATAATAGGTCGAGGTATGGTATCCTTTCTACATGAGGATAACCAAGCCGATACCATACACAGAAGAAGAACGGAAAAAGGTTGTGCGACTTACTTGTAGTCGGAATACCGCACAGAAAGTAGTCTTACGGGCAAAGATAGTGCTGAACAAGATGGAAGGGCTTAAACAGGAAGATATAGCTGAACAATTGGGGACATCAAGGGTATCAGTTGGCCTATGGGTAAAAAGATATCAGGAAGGAGGTTTAGGGGCGCTGCTGAAAGACGCTCCTCGTTCGGGCCGGATTCCAAAGTTGTCAGAAGACAAAGAGAAGGCTATTGTGGAAGCAACGCTTCATACCGTACCCTCTGCCTCTACACATTGGAGCGTCAGAACAATGGCGGACAACCAACAGGTATCACGAATGGCGGTACAGAGGATATGGAAGAAATACAATTTGAAGCCGCATCTGGTGAAGACATTTAAAATCAGCAACGATTTGCATTTTGTTGAGAAGGTAAAAGACATTGTGGGGTTATATCTAAATCCGCCGGAAAAAGCTTTAGTGCTCAGCGTCGATGAAAAGAGCCAGATACAGGCACTGGATAGAACGCAACCAGGATTGCCGATAAAAAAAGGCCATGCCGGGACGATGACGCATGACTATAAGCGACATGGGACAACGACATTGTTTGCTGCCTTAAATCTTATTGATGGAAAGGTCATCAGTGCTTGTATGCAAAAGCATCGGCAGGAAGAGTTTTTAAAATTTCTCAGGAAAATCGATCACGAAACACCGTCGCATCTCGATCTGCACTTGATCGCAGATAACTATGGAGCGCATAAGACGGCAAGAGTACAGAGGTGGTTGAAAAAACACCCACGGTTTACGATGCATTTTACTCCAACGTCATCGTCTTGGCTGAATATGGTGGAGAGATTTTTCAGTGAATTGACAACAAAGAGAGTGAGGCGCGGGATTTTTACAAGTGTAAAACAATTGGAAAAAGCTATCAGAGATTTTATAGAGACACATAATGAGAACCCTAAGATATTTACTTGGACCAAGGACGCAGATACTATTCTTGCCAAGGTTGCTAAATGTAAAGAACTGTTAGGGACAGGACACTAGCATCTCATTGAACTATGCTGACAGGACTCTTTGAACTGCAGGAGAAACATACCTCGGTCAGGCAAGAAGTTATTGCCGGCGCCACAACTTTTGTTACGATGGCCTATATCATAATCGTAAACCCAAAAATCCTTGAGGCTGCAGGCATCCCATTCGGCCCGTCAATGGTTGCTACCATCCTGACGGCTTTTATCGGGACTATGCTTATGGGTCTTTATGCCCGAAGGCCTTTTGCCGTCGCGCCTTATATGGGAGAAAACGCCTTCGTTGCTTTCACAGTTGTAAAAGTCCTTGGCTATTCATGGCAGACGGCTCTCGGTGCAATATTTATCAGCGGGTTCATATTTGCAATTCTGACCATGTTCGGAATACGGACATGGCTGGTCAACTCCATACCTGAGAAGCTCAAGATAGGCTTCAGTGTCGGCATCGGGCTGTTTTTAACGTTTATCGGTCTGAATGAAACCGGTATTGTGAAACTGGGAGTACCCGGAGCTCCTGTTCACGTGGGTAATTTCACGGACCCACAGGTTCTCTTGTCTGTTTTCGGATTCATCCTGATCGGCGTTTTGATGATAAGAAAAAATAACGCCGCAATTTTTATCGGGATAATCTCCGTTACAATAATAGCTCTTGCCTCAGGAATGATACGGATGCCTTCATCGATTGTGAGCATGCCTCCTTCTCTCTCGCCTTTATTCTTACACCTTGATATAGCCGGTGCAATTCAGGTGAAAGCCTTCCCCATCATACTGACCATGCTGGTGATGATATTTGTGGACACTATGGGCACATTGATAGGAGTTTCCTACAGGGCAGGCTTTCTTGACAAGGACGGCAACTTGCCGGAGATCGAAAAACCAATGCTCTGCGATTCAATTTCGACGATGGCCGGCGCTGTACTGGGTACCACCGCTTCAGGGGCATACATTGAATCCGCCGCAGGAATTCAGGCCGGCGGCAGATCCGGCTTGACCTCTGTCGTAACTGGCATTCTCTTTCTTGGGGCGCTATTTTTCGCACCTCTTTTTACAATAGTTCCGCCGTATGCTTACGGTCCTTCACTGATAATTGTCGGCATGCTTATGCTTTCACCGATTCGCAGACTGGAGTTTGATGATCTTACGGATGTTATTCCCGTATTCACAATAATCACCCTGATGAGCTTTACATACAATATTGGAATAGGCATGACTGCCGGATTTGTCGTTCACCCGCTGATCAAGACGTTATCGGGAAAAGCAAAGGAGGTTCCGCCCGGACTCTGGTTTCTGGCAGCCTTGTCTTTGCTCTTCTTCATATTCTACCCATACTGAGTGTTCAGAGAAAGGTTTATAAAATAGCCAGGGGATCAAAAGAGAATTGAGAGAGTAAGGGGCTGCTTGGGTGAAAAACCAATTACCAGATGCGCATCAATGCCGATAACATGCGCACTTAGAACCTTGGAAAGCATTTCTTGCAGCAAACCTCTTTTCTATATCGAGTATGATTTCCTGCCTGCTTTTGCCCCAAATGGGAGCGATAAGTATGGAGTCCGGCGCTGTTGCGAAATAGCGCTGTAAAACAATATCGGGAGAAAGCCGCTCTATGAAGTCAACGAGAAAGTCGAGGTATTCTTCATAACCGAAGGTTGGGAAGGGTTCTCTCAGATAAGCCGAAGCAAGAGGCGTATCTTTTATGACCTGAAGTTGATGAATTTTCAAAAAACCGATGGGAAGACTTGACAGCTCATCAGCCATGGCAAGCGTCTCTTCCCTCGTCTCCGAAGGCAGCCCGGTAACGATATGGGCGCCAATATGGATGCCTTTGCCGCTGGTCATAGCAAGGGCGTCCAGAAAGGTCTGATAGTCATGCCCCCGCTTTATATATTCAAGCGATTTATCATGGATTGATTGCAGCCCGTATTCGACAAGAATGAAGTAGTCTCTTGCAAGTGTCTGCAGCAGTCCGATCTTGTCCTTGTCAACGCAGTCCGGTCGGGTGCCGATTGCCAGGCCGACCACCGAAGGCTCGGCAAGCGCCTCCCGGTAAGCCTTTTCGAGTTCCGGCAAGGCTGCGTAGGTATTAGTATAAGGCTGGAAATAAATGAGAAATTTTGTTGCCTTATACCGGCGCGAAATATAAGAGATGCCGTCTTTAACCTGTTTTGCAATCGGGATGTCGGACTTGCACTCATACGGCCTGAAACTGCTGTTATTACAGTATATGCAACCTGTCACGCCCAGTGTGCCGTCTCTGTTAGGACAGGTAAAACCGGCATCAACATTTACTTTATATACAATAGTGCCGAATTTCTTTTTGAGATACGGACCAAAAGCGTTATATCTGGCTGGCATAATCAATTATTCAGTTTTATGGACCGGAATGTCAAACAGACTTGACATTGTGTATTTCCTCATGTTCGTGTTACGTCACATAAAAAATATTTGAAAAAATCTATTATAAGCTTTACGTCATTCCCGTGCTTAAAGCACCTGTTGGCAGTCTTTTAGCGGGAATCCAGGGGAAAACACGTAAGGACTCTGAGCATTCATCTGAAAAAAAATGGATTCCCGCTAACGGACTGCCAACAGTAGGCGCCTTAAGCACGGGAATGACTTAGCGGGTGTTACTAAAAGACCGCCGGAATAAGTAGTTGGTGTCGCCGGGTGAAATTATTTCTAATACATTTCTGATGATGCACTTCTATATTGTGAAATAACTTTTTATTAATATATAATGAAGCCGAAAAGAAAGTAATGGGCCTGTAAACAACTAACCTTAGGAGGATTTCGCATGAACGCATTAACGCTCGTATTTGCATCAGTCTGTATCTTTGCGATAGCGTACCGGATCTATGGCCTTTTCATCGCGAACAAAGTGTTGGGCCTCAGGATTGACCGTCCCACTCCGGCTGAAACTTGTGCTGACGGCATCGACTATGTAAAAACCAATAAGTTCGTATTATACGGACATCACTTTGCCGCTATCGCGGCAGCCGGACCATTGCTGGGTCCTGTGCTTGCGGCGCAGTTCGGTTTTCTGCCCGGAGCGCTATGGATCGTGATCGGCTGCGTACTTGCAGGAGCGGTGCACGACATGGTCGTGCTCTTTGCCTCGGTGCGTCACAAGGGACAGAGCCTTGCAAAAATAGCCGAGAGCGAAGTCAGCAGGACGGTGGGGGTCGTGGCGTCTTTTGCTTTCCTCTTTATCCTGGTTCTCACTCTTGCAGGCCTTTCGATCGCATGCCTTAACGCGCTTTTCGAGAGTTTCTGGGGGGTCTTCGTTGTAGGATCTACGATACCTATTGCAGTGCTAATGGGTTTCTGGATGAATAAAATCCGGCCCGGCGATGTCAAGGGCGCCAGTATTTTCGGAATAGCCCTGCTTGCTCTGGCCATTTACGCCGGCGGCGCCATAGACCCCGGCTCTGCACTGGCTCAGGCTCTGAAGCTTAGCAAACATCAGATTGCGATTTTCATACCTCTGTACGCATTTGTGGCCTCGGTCCTGCCGGTCTGGATGCTCCTGGCCCCGAGGGACTATCTCTCTACGTATCTGAAGATCGCAACGGTTGTAACGCTGGCAGTCGGTATCTGCTTTGTTCGGCCAGTTCTCCAGATGCCGGCCCTTAGCCAGTTCGCCGGCGGCGGCGGACCGGTCATACCCGGTAACGTCTTCCCATACGTATTCATCACTATTGCTTGCGGCGCCGTATCCGGTTTCCATTCGATTATCGCGACTGGCACAACACCGAAGATGCTGGATAACGAGAAAAACATACTCTTTGTAGGTTATGGCGCGATGCTGATGGAAGGGTTTGTTGCAATCATGGCCCTTATCGCCGCATGCGTGTTGGTACCGGCAGATTATTTCGCCATTAACTCTGCCCCTGCCGCATTTGCAAAACTCGGTATGCCTCCTGTGGAACTTAGCAGGTTAGCCGCTGAAGTCGGCGAGAAAATCCAGGGGAGGCCGGGAGGCGCAGTGTCCCTTGCCGTCGGCATGGCTTATATCTTCGATTCGGTCCCGTTCATGAAGGGGCTGATGAAGTACTGGTATCACTTTGCTATCATGTTCGAGGCTGTCTTCATTCTTACCGCAGTCGACGCGGGTACCAGGGTAGGCCGCTTTATGCTGCAGGAAATGTTCGGCAAGATTATGCCTAAATTCAGTGAGAAAAAGTGGGTTCCCGGTATCATTATTACAGGCGGTCTCTTTACCCTATCATGGGGTTATCTTGTCTATACCGGAAACATCGCCACAATCTGGCCGCTCTTCGGCATGAGCAACCAACTGCTCGCCTCAAGCGCTCTTATTATCGTTACGACGATGCTTATACGGATGGGGAAAGCAAAATATATGTGGGTGACCGCACTACCCGGCATCTTTCTCGCTTTCGTCACCATGTACGCAGGTTACTTGAATATAGCGGTCGTGTACCTGCCTAAACAGCTGTATCTATTGGCAACCCTGGCGAGTATTGTCATGTTCATGATGGTCATTGTGTTCGTGGGAACCATCAAACGCTGGTTTGAACTGCTCCAGGTAAAAGAGCGGGTCAAGGACATTTGGGGGGATCTGGTTATATGCCCGATCGAAGGTGAGTCATGCCTGCTCCCCGCAGAACCCGATAAACCATTAGGGATAAAGATTGCCGAGGGAAAGATAACCGGATAAACGTTCTGCGATAGATCTCAATTGATTTCAGGTGCGGGAATGAGTCGTGAAATATGAATTTGACAGAACTTAGAAAAAATGCCAGAGAAAAGCTGCAGGGCTATTGCCGGGTCTGCCCTGTTTGCAACGGCAAGGTATGTGCGGGAGAAGTGCCCGGCATGGGAGGCTCCGGATCCGGGAGATCATTTGTCGCCAACGTGGAAGCGTTGGCTGACTGGCGGCTGAATATGCGTACTATTCACGAGGTCAAGACTGTCGATACCTCAATAGACCTATGGGGGAAGAAACTGTCCGTCCCTGTTTTGGCTGCCCCTTTAACAGGTGTGTCTTTTAATATGGGCTGTGAACTTACCGAAGGAGAGTTTACCGAGGCTATGATCACAGGCTCCATGCTTGCGGGAACTCTCGGCATGACCGGAGACTCTCCTGACCCTGCAACCTGGATCAGCGGAATAAGGGCGATCTCCTCCAACCCGGACCGGGTTATCGCAATAATTAAGCCTAGAGAGCAAAAGGAAATTACAAGTCGTATCAGGGACGCGGAAAAGGCGGGTGCAGCGGCCGTCGGCATTGACATCGACGGCGCCGCATTACTGCCGATGACGTTAAAAGGCCAACCAGTAAGTCCAAAAACCGTTCGCGAAATAAAGGAAGTAGTTTCTGCCACGAAGTTGCCATTTATCCTTAAAGGGATTATGACCCCGAATGAAGCTGAATTGGCTGTGGAAGCAGGGGCCGCGGCTATTGTCGTCTCGAACCATGGAGGGCGGGCGCTGGACCATACTCCGGGAACAGCGGAGGTCCTGCCGGAAATTGCGAACCGGGTAAAAGGGAAACTGGTCATTTTCGCGGATGGAGGCGTGCGCAGCGGTGCAGACGTGCTTAAACTCCTCGCGCTGGGAGCCGATGCCGTTCTGCTCGGCAGGCCTTTGATAGTCGGCGCCTTTGGCGGCGGAGCGGAGGGGGTTGCGTTACTTATCAATAAAATGAAGGATGAACTTGTCCAGGCCATGCTGTTGACCGGGACCCCGAACGTAACGTGCGTTAACAAAGAGATTTTATACAGCGCATAGACCGTTCAATGCATGAAATATTTAGTTCATTTGCCCTCATTGTCGGAGCCGGAATTCTTTTCCGGCGCTTAAGGGTAGAAGGTCTTGATGCCGATTCCATGCGGCTTTCAATCAATGCACTTGCATTCAATCTGTTCCTGCCCGCCCTCTGCATAAAGTCCTTATATATTTCAGGAATCGATACCAATACCATTCTTGTGCCTGTAACCGCCGGCCTTACAATCATATTCTCAATGATTGTTTCCCTTGCAGCTTATTGCGTTTTGGGGAAAATGACAAAATTGACAAAGCCGGAAAAAGGCTGCCTGATAATCGCAGCCACATTCGGCAATGTGGTTTACCTGGGACTTCCGGTTATTACCGGGCTTTACGGAGAAGGGGCTGCAAAATATGCGCTCTTTTACGATCTCTTTGCCGGGACCCCTCTGTTCTGGATCCTCGGGGCATCTTTGGCGACGAAATACGGCGAAAACGGGAAGATGTCGATAGGCGACTCTCTTAAAACCATAACGTCCCTGCCGCCGGTGTGGGGCATTATTGCGGGTATGACACTAAAGGCAGCAGGAATAGGTCTTCCTGATTTTATTTTAAAAGCCCTCGACATGCTCGGCGGCCTCGTCATCCCGCTTATGGTTTTCAGCACAGGACTGGCTCTCTCCTTGCCGAAAGTGAAGCATGCCTCTCTTATCGTTCCTGCAGTGATCATCAAACTTGCCGTGGCCCCATTTATCGCTTATACAGTAGCGACGCTCCTCGGCGTTAAGGGAATTGCCCTATCATCATGCGTTATTGAAGGGGCCATGCCCACAATGGTGCTGATCCTGCTGATCGCCTCGCGGTTCGGACTCGACATATCACTCGCAAGTTTCATGATCGTAGTTACCACGGTGCTATCGTTCTTCACTATTCCCGTTGCCATATCGCTAATGCGCTAAAAACAACTGAATTATCGGTAGCGGGTCAGAAAGAAGACAGACACACTATTTATATTTAACTCGCGAGTAAAACCGGGTTGGTCAATACACCAATCCCCTCGATTTCAGTCTCCAGAACTTGCCCTTTCCGCAGATAGACCGGGGGGTTCCGTTTGAACCCGACACCTTCCGGAGTACCGGTCAATATCACGGTACCGGGCAAAAGAGTCATGCAGTGTGAAAGATAAGATACAATCTGCATGCAAGAGAAAATCATGTCTGAAGTATTGGATGACTGCATGACCCGGCCATCCAGGCGGCACATAATATTGGCGCTGTCGCAGTTGAGGTCTGTAACTATAAAGGGCCCGATAGGGCAGAAGGTGTCGTAACTTTTTGACCGCGCCCACTGGCCATCGGAAAACTGAACTCCCCTGTTGGATATGTCGTTTGCAATTGTATAGCCCAGAACAACATCAGCGACTTTTTCCTCAGATATGTTTTTCGCTGTTTTTCCGATAACAATGGCCAGCTCAGCTTCATAGTCTATATTGTCGGGACTGTCTGAAGGCAGCAATACGGGATCTCCCGGGCCGCAAACGGTCGTGTTCGTTTTTATGAAAATCAAAGGCGCATCAGGATAGGGAAGTCCGGTTTCATCCGCATGCTTCCTGTAGTTGAGACCTATGCATATGACGTTTGGAGGGGACACAGGCGCCAGGAGTTTCACGGAAGACAGATCAATGGCTCTCGTTTGTTTTGCCGGACTGACGAAGGGGTCTCCGCAGGGATAAAGCCGCTCATTTTCAATTATTCCGTAACCCACCTGCCCGTCTGACAAGTACCTTACTATTTTCATCATTAAACCTCCTTGCCGTTTATTGCCTGCAGTGCCATATGCTATAGTAATTATACATTAAATTATTATGACGATCAGAAAAAATAATGCCGTTCTGCAAAGAATCAAAGATGGATACATCCTTCCTTTGTTTTCCCCTGTCGCTATCTGCCTTATTGAGCTTGCTTCAAGCGAGACCTCGACTGTTGATGACCTGGCTGACCTGATGGAGAAGGACCCGTCTCTTGCTGTGCGGACACTTCGGCTCGCAAACACGGCACTATTCAGGAATGCAGAGCCGATAACCACCATTAGGAATGCAGCCATGAAGATCGGCTTCAATCAAATCAGGATTATGGCGCTTACGATTTCCCTCAGAGACACCTTCCCGATGGGAAAAGTAGGCTTAATGGATTATGAAAAATTCTGGACGGACTCCTTGTACAGGGCCATCATTGCAAAAGGACTCGCCGGGACATCAGGGAACCGCAACCCTGAAGAGGCCTTTGTTGCGGCGCTTACTCTTGAGATAGGACTATTAATTTTATTTGACCTGTTCATCAAGGGCAAGATTGAATTCATGCCGGAACTTTACCCCCTTGAAACACTCCTCCTATGGGAAGAAAAACAATTCGGAGTTGACCACCGTGAAATAGGAGAACTGGCGCTCAGGCACTGGAAGTTCCCCGAAAATATCCTCGAATGCCAAAAATTTTACCTCAGTGAAGGACAACAAGCCCATCTCCCCCCCCTGGCGCTGCTCTGTGATACGGCGCGTAAGTTCTCATATATCGTAAGCGAAAAAACGGCTGCATGGCACACTACCTTTACCGAAACCGAGATGACGTACGGTATTAAAAGCTCAGTCCTTACGCCACTCCTTGTGTCGGCATTCGAGGAGGTGCAGGATATTTCAGGAAGCTTGAAATTGGAGATGAACAGAGAACGGGATCTGGTACACCTATTAGAGAAGGCGGAAGACACACTTCAAAAGCTGACTAACGCTATGGCGGAGTGGACCCGGTTCGCATTCGACGGGCAAGGCACTGACGGACCGCAAGCAAATTCTCCGGTAACAAGATACTCACTGACAGAAAAACTGCTGTTAGTCGCTGTTGAAATAAAAAAACCGCTTTCAATCATACGGGAGTTTATCGATAATCTCATCCCTGTACTCAGCCCCGACTCAAGTGAATGGCGCCATGTGCAGACATTTAGTGAAGAAGTGAAAAAGGCTGAACTGGCAGTCTTGCTGTTAATATAAAACCAAACTCGCTGCTGTCGGGCATATAGGCTTTACGGTAAAATCTCAATAGGTGTTCCGTCAGGCACGAGTTGCCAGATTTCTTCAATAGCGGTATTCGAGACGGCTATGCATCCTTTCGTCCAGTCCCGATATCCGCCGAGGTCATCGATTGTCATCCCCTCTGGAAGCCCGTGTATCATTATATCACTGCCGGCAGAAACGCCAATACTCCTCGCTTTTAAAGTGTCCGTCCTGCTGGGATAGGATATATGGAGTGACAGGTGAAAGCTGCTTTTAGGGTTCCTGGAGTCCAGGATGTAGCTCCCTTCAGGAGTCCTGTAATCTCCCTGTCTCGTCTTGCGGCCTTTGGGGTTTCTTCCCAGGCAGATTTGATATTCTCTCAAAATGGAACCATTCTGAAGCAGCAGCAGGACTCGCCTGCTTTTGATGACCAGCACTTTGTCGGCCTGAGAGAACGATGCAAATGCGCCGCCGGCATAAAGCGCAAGGCAAAACAACAAAACGCAGACACTCTTTACCGTAGGGAATCGGCAACGCATTATATACGGCCCGAAAAACAGTTCATCTCAAATTCCACCATCGTATTTTAACATAAACGATTATCTGCTATAATATGCCTAAACTTTTCCAGACAGGAGGTATCTATGGCGATACAAGGTCTTGGGAATGCCGTTGACTTCGAGAATGGCTCTGTTATTGTAAAAGATAAGAGCGTAGTGCGATCAATGATGGACAGCCTGATTTATGATGCGGTCTTTGAACAGGTTGATGAAAAGAAGAGGGCGCTATTCCTCCTTGTTAAAGAAATTGCAAAGGCCTGCGGCGCTATTCCAGCCTCTATCCAGGGTCTTTATGAAGAGATGGGGAGAAACTATCCCGGGTTCACCGTTCCTGCCATGAATATCCGGGGACTCACTTACGATACAGCGAGGGCAGCTTTCAGAAAGGCGCATGAATTGAAAGTCGGGCCCATGATCTTTGAGATTGCAAGGTCTGAAATCGGCTATACAAAACAGCGGCCGCTCGAATATGCCGCAGTTGTCCTGGCAGCAGCGGTCAGGGAAGGGCACGAAGGTCCTGTTTTTATTCAGGGCGACCATTTCCAACTGGTACGAAAGAATTATCTGAGCGACCCCGGGCTTGAAGTGAAATACATAAAGGAGCTGATCGCCGAGGCGATAGACGCCGAGTTCTACAATATAGACATCGATTCCTCAACGCTCGTTGATCTCTCAAAGTCTGTTGTAAAAGAACAGCAGCGGCCCAACTTTGAGCGGACCGCCGAATTAGCGGAGCACGTAAGGCAGTTGCAGCCTGCCGGAATAGAAGTGTCGATAGGCGGGGAGATAGGTGAAATAGGCACAAAGAACAGCACCCCTGAGGAATTAAAAGCTTATATCGACGGGTTCAGGGAGACTTTTAAGGGGACCCGGGGGCTGAGCAAACTAAGTGTGCAAACAGGCACAACCCACGGTGGTGTTGTCCTGCCCGACGGCACCCTGGCAAAAGTGAAAATAGATTTTGACACTTTGAGAGTTCTTTCGGAACATGCGCGGAAGGAGTACGGCCTTTCGGGATGCGTGCAGCATGGGGCCTCAACGCTCCCCGAAGAAGCATTCCATATGTTCCCGGAGACAACTACATCTGAAGTACATCTCGCCACCGGCTTCCAGAACATCATGTATGATTGCCCCAGCCTTCCGGGAGAGTTCAGAAAAGATGTCTATGAGTTCATATCAAAAGAATACGCAAAAGAGAGGAAAGAAGGGCAGACCGAGGAGCAGTTTATCTACAGCACCCGGAAAAAGGGGTTTGGTCCGCTGAAGAAAAAATGGTGGGCCTTGCCTGCCGATATAAAAGGCCACATAATAAATGACCTGGAGAAGAAATTCGGACTACTTTTTGAGCAGCTAAAGGTTACCGGTACGCAGGACATATTAAAAAGGACCATCAAGCCCGTGACCGTAAAAAAAGAAATCAATTCGTCTCTGCTGGGGGTGTAAATGAACGCCGTGGATATACAGTCCTTGGACCCAAGACTTCCAACAATTCAACAGGCAGACCTTGCAGGTAAAACGGTCCTTGTGAGATTCGACCATAATGTAGTGAAGGACGGAGAGATCAGAGATCCGTTCAGGATTGACCAGACCTTTGGCACGCTTTATAACATTGTCGAGCGGGGCGGCAGACCCATTCTAATGACCCATGTGGGCAGGCCGAAGGATAAAAAGACAGGCGACATCGCCTGCAAGGCTTCTGAGTCTGTTGAGCCTATCGCCGAATATCTCGAACACAAGCTGCATACTACCTTCCATATCCCGCGATTCAATATTGACCCCAAGCTTGGCATAGTGGGGATAGATACGTCCATTAATCTTGCCATCCGCAGCTTGCGTGAACATAAAATCGGGGGGATCTATCTTCCCAATACCAGGTGGTTTCAGGGAGAGGAAGCAGGGGGGGAGGCACGGGAAAACTTTGCGCTCCAGCTTGCGGGCCTCGCAGACATTTTTATCAATGACGCCTTTGGCTCATGGCAGCCCCATGCCTCAACATATGATGTGACAAAGCATTTGCCGTCCTATGCCGGATTTTTGATGCAGCAGGAAATAGCCAATTTAAATTCGGTTATTAATCCGGAGCGCCCCTTTGTTGCCGTTGTTGCAGGGGCAAAATACGACACAAAAATAGGCCCGCTCTACGCCATTTATGACAAGGTTGATAAACTGATTCTGGGTGGAGTGATTTATAACGCTTTCCTTTGCGCCAAATATGGGGTAAAGATCGAAGGGGTATCTGATAAAGACGTTACGGCTGCTAAAGAGCTCGTTGAAAAAGACAGGATCAATGGTAAAATCGTAGAGCTTCCTTACCTTGTGGAATCAGACACCCTTGAAGGGAAAGTTGAGGGGAAATACAGAAACCTCTCCATCAAAGATTTCATCCCGGGAAACAATACAAATACATACTCGATATTGATGCCCGGTCTTTTGAGGACGAGGCAGTGGCCGCTAGCATTCTTGACGCCAAAACTATTTTCGTCAATGCGGTAATGGGGTATACCCCTCATTTTACAGCGGGTTCGGAAGCATTGGACAGCACGATAGACCATAACAGGACCGCTATTAAAATGTACGGGGGAGGAGACACGCTCCAGGAATTCAAGAATCTATGCCCCGGCCTTTATCTTTCGGTGCTTGATAATACTCAATACTACTTCTTTACGGGCGGGGGCACGGTCCTCACTGCGATAGAGCAGGGGAGCCCTTACGGACTCAAGCCGCTCGAGGCTTTGATGGAAAATAAGAGTGCCCTAAAAAATCAATTTTAAATTTTGAATGTTGAATTAGTGAAGAATCCTTAATTTAACATTCAACATTCAGCATTTTTGAAAACGAGGGAGGGGTCAATGGCAAGTATAAAAAAGATAGGCGTCATCACAAGCGGTGGTGATTGCGGCGGTCTTAACGCGGTCATTAAAGGGGTGTCACGCGAGGCTTATGCCCATGGGATCGAATCAGTTGTTATTCCCAACGGTTACGCCGGTCTTTACAACCTCGTGGAACTCGAATCAGTTGTACTGCTTAATGCGGAGAGGATCAGCCGCATCGAGGCCTCGCTTGCAGGAAGCGAAGCCGGCCATTCACGGGTCAAGATCAGCAAAATAGCAGACCCGAAAAAGTATGAGCGCATTAAAGAAGGGCTCAGGAAGTTCGGCATAGACGCCCTGGTCATAAGCGGTGGCGATGATACGGGAAGTGTTGTAGTGGACCTCGGCTCCCAGGGCATACCCTGCGTGCATGTCCCCAAGACCATGGACCTCGATCTCCAGACTTACAGCGTTGGAGGAGACTCATCAATTAACAGGGTCGCTATTTTTACACGGGAACTGAAAACCACGGGCCTCAGCCACAACCGTATCCTCGCGATAGAAGTATTCGGCAGATATGTGGGACATACCGCGCTGCATGGCGGGATCGGCGCTGAAGCCGACTGCATATTGATACCTGAAATCCCCGTGGACTTTGATGTCGTATACAGCGATATGAAAACCACTTATTGCAACAGGGTCATGCGCAGCGATGTGAAGGCAGGGACATATATAATCGTTGTTGCCGAGGGCATGAAGAATGCGACTGGTGAAATGCTTTATGACGACGCAGCAGGAGTGGACGCCTTCGGTCATAAAAAACTTGCGGGCGCGGGGAAATATGTGAGGCAGGAGCTTGAGAAACGCCTGAAGGAGGACCCCGCAATGAAAGAGTTTATGAAAGAGACTGGAATGTATGCGCCCGGCGTATACGAAGTACCCGAGGTGCGGGAAGTCACGCCTGGCCATCTTGTGCGCGCAGGAGGGTCTTCAGCCTATGATGTGAATTTCGGGTACAAGGCGGGCGCCTGCGCAGTGCTTATGCTGATAGAGGGGAAGACAGGCAACACCATTGTCGATGTTGATGGCAACCAAATATCCTATATCCCGACACCCGAGGCAATTAAACAGAGAAAAGTTGATACCGCTGAAATTGCCCTTTTTGAGAGCCTGGGCACCTGCTTCGGGCGCAAGCCTGAAAAGTTCAACTACGAACTTGTAGAAAGGAAAATTCCAATAGCGAGGCATATTTAATATGGCAAGAAAAAGTGACGGCACAGTCGGCATCATTGTCGGGGGGGGCCGGCCCGGGGATTAATGGCGTTATCAGTTCGGCTACTATTGAAGCTGTTAATCAGGGCAGGAAGGTCGTCGGCATAAAAGGGGGATTCAAGCCGCTCTTTGAAGGCAGGACAGACTGCACTCTTCCGCTCAACATATGTGACGTATCGAGGATACATACGCAGGGCGGCTCTATTTTAAGGACCTCACGGGACTTCCCTGACAGGGTAAAGGAGAGATTTGCGATATTGATGTCGACGCTCAAGCAGCTCGACATCAACTATCTTGTTACTGTCGGCGGCGAGGGCACACTTTTTATGGCTAACTGGATTGGCCGGGAATCCAGGGGGGACATGAGTATCGTGCATGTCCCAAAAACTATTGATAACGATATCCCTTTGCCGGGGGGAGCTTCGACGTTCGGCTTTCAGACGGCGCGGCATCTCGGAGTGGAGATTGTCCAAAACATAATGGAAGACGCCAAGACCACCGGCCGGTGGTACTTTATCACCACGATGGGCAGGCATGCCGGCCATCTTGCTTTAGGCATCGGAAAGGCTGCAGGGACAACAATAACGCTCATTGCAGAGGAATTCACCGAGGACAAGGTCTCCTTCAAGAAGGTTGCCGATGTGCTTGCAGGCTCTATAATAAAGAGACTCGCCTACGGCATAGACCACGGGGTTGCTGTACTTGCCGAAGGCATTTCCGAGAAATTCGATTATGACGAACTCAGCGATTATGAGCAGGTGGAAAAGGATGAAACCGGTAGGACCAGGCTTTCCGAAATCCAGCTTGGCAGGGTGTTAAAGACTTTTGTGATGAACACGCTTGAGTCTCTGGGCATACATACTACCATTGTGGACAAGAACATAGGCTATGAACTGCGGGCTGCCGCCCCCATCCCGTTTGACCTTGAATATACGAGAGACCTTGGCTACGGCGCCATCCGGTACCTCCTCAGAGGTGGGACTGATGCAATGATTGTGCTCAGTGACGGGCATTTGAGAGCTATTCCTTTTGCCGAGATGGTGGACTATGCCACAGGCAATATGAAGATCAGGAAAGTGGATATCACTTCTGAAACGTATGAGGTGGCACTGAAGTATATGCGGCGATTAACTCGCGACGATTTTGAAGGGGAGCCGCTGCAACGCCTTGCCGGCACGGTTAGTCTGAGTCCCCGCGAATTTATCGGCAGATTCGGCTATCTTGTCGGCCTCTGAGATGCAAGGGTCTGTGAACATCCAGAGGGAGGATCTGGAGAGGGCTGAAAGACTCAAGATTGTTTTTCAGGCACTCTACGAAGTGAACAAAAGAATCCCTATAATTGTCGAGGGTAAAAGGGATGTTTCCGCCCTCAGGAAAATAGGCCTGGTAGGTGAAATCATCGCGCTCCACGGCGGTATGGGCATATATGAATTCTGTGAGGATATAGCTGAACGGTTCCACCGTGTTGTCCTTCTTACAGATTGGGACAATAAAGGAGAGCATCTCTATAAAACTGTAGCAGAGCATTTAAAAGGCTCCTGGGAGGAATTTTCGCCGTTCAGAGAAATAGTCAAGGTCCTTTGCCAGAAAGATATAAAGGACGTAGAAGGAGTCCCTCTGCTCCTGGAACGGCTGGCCGGGGCAGCAATCAAGGTCGGAGAGACCGGGGAATCAGAAGGCTTCCGCGGTGATATTTGATAACAAAACGTTTCGGGAAAAAAGGCGAGGATATTGCTGCGGCATATCTTAAGGGAAAAGGCTATAAGATCCTGCACCGCAACTACAGGACGCCGCTTGGCGAGGCCGATATGATCATAAGCGACAACGATATCCTTGCATTTGTGGAGGTCAAGGCAAGAACCGGCAATTCATTTGGAGAGCCTTTTGAGGCAGTGGACTTCCGCAAACAGGAAAAAATCAGGAAAATAGCGCTATATTATCTTAAACAGCATAGGGTTGAATATCAGGTCAGGTTTGATGTGGTAAGCATTGTCTCTAAAAATGGAAAAGAAGAGATAAATCATATAATAGAAGCGTTTTAAAACAGGTTATAGGTTATAGGTAAAAAACCGAA
This sequence comes from Nitrospirota bacterium, assembly GCA_963830245.1. GTDB lineage: Bacteria > Nitrospirota > Thermodesulfovibrionia > Thermodesulfovibrionales > Dissulfurispiraceae > JADFXI01. The sequence continues at coordinate 65,204 of CAWHNC010000090.1, forward strand.
GATGAGAAGATGGGAAGTTGCGAGGTTGAGCAACAACCCTGTAACTTCACACCTTCCAACTTCACAACTTCTCATCTTTGGAGATTGTCGTTATGTTTGTCTATCTGAACAATAAGATCGTCCCTGCTGCAGAGGCCAGGATCTCTGTCTTTGACCATGGTTTTTTGTATGGCGATGGCATATACGAGACAATGCGCGTCTATGATGGCGTTATTTTTTTGATCGGTGAGCACCTTAACAGGTTGCGGCGTTCGGCTTCGCTTATAGGGCTTGATCTTCCTAAAAATGACGCCGACATGCGGTCAGCTGTTTATGACACGCTTCTTGCGAATGATTTGAGCGATGCATATGTCCGCGTGACGATCTCACGCGGATCCGGGGAGATAGGTCTTGACCCGGACCTCTGCAAAGAGCCTACTTTTATAATCATTGCGGAAAAGTTTAAGAACTATCCGCGGTCGTATTACGAAAATGGAATACGACTGAAGATAGCCTCGGTCAGGAGAAACCTGAAAGAGGCGCTTAATCCGCAGATCAAATCGCTAAACTTTCTAAATAACATCCTGGCCAAAATTGAGGCAAAGAAGGTCGATGCACACGAAGCGATAATGCTCAATGCTTACGGGCATCTTGCTGAAGGCACTGTAAGCAACATCTTCTTTTTAAAAAACAGCATACTTCACACACCGTCGATCAAATGCGGTATCCTTGACGGCATTACGCGGGCGCTGGTGATTGATCTGGCTGCAAGAAATGCGATCACTGTAAAAGAGGGGGATTTCAAACCTGAAGACTTGTACGGGGCCACCGAGGTGTTCATAACAAACTCTACTATGGAAGTTATGCCGGTGAGCAGGGTTGACGAAGTGCATTTCAACGTAGGGGAAACCGCCAGGTTGCTGCTCACAAAATACAAACAGGAGGTGAAAGTGTATGTCAGAGAAAAAAAGGATGAAGGCCCCTCATTATGGGACTAACCGGATTTCTCCTGGAGAATTGGCACGCTATCTTGATCAGACACTCTTAAATCCGGATGCTTCAGAGGCGGACATAATAAAACTCTGTAAAGAAGCAGTCCGATATAATTTTTATTCCGTTTGCATTCACCCCTATTACGTTCCGCTTTGCAAGGCGGTCCTGACCGGATATGACATAAAAGTTTCAACCGTAATAGGGTTTCCACTCGGCATGACGATAAAAAGCGCAAAAGTCTATGAGGCAACGCAGGCGGTGCTGTACGGCGCCCAGGAGCTTGACGTTGTAATAAATATTGGGGCCGTCAAGTCCGGCAATCTGGATTTTGTAGGCGAAGAGATTTCTGAGATACTGTCCGCAACCAGGTCTGCTGTCCATAAAGTCATTATCGAGTCATGTTACCTGAACGAGAAAGAGAAGCGCGCCGTTACGCAAATAGCGGTGAGCTGCGGTGCGCCTTTCATCAAGACATCAACAGGATTCGGGACAAGAGGTGCAACGGTAAAAGACGTTAAACTGATCAAAGCTATTATTAAGGACAGGGCTGAAGTCAAGGCAGCCGGCGGCATCAGAACATTGTCGCAGGTACTGCGTTTTATACAGGCAGGGGCCGTGCGCATTGGAACGAGTTCAGGGCCGGAAATAATGCGCGAGGCACTGGTCGCATAAAGACTTTTCCCGTTCTTATTGGCTCGCTGATCCTCGTGTTCGACCACACGGGACTACGAACGCTATACATTGCTTCTTTCATGCCCGGGGACAGTATCAGTTAAACATCTTCAGCCGCGCTCTATGCGTATTTCTTTAATAGCGCCTTTTATATTCCTCAGTACTGCTGCATCTCCAACAATTTTTCCTACAAGATTTACGGCGCTGGCAGGCACAGGGTCGAGGCCTTTGCTCATTGGAGTCGGCCCGAAAAAGATAGCAAGTGCATTGCCGGGAGGCCAATATCCGATATCGCCGACTTTGACCACAGTAACAGCTGTTTCATCAGAAGGCATGCTGACCGGGATTTCAAAATAAAATTCGTCACCCCATTTATTAGGCCCTGCAATGATAGGCAGTGCTTCCGCAACTTTTTTTGCGCATGGGGTATCAAGAAGTTCAGCATCAAGCATGATCCCCGCGACTGTTATAATGATCTTAACCGGCATAATGCAATACCTCCTATTCTTGTATTAACAGATCCTGTAACTGAGTCATTATAAAGAAAAGAGCGTCTTTCTGAAAATACATTTTTAAGCCTGTTATAATAAGTATGTTCCAGTGTTGATATCTCAGTGGGAGGAGTAATGCTCAAAAAAGGTCTTCTGGAATCACCGAAGCGAAGTCGTCCGGGTTTACTGTCTCACATATTACTGCAGTCCGGCGATACGGCAACTGATAATCTGGCAATTGCCTGGATTGAGGTTGAATCAGGTTCCAAACAGCAACCCCACCATCATGTGCCGGAACAAGCTTACATTATTATCGGCGGGCAAGGCTGTATACACGTCGGCTCAGATATCGACAATATACGAACAGGTGATCTTATATATATCCCGCCTAATGCAGAACACTTTATAGAAAATACAGGGAATGAGAAGCTTAGTTATATTTCAGTCACGGTTCCTGCCTTAAACATTGAGGCCCTGTATGACTCCGGCCAACTCAAGCATTAGGCGGGCTTGTTGCTGTACAGTATGCAGGAGTCCTCAAGAACCCACCTCGTAAACTAAGTGTCTGTCTTTTCAGTATATAGGAAAACCATGCACACGGATATCAGCACGCTCCTACGGTAACTTCATGTATCCTCCGATTTGCTGCATAGCTTAACCGCGGTAAATTAGAATATGGATCAAGCAACCATATCCAATAAACGGGAAAACTACAGGGTCAAAACCCTGGCGCTGATAGCCTGCGTCCCGATTCCCGCATCCGAAGATAGCAATGATATTTTAACGGATCATTTGCGGCGGGTGACGGAGCGGTGGGTTGATGTCAACCTCAGCATAGGCGGCATTTCGTTCCCTGACAAGCGGGGGTGGGGCTATGATTGCGGAGACTTGATCCAGATGTATATCAGGCCTGTGTCCGGCCAGCCTGTCGTAAGCGTGGCTCAGGTTGTCCGCAGGGATAGCCCGGATAATAGCGTGGCAACCGTAGCCGCGAGATTTCTCCGGCTAAGTCCTGAGGCTGAAAGGAAACTGTCCTCTGCGGTGCTGGATTGTCAGCGGAAACAGAGTTCTATCAGAGGGCCATTCTAAGCTAATGGATGTTATAGGTAACCAAGCCGGCTGAAGGAGCCGGCTCTTTTAAAGCGCTTAAGACTGCAATCTCCCGGCATCAATAGGAATTGACGCCAGTCACAAGTGATGTTGCATCCATGTTTCCAATAGCACTCCAGAAAACAGGCCAGTTTGCAGCGGTAATCGGGTCACTCTCGTTACTGTTAGTTGGAGCAGAATAATTATTCCCGGAAAAAAAGTACCCTCTGTAAAGTGACTGTTGTGCACTATTCGTTTTAAGCAATGGATAAAGATTTGTTAAGGAGTTATTTAAAGGACCTTGCATGGCGTACGCTGCCGAAAAAGTGTAATAGCTGTTAAACTGTGCCGGCAAGGTAGCGAGGTCGTAATTTATGGAAACATAATCTACAGGCTGAAATGTACCGGAAGAAATTTTAAATATCTTGAAAGCCGGGTTATTGCCAAAAAACGGTGCTATAGAAGGCGTAATCTCCAGCACGTTATTAGTAGGCGACATGATGCGATATTCATCCATATGAGTATGGGCTCCAAGCGTCAGGCTTATAAGACCCGGATATTTCTGAAGCGTGGTCATAAAGCTCGACTGGTAATTCGGCTCCAACATCATGTAGGCTGACGTTGTTGTAACCGGAAGACCGTTGGCGACCGTTGCAGCTATGACGTCACCAGGGGGCACATGCATTAAAAGCCACACTTTTTGGCCGGCAGCCTGGGCTGCAGCAAGCTGGGAATCAAGCCATGCAATTTCAGTTGCTACCGCAGCGCTGTTGTCAACCGGGACTCCATTCGCGAGCAAAATCGTGTTAATTCCTATCACCACCAGATTTGTTCCAAGCGGCCGGCAAGAATAATATCCACCGGCAGTAAAGGTACTATTAAAAGTCTGCCGGTCCGTAATTCCATTCAGGAAATTTGTGTAAAAGTTTTCCGCATTACTGGAAAGGAAAGCGCTGTCCGGCCCCCAACCCGTATAAGAATCAAGGTTTCCGACAGCAAACAGGACAGGAACATTCGCGAGTGCAGCCCTCACCTGAGTTGTAAAGAATGAAACCGCTTTATCAGTAAATGCCTCTAAGGCTGCAACTGCTGCAGCACCTGAACTTCCGTAAAGGGTGAAAAACCTTGTCGGAATGTTATGCCCAAGAATATCGCCTGTATAGATAACAAGCGGACACGACCCAAGGTTTCGACTTATGTTTGCAAGGGCGAGCATGAGCAAAGGGTAGTTTGTATCGTTTCCCCATGTTGGTGGTGTTGTTATTTTTGATGTCTGGAAAATACTCGCCCACTGACCGGGATCCGAAGAATTAAGCAACGGGAAAAGAGTTTGATCGTATAGAGGATCAAAATGAACATCCGAGAAAACAAGCACCGGGAAGCTACTCCCGGAAGAAGCGCCGCTGCCACATGCACTCAGTCCGGCGAAATACGCACCGGCAGCTGTAGCCGCCGAATACTTTATGAAGTCGCGCCTTGTTATCCCTTTTATACCGCAACCGTCGAGAACTGAATTTAAGTCATCGCCTTTACTGTCTTTACTGTTTTTCACAATGTTCTCCTGTTATTGGTGGTATGCATCTTTATTCGCTTAATGGCCCGCTCTCCGGGATAAAGACCTGAGCTTGGGTCCGGAACATGCTCGAAAGGTCCTCTACGCTCCCGGGCAGGCATTCATCTTTTGTCTAAAGGCACGGGGTTAAACAACTGACCTGTTATTATATCTGAGTTAAGCAACTCTATCAACACACCCGGTCATTCCAGTGTTTGAATAAATAATAGTTGACTTACGAGCTCAAGTATTATATAATTTAATCAGAGAGAGAGGGAAAAACTCTCTCTCTGCCCTTTCTCCACGTACGGTGTCAGATACGGGAGAAAGGATCCTCGAAAGAGGCGACGGGGCTGCAGAAGACAGACCCGGGTTAACTGACGGAAATGAAGCAAAAGTTGCTGATTGGTTGGCTAACCAAAGAGGTTACCGGGCGTTTTCCGGCAACCTTTAAAAAGTGAGGTAGGCGGCTTAAGTGCCATCTACCTCTTATTTTTTGTCTGGGTTCCTCGCCGCCTGGAGCTTACCGTCGTCAAGGGATCAAAGCGTTCTGACTTTTGAGTCGGCGCCACAACGTAGTTCGACTAATCCCCAGTTTGGCGGCTGTTTTGCCATAATGGTAGTTTGATTCCTCCAGCGCCTTCAGCAACAATGACTTGTTCAAGTCAAAATTGAAGGGAGAATCTGCTGCAGACGTAGCTATGGATGATCCTTCACGATTATTTTCCCCGGCTAACGGCCGCAACAACATTCCTTCGAGGTCCCCGGACTCGATGACGCCGCTTTTATTGAGGACAGCAAGGCGTTCCGCAATGTTGCGCAATTCACGCACATTGCCAGGCCAATGATGTTCTTGCAATATTCTCCGGCCTTCCGGGCTGATGTCACTACAAGGCCTGCCCAAAAATTGACAATATTTTTTGACAAAGTGAGATATTAGCGGGATGATGTCTTCATGTCGTTCCCGGAGCGGCGGCAGGTCAAGCCTGAGCACATTGATCCGATAATAAAGGTCTTCGCGAAAGAGCCCTTCCTGTGTCAGCTTGTAAAGGTTCCGATTTGTAGCCGCAATAATACGGACGTCAATGGGGATAATCTTGTCATCGCCGAGGCGCATTATTTCCCTCTCCTGCAACACTCGCAATAACCGTCCCTGCAGCTTTAATGGGAATTCCGATATCTCATCTAAAAAGATCGTTCCCGGTGAGCCAGTTCAAATAAACCCATTTTCCCCCCGCGGACTGCGCCGGTAAATGCCCCGGTTGCATAACCGAAAAGCTCACTTTCCAGGAGATTCTCCGGCAATGCTGCGCAGTTTACAGCTAAAAAAGGTCCATTTCGGCGGCGGCTGGCATTGTGAATACTCTGGGCGAAGATTTCCTTTCCGGTTCCGGTTTCGCCTATGATGAGGATGGTTGAATTCACCTCGCCAAATTCTTTTGCAACTGATATGGTTTGCCTGATGGCGTGACTTTCACCCAAAATATCGGAAAAAGTCAGTTTAGCCACATGACCACGCTCATAATCTTTGCGTCGAATCCTTCCCTCCAACTCCTGGATAACACTGACAGGCTGAAACGTTGCGACAGCTCCTACTGCCCGGCCGTTGACGAAAATCGGGACTCTGTTAACAGCAAGCCTCTGCCCATTGATTGTTTCAATTTCCCCTAATTCGGAGTGTCCCGTTTCCAAAACTTTTCCGAGACCCAATTGTGGGAAAAAGCTATCAACAGGCAGGCAGATTACCGCATCACTAACGCCGGTCAACTTCACAGCAGCTGAATTTACCAGGTCAATGATGCCTGCAGCATTGACTGCTATAACGCCTTCAGTCGCATAATCCAGGATTGCATGGAACTGTTCCGCACGCTCCTGCTCCTGACGACGTATAAGTGCCACGCGTTTCGCACTTTTCAAGGCATGATAGACATCTTCCTGCGCTATTTTTATGAATTCGGCGTACATGCCGTATTGCTCAGCTATTACCTTGGACATTACTCCGCCAATGACCACATTGACTCCGTTTTCTTTCACGCGCTGAATGCTCGCTACAACTTCGTTTTCATCCTGGATTGCAACTACTATTAACTCGATCCCAACGATATCCTCGATTTTTTTTACGCCATAAATCATATCCCGGGAGCCGACAATCGCAATTTTTTCAGGGGCATATTTTTTTTTGCATTCCCAAATAGTTCTCATTATTTCATAGCCGCTTACCGGAAGCTCTACAACCGGCGTGTCCTTTATGCGCTGTTTTAAAGTGGCTGCCGTGATTCCCCGGGCAACAATGACATCCGTGCTTATGTTTTTCCAGTCATCAATTTCGCGCTCAAACTTGGCCAGACAAATTTCGAGTTCCCAACCGTCATCCCCTTGCTCTTTGAATACCTCTTTCACTATGTCGCCTATTTCCGAATATGGAACAAAAAAAGTTATCTTACCCACTCTATTCCCTTTATTGTCAGTTTTTCCCCGTTACACTCATTGTTGCCAGTGACAACTTATTGTACCACGGCAAGGGTCGGCAAGATATGAAACAAATGAAACACAATGAACACTATGTTGCGGCTCATTTATGATCCCCTGCGATATCTATTAATAAATACATGATAAATCAGAGATATACATTATAATCAACACTTGGCATTTTTTTTGCTTTGTTTAATCTGTTTGAATTTTATACTTTTGCCTGAGCGGCAAACAGAAACCCTGGATCAAGCGAGGGCTACGGGAGAATAGGGAATGAAAATAGACGCGACTAAGTGTCTTGGGTGTGGACGTTGCCTGGTCTACTGTACAATGGGCGCAATCGGATTTACACGTCGCGAACATGGGCAGGTGTGCGCTTATGTTAATGAAGATGAATGTGTGGACTGCGGCGTATGTTATCGTGCGGGAATATGTGTTGGCAAGGCAATGTACGAGCCGATGCCCGAATGGCCGCGTTCTGTGCGTGGCACCTTTAGCAACCCGCTTGTGGAACATAAGGAAACAAAAGTTCCGGGACGGGGGACAGAAGAAATGAAAACCAATGACGTTACGGGTCGGTTTAAATTAGGCGAAGCGGGTGTGGCTGTGGAAATGGGCCGCCCGGGAACCGGTGCGCGTTTTTTTGATATTGAGAAAGTTGCCATGGCAATTGCGTCATTGGGGGACATAGTCTTTGAGCCTAATAATCCTATAACGGGCTTGATGGCAGATAAATCTACAGGCAAAATGAACCCTGAAGTACTAAATGAAAAGGTTTTATCGGCAATTATCGAGATGACGGTCCCACTTCACCGGGTGTTGGACATTTTTGAGGTTGTTAAAAAAGTCACAAAAAATATCTCTACTGTTTGTTCACTTGACCTGACATGCAGAGTGGACGCTGATGACACTACACCTGCTTTTGATCTTGCCCGTACAGCAGGTTTTAAACCAACGGCACATGGGAAAACGAATGTGGGACTTGGCAAGCCGTTTTTTGTTGAGGAGATACTGAAATGAGCCATACACTGCACAGAAGAGGGACTCCGGAAAGCTTAAAAAAAGATTTTGTGGTTTTTGCGATGACGGCAAAAAAAATCAACGATGCCGGATCGAGTCTAAGATTAAGACGGTTTCTCGAAATAATCAGCAAGTACGGTCCGGTCAATTTGGGCGATATGAAAACCGGCAACCGTTTTATCACTCCTGCTGAAGTGATTATCGACAACGTGAAAGATACCTCTATTGTCCACGGAGTGTTTGACACCAGGGAATCATTAATCAGGGCGCTTAAGGAAGTGAAGGAAGCCGACCTGGGAGTTTCGGTGATAATCTCAGGACTTCTTGATGGGGTTAAGGAGTGTTGTGGTCAAGCCGGGCTGGGCAGGCACACATGTGAAACATCGCTTGGCATATGGGGAAGAACAGAGCGTCTGCCTGATGAAGATATTCTTAATTTTACTACCATGTGCGGACACGGGCAGGTGCCTTTCAACCTGGTAAAAAAAATGATCGCAGACATTAAAGAGGGGCGGCGGACTGTGGAAGAGGCTGCAGAAGAGCTCACAAAACCATGCCAATGCGGAGTTTTCAACCCCCATCGGGCTGCTGCAATGCTGGAGGAAATATTATGCCTCTGGGGAGTGATGGTCTCTTAATGAAGCATATATGGGTCGATATTGATAAGTGTTTGGGCTGCAAGACCTGTGAATTGCAATGTGCAATAGAGCGTAACTCGGTAAGCAAGACGCTTGCCGGAGCAGCCTTGGAGGATCCGAGGCCGATACCGAGGGTTGGAGTCAGCGGTCCGACGGGCAAGAGCTTTCCAATCCAGTGCCGCCATTGCCAGGATGCACCTTGTTTAACTGCCTGTCCTTCCGGCGCGATGCAGCGCTATGCAGAAAAGGGAACTGTATTTGTTGCCGAGGACAAATGCAGGGGTTGCTGGATGTGTGTCATGACTTGTCCTTTTGGGGTTGTGACTCCTTCAGCCCAATACAAAGTGGCGGTGAAATGTGATGCATGCATGCATATGGAAGAGCCTGCATGCGTCGCCTCTTGCCCAACCGGCGCACTTATGCATTGCGATGAAGAAGCCTTTATGAAGGTTTTGACAGCGAAGCGGGGCCAAATATCGGTTTTTGCCAAATCCGTTTCAACAGCAGAACGATCTAATATTGTAAGTTTAGATATATCAAAGGACGGTAAAAGATGAAAGAGGTCAAAAAAAAATCATGTGATGCAGCAACTAACGCTATGCTTATTAAAGCTATGCGATCAGAGATTGATGTGATCTGGGACCGTACAGAGGCCATGCAGCCCCAATGCGGTTTTGGACGGTTAGGCATTTGCTGCACCGAGTGCAATGATGGTCCCTGCAGGACAAATCCGTTTGCGTCAGACAATCAACTGACAGTATGCGGACGTACTCAAAGCGAATCGGTTTCCGGCCACTTTCTTAAGAAGGCTACTGACGGCGCAGCAGCATTTGCAAGTCTCGCAAAAGAGTTCCAGGCTGATATTGACGGGCGCACTGCACAAACGGTTCTATCGCCTGCGGATTGCATGTTGGCCCCGGCAGATTATACTTCGCGACTGTCAGAGATCGGGCAAACCACAACGAAATTCCTAATGTCGATCAGGGCGGCTAAGGAACAAGTCTATGCGGGAAAAGACAGGTTTGCGATTACGACGGCAAATATGGGCTCTTTGAAAGACGATGCTGTTAATATTGTACTGCTCGGCCATGTCGCTCCTCATATAGTCAGCGCACTCATAAATGAAACGTCTAAAAGTGATGTCCTATTTAACTTTACCGGTATGTGCGGCGGAGAAATAAACGGCAACTTGCCGGTGTTGACAAATTATCAATCTCAGGAGATGCCGTTACTGACAGGCGCGGTTGACCTGCTGATTATTGGTTCGCAATGTGTAATGCCGGCTACGGTATCGTTGGCCAAGGCATTGAATGTCCCTGTCGCTGCCGCTGCCGGGCTTAACGATCGCAAAAGGGCTGAGGCAGTTATTCAAATGGCTATCAGCGCTTCCCTTATTCGAAACGGGAAAAAAGTCAATATCCCGGCCTCCATGGAGAAACTATATACAGGGTACACCACGGCAAACAGCCGCGAGCTATTAGAAACATTAGCCGGGGCATACTCCAGGGGCATTGTAAAAGGGTTAGTGTATATCGGAGGATGCGGCAATGTTGCGAAGACCCAGGACGAGTCAATTATTAATTTGGCAGCGCGGCTGCTTGCATACGGATATGTGATAGTCACTGCCGGTTGCGCAGGAACTGCTTTGGCAAAGGCAGGGATGTGCAGCCCGGAATATGTTTTGCGGGCAGGATTGGAAAGCATATCAGAAATCGGCATACCTCCGGTGCTGCATATCGGTTCATGCCATGATGCAGGAGAATTTATCAAAATGGCGCAAAGTATTCGTTCCCACAAAATACCTGTATTCGCCGCAATGCAGGAACTCAGGCACAACAAGGTATTGGCAACAGCAATAGCTTTTGCTTCAGAAGGCATTTCAACTTATATTGATTGGGGTGAAGCAACGTTTTTTCCAAAAACGGAGTTGGCGGGTCATGTTTTGCCGATAAGTGATCTTGAACAACTCATGCAAAATTCTGCCAAAGTTGAAGCAGGCTAAGGCTGGGGGCGGAAGCGTGTATATCATAGTCGGCCAGGGGATTGCGGGGGCAACTGCTGCGGCTGAACTGCGTAAGCAGGACCGTCAATCTCCGGTAACCGTAATCACCAATGAACATGACTATTTGTATAACCGAATAGATTTACCGGACATTATTGCCGGTAAATACAAGTCATCCGAGACATTGCTGAAAAGGGCGGAAGACTTTGACTGCCTCGGGATAAACTGCGTGATGGGTGAGAAGGTGACCGCCGTGCTGCCCGCCCAAAAAACAGTGGAGGTTTCTTCAGGTCAGCGGTTTCAATATCATAAATTGCTGCTCGCAACCGGCTCACTGCCGGTGATGCCGCCCATCGTAGGCAGCACGACAGCCGGGGTATACAGCCTGTGGACGATGCGGCAGGCGGAAGAAATTATAGATGCGGCTTCAAAAGCTCGCAGAGTTGTGGTTATAGGGGCCGGCCTGATCGGATTAAAAACCGCACTTGCACTTAAGAAACGCGGCTTGAAAGTAACTGTTGTTGAGAAGTTGCAGCGCATGTTACCACGCCAACTTGATGATGAGGCATCGGAAATACTGAGTGATCGCCTGAGGGATATGGGAATAGAGATTCTGGTGAACGCCGGCGTGGAGGGCATAGCTGCAATCAACGGCTCAGTTAGCAGTGTTCAGTTAGACAATGGTTCTCTGCCCGCCGATATGGTGATCATGTCAATAGGGGTAACCCCTAATATTAAATTGGCTGTCTCAGCCGGAATAAGAACCGGACGGGGTATAATTGCAAACGAATTCCTGCAGACCTCCATGCCGGATATTTATGCCGCGGGGGATGCTGCTGAAACATTCGATAGTGTTACCGGTGCTTCTGCCGTTCCTGCAACCTGGCCGGTTGCAGTCGAGCAGGGACGAATTGCTGCCTGCAACATGGCGGGCCGCAAAGAAAAATATCACGGGTCATTAGCTATGAATGCGGTAGAAGTGGGAGGCATCCCTCTTGTGTCTATAGGCGATATAGCAGGCAGGCCGGGAGATTCTGTGCTTGCAGATCGCAGGGGGGATAAATATCGGAAAGTAGTGATTCGTGACAATGTACTTCGCGGGGTACTTTTCATGGGGGACATTCGACAGGCAGGTGTCATTGGAGCTCTAATTTCGCGCCGTGCCCGGTTGGAGAACTATGAAAAGCTTATATCGCCATATTTCAGTTTCGCGGATTTAATAGCAGAGTAACAGGGGAGGAATGACCATGTCTTTTTTAACAAAGGCGGCCTTGCTCAAGGGACCTTACAATATCGATCTTGTAGAACGAGAGCTGGTCTGCGGCGAAGATGAAGTTATAGTAAAGAACCATTTGATAGGCATTTGCGGATCTGACAAAAGTTTTTACCGGGGACAACTCCCGCCTAAAACAGCCGAATTCAGACAAGAGCCTAAATTCCCTTTTTGGTTGGGTCATGAGAGCGGAGGTACGGTTGTTGAAGTTGGTCCAAAGGTGAGAGACTTCAAAGCCGGTGACAAAGTTATTTGTTTTGGCTGGAACAATAATTTTGCGACATACTTTGTCGCCAAGGATTTTCAATTGCAGCCTGTTCCTGAGGGTCTGGACATGGATTTTGGCGCCCTGGGAGAACCTATCTCCTGTGCGATGTATTCAGGACTTAATTCGGGCGTTCAATTGGGAGATGTTGTCGTAGTTATGGGAGGCGGGTTTGCGGGCCAGATCATTGCGCAATGCGCAAAACACAAAGGCGCTTATAAAGTGATTGTAGCTGACATCCTGGATGGAAAACTGAAATTGGCCCGGCAGTTGGGGGCGGATATAACAGTGAACCTGAAACGCGACAATATTGTGGAAGTTGTTTCGGAACTTACAAAGGGAAGAGGCGCTGATGTGGTTGTGGAGGCTGCCGGGTCGGCGGACTCGTTTAATACCGCTTCCGAAATTATCAGGCATAACGGCAAGTTTGTTTTTTACAGCTGGGTGACTCAACCCATAACTCTGAACATAAGCCGCTGGCATGACGATGGGCTCGAATTCCTCAATACCTGCCTGGTCCATCACACATGGAGGGAAAGGTATGTCTGGACACCGCTGACACTTCGCCCGGTTATTCAGGGTCAAGTCCAAATCAGACCTTTGATTACTGATGAGTTCAAACTGGAAGATATTAAATCCGGCTTTGAATTGGCTGATAAGGATGAAACAGCGATTAAGATCGTTTTTCGGATAGACTAGCCTGTTGCCTTATCGTATTGACAAGGGACCCTCCTCGTGCTATTTTTCTCTCATACGGGAAAAGTAAATTCTTTTCATCAACGCAGGACTACAGAAGGAGGGGGCATGGAACGAAAGGGCGGAACGGGCTCCGGGGCACCCCTCGACTGCATCGTCATCGGGGCAGGCCCGGGAGGCCTGCAGGCCTGCATCCACCTGGGACGCTACAACTTAAAAGGACTGCTCTTCCATCGTCCCGGTGGGAGGACCCACCATGCAAAGCACATCGAGAACTACCTGGGGCACCACGCCATCTCTGGCCCGGACCTCCTGGAAACGGGCCTCGCCCAGGCGGAGAGCTTCGGCGTGGCTGTGGAGCGCGCACAGGTGGAGCGTGTCACAGCCCGGGAGGGGCACTTCGAGGTGATAGCCGCGGGGAAGACCTACAGCTCCCGCTTCGTCATCGCTGCCTCGGGGGCACGGGAGAGCCTAGCCCCTTTCAAGAACCTCGCGCGTTTCTTCGGCACCTCCTACTTCACCTGCATGATCTGCGACGGATATCGCACTACCGGCAGGAAGCTGCTCGTCATCGACCGCACCATCCATGGCGCTCGCCTCAGCGTCGGGATGAAGCAGCTGTTCACCAGCGACGTTACCTTCCTCTCCCATGGCTTCTCCCTGAACCCGGAGTACGCTGCGCTGCTCGATGAGGAGGGGATCGACCGGGTTGAGGGGAAACCGGAGGAGCTTCTCGGTGAGGATACCCTCTATGGGGTGAGGCTCGCCGACGGGCGTGTCATACCCTGCGAGGTCATCATGGGTTGGGGGGGGATATCCCTAAACGACGAGTATCTCGAAGGTCTGCCCCTGGAGCGCGATGCCGAAGGGTTCAAGATCGTAACGAGTGGCGCCGGCGAGTCAAGCGTCCCGGGCCTCTTCGTCCTCGGCGCTCTCCGCCAGGGCCACTCCCAGGCGATCATCTCCGCCGGCCAGGGGGCTGAGGCGGCGATCGAGATCACAACGAGGATCGTCGCGCTCTAACCCACATTATTCAGGTATTTGATAATAGAGGTAAACAGAAATCAGGGCAAATATGAGAGGCATAATCCATGGAGCGGCAAGCGGGTTTATCGCCCCGGTGTAACCCAGGGACAAAAAGACAGAATATCCCAGCCAATAAACGAGGCTTATCAGAAGACCCATGCCTGCCGCAATAACGCCGCTGTGCGACTGAGACTTTTCATGGAGGATTTTCTGCAGCACTTTGTGATCGCCTCCTACTGATAGCGATATGCCCAGCAGCAGCATGAAAAAGTTGATAAGCGGGTATGATAGACGAGAACTTATATCAACACTGAGCTTGATGTTCTTAAAGCCCGCCTCAGCAAGCCTTTTCTGGTATCTGATTAACTCCATCATGCTCATTTCCTCGACTGTCCAGAGGTCCTCCCGGAATATTTTTGGAGATTCAATATTCGGGTATGCCATTTCCGGCAGGCTCGAGATCTTTCCGTTCGACATATCGTACAATGTAACAGTCTTCAGCTTCCATGCCGAACCTTCCCATTCGGCAGTTTCGGCATTTATCCGTTCTTTCAACTGCCCCGCGTCAAACTGAAAAATGCTGACATCCTTTGAGATATTCTTGTCCGGCAAATAAAGCCCGATACGCACTATGGAACCGTCCTTTCCCCTCATATAGAGTGTGCCTTCCTTGAAGGTCACTTCTTTCTTTTTTTCCGTTATTTGGTTTCTTATCGATTTTATTCGCTTTGCTGTGGCCGGAATCACTATTTCCTCAAGTCCGAAACCGAGCAGCGTGAGCGCAAGTCCGATGGCCAGAAAAGGCAGGAGGATGCGTTTCATTCTTCCTGATGCTGCCTTAATGATGATTATTTCCTTTCTTTTGATCGCCTGAGAGAAAATAAAGAGGCTGGCAAGCAGCGTTGACATTGCCATAAGATAATGGAAATACTTTGGGATTGTCATAACAGTATACTCGAAAAGCAATTTCAGCGCAGGCTTATGCGGCATGAATTCGTCAATTTTATCGATGAGGCCGATTATACTGAAGATAAGCGATATGCCGAGCCCCAGCACAATGAGCGCTTTCAAAAATTCCTTTATATAAAGTTTTTGTATAATTAACATAATAAAACCCTATTGCCTATACCCTATTTTCATTTCCTGTTCACCCTGTCGAACACTACTAACGCGAATACCGCCAGTATAGTAAAGGAGAGCCAGCGCCGGCGATAAGGGGCAATTTACCTGATCGCGCCAGGTTCTCGCCATAAATGAGTAATGTATAGTAAATGGCAAACACAGATAAACCAACGGTCAACCCCCCCAGCTTCCCGGATTTTCCAGCCATAAGAGACAGGGCCGGGCCAAGGAAAATTATTATAAGGCATATGGCAGGCATCGAAATCCTGCGGTAAAATTCAAGTAAATAAGGAATCTTTTTATCCGGGATTGTTCTCGCCCCATTCAACAGTTCGACCGGCGTCAGTTCGCTGTTTTTCGGGTCCCCCGGATCAATTGAAGGAGTTAACTTGAAATGATACTTTCCGAATTGTATCTCGGTGATCATTGCATTATTCGTAATATAAACGTGGCCGTTCGATAGAGAAAAACTTAACGTGTCATTTTCCGGCACTATTGCTCCCTCACTCGCAACGATTATCTTTTGTTCATCCTTTTTCCTTTCATCAACGATGAAAATACCGGACAGTCGGGTCGGGGAGGGTTTTTCTCTCACCAGTATCATAATGTCCTTGAATGCCGTATTGAAAATGCCTTCTTCAATAGTCATCGGCGCCCGCTCAGTCAGTATTTCAGTCAGCCCCTTTCTCAGGTAAGTGCTTCCTTTAGGACTTAAATAGAAGCTGATTCCAATGCCGACGACAAAGCACACCAACCCCAAATAGACGACGGGAATTGCTATGGCCTTGAACGGCATACCACTCGTCTTCAGTATAATGATCTCGTTGTCGGTGCCCATCCTTCCGTAAGCGAGCAGAACGGACAGCAGCATAGCCATGGGTATGGTGAGGATAAGTATCTGCGGCTGCAGGTACAAGACTATTTTTGCGATATCCGATAACGATGCTCCCACGCCCGCAAGGAGCCTGCTCAGGCGCAGCAGTTTTTCCATCATCAATGTGAAATTGAGGAAAAGGATGGACAGAAAAAAAGATGAAAGCAGTTCTTTTAGAATAGACCGGTGAATTATCAGCATGCCATGTATAAAATATCCTATATTCAGTAAAAAGGTCAAAAAAGACGGTAGCGGGTCAGCCTGTTTTTGCTCTGGATCAATACCGGGAAAATCGATCTTCGGAACGGCCAAATGTTATAATTAATGAAGATTGTAAAAATAACTGACCTGCGCCAAAACGTCAAGTCGGGAGGCAATTATGATGCATATAAAGAAGGCTTCAGATTTATTTCGTAACGGTTTCAATTGTTCTCAGTCAGTTTTTGCCGCTTTTGCGAAAGACTACGGACTGGACGAAGCGCAGGCATTGAAACTGGCTTGCGGGTTAGGCGGCGGGATGGGATGCACGGCAAGGACCTGCGGAGCTGTGACAGGGGCGTTATTGGTCTTAGGGTTGAAGTACGGCAGCAGCCGGGCGGAAGACAAAGACTCAAAACCCTTAACCTACAGGAAAGTCAGGGACTTCATAGAAGAATTTGAAAAAAGGCGTGCATCGATTGAGTGCAGGCGATTAATAGGAACTGATATAAGCTCCCCAAAAGGGTTCGCGGAAGCAACGGAAAAGAAGCTTTTCAAAACTATCTGTCCCCAAATAGTGGAAGATGCCGCAGATATATTGGGGAAAATGATTTTATAGGCAAGCTTTAAAATTGCTTTTTAAGGCGATTTGCATTATGCTAATAGTATCAAATATATGGAGGTTAGAGTATGGTTACCATATCAGAAAAGGCGGTAGAAAAAGCAAAGGCCATATTGGCTGCGGAGGGCAAAGACAGTTGGGGACTTAGAATTTATAGTGCCGGCGGTGGATGCTGTGGTCCATCGTATGGCCTTGATATAGATGAGAAACCGCTGTCTGATGACGAGATTATCGAGAAAGACGGTTTAAAAGTTTTTGTTGACAGGAACATGGCCGGCACGCTTGCAGGTATGCAACTCGACTACTTTGACGATGGAGATCGGGAAGGATTTACGCTTTCAGGAGGCGCTGCTCCTTCATGCAGTTCCGGCTGCAAAAGTTGCGGATAAAAAAACCGTAATGTTTCCTGTACATCGTTTCAGGAGATTAAGAAAGAACGAGGCAATCAGGAGGATGGTGAGGGAAACCGCCATTTCTCCTGATTGTTTTATTTATCCACTGTTTGTTACCTTCGGCAGAGGAGTCAAAAAAGAGATTTCCTCAATGCCAGGCTGCTACCAGGAGTCTGTTGATGTCATAGTCGGCAGCGCAAAAGAGGCGCATTCCCTGGGCATCCCGGCAATAATGCTCTTCGGTATCCCTGAGAACAAAGACGAACTCGGCACTTCTGCTTATGATGAGAAAGGCGTGGTGCAGGATGCTATTAAAGCTATAAAAAATGCTCTGCCGGAACTTTATGTGATAACGGATGTGTGCATGTGCGAATATACGAGCCACGGACACTGCGGGATCATTGACAATGGCGATGTGGACAATGATAAAACTCTCAGGCTGCTTGCCATGGAAGCCGTGTCCCATGCAAGGGCCGGGGCCGATATGATTGCCCCTTCCGACATGATGGACGGCAGGGTTGCTGCTATCAGGACCGCCCTCGACAAGGAGGGCTTTACGGACACCCCTATAATGTCCTATGCCGCAAAATACTCTTCAGCTTTTTATGGACCGTTCAGGGAAGCCGCAGAATCCACGCCACAGTTCGGAGACAGGCGCACTTACCAGATGGACCCTGCAAACAAGCGTGAGGCGCTGAAAGAAGTTGCTCTCGACATAGAAGAAGGCGCTGATATTATAATGGTGAAACCGGCTCTGGCATACCTCGATATAATTGCTTCGGTAAAGTCCTCTTGCGATCTGCCTGTAGCGGCCTACAATGTAAGCGGCGAATACTCAATGATCAAGGCCGCGGGACAACTCGGCTGGATTGATGAAAAAAGGGCAATGATGGAAATGCTGCTGTCTATAAAGCGAGCAGGCGCCGACATCATAATCACCTATTTCGCAAAAGAAGCGGCAAGAGTTTTAAACAGTTAATCACACTCCGGAGACTTATCAGTTTCATATTTCAAAGTGTATCATTCTGATGACATTATTGCAGATCAATTACTTTTTTCAAGTGACGAAATCCGGAAGCTGCAGTGGGCCAGCCGGCGTAAAATGCAATATGAGTAATCGCAGCCACAAGCTCTTCCTTCGTGAGACCGTTTTCAAAAGCCTTCTTAAGATGAAATTCGACTTGCTCTATACGATTCAGAGCAACCAAGCATGTGACAGTAATTAAGCTTTTATCGCGTTGCGAGAGTCCTGGACGTTTCCAGATATCACCGAAAAGAAAGTCTTGTGTAAGTTTCGCAAATTCCGGTGCTACAGCCTTTAAGTCATCTATCGCTTTTTGTTCGTCACTGCCTGCCATGTTTATCTCCTTTTTTAGTTGTTAAACTCAATGATTCCCCTATTTGTATCCAATTCGACTCAAATGGACTATGAGATCTCTTAAGACTCTTCCCGAATTTTCATCCTCTCCCTCCGAAAAAAAAAGAGCCATATTTTATCAAAGTTATACGCGCTTCCCTAAAACACACTAAATTATAACACGCTGCCGGTGCTTGTTCTATGAATTTTGCGATATTAAATATGCCGGAACATCTGCTTCCCGATACTCACAGAAAACATCATATCGCGGGATACCCGAAAATATAAATAGTTCTTTCGAAAATCGACGCCGGCATATCAACAGCCGGCATTCATGTTGGCTGTCTCTGCGAATGCAAGATTGCCTAAGACTTCACTAATTAACTGAGAGTGCAAGTGTTTATTCTGGAATAAAAAAGAAATTCGAGCGATAATTAAGCATATAATCATCGTTTGGAGGTGTAAGAGGTGAAAAGAGTCTTGTTCGACGTGGGGAAAGAGCTATGCGGGGAATGTACTCTCGCTTTACGGAGATTTATCGGACATATGGAAGGGGTTGCGTCGATAGACATTGAAGCAGGTAAAGTTGCTGTAGCATTTGACAATGCAAAAATTGCCGAGCGTGATCTTCTAAAGATCACGACAGACAGTCTGGAGAAACTGGGATATCCCCCAAAAGTTGTCGATACTAGTGAGGAATAGGCATGCCATCATTCGTAGTACATGAGCATCATGCCCGGCGCCTCCATTTCGACGTCAGACTTGAGACGGACGGCGTGCTAAAATCATGGGCTGTGCCCAAAGGACCCTCAATGAATCCGTCTTACAAACGCCTTGCCATCATGGTAGAGGATCATGCGTTAGACTATGGCTCTTTTGAAGGCGTAATACCCGAGGGTGAGTACGGTGCAGGAAGGGTTGTCATTTGGGATCATGGCACATATGAACTAGTAAAAGGAACAATAGCCTGCGGCAAAATGGAATTGCTTCTTAAGGGGAAGAAGTTGAAAGGCGCTTTTGTCATGACAAGAATGAAGGGTAAGGAGAATGAGTGGCTGCTGATAAAAATGAGGGACGCTTATGCAGACCCATCCTTCAGAATTGAGACAGTCGTCAAATAGTGTGCGGGATTTAGCTGCAGTATGCAAAGTAAACCATTCACTCCTCAACCGGCAATATATTGCCTTCTGAATCAAACTTCGGGGAATTCACAGCATCAGACACCTTATACATCTTCATTCCCTCAGATCAACCTTTCCTTTCGGCAATATTACCGGCATCCTGTCGTGTATGTCCGCGCTTCAATCCTTATGGAGTGTCGATCTTATGTGCAGGCCAATAATATAAGGCGGCTTCTCCGCGTAGTCCGGGGCCGTTCTTTACTGCCACGACTTCCCTGCCGCGAAACCAGAAAGTGAGTGATACAACAGGTGTGCCGGGCTTGAGCATTTCATCGAGGAAGTTTGCCAGCTTCGGCATTTTTTTTATCATCAGGTAACAAGTAACCGCATCCGCATCCCGTAAATCAGAATTATAAAAATTGCCTCTTTGTAAAAACACATTGGGCATATTTCGTGTTCGAAGGCGGGCTATCCAGTAGGGGAAGGGCGACATTTCAATGCCCCGAATCTGTGCATCGGGGAAAGCGCGCGCCAGAGCAACCACAAGCATTCCCCAGCCACAGCCCAATTCATACACAATCGCCTGTTCTGATAGGTTCGCCTGTTTCAACAGAGCAATAATGTCGGCAGCCTCGGCAGAATTTGCCGGCATAGGCGGAACACCCGTAATAGCCTGAAACGCCAGCAATGATAAGCCAATCACCAAAACAATCAAAAGGACAGTGAACAAGAAAATATCAGGCATGGAGTAAGCTTCCCAGTTAAGCAGACAGTTCAAAGATATCTCTGTCGCATGAGTTTTTTTGCTTTAATATCAAACGCACCCCCGAAAAAGAGAGCCATATTTTTATCAGGGTTATACGCACGCCCTAAAAACACACAAATTATAACACGCCACCCGCTGCTTGTTCAGAGATGAATTTTCGGATATGAAAACATACCAAAACATCAGCTTCCCATGAGAGTTTCGATTGCAGGTTCTGAAGGACATAAGCTACTGAATGAGCAGGGACCAGTAAAACACTGGGTCCTAACAGACATGCCACTCCCTGAGGGAGCGAATATGATTCTCTACAAGGATTGTGGTGTTGCATCTGCATACGCAAAAGCATCGATGAAAAAATTTGGGATTGATTGGATTGATCATCCATGTTTTAAGTCTGAATTGTTTAACAGATATCGAATGCAGATAACTGTTTTAAATGGCAATCCTGATATCGCCGCATACAAACTCAAGTTTTTTTATTCCCAAAACTTATGGGTGAAGATTTAATAGCGGCAATCCTATTCTATAATGTTTCTCTCATAATTCTATTTTTAGGCATCTCTTTATTAGTTGTCATTTTTGTTAAATCGAGAAAATACTTGGTGAGAAAGTACCTTGACACGAATACGAAAACATGAGAGGTTTTCTATAGTTAGGAACATTTAGGTGACGGTGTTAACTTTGTTGATATAATGGGTGTCGGGTCTTTAGAGAGTGCCGCCGCAAGCTATTCCCGATAGAAATTATTTTCAGGAAGATTCACATTTTTCTAGTTTCCATATGTTCTGTACGGGAAATAATTAACACTGAGCAGAATTTATTATCAAAAGGACCCGATGGTGGCAGATGTCGACACGCCAGTTGTCGTGCTGCGGTTGTACATTTCTGGCAATAAGACGTGATGCCCTTTCCTATCGCCCTTCACCTGTTTTTCAGATTCCGCAAAATCTGTGAAAATTCGTTTTTGCCCGACTTACCGGTAGCAAGAGTAATCATGGCATCGTATAACATACCCGCTGGATCATCAACGGTGTTTCCGTTCATCTCCAGGAAAACAAGTGCAGACGCAAGTGCTGTTCTCTTATTGCCATCTATGAAAGGGTGGTTTTGTGAGAGATAAAAAGCATAGGCTGCTGCCATTTCGAAGATATCCGCATGGAGGAACTGATCTGAAAATGATGCATAAGGCATAGAAACGGCTGAAATCAGCAAATTGATATCTCTTATTCCCTTTCCACCTCCGTATCGCTGGATCTGATCTGCATGAATTTCAATCACTTCCGCGAGGGTGAGAAAAACAGGCGCTCTCATCTACTAGGCAAGTTTTCTGAGCGTTGTTTCATGTCGCTTGTTTACTTTCTCAAACGCTGTCTTGAACCTATTCTCCCTCCTTTCATCCTTTACCGGAGAAATTATCAGGTTTTTGCCGTCTGTCGTGATTTCAAGCGGTGTATCCATATCAACCTTCAAAAGGTCAAGAATCGGTTTGTCTATTATCAGCGCTGCGCTATTGCCGTGCGAGATGAGCTTTTTAAGCATATACACCTCCTCCTTTCTGTATACACATTGTATCACCAATAGCGATCTCCGTCAATAAACATGTGGGCGCAACTCGACCTGATAGCACTAGAACACTCCGTCCGTTGATTTTCAAAAACAACAAACACCGTTGACAGGTCAGCAAACGCCGAACACGAGAAATGATCGGCTATCATGCCGCGCTTTGATTAGTTAACTGAAGATCTTGCCGGGGTTCATAAGCCCCCGCGGGTCAAACACCGCTTTTATCCCTTTCATGATCTCTGTTTCACGTTTCTTAATTTCCATGCCGAAATAGGGCGCCTTTGTCAGGCCTATTCCATGCTCTCCGGACAGGGACCCGCCCAGCCTGATGGTGCTTTCAAATATTTTCGACACAAGCTCAAGGCCACGCTTATATTCATCCTCATCACTTCTGTCAACCATAATATTGACATGCAGATTTCCGTCTCCCGCATGACCGAAGGTTATTATTTTTATCCCGCTGCGTTCGGAGATACTGCGCAACTCCATAAGCATAATAGGGACTTTATCCCTGGGCACAACGATGTCTTCGTTGATTTTTGTCGGCTTGAGATGGTATAGAGCAGGCGAGATCGATCTCCTTGCCTCCCAGAGCCTTTCCGTTGCCATAGAGTCCTCTGCAACAATGACGTCCGCCCCCAGCGTCCTGCAAATATCTACAACGCGCTCGGCTTCTTTCCTGATGGTCGCCGGATAGCCGTCAATCTCAATAAGCAGCAATGCCTCGACATCGGTAGGCAGACCTATCGGCTTATAATTTTCAATGGCCTCAATGGCCGACTTGTCAAGCAGTTCCATAGTCCGGGGGATAATCTTCGAGGTGATTATTTTTGAAACAGCAGTGCCTGAAGCCTCCAGGCTGTTGAAGAGAACGAGAAGTGTCATAATATCTTCGGGAAGGGGAAGCATCTTGAGTCGAATTCTTGTGGACATTGCGAGTGTGCCTTCTGATCCGATAAGCAGGTTCCGCAGATCATAGCCGACCGCCCTTTTATGCGTTTTGCCTCCTGTCGCAATTAAAGTGCCGTCAGGCATTACAGCCTCGATGCCCATGACATAATCACGAGTTACTCCATATTTAAGCGCCCTTGGGCCACCGGCATTGGTTGCCACATTGCCGCCGATGGTACAGTTATTGAGACTGGCAGGGTCGGGGGGGTAAAAGAATCCCAGATACTCAAGCTCCTTCTGCAGTTTTCCATTTATAATGCCGGGCTCGACGGTTACAGTCATATTCCTTGTATCGACATCGAGCAATTTTCGCATTTTCTCAAAGCTTATGACAATGCTGTTGGTTGCCGGAACAGATGCACCGGTCATGCCGGTGCCTGCGCCGCGGGCTACGATGGGATGGTTATTTGCAGCGGCAAATTTTATTACCTTAATGAGCTGGTCAGTATTAACAGGCCATGCAACAGCGTGAGGCAGTACGGCTTCTGAACTTGATGAATCAAAACTGTAACATACCCGATCTTCTTTTTCTGTCGAGATTTCGACACTGGGAATAAGCGAGGCGTCTCTCATAACTATGTAAAAATTATACTACTTAAGCCGTTGTTGTTCAAATTCAGCCCGCCGCTTAACTGTGCTAAGTCCTTGCCTTGACTTTTGCAGGGGACTTGAACCGCATCGCCTTCAGGCGTTTCCTCCTTGCTTCTCTCTGTTTCGCCTTTAATTTTTTCGATGGCTTAAGGTAAAAACTTCTTTTCTTTATTTCCTTGAAAAGGCCATCTCTCTGCAGCCTGCGCTTCAGATCCTTGAGTGCCTTTTCTACATCGTTTCCACTAACATTTACCTGCAAGTTACCTCCTTCCTCTTCCCGGCCCCCTGCTACCTGCACCTCCGCCAAAGCCGCCTGCTCCGCTTCCTCTTCTTGCTCCGAAACTGGGTTTGTTCCCTTTGGGAGCCTGAGGTTTTGCCTCGGCAACAGAGAGTGTTTTCTCCATAAATACAGTGCCGTTGATCGTCTCGATCGCTTTTTTTGCGTCTTCTTCCGTTACCATCTCTACAAAGCCAAAACCCTTGGACCGTCCTGTATGGAAATCGGTTATAATGGTTGCTGTTTCAACCTCTCCCGTTTTCTCGAAGAGTTCTTTAAGTTCATCCTGTGTTGTTTTGAAAGAAATATTTCCAACGTAAAGTTTCTTGCCCATTTCGTATCTCCTTTCAAATAAAATAAAAACCCCGGACCCTTTCTTTTAAAGTTTCCGGGGGTGCTTAACTTTAAAAGCCAACTAATCTAAGTATAATCTTATAACAGGCCTATTGTAAACATTTATTTCTGAAACATAAGTTCAGTGCGACTCCGTATTTATGAACTGAAGCACTTACGGAATGTTTTCGATTTCAGCAAATTGCAGGGAAATTGCCTTTGATACGCCGGGTTCTTCCATAGTGATGCCATAAAGGTAGTCTGCCACTTCCATAGTGGACCTGTTATGGGTAATGACGATAAATTGCGTGTCCTTTGAAAGCCCCTTGATCGTCTGTGCAAACCGCACGGTATTTGACTCATCAAGAGGGGCGTCCACTTCATCAAGTATGCAAAGTGGGCTGGGTTTTATCAGGAAACCGGCAAACAGGAGCGACAGAGAGGTGAGGGCTTTCTCTCCGCCTGAAAGCAGGTTCAGGTTCTGAAGCTTCTTGCCTGGCGGCTGAGCTATGATCTCGACACCTGACTCCAATATGTTGTCTTCGTCAGTGAGAATAAGATCTGCCCTGCCCCCTCCGAAAAGTGTCTGGAAAACCTCGGTGAATTTTGCCCTGAGCGCATCATATGCCTCCCGGAGCTTTCTTTTTGTAGAGGCATTAATCCTGCTAATGGCCTCTTCCAGTTCCGCAATCGAAAGAGTCAAATCCTGCTGCTGCTTTGTCAGGAAGTCATAACGGTTCTTGAGTTCTTCATATTCCTCAATAGTGCCGAGGTTTACGGGCCCCAGATCGCGTATTTTCTCGCTTAGTTGCCTGACCTGCTCCTCATCTTCGGCAAGGTCAAATCCCTCTGTTTCAATTTCCTGGTCCTTGATTGGGACACCGTATTTATTGGCAATAGAGCTTTCGATATTCTCTGCCCTCAGCCTGTTTTCAATAGCCTTTGCGTTTGCATCAGCCAACTGCGAGGATATGGCGTCGATTTCGAAACGCATGCTCTTGAGGGAGTTGTTCTCAGCAACAAGTGTCTGGCTTTCGGTATCTATCGCTTCCTTTTGCGATGCCCTCTCCCTGCGCATGACATCAGCGCCGATAACCAGCGTTTTTATGGCATCTTCATAACCCTGCAGTTCAGAAGCTGCCTTCGAAAGCTTCTGAGCAGCTTCATCTGCCTCCTGAAACGCCGCCTTCCTGCTCTGCTCAAGCTCTTTTAGCGCACCGGCAATACTTACTTTCTCCCTCTGCAGCGACTCCATCTTTTCCTTGTGTGAAGTAATAGAGAGCTGCAGATCGGTCACCTCAGACCTAGCCGCCTCATATTCGGTCCTTACTGATCCAATGGAGTCCTGAAGCGCAGCTATACTATCGTTAAAAGAATCACTTTCTTTTTCAGAAAGGCCGATTTCTTCAGATTTTGCAGCAATCAGCATCAATAATGATTCTTTTTCCCCGGTGATCGTGGCGATTTCAGAATTAAGAAAAGAAATTTTCCTTTCTTTTCTTTCAGCTTCCTCATATAGGTTTTTCAGGGAATGTTCTGCTACCGACAGTTCCTTTTCAACAGCAACTAGAGTGTCCCCTGCATTTGTCAGCAGTTCATTATTCTCAGACATTAACCCTGATGCAACTGATAAATCGTTTTCAAACGTATTGATAAGCGCTTGCTGCTTCAGGACGGCTGCCTGGAGTTCTTTTATCTCTCTCTTCCTCTTAAGTATGTCCTTACCCTGCCCGGCAAGGATTACTCCATCCCTGTCAATGAGCTCACCATCAAGTGTAACCAGAGCATAATGCCGGGACGCCTTTTGATTTCTGAACGAAATAGCGCTCTGGAGGTCTCTCGCTATAAGAGTATTTTCAAGTATCCTGCCAGCGGGACCCTGCATTTCGCTGTTCTCAAAGCTTATAAAATCGGAAGCCTTCCCGATAATACCGGCAAGGGGTTCTTCAACTCCCGGCTCTGAATGCTCAAAATCGAACCCTGTGTAAAGGAGGGCTGTTCTGGCCAGATTCCTTTCTCTAATCACAGCCGTTGCAGCCAGTATGTCGTCAACGTTTTTCAGCAGGATCGAGTTTATCCTCTCGGAAAGTGCCGCCTCTATAGCTTTTTCGTATTCTTTTTCGGTGCTTATAATATCGGAAAGAACAGGGCAATCAGCCGAGAGCCCTGATGTTCCCTCTCCATCAGGGGCAGTCCGCCTGACAGCAGGCACAGCTTCTGTCAGCACATCCATGAGCGACTTGTCAAAAGCGAGTTCTTTTAACGAGTCCTCGCGCGCCAGGTTTGATGCCAATGACTCGCGTTCTGTTGCAAGAAGGCTTTTTTTACTTTCGATATCCCTGTTTAAATTCTCTGTTTCAATCCTCAGCGCCTCTCTTTCAGACTGTATTGCCGAAAGCCTGTCCTTAAGTCCGGTGATATGCTCCGCCTCAGCCCTGATGAATTCTTCAGAAGCGGCAATACCGTTTCTTACTACTTCAAAGTCCTTTGCCGAGGCTGATTCGCGATACTGCAACGTTTCAAAAGAGGACTGGAGCTTGTGCAGTTCATTCCTCTTTTGACTGACGATCTCTGAAACCCTGAACAGTTCCCTTCTTTTCTCTTCCAACCCGGACTCTTTGTCCCCGATAGAACTTTCAAGAGACAAAAGGGTTTCCCTTTTTTCGCCGAGTTCCTCGGTCAGTCCGGACATGCCGGAGGAGAAAGCACTTATATCTGCGTCAAGACCGCCAAGTTTTGTTATAAGTTCTTCATTTTTTTTATCAAAAACGCCCTGTTGGGCGGAAAGCCGCGCTATATCCGCTCCTCTGTTGTCTATTGCCGTCTTTAATATGGCTACATATTTCTCAGATTCGGAAATCTCCTTCTCTTTGCTGTAAAGAGAATTTTCGAGGTCGGCAAGCGTCTTTTCCTTGCCG
Source organism: Nitrospirota bacterium (assembly GCA_963830245.1). Taxonomy (GTDB): domain Bacteria; phylum Nitrospirota; class Thermodesulfovibrionia; order Thermodesulfovibrionales; family Dissulfurispiraceae; genus JADFXI01. Next base: position 92,457 of record CAWHNC010000090.1, read on the forward strand.
GCCAGCTCCAGCCTCTTTGTTTCAAGCTGGTTTTCAAGCGAGGAGAGCGCACTCCTCTTTAATGAATCGGTTTCCTTTAATTTTTCTATTTCAACCGAAAGTTCTTGCATAATGCCGCTTAGGCGCATGTATTCTCTTTTTGCAATCCTAAGGTCAATGCATGAAAGCTCACCGTTAAGACGTTTGTAGCGCTCCGCTTTTTTTACCTGCCGGTCAAGACTGTTTATCTGGCGTTTGACCTCATATACGATATCATTGATGCGCTGCAAGTTCTGTTTGGAAGATTCGAGTTTTGACAGCGCTTCGGTTTTCCTGACTTTGTATTTCATCACCCCGGCGACTTCTTCTATCAGGAATCTCCTGTCCAGGGGCTTGGCATTGATTATTTCCGTAACCCTTCCCTGGTCCAGTATCGAATAGCTTTTGACGTCAAGGCCGGTGTCAAGGAAAATATCTTTAATGTCCTTTAGCCTGCATTGGCTTTTATTGAGCAGATATTCGCTTTCTCCCGAACGGTAGAGCCTGCGTGAAACAGAGGTCTCGTCTTTTGGCGAGCTTGTTTCCGACGTGCCTCCGTTATTGCCTTCAGCAGGCTGCTTCCCGGAAAAGAAGATTTGCATAGTGACCTCTGCCATGCCCTTCTGCTTAATGGTGGACGAACCCTGGAAGATAACTTCCTCCATCTTTTCACCGCGCAGGCTTTTGACGCTTTGTTCCCCCAGCACCCACTTGAACGCATCAACGACATTGCTTTTACCGCATCCGTTAGGTCCTACGATACAGGTAACGCCGTCGTGGAGCCTGATCACCGTTTTATCGGAAAAAGATTTAAAGCCGACAAGCTCTATCTGTTTAACCCTCATAACCTATAATTGTACGGTGGTTTAAATAAAAGGGTCAAGTCAAAAAAAAGTCCCGGCAGCGGGTGAGTTTGTTGGTACGGTGGTCCGGAGCGAAAACAAGCTTACCCGGTACCAAAGCGGCTAATATTTGAATTAATTTTTTTTATTTGACGATTGACCCATCAGTATATTAGCCTGTATTGTTCAGCTTTTGAAGTATTTATAAGTATCATTTTATCCATAATGTTTAATTGCAATCACTTTGTTTAAAACTCAATAAATAGGAGGTTTCTATGCCAAAGAAATACCCGACACCACTGTTGGATGAGCTTGAAAAAGGTCCATTTCCAAGCTTCGTAACAGAAATCAAAAAGGCGGCTGTAAAAAACGATATGGCTGCCGACGAGCTTGGACTGCTCGAAAAGTCGTACAGGGACAGGCGGGGCTACTGGAAGCACGGCGGCATCGTCGGTGTCCGCGGATACGGAGGCGGCGTTATCGGCAGATACTCATCACTCCCGGAGGAATTCCCGGCTGTCGCTAACTTTCACACCATCAGAATCAATTCCACCTCGGCATTCTTTTACACATCGAAGTTCTTAAATGAAATGTGCGATATCTGGGACAAGTACGGAAGCGGCCTCACCAATATGCACGGCTCAACCGGCGATCTGGTTCTTTTAGGTACCAACACTGAAAGTCTTGAGCCTATATTTGCTGAATTTTCGTCACGGGGCTGGGATTTGGGCGGTTCCGGGTCAGCAATGCGGACGCCGAGCTGCTGCGTAGGGCCGGCGCGGTGCGAATGGGCAAATATCGACACCCTTGATATCAATTATGCTGTCACCCAGGAATTCCAGGATGAGATGCACAGGCCTGCATTCCCGTATAAATTCAAGTTTAAAACAGCGGGCTGCGCTGTGGATTGTATAGCTTCTATTGCCCGCGCCGACTGCTCCATCATCGGCACATGGAAGGGCTCTATCGCAGTCGACCAGAAAGAAGTTGCTGCTTATACAAAGGGCGGGATGAACATCCAGGAAGAAATCGTTGATATGTGCCCCAGCAAATGCATGAGCTTTAACGGCAAAGAATTAAAGATCGACGATGCCAACTGTGTACGCTGCATGCACTGCATAGCAAAGATGACAAAGGCTTTAAGGCCGACCGGTGAAAAAGGCGCCACCATTCTTATCGGCAGCAAGGCACCCTTTGTTATCGGCGCCACTCTTTCCCATGTGATTGTTCCGTTCATGAAAATGGAGCCGCCATATACTGAATTGAAAGAACTGGTCAGGAAGATGTGGGAATGGTGGGACGAGCACGGAAAGAACAGGGAGAGGATCGGCGAACTGATCATCAGAAGGGGCATGAGGGAGTTCCTTGAGTTCATCGGGGTTGATCCTATTCCTCAGATGGTGAAGGAGCCCAGAAGGGATCCCTTCTATTTCTGGACCGAAGCAGACTTACAGAAATAACAATATATATCTATCAATAAAGGAGGAAAATTATGGCGTTACCACAAAGAAGAACAGATATAGGACCACCTCACTATAAGGACTATCTGCCGCCGGTAATCCAGAAAAATTACGGGGACTGGAAGTATCACGAGGTCATCAATCCCGGAGTGATGGTCCATGTGTCCAACAAAGGAGAAAAAATCTGGTCGGTAAGGGTCGCTTCTCCAAGGCTCCTCAGCACTGATACTATAAGAGAGCATGCCGCTCTTGCTGAAAAATATTGCGGCGGGTATCTGCGTTATACAACCCGGCACAACGTCGAATTTCTTGTTTCTGATGAGAAGAACGTAGAACTGCTGCAGAAGGAACTCAAAAGCAAGAATTTTATGGTCGGCGGGATCGGCCCAAGGATAAGCAATATTGTCCACACACAGGGCTGGATCCATTGTCATTCTGCCGCATGTGATGCATCGGGTCTCGTCAAGGTGCTTATGGACGAGTTCGCTGATTATTTCACTACTAAAGAAACCCCTAACAAGGTAAGATTGGCAGTTGCATGCTGCACCAATATGTGCGGCGCTGTTCACTGCTCCGATATAGCGCTGGTCGGTATCCACAGGAAAATTCCTACTGTTGAGGTCGACAAAATCAAAAACATGTGCGAGGTGCCATCCACAATAGCTGCGTGCCCGACAGGCGCAATCAGCCCTGATCCTGCAAATAAAAGCGTCAAGATCAAAGAAGAGAAATGCATGTATTGCGGAAACTGCTTCTCTGTCTGTCCGGCGCTCCCTATTGCGGATCCCGTGAATGACGGAATCGCTATTGTCGTAGGCGGAAAGGTCGGGAACCTGAGGAGCAACCCAATGTTCTCCAAATTAGCTATCCCTTACCTGAAGAACAATCCTCCGAGGTGGCCTGAAGTCACTGCGGCTGTTAAAACGATCCTCGAAGCATACATCTCAGGTGCAAAAAAGCACGAGAGGGTGGGCGAATGGGTCGAGAGGATAGGCTGGGAGTCATTCTTCAAGACCACCAAGTTGCCGTTTACATTCCAGCATATTGACGATTTCACTATTGCAAAGGAAACATTCAGAAACTCATCTTCATTTAAATGGTAGAATAAAATACTGTCATCATGGGTACGCAATCGCGTACCCATGATAAGAACAGGTAAGTAAAAACTGCTAACCAAGGAAAGGTGCTATTCATGGAAATAGAAGAGATAGAACAGAAGATATATGCGCTGGTCGAGAAGTCCGTCGGGAAAAAGAAGCTGAAATCGAGCGATATACAAAAGACGATTTCTGCAGAGGCAGGCGTAACGAGGGACGAGGTAAAGGCCGCACTGAGAGTTCTTGTTGATAGTGGAAAACTTATTTATACGTATTTCGGCGGAAGCTTTGTAGAGATACCGCCTCAGCAGTAAGCAATAGCTTATAAATACAAAAAGGCAGGGCTGTCTATCTGAATCAGTAGATAGACAGCCCTGCCTTTTTTGCTTAGTGCTTCAGTTCATAAATTTATTGATAATGAGGGATAGGTTATAATAAATAACGATGAACGCTTTCCCACGACTGGTCATAGCGGGAGTGAGGGGCGGGAGCGGCAAGACAATACTCTCGCTCGCCATAATAGCCGGGCTGAGATCTCAAAAGGGGCTGAAGGTAGTCCCTTTTAAAAAGGGGCCTGATTACATTGACGCCGGTTGGCTTTCGGTCTCTGCTCAGAGGCCCTGTTATAACCTTGATCCCTTTTTTCTTTCCGGAGAAATGATCCTGAATTCCTTTGTCTCCCATGCGCGTGGTGATGTTGCAGTCATTGAGGGCAACAGGGGGTTGCATGACGGGATGGATGCCGGTGGTTCATATAGTACGGCCGAGTTGGCCAAGCTGTTGGCATCTCCCGTTGTCCTGGTAATAGATTGCAGCAAGATGACCAGGACTGCTGCTGCAGTGGTGCTTGGGTGCATGCATCTGGACAGTGAGGTGGCGATAAAAGGAGTAGTGCTGAACCGTGTGGCAGGAGAGAGACATGAGCAAGTTGTTCGGGAATCGATCAACAGATATTGCTCGCTGCCGGTGGTTGGAGTGATCCCCAGACTCGCTGCCGACGACATCCCCGAGCGCCACATGGGACTGGTTCCCTACCAGGAGCATCCCGACACTGTAAAGGTCATTGCCCTTGCCGAAGAGATAGCGGGCAAGTATCTAGACATTGATGCAATAACTAAAATCGCTATGGCTGCGGAGCCTTTGGAGAAAATGGGGGCAGCGCCCATTTTTTCTCCACAAATAGAAAAAAAAATGGGCGCTGTCCCTATTTTCTCCAGGGGGCTGGATGAGACTGTAAGAATAGGTGTTCTGCGCGACTCGGCGTTTCAGTTTTATTACCCTGAAAACTTTGAGGAACTTGAAAAGAGAGGCGCCGAAATCGTAGATATAAATGCATTGACCGATAGTCGTCTCCCGGATGTTGATGCCCTGTACATCGGAGGAGGTTTCCCTGAGACCAATGCCCTCCGGCTTGCCGGGAACACGGGATTCATAAACTCCATTCGAAATATGGCTGAAAGAGGTCTGCCTATTTACGCGGAGTGCGGAGGTTTAATGTTTTTAGGCGAAAGCATCACTGTAGAAGGTGAAAAATACCCTATGGCCGGAGTATTTCCCATTACCTTTGAAATGAAGAAGAGACCTCAGGCTCATGGATACACCATTGTCGAGATAGACAGGCCAAACCCCTTTTACCCGACTGGAACGTTACTGCGCGGGCATGAATTCCATTATTCCGAGGTTACGGGGATTGCGGAGGGGGCATTGCAATATTCGGCATTTTCGATGCAGCGGGGCAAGGGAATAAAAGACAAAAGGGATGGCATTTGCGTCAATAATGTGCTTGGTACGTATACCCATGTACATGCCCTCGGCTCTCCTGAGTGGACCTCAGGGCTTATTAATTGCGCATTGAAGTTTAAAGAACAAAAAACAATTAACCACAGGGTGCACAGAGAAAAGTCAAAACATGAGATATAGATGTGAGAAATTAAGGAATATTCTTTTCTTTGCATTGTAAATTTTTTTCTCTGTGTTCTCGCTTAGAAAGCGCCTACTTTTGGCTGTGGTTTATTTTGACGTGTTTTGAGGTGAAAGATGATTAAGTACACTCCGGAATGCCCTTTCTGCGGGCGCCTTATCAGTCGTCCGGCTGAAATTAAGAGTGATCTCGGCAATGTGACCGGCGGGACATGTGAATGCAGTGCTGTGTACGTGTGCGACCCTACAGGCCATAATACCGGTGAAGCATTCTCGGAGGCGCTTGCACTGGCAAAGGGCGGCTGGCAGATCGATGGGATGGATGAGAGCGTGGATTACGAGACTTTTGACATTGATTACGATGAGAAAAGTCATCAGAGGATGTTCTCAAGAGGTCTCAAGAGTCTGTCAGGAAGACTTGTTTTTGTTAAATTGAAAGTGCAGCAGTTTGAAAATTCCTTGCCGGCCCCGACAACACCGGCTGCCGTGGATGTCAGTCGCCGGACAATCACCAAAGAGAGCAAAATGAATATAAAGGACAGGATAAAGGGGTTGCTTGAATTGCGGGCTTATGATCAGGTGGCGGATCTGGCCGGGCAGGACAAAAGCGCCATGAGATGGCTCATATCATTGTCATATGATAAAACAGATGTGATAAGCTGGAGGGCTATTGAGGCTGCCGGGGTGATTTCACGGACTTTCTCGAAAGGAAGGATAGATATACTGCGCGAAACCATAAGACGGCTTTTATGGTCGATGGGCGAAGAATCCGGCGGCATTGGCTGGAGCGCAGCAGAAATGCTCGGCGAAATAGTTACGGGTGACCCTGACGCTTTTAATGACATTATTCCTATCCTCTGGTCTTTCAGGGAGGAAGAGATGTTCCGGGCAGGCATAGTCTGGGCGATGGGACGCATTGCTATGGTTCGGCCTGAACTGGTCGCATTTATTATTCAGGACCTGCCGGAGATGCTGGAAGACAGAAACCCGGTGGTCAGGGGCTATACTGTCCGGTTAATGGGCCTGCTGCCGGAAGCTTTAAATACAGGGGAAGTAAGACAGCTGATATCGAAACTTTTGGGCGATATGGCGCCGGTGCCGGTTTATTACGAGGGGGAATTGCTGTCAATAAGAGTCGGCGAGATCGCAGACGGGGTTCTGCATAAAGCGGTCATATAATTTTATAATATTATTTTATTTGACCTGAGAGCCTGTTCTATATTATCTTGATAAGTCCAAATGTCGTTTTTTTATCTAATTAATATTATAATATAAGATAACTTTAAAATTGCGGGAAAAAAAGGAGGAAAGCATTATGGCTAATATTGAAGTTGCGGGTAAGCAAGTTGAGGTTGACGAGGATGGCTACATGGTTGATCTGGAGGATTGGAATAAGGACATAGCGAGTTACATGGCTAAGGGTGACGGCCTTGATCTTACAGAGTCCCACTGGGAAATTATAAATTTCCTTAGAGAATATTATAAGAAATACCAGATAGCTCCCATGATAAAGATCCTTGTGAAAGAAATCGGAAAGGTCATGGGTCCTGACAAAGGCAATACAAAATATCTTTACGAACTTTTTCCGGACGGCCCTGCAAAGCAGGCTTGCAGATACGCAGGACTGCCGAAGCCTACAGGTTGCGTGTAAACCGGCAATGCACGCGCAACAATATAATCTAAAATAAAGAAACAGGTAGGAGGCAGGGGTGGTTGTCTCTTACCTGTTTTTTGCATTCCGGGTGGGAGGGAAATGAATCTTATAGATCTCTTGTCAGAAAAGAGACCCGCCATCTTGAAAAGGTGGCTTGATGTTACAGTTGATTATTACCCGGCCGAAACTTCACTTTTCTTAAAAAAACAAACGGACCAGTTTGCAAATCCTGTGGGCCATACACTTGCGCAGGGAACTGAAGCCATTTTTGATGCCCTGCTTTGCGGAACTGATGCTGAAAAATCCGCTCCATTTCTCGACAGCATCATACGAATCAGGGCTGTTCAGGAAGGTTCTCCCTCCCGGGCCCTCGTCTTTATCTTTCTGTTAAAAGGGATAATAAGAGAGATACTCGGTCCTGCCGCGCAGGAGACAGCTGTGGCAGAAGAGTTGGCAGAACTCGATTCCAAGATCGATGCCATTGCCCTCCGTGCCTTCGACAGTTTCATTAAATGTCGTGAAAAAATCTATGAACTGAAAGCAAACGAAACTAAAAATATGACTTACAGGCTCCTTCAAAAAGCCCAGATGCTTTGCGAAATCCCCGGAGATGAGCCTGGGGTCAAGGGAGAACAACAGTGCGAAACCAAAACCATAAAGAGGTAGCAAAATGAAAACCCTATTCCCTTTGTTCGCAGTAATAATCCTGATTTTGCTTGTTAGTGCAGGCGTGCAGTTTGGTAACTTGCACTTCCTGTTTGGGGTCATTATCCCGTATGCAGCCTTGGCGACATTCGTTGCAGGGATAATTTATCGTGTTGTGAAATGGGCCGGCTCTCCGGTGCCGTTTTGCATACCGACCACATGCGGACAGCAGAAATCACTCCCCTGGATTAAACAGAGCAAACTCGAAAATCCTTCGAGCATGCTTGGGGTCATAGGCCGAATGGCCCTGGAAGTGTTCTGTTTCCGGTCTCTTTTCAGGAATGTCAAAACTGAAATGAGACATGGGCCAAAGGTCACTTACGGCTCCGACAAATGGCTCTGGCTTGCAGGACTGGCGTTCCACTGGTCTTTCCTGATAATACTCATCAGGCATTTCAGGTTTTTCTCTTTGAAGGTGCCTTTTCTGCTTCATGTAGTCGAAAGTCTGGATAGTTTTATGCAAATAGGCGTTCCCCTGCTCTATATGACTGATGTCGTGCTTGTAGTTTCTGTAACCTATCTTTTTATAAGAAGAGTAACTATCCCCCAAGTGCGCTATATCTCTCTTCCGGCGGACTACTTTCCTCTTTTCCTCATTCTGGGCATTGCCTGCACCGGTATAATGATGCGCTACTTTACAAAGGTTGCCCTTGTCAGTGTTAAGGAGTTGTCAATGGGGCTCATAAGCTTCAACCCGGTGGTACCCGATGGAATAGGAGTTATTTTTTACATACACCTTTTCCTTATCAGTGTCCTGTTTGCCTATTTCCCGTTCAGCAAGCTGGTGCACATGCCAGGGGTTTTCCTCAGCCCGACAAGGAATATGATCAATAACAGCCGCATGGTAAGGCACGTGAACCCATGGAACTACCCTGTGCATGTCCATACCTATGAGGAATATGAAAATGATTTCAGGGAGAAAATGAAAACGGCTGGAATCCCGGTCGATAAGGAGTAGACATGGCTAAATTTACAGCAAAACCCAACGAGTTATCGAAAATAAATCTTATACCTCCCAAGACGGAATGGATGGATACCCCTGTTGAAATAAAGGAACATATGTATTGCCATCCGGCAAAAGCTAAGGAGCTCAACGCGGTCGGGTTTCCCAACGCGAGGGAGTGGAAACCTACGGAAGAAGACTGGAAGCTGCCTGCGAACTGGGAGCAGACCATCCTGCAAGGAATGCAGGATCTGCTGAAAAAATATCGTTCCTTCAGTCTTTTCATGGACATATGTGTCCGATGCGGGGCCTGTGCTGACAAATGCCATTTCTATATCGGCTCAGGGGACCCAAAAAACATGCCCGTGCTAAGGGCCGAATTATTGCGGTCAGTCTACCGCGGCAACTTCACCCTTGCCGGGAAAATATTAAAAAAATTCGCTGGTGCGCGTGACCTCACCGTAAATGTGCTTAAAGAGTGGTGGTATTATTTTTATCAGTGCACCGAATGCCGTCGCTGCTCTGTTTTCTGCCCTTACGGTATTGATCAGGCTGAAATCACCATGATGGGCAGGGAGCTTCTCAATCTGTTGGGGCTTAATATCGGCTGGATCGCCGGCCCGATCGCTGCTTGCTATATGAAAGGCAACCACCTCGGACTCGAACCTCATACAATAAAATCCTGTATTGATCTCTTCTCGGAAGACATAGAAACGATCACCGGCATTAAAATAGAGCCGACCTTCAACCGGAAGGGAGCCGAAATACTTTTCGTCACCCCTTCGGGCGACCTCTTTGCAAACCCGGGCACGTATACGGCGATGGGCTATATGATGCTGTTTCATGAACTCGGCCTCGATTACACCTGGAGCACCTATGCCTCAGAGGGAGGCAATTTCGGATTCTTCACCACAAATGAAATGGCGAAAAGACTAAATTCGAAGCTCTATGCTGAAGCGAAACGCCTTGGCGTAAAGTGGATACTCGGCGGAGAGTGCGGGCATATGTGGAGAGTGCTCCACCAGTACATGGACACATGGAACGGTCCGGCGGATTTTCTCGAAGAACCCGTCTCTCCCATAACAGGCACAAGGTTCGATAATGCAAAGTCGACGAAGATGGTGCATGTTGTCGAATTCACTGCCGACCTTATCAAAAACGGTAAACTTAAGCTGGACAAGAGCAGAAACGATCACCTGAAGGTGACCTTTCACGACTCATGCAACACATCACGCGGTATGGGGCTGCTTGATGAGCCGCGGTATGTGATCAATAACGTCTGCAACCATTTTTATGAGATGCCTGAGAACACAATCAGAGAAAAAACCTTCTGCTGTGGAAGCGGTACGGGACTGAACGCCTCTGAGAACATGGAACTGCGTATGAGGGGCGGATTTCCTAGGGCCAACGCGGTGAAACACGTACATGATAAATACGGAGTTAATATGCTTGCCAACGTATGCGCGATTGACAGGGCTACCCTTTCGACCGCCATGGACTATTGGGTGCCGGGTGTAGGTGTGAGCGGGACACACGAACTTGTCGCCAACGCCCTTGTTATGAAAGGCGAAAAAGAGAGGACTCTTGATATAAGGCTCGAACCCCTTCCCGGAAAAGAAGGCGCCGAGGAGGTAAACTGAAATGTATAATAGCGGGAAAATAATAGCAGGACTTCTTGTCTTTGTAGCAATAATCGCGTTCCCTTTTATCTATAGCATGGGAACGGATATTGTGAAGCCTGAACCTAAAATCGATACCCCTGTTATTCAGCAGATGGCTGTAAAGCAGTGCGTTGAGTCCAAGAATTTTATGAAAGCCGAGCATATGCAGCTGCTGAACAACTGGAGGGATGAAGTAGTTCGCGAGGGCAAAAGGGTTTATGTAGCTTCTGACGGAAAACAATACAACATGAGCCTCCAAAATACTTGCATGCATTGCCATTCGAACAAAAAAGAGTTTTGTGACACCTGCCATAATTATATGGCTGTCAAGCCTTACTGCTGGGATTGTCATATCGCACCGAAGGAGAACAACTTATGAGTATGGACAGAAGGCAATTTCTAAGAATAGCTGGAATTTCGACCATATTGGGCATAGGGGCCGCAACAGGAGTCAACAGTCTCAGGCATGACGCTGCCGAGGCCTCGGAGTTTGAGCCCGGACCGGATGCATTAAAAGCAAAGCGCTGGGGCTTTGTCATTGATATGAGCAAGTTCAAGACTGATGAGGACTTCAAGAGGGTCATCCAGTCCTGTCACAGCATCCATAATGTCCCTGATTTCGGCAACGCCAAGGACGAGATAAAATGGATCTGGAAAGATACCTTTGAGCACGTATTCCCTGACCAGGAAGAGAAGTACAGGAGCGAGGAGATGAAAGAGAAGCCCTTTGTCGTTCTCTGCAACCACTGCGCCGAGCCTCCATGTGTAAGGGTATGTCCAACCAAAGCTACATTCAAGAGAGCTGACGGCATAGTCATGATGGATATGCACCGCTGCATTGGCTGCAGGTTTTGCATGGCAGCCTGTCCTTACGGTTCGAGGAGTTTCAATTTCAGGGACCCCCGCGGCAAGGCCGAAAACGGGCAGCCTTTTATCAAAGAGCTTAATCCCGAATTCCCGACCCGCACCAAGGGTGTGGTTGAAAAGTGCACACTCTGCTATGAGCGGCTTGCCAAGGGACTCAAGCCGGCGTGTGTCGAAGCATCAAATGGCGGCATCATGTTCGGTGATCTGGAAGACCCGAATTCTGAGGTGAGACAACTTATCGGTAAACAATACACCATAAGGAGAAAGCCGGAGCTCGGAACTCAGCCCAGCATTTACTACATCATAGGAGGGAGCGAAAATGCTTGAAAGAGCGCTTACCGGTGGGAAAAGCTACTGGGGCTGGATAGTTTTATTACTTGGGATAATCGGCGTAGGCTTCATATGCTACCTGAAGCAGTTCACCTACGGGTTGGGCATCACCGGCCTGAGCAGGGATGTCAGTTGGGGGTTTTATATTGCACAGTTTACCTTCCTTGTCGGCGTGGCCGCATCCGCAGTGATGCTGGTCATACCATACTACCTGCATAATTACAAGAAATTCGGAAGAATAGTTATCCTCGGAGAGTTTCTGGCAATTGCGTCCGTTATCATGTGCATGCTGTTCATTTTTGTTGATATGGGGCAGCCGACGAGAGTTATGAACGTTATGCTGCACCCGACTCCCAACTCGATTATGTTCTGGGACATGTGCGTCCTGCTTGGCTACCTCATCCTCAATCTGGTTATCGGATGGACCACGTTGGGCGCTGATCTTAAAGAGGTACCGCCGCCGGCATGGGTAAAACCGCTTATCTATCTGTCAGTTCCATGGGCGGTCAGCATTCACACCGTTACAGCTTTTCTCTATGCCGGTCTGCCGGGAAGAGAGCTTTGGCTTACCGCCATAATGGCAGCGCGGTTCCTTTCTTCGGCCTTTGCCGCAGGTCCTGCTCTTCTTATCCTGCTCGCCATGATCGTCAGGAAGCTCAGCAAGTTCGATCCGGGTAAAGAAGCCCTCCAGTCGTTGGCGAAAATAGTAACCTATGCAATGTCCGTCAACGTGTTTTTCTTTCTGCTTGAAGTGTTTACTGCATTTTACAGCAAGATACCTTCGCATATGGCCCCCATCAAATATCTCTTTGTCGGCCTTGATGGCCACACAAGACTGGTCCCATTTATGTGGACCGCCACTGTTCTTGCGTTCGTTGGACTTGTTTTGCTGATAAACCCGCATACCCGCAAGAACGAGGGCATCCTTCCTTTTGCACTTATCGCGGTATTCATTGCGTCCTGGATAGATAAGGGAATGGGCCTGGTAGTCGGCGGATTTGTTCCCAATCCGTTTGAGAGAGTTGTTGAGTATTCGCCGACGGCTCCTGAGCTGCTTATTACCCTGGGAGTTTACTGCATTGGCGCTCTTGTCCTTACCGTTCTTTATAAGGTCGCTGTTTCGGTAAAGGAAGAAGTGGGCGAGTCGGCGCATCATTAATTGGGAGTCGGCCAGTTTGATTTTTCAAACTGGGGCATTTTATAATATCAGGAAAAGGCGGGAGGTATTGCTGCAATGTATATGGTTTCTGTTGATGCGGAGAAGTGTGAGGGCTGCGAGGAGTGCGTGAATATATGCCCGCAGGGTGTTTTTAGAATGGTTGATGCCAAGTCTGATCCCTATCAGACTGGTGAGTGCGTATTTTGTGAGAGTTGTATCGGCGTTTGCCCGACATCTACAATCGCGATAACCGAGATGTAAGCTTTATTGCCGATTTTCGGACCGTATAACACGCATACGCATAACACATAACAAAGGAGCCGGGCACTCAATACACCTCAAAGCAGTGTATATTGAGTGCCCGGCTCCTTTGTATGTTCTGCTCTGACAGGGCAGATTTATTTTTTCTCTATAAATATCTCCCAGTAGCCTTTATCTTCCAGCTTTACCACCTCTATTCCATACCCCTTTTTTTCTGCAAACCTCGGGATGGAATCCTCAGCAGATGCAGGAGCGTCACAAAGGATTTTGAGGATCGCGCCCTCGGTCATTTTTTCGAGCTGTTTTTTCGTCAATACCAGAGGATAGGGACAGACCCTGCCTAAGACGTCCAGAGTTTCCGTAGGTGTTTGCGTTTTTAAGTCAGCCATTTTTTATAAGCCTCCTGTTTATTTTTTTCTTAGCAAAAAAGAAGATGGTCCACTGACTCCATCGCCTTTTGGATTTCACTATAGGGCACAATCTTCGCTTTGGTTTCTCCCCCGATATCATCCGCATCCATTATCAGGGCGTCTTCCTTAATGCCTAATCTGTCGATGTCCTCTTTGCATATCAAGACATTCAAATCAAGGAGAAGGGAGTTTTTTACATGCTGTTCCAGACTGGTGATGCCATAATTCTTCATAGCTTGCTGGTTCTTCAGGCAATTAAGAACGCCGTCGCCAATAAAACAGACGACCGGTTCAACATTATCTCCGTCTTCCAGATATATTTCTACAGTTTGACTCGAAATAGCGTGGGTCATTGCAAGCCGTGAGCCTTCAATTTTATAAGGGAGCGTCCTGATAACAAATCCCAGTTTCTTTATCGCCATATTAATCTCCTCCTATATGAAGGACCCTGTCAGCTGTAAAGGTGCTTGCAAGATACCAATCCATGCTGAACCTTTTGACGCCCTCCATAGTGTCCTCTTTGTGGTAGCCTCTCGCCTCTGCGCACGCCTCGCAGGCAGTCACCTGCAAATTGCCGGTCGCAACGAGTTCCTGAACCTTTTTTGCAAGGGCTGAATAATCCTTAAATGCCTTCTGCCCTTTTTTAGAGAGCATTGTTCCATTGCCTGATATCCATAGGTCGACCTTGTGGCCTTTCTGTATTGCAGCTTCAGAGAGCTTTACGGCAAAATCGAGCGACAATGAGCCGACCAGTGATGAAAAGGTGCCTATTGTTAATTTTCCCATGCATGTCTCCTTTCAAGGATTATATCCATATTGTTTTTTCGTAGTCATTGAAAATAAGATCGACAACATCGCCGTAAGTTACCACCTTTACCCTGGCGTCGACGTTTGCGGCGGTGAATCCCCTGCTTTCAAGATCCTCAGACAGTACGTAATATGCAGCCTTCTTGTCGAGGACTGAAGATGCCTTGCCGTCTTCCTTTATAGTCGCAGTATAAATGCCGTTACCTACAAAAATTATGCCGAGCTTGTCAGCTGTCAGCCTGTCAATGACATCAGCACCTGAACGGTACTCACTAAAAAAAACGCCTAATTTCATGATCACACCTCCTCTAATTCTAACAGTTTTTTCAGCCACCCAAACAGACTTTAATGCTATTTCTAACAAAAATGAATAGTGCATATATGATAGATGCAGGTCTACTTTTATACCAGTAAAACAATAGAATTGTCAATAGAAAATTGTGAGCAATAACAATATCTTATATGAGTATGGCAATAATTTATAGGATTGGCGGCGCCGTAAATAATGACCTTCCTGGAAGTAAGGGGTAATCTTTAAAATGCATTTTTATGGCCAAAGCAACATATACAGAAGGGTATCAATTTCATCGAGAAGCTCTTTAAATATCCCGCCGTGGCTTTTTGAGCTGGAAAAGAGTTCCGTCCTCATTTTTTGTATTTCAGGATCGTCACACTTCTCATAGGTGATATGTCCTTTCTGCATTGCACGCCTTTCGAGAATTAGGAGCTGCTTTGCCTTTTCAACAAAAGGGAAAAGCAAAGCTTTAATCCTCAGTGCGTAGTCAGTAATGAGAGACGGGTCAGCGCCGCTGTATCTTATGAGTTCTGAAATTTCTTTAATCAGTACGTACAAATTACAATATTCGAGCCCCCTGACACCTCGCTGCCACTGCAATAGCATCGGGGTTCTCCAGAACCAGAGAAAATTACGCTGCCCGAGAGCAATCAATTCATCGACTGCTGCTTCGAGTTCGTCCAATAGCGCGAAAGACCTCTCGCTATCTCCTATCGGCCCCGCGTCCCCGGGTATTCGTGTCTGCGAGTTTTCATCTGTCCTTTCCGCGCCGGCAAGATAGCGCCATATATTTGTCAGCACCACAGCGCCGTTCGTATCTCCGGGGGTATCGAAATGGACCAGCGAGAGCATTACCTTTCCCTTTCCATATGCTCCTTCGACAACTGCGGGATCATTAAGAAGTCGGTCAGGGTCGAGATTGATCCCATAATATTTTTCCCTGTCAGCCCAATTGCTATAGCGCACTGTATCACCCACATTGAGATCTGAACTGAATGAGTCGGGCAGGGCATGTCCATAAGTAGCAAGTAAGCGGGTGTCATTTCTGTCCGGCAAAAATTGCGAGGGCCACCATGCGTGGAATACCGGATCTGTGATGCCCTGCCAAATAGTGCGTCCGGAGAGATTCAACCGTATTCTGCCGCTGAAACTCGGGACCCTCTCTTTAGTGGATTTTCTGCTGACGTTCAGCAGGCCGATTCCGTCCAGGGTCGCAAGCCCGGCGCCGCCGCAAAAGCCGAGGTAATTGCCGCCGCTGCCGACAAATTCTTTTATTTTATTGGCGCCTTCTGCGCCAAGCGTCTTGATTTTGTTGGAAGCCCAACCGCCCGGAACAAAAAGGAGTTTGTGCCCGGTGAGAATACCTTTCACTATATCTTCGGAACGAATCAGCTCGAAGGGCAGGCCGGCAGCCTTCAATGCCCTGTATGCCATCAACCCCCATAGAAATGATTCATCCCATAGGAATGCAATTTTGCCGTCAGCCATTATCAGCGGTAAGGCAAACCCATTTAAAATTGCTCTTCCCTGTTCGTTCCTGGAAGAGGGAGCAAAAAGGAGATTCCTCTTCACCCGCAAGACGGTGTCCGCAGCGAACGGACTTGACTATACCTGAAATTTCATCCATATTTTCATCATGCATACGATCAGTATAAAAATATTTCTCTCTGATTAGCAAATTGACGGCATTAAGAAAAATAAGGAGACAATCATATGAGGATTATCAGGTTATCGGGCCTGGCTGTTTTATTTCTGTTAGCAATATCATATGCTGACGTTGTAAATGCTGCATCGGGCGACAGAAATGTGCTTTGGGATATCGTGTCTCATTGCGTTGATTCCGGCAGTGCGCTTCATTGCGAAGATTGCCGGTGGCCGATAGTGGGGAGTGTATGTGCCTGTTTGAGCACGACAGAAGTGTGGAGAAAGTCCGATGACTTTGTCGTCATTCGTGATCACAAAATGTGCGGATGTCCGGTTGGGTTTGTGCACGGGCTCGCTATGCCTCTCAGGCGGGTGAGTGGCGTGGAAGCCAAGGACCGCCCTCCTGGTATTTGGCGCTTTGCCTGGGAGGTCGCAGAAAAACGCATGAGGGCATCTGAAATTGCACTTGTAGCGAATGAAAAGATGTGCCGCAGCCAGGACCAACTCCACGTGCACATCGTTAAGCTCAATAGTGAGGGGCACAAGAGCTTTATAGGCAATAATACAGCTACAGTGGCTAACCTCGACCAGGTGTGGAGTAAAGCAGAAGAACTCGCCAAAAATGCGGGGCTAAAAACTTACAGCGTACTCGTAAAACTTGGTGACAAGGGTTTTGTGGTGCTGGTTGATGACAGTTGTTTTGAAAAAAGATATACCGAAGATTCATGTTATATCAGATGAAAGCTCACCGTCAGCCTTGACCAGGTTCAGTATAAGCTCGCCATGAGATTGACTGCACAACTATTTTTTAAGGCTCGAAATAACCTTTCAACTTCAAAGCAAGGTCTTCCGGAAGGTTTATAATCAATTCAGAATGAAGAAGTTTTTGAAGAAAATAATCATCATTCCGGTAATTGGGATAAAGATTTTGCCTGCTGATGATCTTTACGATACAGCGGCAACCCTCCCTGAACGCGGGGTCTCTCGCCGCAAGGACCGAATAGTTGAATCCCAGATGCCCTAAACTTTCATACATGGAGAGAACTCTGGAGATTCCATAGGCTAGGTCCCCGGTATCTGAATCAGAGAGGATGCCGTAGTCGCACTCCCCCTCATGAATAGCATTAATTTCATTGTTCCCCATTGGCGAAAAGGGAGTGATCCAGTGCCACTTTCCCTTTTGTGCAACATATCGAACATTGTTTTTTCTCTCTTCGCTTATCAAATCCATAAAATAGCATGAGCCGTTGTCCCGATAATACGAGCGGCCGGCCTCCAGAAGCCTGGCATGGTGTGAATATGCCATAGGAGTAATCAGCAACTGTAAATGAGGATGCACCAAACTTGCTCCTGCCGTAAAGAGATAATTCGCGTTGACTGCAACAAATGATGCAGCAGGGTCCCGGCTGTAAATGGTATTTATAAAATTCCGCGCAGCTATAAGCCCGTTGCCTATTATATCGGGGCTGAATTCCGCAAGCTTCAGAAAATGGACCTTGCTGAGGGCTATAACGGAATGGTATTTACCGATGGGGTAGAGATTAGGGAATAAAACAGCCTCCCCGACTTTTATGCGGCCTCCGGGAATAATGTCCTCCGGATACCGGGGAGTGCTCCTTTCAACCGCATCACCGCAAAAAAAACAATTTGTCGAACTTTCCTGAACCATTTTGTCGATTAGCGCCTGGTCATTTTCACCGAAAAAGAATTTTGCCTTATTCTTCATATAGTGGTTATACACGCTGATGTCCCCGAGGAGGGGGTCCCTGCGGACTTCCACCTTCTGCACGTCCTCCTCGAAATCGTTAAAGGGGTGCAGAATCTTCACATCCGACTCATGGCTTTCAAATATGATTTTCGACACAGTATCTCCCTCCTAAAAGTAAGCAGTAGGCACTAAGCAGTAGGCAGCAAAAAAAGAAAAAATCAGAGTATAAGTTGGTCCATTTTTAATCTTTTGTGCTTACTGCCTACTGCTTACTGCCTTCTGTTCTTTAATATCTCAGTGTTGCCTTCATTCTTTTCGGATTGACAATTAAATTAAGCGCATCTACCGTTGACGATACGACAATATCGGCTGAAACAACCGCGTCCCTGGAGCACCCCTCGGCAAGACAAACGGCGACGCCTACTTTCGCTGCCTTCAGCATTCTCCTATCGTTGTTCCCATTGCCGAACGCTATCACGCTTCCAGCGCCGAGCTTTTGCACGAACTCCTCCTTCTGAATATCGTGACTTTCTCCTGTGAGGATATGTATATCGCACTTAACCCCTTCGAGTTCATTCCTCGCCTTTCCAAAAGTATCGGCTGTCAGAATATGCAGATCGAGGATTCCGGCGATTTCGTTCAACTTTTCTTTTACTCCAGACAGAAGTTCCCCATCGACCGAGAGCGTACCGGTGAAGTCTGAAACGAGATGGCTAAGCTTGACCGGGCCGAACACGGGTATTTCAATTTCCAGCATTTGCATCCCTGTGAGTGTATTTTATAACGTGCACATCCGACATTACGACAATGCCCTCGCCAACCATATCATCAAGAATCGGGATGGCCTTGCTGATGTTCTCCTCGGTATCTATTATTGATATCATAATAGGCAATTCCCCATGCTTCGTAAGCGTTTTCTTTTTGTGATACCTCCTGTGGGGTCCGTATCCCGCAATCGCCTTATATACAGTTGCACCCGCTATGTCAGCCATGATAAGCCTTTTGACGATTGCCTCGTATAAAGACCCTCCCTCCCATTCGTCGTCCTCGCTAATCATTATGCGGAGCATCTTGGCCTTGCCCTCGAGCTTCATATGTTCACCTTCCCTTTTTTCAAAAGCCGAAGGACGGCTTTTTATGATGTTCGTGTCTGTTACCTCCACAAGCCCCTTATCAACTACCTGATAAACGTCAGGCAGGACTTTATTGATCATTTCCTCCGATTCGACCACCTCTATTTTTACCGGCATACTTGTGGAGAGTTCAAGTATCTTGGTGGTGTGGAACTTGCCGTCGCTGCCGTACCCGGCTATTCCCCTGAAGACGCTTACCCCGATAATTTTTCGCTTGAAAAAAATGTCGAGCAGCACCTCATATACCGGCTTTCCATTGTACTTATCTGCTTCATCCACATATACCGTAAGTTTTTTGGCTGGTCCCCTCGCAATCATCGGTTTCTCTCCTATAATATCCTGGCTATTACTTCACCTGTTTTCAACGCAACAAAACCGAGAAACACACTCAAAACAACATTGAGACCGGCCAGAAAAAGCTCACCATCCTTTAACAGCCGACCTGTTTCATATTCAAAAGTCGAGAAGGTAGTATATGCGCCGAGAAACCCAACAATCAGCAATAACCTCCAGAGCGGGTTCGCGGTGAACCTCTCGGTCAGCAAGGTCATGAGCAGGCCGATGATGAAACTCCCGCTTAAATTGACCACAAAGGTTCCGAGCGGGAAAGTCCTACCCCATTTTTGGCCGATCCATGCAGCAAGGACATATCTTGATATGGCTCCTATGAATCCACCCACGCCTATTACCAGATAATTTATCACTCTTCGCCCTATTTCAATATCGTTACTGAACAGCTGGAACATGTGCAACCTCCTTTGCGGACATTAAAAAACTCCTGCTCTCATTAATATTAAGAGCAGGAGTTATCAGTCCTTAAAGGACGGTTACCGGCGAACTCCATCGCCCTGAAAACAGCATAATTTATAAACTATCAGAATATGACAGTATAGTCAATAAAATAATCAAAACGATTGATTATTTAATCAAGTACTCGCCAGTTTCAGGAATTCCCCCTACTTTTCGATTTCCCAGTTAGTCTCAAATGTGTTGTCATACTCAGTGTAGACGTAGCCCATAAGCTTTCCAACGCCGGGCAATGCGCCCTCCTTAATACGCCAGTAGGCAAGATAAATACCAGGGACGAGCTGGTTATCTTCAGTATTCTGCCAGACCTCGCGTTTTTCCATTACCCGCCATAAGGTTCCGTGTTTCCTGCTTTTTACCGTTTGCCCAACTCTTGGCAACTTCTTGTGTTGTTCCACTTCTTCATGTCCTTTCATTGGAATAACCCCTCCTCACGTGTTTGTGCAGCGCGATCCATCAATTCAGCGATATAGGATACTCCTGAAACAGAGGCCCATTGTGTTGCGCAGACCGTGAAACAACTCTGGCACATAAGTATATCTTTGCATGAACTTCACGTATGGTTGCGTTCAGCTCAACTAAAGCTTTTTTAAAAGTAGTAGCTGCTTCGCCACACGCCTCTATCTCCCGGACCAGTTTTTCCAGATTCCTTTTGGATTCTTCAAAATTCTTCTTTAAATTAAAATCTCTTTCCCTGGATTCCTGAATAAGGCGCTTGTATTGTTCTTTTTCTTCCTCAGAAAGGGTCGCAATGTAGTCTTCCAACTTTACATATCTCATATGTCCGCCTCTGCCGATTATCAACAAGTCCTTTTAATTAAATTAGACTATAAATATCATCCAATGTCAATAGCCCTCTACCCTTTCCATGTGTCATTTGGCCATGACCGGGACGTCTCTGAATTGGGCCTTCATACCATCAAATACTATTTCTAACACTGACAGCAGCTTAGGTTTAGAATAGACATTTTTAAAAACAAGTGCAGCTCTCACAGGAATATCTGAAACAAGACTGTTTGTAATCCAATCATCATCTGAAGAATTCCCCATTATGACCTTATCGGCTTTAAATTCATTCCCGATTTTATCTAAAATTCTTGAACCCGCATTCCCCAAAATGGTCACTTCCTTGTCCTGACCCTTACTGGTTACCGTAAATTCACAAGCTACTGTCTGACCCGAGAGCCTGCACGTCTGTAATTGAAACAGGAAGTTCTTTACCTCCACCTCTTGTTGCCCGAGGGCAGTGCCGGCTGACATCAGCAGAAAACAGCAGAGAACCGTACCAAACAGCTTTTGCATGACATTTTCCTCCTAATGATTTTTGTTTTTCATCTCTCTATCCTTTGCCTCATCTCCTGCATCATGTCTCCCATCTCTTTTTCGACCTCCGCCCATAGATCCTCGATCCTGTACGGTCTCTTCGGAGTAAGAATTGTATCACTGTTTATTTTAACCGGTGGCTCACCCTTTTTAATCTCTTTGTCTTCAGCAGGCTTCTGTGTCTGCTTTTCGACGAGCTCAACCTTGTCAGCAACTTTTACTACAGGATTAATATCCACTGCAACAGTCTTTTCAGGTTCTGCGGTTTCCTTTTTTTGTTCGATCTTCTGAACTACGTCCGGGTTTCTTTCAACAGGCTGGGGCTCCCTGATAACTACTTTCACTTTATCGGCTTTAATATCTTTAACAGCCGTTTTAGGTGTTGCATCTTCAATAGCTGCAACTTGCGGCGTTGTTTCACTGTACAATGACTTTTTGCCATATGCTATGAATATTCTTTTTCCGTCGAGCCATTTTTTTACAACTGACGCTTTAATCGCAAAATTAACGCCTGTTATAGGCATATTGTCGTCCCCAAGCCTCGCTGCAGCCGAGTTGATGCCTATCATATATCCCCTTCTATCAAGAAGGGGCCCGCCTGAGTTGCCCCTGTTCAGGCTGGTATCTGTCTGAAAGACATTCTTGCCCGGAATATTGGACTGGTTTTTTATCTCGCCGCTTATCCGACCGTATGTCAGCGTCCAGAGACCGCCTTGCTCAGGATGCCCGATTGCTACTACCTCTTCACCGATCTTGATCTCCTCTGAATTGCCGATTTCAATAATACCGGTATCCGAAGGCAACCCCTTGACCCTTAAAACAGCAAGGTCGAGATCTGTGTCATAAGCGATCACATCAGCCGTGTACCGCTTGACAAGATCACTGCTGAACTTGCCCGTCACAACATCAGGTTTGAGATATACCCTGATATTGGTCCACAAACGGGAAGCACCCTTGTCGTATATTACATGGGCATTTGTAATGACTGTCCCCGGGGCTATAATGGAGCCTGAGCCGACCATGCCGCTTTTCCCCTCTTCCGAAGCAAGCACCAGTACGACTGCCTTTGAATTTTTCTCGTACACTTCAACTGCCGGGAAGGCGCCGACAAGGGCCGGCAATACCAAAAGCAGCAAAAAACAAATACACGCTGATATTTTCATTTTTTTCACCTTTGCTTCTTTTTTGTATTGTCAAGACTGAACCACAGAGACACGGAGGCACGGAGAAATTCTTTAAACAAATATTTACCGCTTTCTTTCAAAAAATCCATTTATTTCTCTGTGTCTCCGTGCCTCTGTGGTTCAGTCTTTATTTCTTTCAGCTTCTTTTTCTTTTAAATTGACTATCTCTTTCCCGAGATTATCAAAGGCCGTTGAGGCCTTGCTTTTGACACCTTCGACAATCTCTTTCTCCTTATCAAGCACAACAGCCTTTTTGTATGTCTTTTCAGCTTTTTTTAGTGAATACGCGTCACCCATTTCAGCTTTTTTGAGTTCTTCTTTTGCCTTGTCAACAGCATAGCCTGTCATTTCATCAAGATTCTCAGCAGCGCCCTTTCTCTTAAGCACTGCTATCGCAAAGACAAAGTTTTCCTTTTCGCCATGCTTTACGATGCGTGATCCTGCAAGGAATTCGTCAACCGTCTCTTCAACGATGGCGCTGAACTCGCTGCGGCATGCGCCCTGGTCCTGAAAGGTTCTATATATTTTGCCCTCGCATTGCCTGTCTATGCTTTCAGCTTTGATTCGCACCTTTATTTGCTTGGCGATATCAAGCCTCGCGAGGACCTCTGCCACTCTTTTATCATTATAGCGATTATCTGTCTTAGGCACTTCCGCTATCCCCACAATGTAGCTGTTTTGAGGGTATTCGAGGTATGCGGTTTCATACAAAGTCGCAGATGCGGCGTATGAGACACCAGGGAGAAAAATCATAATCATCATAATACTACTGATTACTGATTCCTTCAAGCGCACTATCACACGTTCAGCTTTCTTAATCATATATCACTCTATCACCTTAACAACGAATATATCTTGTGTTATGCCGCCGCCGGTGTCGCCTATGGTAATCCTTAATTTATGAATGCCGGCCGGCAGCTCTGCCCTGTCCACTTTCACGCCCTGTTTTGTGGTGTATCGTTTGACCCTGTCCGTAATATCGATATTGAAAAACTTGAGGCATTCAACCTTGAACTTTGACAGATCGACCTCGCTGCCCTCTCGTGGTATGAACTGTACCTCGATTGCAAGCGGTGATTTGTATTCATGATTTGTTTCGGGAACCACTATCATAATCCTGGGTCCGTTGTTCAGAGGTCTGCTGACCTCATAAACCCCTCCGGGTGCTTCCTGCATAGCGGCCTCTTCTTTAGTGAGCAGCACTACTGCTTCAGCAGCGCTGCAGACTGAGAGGGCTACTGTCAGACAGATTATTGCCGCAAATATCCTTACCATGGCGATTTCTCCTTACACGCGCCTTATGACAACTTATGGCCGGTCTTTAGCTTCGGCCTCTTTCTGCTCAAGCTGCTTATGCAGGCGGTCAGCGTTTTTCCTTATGTATTCTTTTGTATTCGGGTCTATGTCTTTTGTCTGATCAAGGTTGTTCTTTAACAATTCGATGTCAACTCTTGCCAATGAAAAGAGTTCTCCGGTTCCCGGATTTTGCCAATGATCAACGATCTGGACTCCCCTTAGTGTCATTGCCGTAATTGTCTTGATGGCAGATTCGACGAGCTGGCTTTCTGAGCCGGCATTGGCAGACCCGGCATTCATGGACTCCATGTAGTCTTTTTGTAAAGAAGCAGTATATACCTGTATCTCTTTGGCAAGGGCCGCCCTTGCCCTGTCTTCAGAAGCCATTCTCAGCATGGAGGGGTTTTTCATTTCCGCTGCAGAACCGACGCCATAGAATACATTCCCGTGATGCCCGCTGAAAGCCCCGCTCCCCTTTACCACCCAGCCTGGAGCCTTAAGGTCCTGGATGGGTGTTGTTTCAGTAATCTTTTCGGCGCTTTTAGTGCTTCCACAACCTGTAAGCAAACCCGCAACCGCCAGTAATGCCAAAGCAAGTCTTAATGCCTTTATCATTTTTTTATCCTCCTGATTATATTTCAACTTAACTTATATTAGACGGACACTAATCTGCCGTTTAGAATTCAAAATAGTCCGTTACCCCATTTTTTGAAACAACCACGCCATTTCTGCCTGTGGCTGATAAATAAACCCCGGAATTCCTTATGCCTTTTATATTTGTTTTGATCTCCGGTCTGTCTTTATAATTTACAAGGCAGATCCTGTTGTTTTTCACAAGCAGGAATATCTGAGAATTCCGCGCTTTATACACCTTCAGGTTCTCTTTTTTTGTGACAGATATTTCTTCAACCAATTCATAATTGTTCTCTTTTCTGATAACAGCGCCTGGTTTAATTTTCATGTGCCTGGGAACCTCAATACCGAAATCAGGCTGCTCTTCCTTTGATGGCGCAGCACCCAATGCGGGGTCCACATTTTTTTTCAGCATCCTGTTTAAGGCATTCAGGTTAATGGCAGCTATGTTATCGGCCTCCCTGAATGCGGCCAATATGGCCTCTGCCTTGTCGAGCATGGCTTCACTCCCCATCTCAAACCCCAGCATTATATAGACGACAGCCAGATTGTTCCTGATCTTTTTGTTTTCCGGAGATAACTTTAACGCGTCTTCAAGCACTGCCGCCGCGTCATAATACCTGTTGTCAATTATATAGGCGCACCCGAGATTATTTTTGGCTTCAGCATAGAACGGGTCGTACTCCACCGCCTTTTTGAGGTCCTCTATCGCCGGGGCCAATAATTTTTTGTATTCATGGTACTTTTCTTCTGAATACCCCCTTGCAACAGGGATTGTCTCTGCCCTTGTCTTTGTATCAATTCCAAAGGAGAGGGTGAAAGGGAATGATTCAGGTGTCCTCGATTCTAAAAATTGCTCATATGCCTGACGCAGGTAAATACTGCCAAGATCAGAGTAAACCTCTCTGCCGGGGAAATAAGAGGCATATCTGCCCAAAAGACTGATCGCATCATCATAGTGCCCTATATAATAGTTGATCACTCCCATTTTAAACAGGATGATCCTGTCCGAGACCTCTTTCAGGCGCATTCTGACCGCCATCAATCTTTTTCCATAAAAAGAGGCTATGCTGCTTGAGGAATTCAGGTCCGGATTTGACCATTTCGACCAGTCGAGAAAGAAGTTTTCGTCCTCATATATGATTTCAGCGCTTTTGTAGCTGGCGAGGGTGGCGTAAATAATACCGTATTGGTCTGCCTGCAATTCTTTGGACAGGAGCAGATCAGGTTTTTTGGCAAGCTCCCTTATGTCCTGAAATGCGAGTGAACTGTCCTTGTCGCCCGCCTTAGTGTTCAAAAACTTGTACTGCCAGAAATCCCCGTTGAACTGATGGGCGATCTCATGCCCGATAACAAAGGCGAGCCTTGAATCACCCTTTTCAGGAGACCTCCCTTCATAGCAGAACTTAAGCGCGTCATTGGCCAGGATGATGGAACCGTCAGCAAGGGATTGAGCCCAGGGCGCCCCTTCATGCCTGATAATATAAAGCGAGGGCTCTACGCCGACCCTCCTGTCTGCGGCAGAGAGGATATTGTTATAAATATTATGCGCCCTCTGGTACAGCCTGCCTGTTTTGACTTCTCCGTATTTGTTGATCCAGTATTCTTTTTTGCCCATGTCTTCAGCCGATGCGCCTGAGCAGACAAGCAAAACAAAAACAGAGGTCAAAAAAATTGTCGTTAAGTGAGTTTTCATTGCCCTATTATTTGGACAGGATGAAGTCCCCTGTGTACTCAAAGTACTCTCCGTTACTCGGTTTGCCTGTAATTAACCAACTATACTCTCTTTTTTTTATTATGATTTTCCTGTCCAAAGAAACCTTCGCCTCGTTGGTAATCCGTGAATAGATGACCTTCCCGTCTCTCTTCTCTTTTATTGAAAATGTATATATGGTGACATTATATATAGGCTTCCATTTAAAGACAATTTCTGATCCCACCTGAGTGATCTCCATATAGCTTACTTCTCTGGTAACATCCGTTCCTGTAAATCCAAAGGACGAGGGCACTTCAGAATTCCTGACAGTCAGTTTTTCAGTAGACTCTATTGGAATGATGGCAGGCTTCTCAGGCAACTTAAACATGATGAGAAGGACAATAGCGACCGCCACAGTCATTGCATATACGGGGATAGGGGGCAGCGATGATGCAAAGCCTGTTATGTATCCTTTGATATGTTCATACACGGATGCCCTTTGTCTGTTTGCAGCTGGTTGTTCGGTCAGAGACTGCAAAGCCTTCGCCCTCCATTCATTCGGGACGGCCATCGCCTCTGCATCAGTATCAAGCGCCCGGTAGTAGGGGGCCGACCTGTCAAGGCAGCAATCGCATTGCATTATGTGTTTGGATATCGTTTCCATAGCAAGAGGCGGGGCTTCATTTTTTATATACGAGCCGAGCTCCCAGTCTTCAGGGCAGGAAGGTGTTGCCTGTTTGTCCTTGAATGCTTTTTGTAACCTTTGCTCCATCATTTTCAGGCCGCTATAAACTTCAAAGCATTTCCCGCACAAGGCAAGATGGTCTTCGCTTTCAGTATCCAGCGGACCGCCGTCGATGAAAGACTGGATTGTGTTTAAATCCAGATGCTCTTTTTTTCCATTCATAAGCCCCTGCTCCCCAATCCATTAGTCGTCATTCCCGAAGTAGTGATCGGGAATGACAGCTAAAAACATTGAACATAAGTAAAGAAGTATTAGTCACTCTACACCAGTTGCCATAAATGTTATTTGACGGACATAAAGTTTCAACTTTGAACTATAGATCAATTTCCTCCAAAATATATTTCAAATTCTCCAACCCGAACGAGGCATCCTCTTTATAAAGGGCCTTGAGCTTCCTAAGCACGCCTTTCAGCCCAAGGTTCAGCTCATAAAAGACATCCTGCTCTTTCAGTTCGCCGAGGGTTTTATCAGGAACCAGACTGAACCCAAGTTTTTTTGAAAACCCGACAATATCCTTTGCAGACAGTTTATGCCTATATCTCAACCTCAACAAACGTTTTTGATGTACGGGGATTTGCTCCAGCGCATCTTTTAAAAAGGTGATGAATTCATCGATAATGAGTTTTTCATCCAGGTTAAGCCCGACCGAGGCCACAGGCAAGTCCTCAGCATCCGGATCATCTGAATGAATAGAGATAAATCGGGGTTCTTCTACAAGATAAAGCTGTCCGGTTTTGATAAGCAGATGCCTGATGCCGCTTATCTTATCCTTTGCCTTTTCGAGAGGCAGGCCAAGTTCCGTTGATATCTGCTCCGCGGATTTTCTTAGCCTCAGGCCTATAAATATCTTCTGATCAAGCTTATCAAGGGCTTTAATTGCTTTGGGGAGTCTTTCCGATACCCACTCGTTAATATGCCCTTCCATACTTCCATCTTAACCACTCGATATATGTTGACCTGGCGTTTATTATGGACCAGACAAATGTCTTAAGGCTGCAGTTGTTAGTGCCCTTGTATGCCTTGATTTTTTTCTTCAGAAATTCAAAAAACCAGACATATGATTCCATGCATTCATCGCATTGGTCAAGCGGGAAGCATTTTTCCCCTCTGCGTTGCTTACGAAGAACGATCAATGAACATAATCTCTCTCTTGCAGAATAGGCGCAATGCGTCTTCATAAGAGCCGATACCTTTGAAAGAACAAGGTCCGTGTATTCAGCCACAAACTTTTCACAAGCATCTGCATCGCGTGAACATACGCTTCCGGCAAATGTCAGATCCTCAACTATGCCTTGCATTAAAGACAGCTCCTCTCTTAAACAGGCACTGCAATTGGCTTTTTCAGATTATCCGGAACCCGCATTCTTCACTGCTTCTGTTCTTATTTTGATTCTCTTTGCTGCGCTCTTTGCTTATTATCCGCCCTCGGACCCTGCCTCCCCTTATCAGCTTGTCTTGGTCTCTGTCTTTCCTGTATTTTACCCTGCGGCAGCTTTTGCAGTCTTGGCTGTTTTGCTTCTCCCATCCGGAGTTTTGGCTGTTTTGTCTCTCCCATCTTGAGCTTTTGCTGTTTTGCCTCTCCCATCTTGAGTTGTCTGCCCTGCTGCCGTCTAACCTGGTGTTGCTGTTCATCAACAGGTCGAACAGGTCTTTCCTTTCCGGCTCTCGCCCTGTCAAAGCCCTCTTTTTTGCGGCTCTCCTGCTCTCGCTTTGCTTCCTCCCGCGATCTTATGCCCTGTGCAGGTTTCTCTTCAACCTTATTAAGAGAACTATTATTAATTGTTATAACCCGGCTACGTTCATGAGTAGCCGGCCTGGAATTTGTGAACTCCTGCCGGAGCCGGAGTATATCATGCAGTTTCCTCTCCTTCTGCATATCCGCAAGGGCCATACCCCTGTTGTCTCTCTGACTATAAAGTCCAGCCCTCACGCGGTATGCCCACGGTTCGAGCGGATCCATGCGCATGGCCCTGTTGACCTCCTCCAGTGCCTGCTCCTTATCGCCGAACCGCTCAAACACAAAAGCCCTTGCCAGTGTGGCCCTTGTCTCTATCTCCGGGTTTAACCGGACTGCCTTATTCAGCGCTGCAAAAGCTTCCTGGGGAATATCCAGGAATACGTAGACAATGCTTGTCGCGATATATGCAGTCGGCGCCACCTGAGGACTCAGGGCAATAGCGTTATTCAGTGTATCAAGGGCTCCGTAGTAATCCCCGGAATTGATGTTCACATAACCGTTTTGGACCATGTCGAGACCGCTGATCTGGTTCACATCATCATTATATGCGGTCACATAATCTTGCCGGACCACCTGCTGCGGCGCCGGTTGCGGGGATACATCGGCTGTCTGATCGCTGTGTTGACCCTGATTTTGCGGTGAGGTATCGGCGGTCTGATCACGCTGTTGACCCTGGGCTTGCATGGCGAGCATGTCCGCTTTAAGTCCCTCTACTTCAGTCTGGAGGTCGTCAATTTTTTTTTGAGTGTTTTCCAGCTCCACAATCTGATCCTGATTCCTGGCCATGTTTTCAAGCTTTTTGGCAATATCGTCGGGATCAAATGTCGCCTCGGCCTTCATATAGAAGACTTTGCCGTCCCATGACTCATCAATGACCTTGAGACCCACAATGCCTGCAGTCATGGCATTGATCTGGTCGGATTCAAGCTGGAGACCCTTAACAACGGTTGTGCCCGCGATATAGGTCCCGACCTCTTCCAGAACCAGCCTTTTGATCTGCGCCATCGCCATGACCCTGCTTGAAGCCTTGCTGTCCTGCTCGCCGGCCTGATATGAATATTCTTTGACAATGGTTTTTTGAGCGGCATTCGCCATGCCGGAAAGGAGGATAATGCCTGTAAGAAGAGAAATCAGTATCTGAAGGGTTCTGAGTTTCATTGATCCTCACCTGAATAATTGGATGATAACAAATTACTTACTGCCATGCAAGGTAATTTTAGATGAGATGCCATATGGTTGGCAGTTATAGCACATATTCGCCATACTGAAACAATTATCCGATAAGCTATTAGCAACGGTGCTCGATAGGAATAGGTACGAACTATTTGAATCTCGAAGCCCCAGGGCCGGACTAATGTTATTGTTTCATGAAAGTTCGCTTTCTTTCCTTGCCGACGACTCTCGGCTAATGCCTTTGCTAAACCTCTTCTGACCTCAGCGTTATCTATAAGTTTTTGATCCGCAGGTCCGAGCAGTGCTCTAACCCGAACAATATATTTCCCGATGCTGATTTCATCGGACCCTATTGCACGCGATAACAGTCGAGCACATGCCCGAAATAGCCATTCCCGTGAAAATGGAAGACGGTAGGACCATCGATCTTTCCTGCAAAAGCTACACCGACGATTCCCCCATCGCTTAATTTAATCGTGTCAGTGGTGAATGATATGGACATCGTCATCTATTTCTCTTTCTGTTTGCTGCTGTCATACTGTCTTGCTCATCATTACTCTTATAATATATGCTTATTTTAAGCATGAGAGAAAGAGCAAAAAAACCTCCAATTCCTTCCGAAAGACCTGATACAATCAGGCATGAAATTATAGCACTCCTTAAAGGCGCAACTTTTGCGGCAAAAGATATCTCTTCTCACGTTAAGATTACTGAAAAAGAAGCTTATGATCACCTTGAACATATTCGGAAGACCCTGGCCAGCATTCATGGGGCCCTCATTATTACTCCGGCAGAATGCAAAAAATGCGGCTTCATCTTCAAAAAGAGAGAGCGTCTCAAAAAGCCGGGCAGGTGTCCAGTGTGCCATAATGAGGCTATAGAAGCTCCACTTTTTTCGATAACTTTGCATGAAATTGACGGACCAAAGGAGTAATTATCCTTAAAGTCCGCATTGGGGGACACGGCTCTAAGGAATTTGGATAAGCTTTAATGCTATGCCGATAAGTGCGGCCTGTTCTTTGCTCATTTCGCCCAAGCTGTCACGTCGTTCTGTCATGCGCCGAAATCGAGTGAAGTCTGTCGGTAAACCTTCGGTATCCACAAGATAAGCAATTTTCTGGATAATCCCCCTGATGTCTTCCGGATGTTTTATCCGACCTTTTATCTTGGGAAAATATTTCATCTTCAGCCGGCCTCTGGCACTGTCAAATTCGATATCCGTAACCCGGTGCAAAGCGAGGATGACATAATCACCGAGCGCTTGCCAAAAAATCGCATCGTGATCTTTCCAGGACGGAAGATAAAAGCGCAATAAGGCAGGCTGCTTTTTTCCGTTTGACAGAATGCACTTATAAAGAATAACAGGATATTTATATACCTCATGGTTATCGATCGTTTCTAATTTTTCAAATAAATTGATTCTTTGCTGCTTGCGAAATATCTTATCGATCTGGTCTAATACGCCGCCCTGCCCATGACCTTCTTGAACTCTTTCGAGAACGGTTTCTAAAGCGTTTGTCATTGTTCGACTCCTCGCAGCTATATCAATTGCTCATTCCAGATTTCAAGAATCCATCTGAAGGCCTTTGTTAACATATTACCATAAGCGAATGTAATGGGAAACTCCTTCCTCAAAGTCTCGCTTTACAAGCAAGCCGGGATAGTGTAGATTAGAAGCAGAAATAAACAATTAATCGGGGCTGGACAACGGTATTAGATAGCGGACCTGGCGAGCAAACTCCTGTCGCTAAAAACCATGCTTCCTCAGAAAGACGTCGTCCCATTTATAACGCATCCAGGCGCAAGATAAGGAGATCACATGAAAAAAACCGTAAAGGAAACCTCAGTAGTGATGGCGCAAGTTATGCAACCGGAGGATGCAAATCCGTCCGGTAATGTGCATGGCGGCGTGATAATGAAGCTGATTGATACAGCAGCGGCTGTGGTATCCAGTCGTCATGCTCGATCAAATACGGTCACCGCTTCTATAGATATGATGGCCTTCCATAATCCTGTATTCGTCGGTGATCTGCTTTGGCTTAAGGCATGCGTTAATATGGTTGGCAAGACCTCGATGGAGATTGGTGTCAGGGTAGAGGCTGAAAACTTCATTACGGGCGAGATCAGGCATACATCGTCGGCATATCTAACATTTGTTGCTCTTGGTCCTGATGGAAAACCTACGCAAGTGCCCGAGCTGATACTGGATACAGATGACGATAGAAGAAGGAATCAGGAGGCGATCATGCGAAGGAAGGCAAGGCTTGAGCTTCGCATGAAAGGAAGACAATGTAAACGGGATGGTATTTGCCCGATCTAGATCCTATAGTGCCTTAAGGAAATCCTGTGTTGTTATCGCCGGTGAAATACAGGAGGAAATGGGTTAAAAACTTCTGAACACACTGCAATGTCGGACAAATAGTATTGTGTTTTTTCTACTATTCTTACGTAAATATCATCGTTAGGCTGATTTTTAAAGTTCCCTCCAATGCATAACCTTCAATTAATAAGCTCATTATTGTTTTGACAGAAAAATACTTTTCGAGTGTTGCAGTGATGATATGAGTGTGCAGGGTCGGAAAAAAATTGGGCTTCAAAGTGACAAATGAAAAACAGAGGAGGGGCGTGACATGGAGCGGACAAAGTCATTACCTTACTTATGTCTTATATGTTGCCTTTTCGTTGTGGCATGCTCAACTCCTGACAAGGCAGCATGGGATTCAGCTAACAGGAAGAATATAGTTGAAGGGTATCAAGCGTATACACAATTATTTCCAAATGGTAAACATTTTAAAGAAGCTCAAATCAAGATAGAATTGCTTACTCCGAAAGCACCCGACCGCAATGATAAATGGGTCAAAAATCAGTCTGTTAAATAGCGGGAGAACAGCTGAAGGTGAGGTATGCTTATGTTATAACACAGGACTTGAAATCCCTGAGACGGTGAGCCTTAAGAATCGAAAACAGTAAGGGAGCTGGTGAAGGATGTTGTGAGCAAGCCCCCAGCAGCGAGGGGGAAGCCTGATACATCTACCGAAGCCCCCAACTAAAAAGAATGCTTGGGTAAGCGTCTCAGGGCCAATATACTTAAAGCCATACAAACAAAAGGCGCCGTGCATACATTTTGGTGGCGGTTAAGGATTGCCAAAACAGTAAGGCATCGGGCATAGCCAATGAAAATTGGACAATGTATGGCTTTATTTTTGCTCTATACAATAATCGACCCCTGAAAACAGACAGGGGAGGCAAAGACCTCCCCTGTCTTCAATCCTACCGTTACATCTTTAATTGGTATCGTTCTGAATGGTCCCTTGTCCGCTGACCTTCAGCGTCCTCGGGGTGAAAATGATGCTGGGCCCTGTGTTTATCCCAAGGCTCGGCACTGCGTCGCTCGGGAAATTGACTATCGCCGATCCGGGCTGCCAGTTAGGATACTTGGCCTTCAGGTCAGAAATAGGACCCGCATCCAATGCCCTGTTCATACAGGATGCGACACACTGTGGCTTTAATCCCGCGCTTATCCTGTCTATACACAAGGTGCACTTCGTCATCTTCGGCCTCGCAGGGTCTGCCTGAGTATAGCTCCTGAAGTTGGGATCATAAAATTGCGGCGATTTCCACGGACACGCGTCCTGGCATTTGCCGCACGATATGCAGTTGGCGTTGTCTACAAGCACTATCCCATAAGTGGGTTCCTTATAGATTATCTGCATCGGACATACCGGTATACACGCAGGCGTGGCGCAGTGATTGCATCCCAGTGACGTGCTCAGGATATCTACATTGGGCGATACAGTGCCATATTCCGTCTTTGTAAGCCTTCTCCAGAACTCCTTCATGTGGTATTTCGCGAATAGTGAATAATTCTGCCTACCATCATTGGCGCTGTCGGTTTCATATGATGAAGGGGCCGTATACTGAGTCGTATTCAGCCAAGACAATTCTACATTTAAATTAACATCTCCCCTTAAGTCGTCGTTCCATGCCTTGCATGCGACTACGCATGCCTTGCAGTTTATGCATCTCGTCTGGTCGTAATAAAATCCCCATTGGTTCATATATCTGTCCTCCTTTTATTAACTGTCAGGATGGGTCAAACTGACCTCTACAAAATGGCCGTTCCAGCAGTTGTCGCCCGCAGTTCCACAGGCAATATCCTTTGTTCCGATATCCCTGTCATGCATAAGGGTATTCGGCGCTCCGCCGACATCCACAGGCACTGAATACATAGTAGGCACTCCGGTTCCGGCCATGTCCAGCCATGCCTGGTATGTCTCGCTCGGGCTGGGCCTGTACCATTCCCCATCTCCGATATGGACCGCTCCTGGAGCTATCCTGTTGCTCAGCATTACATTCTGCTTTACGCATCCATGGTCGTTATACACATACACATAATCGCCGTTGCTGATACCCCTTGCTGCTGCGTCGGCATTATTCATTGTGATTACCTCAGGGAAGTCTTCCTTCAGCATTGCCACATTGTCATATACGGTATGCGCCCTTCTCCTGTGATGGGCAGTGTTAATCTGAAGAGTGTATTTGACCGGCTGCCCGTTCTTGATTTTGTATCCGGTATAGGAACCAAGGAACACTCCCGTGTTGGGGTCAAAACCCTCGATAGGAGGCGCATACATCGCCTTAGGGGGGTATGTGCTCCTGTAATATCCTCCGTCCGGCTTTTGGTAGGTCGCGCCGAGACTCTGGTCCCTGTAGAAGTAAAAAGGAGAAAAGAAGTTTATCCTTCCGGTGTCAGTCGAGAACTTCCCGGCAGCAGTGGACGCCAGACCCACAACAGACTGGGCAGGAGTCAGCGGCAGTTGGAAAATCCCCTGCTGCTGAAATGTCGCAAAACTCGGGAGCGTAGCGCCGGGGTTGGCCGCCAGCAGCGTTGCATTGATTGATGCTCCGGCCCATTGCTCCGCCATTATCTGCACCAGGGTTTCGCTCCCGCGAGGACCGTATGTCCCGTATTGAACGCCGAGCCTGTTGAGGATGTCGCCCGTAATATTATACATATTCTTACATTGATACATGGTGTTTACAACCTGGTTGTTGGCATAATAGACAAGGGGTTTGCTCTGGAATTCGTTCCTCTCGAGATGCGAATCCACCGGCAGCACAATATCAGAGATCGCGCAGGAAGGATTGAGGTGATTGTCAATCGCAAAGATGAAATTGACATTCTTTATTGCCAGCAGTAGCTTGTTGATAGAGCCTCTCCTCGAATTAAAGTTGTTTCCACCCCATTCTATCATCTCTATTCTCAGCCTGCCGTCATGACCTGTCGCATCATTTCGCGTTGCCGCCCAAGGGCCGAGGTCGACCTTGTTTTGATACAGGATATCGGCCCTCATCTGGGCAGGAGTCCTGTTATCGACGCCATTCAAAAGGATATTGACGAAGGCGTTGGAAGAGCAGCCGATAGTCCCGACCGTTGAGTGTGTTGTTACGGGATTTTTTGTCGCTCCCAGATTGACAGGCGTTGGGTCTGCCGCAGCAACGAATCCCGGACCTCCGCCAACAATGTTTGAATTGCCTGTCATGGCTGCCAGGGCAATCAGCATCATTGTATAATGATAAGCGCCGGCTGATCTGCATCCGCCATATCCACCGAACAGGCAGGCAGGCGATGTTGTGGCGTAAGCAAGGGCAAGGTTCTGAATGGTGGCAGCCGGGACACCCGAAATCTGCGAGGCCCAGTTCAGCACGCCGTTGACACCACCGTACGTTGTCATCAGGCCGGTCATATACTCCACAAAGGACATGCCTGTCGGTGTGGTAAAGGTCTGGCCTGCATTGGCCAGTCCCGTTACGGGGTTTTTTGTGGTCGACTGGCTCACAACCGTATCGCCCGGGAAAAAACCGAAGCAATACTGCTTTAAAAACGATACATTATGAAGATTGTTCGCGTATATATAAGTCGCCATGGCAGCAAGAATTGCCGAGTCTGTGCCTACCCTCGGATTTATGAACGCGGGCAGATTAAATTTCGAAAAACCTGAGGAACAGACCGCAGCTGAATCCGTAAACAACGGGTCCATGGTCACAATCGGGATTCCAGCTTCTCTCGCCTTCGTGAAATACCAGTGGCTCGGAAACTGATGGCTGAAAGAGGTTGTGGTATTGGCTCCGATATTAAGGATAAACTTTGAGTTAAGAAGATCCCCAAGACCGTTGGAAGCCGCGCTTGTACCGATCGCGCCATACATGCCCTGTATCATATTGTCGGTTGACGGGGCTCCGCTGGGAGACAAATATGGATACCCAAGATACGGTGCGACCCCGGGGTTACAGCCTGAACCGCTTATAGCGCCAAGAGGTAAGTACCCGAGCACACTGGCACGCGCTATTACGGTCTGGTAAGCAGCCGCAATCCTATCGTATGCCTCATCCCAGGTTATACTTACGAACCCGTTCATGTTGCCCCTTGATAGGGTCTGCTTCAGCGGGGTCTGAAGCCTGTCAGGCTGATACGCCTTCTTTATCTGTGCATAGCCCTTCGGGCAACCCCTGAACTGGGGCATAGTGATAGACTCGTCCGCAGCAGCCGAGGTTGCCCTGGGAATATCGGCTGAGCCCGATGAAATCTTCACCATCACTCCATTTTTTGACCAAATCTTGAATGAGCACTTGCCGCCGCAGTTCCAGGGCTCGCTTACCATCGTAACCTGCAGCTCCGGGTCAATTACAAGATTGTCTGCTGCCGACGCAATAGCCGTCCCTACAGCAGGTGCGCTCGAGTATGAGGACTGGCCTCCTCCTCCGCAGCCGTAAATTGCTGCTGTTGCGCTGAATACGCCGAGTCCTTTAAGAAAACCTCTCCTTGTTACAGTCGTCTTCTCACTAAGGGCTTCTTTCAAATCCTTTAAAACTTCCATCCTGTCCTCCTTAATTTATGGATTATTTGTTCCATAAAAACTAAAAACTATCATAGTTAAGATGATTGTATCCTCTCTCTAGTTTATTAGTCAACATATTTTCTTATAGATCAGTTGTAACATAAAACCATAAACTATTCTCATTGATAGGATCGTACACCCCCTCAGTTTTCACCCCCCTATTTTCTATCGCACACTATGCGAACTGAATTGTGCAGGCGTATGCACTGTTTTATGACATGTGAAGCACCCTGTATCCTGTACCGGGAAATGACAGTTTTGACAATGTATGTTCACTGCCTGCCCTAATCCGCCCCAGCCGGAACGATGACTCGATGGCTGTGTGTTGTTGTGGCAATCTACACAACTGTCCTCCTGATGACATACCAGACATTTGTCCCTGTTCCACCTGCTCTCCAGTCCATGCCCTATGCGTGTCCACGATGGCGTGTGGCTCCGCGGCGCCACTTCCTGGTGGCATTTTATGCAGTCCACCCTGTTCTTATGACACCCAAGACATGAGTTCTCATCATATTTGCTTTCCTCGCCATGCGCCCTTATCCATGTGCTGTCATGTGTCGCCGGCTTTATGCTTTCCCATGTGCTCTCAGGTGTCGCTGCTGTGCCGGGCGTCGCGCCCTTTTCTGCATTCACTGCCCCGCCTGTGCCGTAAGGTGTCGCCGCCGGCGTTGTGCCTTCCTGAGCATACACTGCTGCCGCGCTTAACCCTATGACGATCAATGCAGTCACTAATAAAGCCCTGTATCTTTTCATCACTTATCCTCCTCTATCTTTTTTAATTAATTAATATACGAGGTTCAACCATGTCTCTACTTTGTAGTTGTCTTTTATGTTGTCCGCCGCAAATACGCTGGCGTTCTCCAGGCTCAAATCTGTAGACACGCTTACGTGCTTGCTCACCACCCACAGGCCCCCTATATAAACAACCCTCGCATTCTCTTCCATGCGGTTGCTCTGCGCATCGTACGTGTACTTGTTATAGCTAGTGCCTGCCCATAGGTCCAGGCCCTTCATTATTCTCTGACTTATTCTGCCGCTTATCTGAGTCTTGCCGTCGTTACCTGTTGAAGCAGACCCGGGGCCCAGGTTCACGCTATCCGCTGTGTCTTCGCTTACCACCCACCTTTCCACTGTAAGCGATATGTATGTGTCTTTGTCCGGCAACCCTATTAAATCTACGTTGCCATAGTATCTTGTGTAACTCCTGTTGTCATAATCAATTTCCCCCCCTGCATCCTTTGCCTCTGCTCCTACTGATACCATCACGTTGCGCCCTATCCCCTGCCCTACCTCTACGTTGTAATCGTTGAATTTGCCATACGGCAACAGTGTCACCGACAACGGGTTCACCGGATAGGAATTGTTCAAATCTATCTCGTTATACACTCCCTTGTACTTCAGTCTTACATAGGTCTTTGTACTCTCTATCCGGTACTGTAACCCGGCTTCAAGTGCGTTCTTGGAGTTCAGATCTGTGTATATGCCGTAAAGATGCATCCCTCTTATTACATCTTTATCAAGTCTTACGTTATACAGATCGTCATGCGTGCCTCCTATACTCAATGCCGTATATTCCGCTGCTATCTTGGTCCCGGTCAGCGGCGTTACTTCTACCCCGCCCCCATATACGGTGTCTCCCTGCCCGCCGTAATAGAAGCTTACTGGCTCGCCCCCAAACGCATATGCCCTCACTTTATCTGTGCCTACGCTGAAATCCGCTCCGTCTATCTGTAATGTGTTTATGTGGCTCGAATAAAGACGCCCGGCTGTCAGCTTTGTCATCGGTATTACATTGTCAAAGGTGATGTTGCCCTGATACAACCTCGATGCACTTTTATTGTGGCTTATTTCAGCATCAAGTATGTCATCGTAAAAATGATAGTTGCTGTGGTCGCTGTTCCTGTCAAGGTCACTCGCTGTCCTCCAAAATACTGTGCCGTATACTTTCCCGCTCCCCAGCTTGAACCCCTCTACATCCGCCCTTAAATACTGGTAAAAGTCGCTGTCGCTTCCGGAAGTGTTTGTCCTCAGTACGTACCTCGATGTCAGCCCTACGTTCATTACTGCGTCATCCGTAAGTTTGATGCCGTTTACCATGTCCGAAAATCCGCCCGGCGTAAAATGCTGCGACCATGTGTCCGGTGTCCTGTAGTCAGCATCGCCCTCCGATGCTTTGCCCTCCCCTGTCCATGCTGTAAGGATTAAAAGTGCCAGTGTTACAGTCAATAAGAGCTTTACCCTCTCCGTTGGTCTCATGAGCATACCTCCTTATAAATAAAATGTGTGCAGACCGAAACATTCAAATGTTACATATCGCAACGTAAAAAATAATAATCCATACTTTCGTCGTTTGTCCACTTTTTTTTACTCAACTTGCGCCATTAGCAAAAAACAGAATACTAAACAAGTAGACTGCACAGTTGCCGGTCACTTTTTTGAGCCCGGAGAATAGATGAGCATTTTGGGGTAGAAACATGCACAGCATCACCTCTTTCAAGCTATTCTCTCGTAAAATTTGGTATGATGTGTATAATCAATTGAATACGACAACTCCGAAAGAAGAGATCAGTAAGAGGATAGAGAACCTCAAAAAACGGCTTGCGACTGAAGGGCTTGACGGCGCACTATTCAGTTACGCAGTCGACGTCTTTTATTTCACCGGCGCCAGACAGAATGCTGTTGTCTGGATACCGATAGACAGCGCTCCCGTCCTGCTTGTGAGAAAGAGTTTCATCCGTAGCCTGCTAGAGAGCAAAATTGAAGATGTGCGGCCTTTCCCTTCCAGCAGAGACCTGTCCGGCATCATAGGGAAGCAGATAAGAAAGATCGGCCTCACCTTTGATGTCCTCCCACTACAACATTTTAACTTCTTCCGTAATAATATTGAGGAGTGTGAGTTTCTGGACATCTCTTCAATGAACCGGGAACTGAGGTCTGTGAAATCAGCCTGGGAACTTGAGCAGATGCGTATGAGCGGCAGTTTGCTCGCAGAAGCCTTCAGCAAGATACCGGAATTTCTCAGACCCGGCATGCGTGAGCTCGACCTTGCTGCGGAATTAGAATACTCTCTTCGTAAAACCGGCATTGGCGGTTATCTTCGTATTCGCGGCTTCAACCAGGAGATTACAGGTATTGCGGCTTCAGGCGGAAACAGCGCAGTAGCCGGCTGCTTTGACGGGCCTGTTACAGGCAAAGGGCATTGGACTGCCGCACCCTATGGGCCTTCAATGGACTGTATTGGAAAAGGGGTTCCTGTCATTGTGGACTATGGGGGATTTTACAATGGTTATATTGCCGATATGACTCGCATTTTCTGCTTTGGCAGCCTCGATCCCGAACTTGAAAGGGCTTTTGACATCTCTCTTGGCATACAGGAATTACTCAAAAATAACCTCACACCCGGCAGTATCTGCGAAGATCTCTTCCATAGCGCTGCAAAGATGGCGTCTGATGCAGGCATAGGGGAGCATTTTATGGGATGTCCCGGCGAACTGGCAAAGTTCGTGGGACACGGTGTTGGGCTCGAACTGGATGAACTGCCTGTCCTTGCACCGAAGTTCAAGACCCTTCTTGAGGCAGGCCAGACAATTGCCGTTGAACCGAAATTCCTGTTCCCCGGTAAGGGGGCAGTTGGGATAGAGAACACCCTGGCAATAACAGATAAGGGTTGTGAAAAACTGACATGTCTGCCAGACGAGATCGTATACCTGTAAATACGCATTTGGAAATCAATCAGGTCATCCCCAGGAAACTTTTCAAGCCCGGCCATTATCCGCTCAAATGAAATCTCCTTCTATAATTAAGCCTGTTCATTAAGAAAGTTTAATCAGTTTTTGTGATATTCATCACATTTTCTTCTGAGATTTGACCTTATACTTACGGTAGGTATACACCGAGTATTAGTCGTTCTTGATGAACTCTAAAAAAGGGAGGCCTCGAATGAAAGGATCCGTAATGTTTTTCCTATCCATTTTACTTTTGGTGTTTGTTTCGATATCCGTAAGTGGCAATAACGCCTTCGCGAAATCCGAGACAGTTAACAATCCGGTAGAGAAGGCGAACTTAATATCTACAACTCCTCCCATGTTTACCGGTGTTGCCTTCAGTAGCGCAAATGTAAGCGTGGCTCCAACACCAGCTTCAGGTGACGAATGGGCTGCAGACATAGGGGTGCTTTTTGCAGCCGCAAGCTGCGAAACGTTCATTCCGTTGCCCCTAATGTAGTCTGCTATTGGGTCCTTTTTTTACCACTTCAACCTGTCCCTTCATGCCAAATGAGGCATGGAAGGGCTTGTCGCAGTAGAATCCATACACTCCCAACCCTGCAAAGAATACCTTGAGATCTACCTCTTGCTTGGCCGGAAGAGCAACGCTCTTTAGGATCTCCCGCTGTGGGTTTATGATCGTGAAGTTATGCGCCGAATCGGAAGTGTTTTCGATGCGGAAAAGGATCGTATCTCCCTCAAAGGCCCTGATGTTGTTAGGCACGAATTTGAAGCTCTCTGCTTTCAATTCTACGACTTTTTCGCTTTCCTTTTCACTCAAAACTACTTGCGGCTGGAGACTTGCGCACCCTGCAAACAGCAGGGCTATAACCCCACATATGACAATCACTTTAAACGTTGTTTGCATTGCTTCCTCCAATTCAATAAAAAGCTTGTGTTCACCGGCATCCTATCCGAATATTAGCAAAAAAATGATGGTAGCGCAATTCGCCACCTATCCTTGACAACAAAGCCCTTTTTCGATACAGTTTGAGTAGAAAGATAATGTCAAAAGTTTCATGAAAAGTGAGGGGAAGAGATGAAATGAAGGCAGTGCAACGAGGGATTGCAGTTGCCGGCATAAGGAAATACACATAAACTGCGTCATTCCCGCGCACAGACTGTGTCACAATTACTTATTACAACTGAATTTATAGTGCCTTTGACATTCCACAGTCCATTCCAATTAGTTCCGTCATTCCCGCAGGTAGTAAGCGGGAATCCATGTTTTATCCAAATCAGCCCTTATTCCAATTAATTTGTATGTTTGTGCCGGTATCTTTTCATCCAATCATCCCAGTGCTGCCATGATCCCGGACATCCCCAGTATCGTTATCATTCTGGATATGTTAAAGCAGGTGGATAATAGTGCCATTTCTGCATTTACCCCTTTGAGCCCTCTTAACAGAAATGCACCTGCTTTTAAATTCCCTTTGATATGCCCAAACGGCAATTCTGCTTTCTCCTTCCGCTTCTTATAGATCAACTGCCCTTGGTCACTTTTATAAAGAGCTTCCAGTTCTTCTTTTACATTCTCATCCTTCAGCCGAATTATCGCACGCCCCCTCGTATTATTTGTGCACTTGCCATAATGCTTACACTGAATACAGTTCGACGGCCCTTTGATTCTGTATAAGTAATGCCCCTTTACCTCACTGTAATGCGAATATTTTAATGCCTTGCCCTCAGGGCATAGATACTGATTGTTTTCTTTGTCATAGAGAAATTTTTTCTTCCCAAATGGATCGTCCTCCTGAGGCTTGTGCAATGCCTGTTTCTGAGTCGTTTATCTTGATACTCCACCCCTGAAAGGGTCGTGCAGGGGAACCCTGTGGGTACCCTGAGGGCGAGTCATGCGTTTCAAAATAAGATAGGGCGTTGGGGTTCCCCAAGAAAACTAGGTCAAGCAGGTGCTAATCTGTCAGGGATGGAGGTCAGAAGCATGGTCCAAGGGGATGCGGAGCAGATCGCGGCGCGGGTTGCCAAGCGCGCGAAGTTCCAGCAATACGCAACTAGTCGAGTAGGTATAAA